>CAZFLY010000062.1:0-14213 GCA_964519995.1 uncultured Pirellulales bacterium | reverse complement strand
CCCCTGTTCGACACGCGAAACGTCGAGCGTGGACAGCCAGATTGTGTCCGCAGGCCGATGCTCAATAATCCTCTCAAATAATCCTCCGACATCCCACTCCTTCTTCTTTTCTTCCAGAAGCTCCACCTCCTGCCACCGCGATACATCACCTCCATATAGTTTGCTTATCAGAATCCCAAGCACGTGCACCGCATACGCATGACACCCATACGCCCGCACAGCCTCCTGCATAACATTCTTTTTCCCCGTGACACCTAACTCTTTCAGCAGCTCTACGGCATCCTTCTCCTTCAAATCAGCTAATCTTGCCTCATCCTTATGTTTCTGTTTTTGCCCAATCGTCACAGGCGGATTCTGGTCCAGCGCACTCGGCACCGCTCGTGTAGTAAGTAATAGCCTTGATCCGTTTTTCCATAACGATGCCTGTTTCAGAAATTTATCGAATACGCTGTCCTGCCCCGACTTGTCATCGATCGACAAATCCTCTACCCCCGCATCCGGCTTAGCCGCCCATCTCCTCAGCCATCGCTCCACCCCATCCAACACAATCCAGCAGGACTTCTGTTTTTGCACCTCCTCTACTACTATAGCCCGCGCCTCTGTCGAGTTAAACCGCTGCCGGTCAATATGCTCACCTGTCAGATAAAGATACAAATCATCTAAAAACCGATCAAAGCTGTACCCCGCCTCATACACCCTCCGCCAGAATAGGCCTATTCCTGAGCCTGCCGAAGGGCCCACCCCCTTCGGCGGCCGCGCCCCACGATTATACCACTCACCAACCAGACAGCTTTTTCCTTGCCCAGCCATCCCCACAACTGCAACCACCGACTTCTCTCCACTCATCGCCGTATCGAGTTCTTTTAATTCCTCCTCTCGTCCCGCAAATGGCCGCGACACCTTCGGCCCTCCATACGGCACCGATTCCCCCGGCCACCAACTCTCCGCCTTCACCTTCCTCTTCGTTCTCAATTCTTCTGCACTCAACTTATCGATCTTACTGTCTATCCCATCCAACTTTTTATGTAATCCGGTGTCCATACTCTCCAGCCGAGCTAAGACCACCTCGCACTCTTCCTTTGACTTTGCCATCAACTGTTTTACAAGGTTATCCAACTCGCTTAGGGCCTGTTGCGAGCCAGTCAATTTGTTTAGGAGTTCATCATGCCGTTGTCTGCGCAACCACTCGATATATTGCTCGATTATGTCTTTGGCCTTCTCTCTTTTCTTTGCTCGTCTCGCACGATACTCGCTCGTAAACCACTGAACAAAGCTTGGTAACAGTCCTACAATCGATGCCAGCGCACCCAATTTATGTAAGTCAAGAGAACTTGGATCCATCTCAATAGTCCCGCCAATACAGAGTTTCTAATTCTACTTCTCGCTCATTTTATCAAACCATCAACTCAAAACTAAAAACTATGAACTACTAACTATCTTTATCTCTGCCGTTCCTTATGCTTCGCTTGGTGCACTATAATCATATATCCTACAAAGCGTTTTTGCAACCTGAAAACTGGTCCCACTCTATCGGAATTTACCAATTCAGATTTTGGTAAAGCTGTATGTGTACTTACCTTTTTCTTCAAGTTTAAATAAGCCCACTTCTGTTATACGAGATATTATCTGCTCCTGTTTTAGATGGTGGTCGCTGACCGACAAAACTCCGTCAGGTTTCAAGACGCGATGAAGTTCCTGTTGTACTGCTTGCGGCTCACTTAACGTATGAAGCGTATCGTAGAGCAACGCAACATCGACGCTTTCATTTTTTAGACCTGTTGTGCAATCTGAACAGATAGTCTCAATATTACTAAGACCTTTTTTCTGCGCAGCTTTACTTGTTGTTTCAATCGCAAAAGGATTTATGTCCAAAGCATAAACTTTCCCACTGGGGCCAACTATCTGTCCAGCTACTACCGAATAGCTTCCCGTCCCACAGCCGAAATCCACTACGATATGGCCTGGCTGAATTCCCACTTCTCTTAATATTTTCTCTCGGGGTAAGATCAAATCGCGCACCCAAAAGTGCAGGCCCATAAGCCTAAAGAACAAATTTACAACCGGCTTATCCATGCCTTTTTTCTCTGACTATAGATTCTGTTGTCATTTGTCTTTACCCGCCTTCACCTACCGATGCACAAGTGTCCCTTACTGTCAAGAGTAAATCCGTGCAAAAACCAGCTTGTCAAGTGCCGGCCATAGTGTCCTCTTTGTTTTTGTTAAAAAGTGCGCATTTTTTGTAAGTTTTTGCTCAAAACGCGCGCATTTCTGCAAATTTCTGCTAATTTTTGCTTACTTTTACACTTATGCCTCTATGCTCTTAAGCACTTGTAACTCAAGCACATACAAAATTTTTGTAGAGATTTCTCACAAACTAACTGTCCAAACACTAAGTGGGGGAGTTCCTCCCACGAGATACGATATACGCATGACGAGATACGAACTAATGGAGACGAAGGGAATCGAACCCTCATTTCCGCGATGCGACCGCGGTGTGCTCCCGTTACACCACGTCCCCTTTATTCAACGTTATTTTACCTTAGCTGAACCAAAAAGCAACCTCATACTAAGTATTTATCTGCACATAACTTAACACAATGTCAAAACTGCCATTTCTCGTAGCAGACTATTTTTTCCATCGGCTCGCGCTTTGGCTCTTTAGGACTATCAGCCGGATAGCCGACTGCCATAAGTTCAATAATATCAATGTCTTCGGGTATACCGACGATAGGACGGACCTTATCCGGATAGAACGAACCGATCCAGCATGTTGCTAATTGTAACCGTGTTGCCTGCAAGGAGATATGTTCAAGCGCGATAGCCACATCAATCGGTCCGATCGATTGTCCGCACCGCATTTTTTCCTTGGTGTTACTACAGGCAATTAATATAGCTCCAGCGTTCGCTATAAACATCTGGTTGTTGGCCGCTACTACCAATTGATGTTTCTTTTTCTCATCCGTAACCGCGACAAACCTCCAATCCTGTAGGTTTTTCGCTGATGGCGCCAGCCGAGCAGCTTCTAAAATCGTATCGAGTTTTTCTTTTTCTATGGGTCTATCCTGATAAGCCCTGCACGAATACCTTTTACGAATTGCTTCTATAACTTCCATAGTGACACCTCAACTTCCATAGTGACACCTCTGAAAAAGTTCAATCTTATTTTTATATATTATGTGCAGTAGATATGACTATGCAAGCGTGTATAAGCCACGGCAAGATAATTCTTGACTTTTGACCTGCTGAATTGGATAATTAATACAACTAAGCAATTTAGAGCCTGAGGCTTGTGCTGGAGGAAATGTCTATGCGGAGGCATGTTTTTGCTTGCCTGATGGGGATTGGGATTCTCGCTTTAAGATTACCGTCTTTCGGTGCAGAGCTGCTTGTGCCGAGTCAGTATCCCTCGATTCAGGCGGCAATTGATGCAGCGGTTGACGACGACACGGTCATAGTCTCTCCCGGCACCTATACCGGCTACGGCAATCGTGATATTGACTTCAAAGGCAAGGCCATCATCGTCCGCAGCATAGATACTAATGATCCGAACGTTGTTGCTGCGACGATAATCGACTGCCAGCAGCAAGGGCGAGGATTCTATCTTAATGGCTGTGTCGACGCGACCATTTCTGGTCTGACGATTACAAACGGCTTAGCTGATTCTGGCGGTGGTATTTATATCCAAGATAGCAATGTTACACTATCAAACTGTCGAATAGCTCACAATGCAACAAAAGCTGGTGTTATTCATTTAGATCCCAATGGCGGTTATGGTGGTGGTCTTTATTGCGCTCGTAGTACTGTGGAAATATCACAATGTAGTTTGTCCAACAACAGGACTGGACACGGAGGCGATGGAGAATATATTGGTGGTAAGGGAGGTTGTGGAGGTGCTGTCGGTTGTGTCGGTTCATCGGTTATTATTAGGACTTCTGAAATTAGAGAAAACCTCACTGGGGCAGGTGGGTTGAATGACTTCGCATATGGTGGGGTCAGAGCATCAGCAGGTAATGGAGCGGGTATATGCTGCGATGAAACATCCTGCCTGGAGATCAGTGACTGCAATATCTTGGGTAATTCAGTCAACATTGATTATGAAGACAGTAGCGGCAGAGGTGGTGGTATATACTGTGCGTCAGTTTTACCTTTGAAGGTGATTAACTGTGAAGTTTCAGACAACAAGGCTGGCACAAGTGGCGGTGGAGGCATCTTCTGTCGGTCAGCAGAGATATATAATAGTACCATCAGCAACAATTCAACGAGTGATGGTAGTGATGACTCGGGAATGGTCAGCGCAGGTGATGGCGGAAGCGGTGGTGGCATTTACTGTGCAGAATCCCTTGAGCTACTCGATTGCACAATTAGCTATAATTATACCGGCAGTGGCGGAGGCAGTGGTTATCTCGCAACATGGGGTGGCCATGGCGGCGATGGTGGCGGTGTTTGGGCTGAATCTATAATAACAAGGGAATGTATCTTTTCTGGCAATACAACTGGTTATGGTGGCTGCGGTGGCGGTAATGGTTCCGGGGGATGTGGATCAGACGGTAGGGGTGGAGGAGTGTTTTGTGACTTTGGGAAATTCACTGATTGTATTATAACCAATAATCAAGGTGGTTCTGGTGGCGGAGTCTTTTGTTCTATTAAAGGTGAACTGATTCATTGTGATGTAAAAAGCAACAGTACGTGGTATAAACTCAATCACGGTGGTGGTATTTACTGTACAGAGGGTACAATAATAGATTGTACTTTAATGGAAAATCGGACAGGGAAGGGCGGCCATGGAGGTGGGTTGTATTCTACTTCATGCATACTCACTGATTCCGTTATTCTTAGTAATAGGACGGGAGATGGTTGGTTTGATGGCTTCTATGGGGGCCCAAGTGGATCAGGTGGAGGTATTTATAGTGAATCTTGTGTTATCACCAATTGCCTTATAACCGGAAATATGACCGGGAATTGTCTTTGGGATGTAAGAGAAGAACAAAGTAATGGAGGGGGTCTCTATGGGGAAGCGTTAGTAATTTCAAACAGCACGATTATTGGAAACATCACTGGTGAGTATAACTGGTATGAAAATCAAAGGTATGTGAGTAGAAAAGGCAAAGGTGGTGGAGTTTTCTGTTCTGAGGAAATTGAAATTGTTGATTCAATAATATGGAATAATCAACCAGATGGATTGTATAGTATCAATAGCAATAGTGTAAGTTACTGTGATATTCAGGATGTCAATTATCTTGGCGGAGTTGGGAATATCTCTTTTGATCCGCAGTTTATTCGCCCAGGATATTGGGCGGATGTAAATGATGTGAATATTGTAGTTGAGCCGAATGATCCGAATGCTATATGGGTGATGGGCGATTATCATTTAAGCCAAATAGCTGCGGGACAAGCGTCGGATAGTCCCTGTGTGGATACAGGAAGTGACCTGGCAGTCAATCTTGGCATGGACAGATTCACAACACGCACGGACAAAGTATCTGACACAGGCATTGTCGATATGGGCTTTCATTATATCGAACACATCGCCGATTTGAACGATGACAAGATAGTTGATATATACGATCTTTCTATTCTTGCTTACCAATGGCAGCAATCACCAAGCACACCTCCAGCAGATATCGCACCCTGGCCTGGGGATGGAATTATTGATTTTCGTGATCTGGTACTATTAGCTGAAAATTGGCTCTGGCCAGAGTAGTGTGCGAACGCCTTGGCGTTACAGTGCGAAACTAAATGTTTTTAAGATGTGAGACTTGACGATGGCGGGGAAAACGTTTATTTTTATTGAATGGTTTGGGCGATTAGCTCAGTTGGCTAGAGCGTCTGCTTTACACGCAGAAGGTCACAGGTTCAAGTCCTGTATCGCCCAGTTCACATTTTAATTCATAACGCGAAATTTGAGCTATTACTGCAAAGTCCCAGCCTTTCAAGAATCGGTTCCAACGTTCTGTTTATATATGAAATGGTCGTATTGGATCATGGCACTTAGTGCATGTTGCACGTAGTCAATACGCACCCATGAGGCGCGGCGGTTGAACAATCTTGACATCAACCTACGATGCCCAACAGCTCCTGGAAAGGCCCCCGCGAAATCACCTTCTTTAATTTGAGTCCGGACCAGAAATGCGATACCCCTGCGCGCAGCGTCCTCGATGCGGGAGCGCAGAGGATAGTCTTCGGGCAGAAAGTCCAGGGCAGCAAGAAGACCCTCCAAACTAGTGGCCGTGGGCGTGGTCCTACCGTTACTGGTAAAAGCCCCGTCATAGTTAGACCGCATAGGGTTTTGAACCTGCCGCTTTAATATAGCCTCGCAAATCTGTATGCCATGATTGACAAGTAGCTCTCGGGATACCGGCAGATCGACACTTTTGAGAGCCAGAAGTCTTTGTGTCGCGAGAAGCGCCCAGTGATCAGGGGGAACACGTAACCTGCTTTTGCGACTAATCGCGAGGAACTCAAGGGCTTTGGAAGAAACATTGAGCCACACGTCGCAAGGGTCCTTCTCGTATAACATCACCAAGCCCAACGTTGCTTCTCCAGGGTAGTATAGTGACGACCAGGAATCGTCTCGTCCTCCTTTGGAGGGAATATACTCCGTATAGAAGCTACCATCCGGTTTCTGCATATATGCGATGAATCGTCCCAATGCGCGTAGAGTAGACAATGAAGTAGTATTCGGACAGACGTCTTCAAGGCTTAGCAGGGCTACTAAACCCAGTCCCGCACCGCCAAGAATTGCTGTCAGAGGCCTGCGACTGTGCGTGACTTCAGGTCGTGACCACACTGCGAGCATGTCGGATCCCTCGGAAAGAGGTTCGATACATTCATCGCGAAGGTATTGACCTGCCCGGAGCAGCGCCGCTGGTACGTTATCATCTTGATACATCTGGTAGTACATAGATATTGCGTACATAGTGGCGGCATGTCGCAGGATGTTATACTCCTTGGTTGGTGTAATCTTCGGGTCCAGACTGACATAGTATGTGAACATACCATCGGCATGGGTATGTCGGACCAAGTAGTCTCCCGCCTTATGAATCGCCTCTTTTACATTAGCGATATCAAAGCTCACCCTTGTGGTCTTCGGGACCTGTATGTGACTTGAGCAAAGGAAAAGAATCCCAATGAGAATCCCTGCGCCCACCTCTATCAGGGAAGTATTGGTGCCGAACAGCTGCGTTTTGTAACCGTGGCGTCTGTATTTTGATCTTATTGAGTGTGTGCCGGTAAAACTCATAGGTTATAAATCTACCCGGCAAAGGACTCTGGTGCAAGGATTGATGCTAGTTAAATGAGGAACTTGCCCATCAGGGCGCATACATATAACCTAATGGGATTCGAGCAGATATGATAATACCTACAGGCGAAGCCCCGCGAGGTTGGTCTTGCTAAATGCCGCGATTGTGTTGTGTGTTCACGCCATTAGCTGACCTGACTGGTTTGATAACCTCGCAGGGGATTAGAGTTTCTTTTTACCTCGGAGCCACGCAACGACCGCTACGCCAATGCCGCCAAGCACAACTGCCGCAGGGGCAGGAATAACCGCTGGTTTTTCAGTGACATCGTCACCCGCTTGTGCAAACACTGTTGCGCCGCCCGCCAGACAGATCGTGATTAGGGCAATGAGAATGATTCTTTTCATCTTACACTCCTTCAATCAAAAACCTGTTTCTCCAGTAATAAAAGGAGTATCTACATCTCCTTCCTGACCGTTTTAGGGCTTACTCAGATCTTTTAGATGGGGATTTACTTCAATTTGCAACCCTCATCCGATAATATAAAAATATATAAGATTAGCGGCCTTAAGTCAAGGAAAAATTGTAAAAAACCACATTTAACGGTCCTGGGAATCCCTATTAATTAGGTATTTAGCAGCCACCGCGTCAATGGAATAGGCAGCTCTTGAACCCTGGTACAGCAAACGTAGTGCCTCCAGATCAGATTCCCAAGCCACATCGCCTGGGGCGAGTAGGCAGACGCTGTTAGGTTCATGTTTGTCATAGAGCTTGCCATCCTTGAAATAGTAGTGTTCCTCGCAAACTTGCGTTGGATAGGCACGCATGAGTGGGGGGATATCGCAGGGCTGGAACCAGAGTTTTATCTCCCGCTCGGCATCGCTGCTCGTTGCTGAGGTATGGATGAGATTGTCCAGTCGTTCGCCGATTATGCTTCCCGCATCATCTTTAATAGGAACTACTGTGCCCAGAGTTCGAATGCATCCAGGGTTTTTTTCTCGAGCCTCATGAGGGTTTGTTGGGCCGGCGATGTCTCGTATCTTCTTCATCGCTGATGGACCCTGATAAACAATTGCTATTACCCTACGCTTCCAGGGGTCGTTAGGATAATGACTGCGTCCCATGATATAATCGACAAGTGCGGGATAGAATACCTTACCTCGGTGCTCGGCATAATGTTCCTCGGCAAGCATTCTACTGACATGGACTATCTTTGCTGCTGCAAAGCGCGAGCCGGTGTGAAACTCCGAAAGCTGAGACAGCAGAAATCCTGTCACAGAGTTCTTCAGAGCATCCGGCTTGATGAGTACCAGTGTCTGTTCGATTAGTTTTTTCATATAAGAGTGCCTTCTTAGGAAATCTACCCTGTTATTGCACCAGTTTGAACCACATTCGCCTTGGACACAATATACACTTAGCTCATTGATTTAGCAAACTTGGAAAGCAACTTTCACAATAACCTATCCGGATAGGTATATGACATTTCTTTTCTGGTCGACAACGACGCCTTGCGTTAACTTGTGGATAGACGTTCTGTCAGGCTCTATGATGTGGATCACTTCGGCACCTTGGGCGAACAAGTAGTCGCTTAGCAGCCTACGGTGGCATTTCCATAAAAACTTCTCTGCGCACATAATCACAGTGCGCGACTCTGCAGCGATTGATAGAAGCTCGCTGACTGCTGCACGAAACTCGTCTGTGAGCATGTGTTAACTGGCATTTCGGGTTCACCGCCAAGTAATCCGGGACTATCTCTTCTTTCGCTTTTTTTGTCGGGCCAATCTATACATGAGGAGAGGTAGATTAAAGAATGCACCTGTCAAATCAAATCCATCAAGAAGCCCAATTCGCCGGGCTTTTCTGATGATACGGAGGATCTGAGGGAGATCGTAGAACTCCGATCGTATCTGGTTCCGGATTTGCTTTAGCTCCTTGAGTCCGTAACGGTCCGAATACACAGGACCGCCGATATATTCGTAATGGTAGCCCGGCGTTTGCTCAACTACTTGCTTTAGAGGTGAGAACTTCTCGATGCGGAGTTTATGGAAATTGATGGAATCCAGCTTGATTTCCTTGGCGAACTTCGGAATGTAGAGCATTTCTTCTTCCGTCTCGCCGATGTTGCCGTAGATGAAGTACCCATGCAGATAGAAGTTGTACTGCTTCAGTACCGCAAATGCATCCCGGATTTGCTGTTGGGTGATACCCTTCTGAAGCTGCTTCAATATCCAGTCGTGTGGGGACTCGACCCCGAACAGAAAAACCTTAAAGCCTGCTTTCTCTGCCTTGTCAAGAACACTGCGGTGCCTCGCGACGTCAACTCTTGCCTGGACAACAAAGGTCTTGTTGATCTTGTTCTCGATGATCAGGTCGCAAAGCTGTTCGCTCCTCTTTGGATTCGTGAAGAAGTTGTCGTCGCTGAACAGCACGAAATCAGCCGTAACCGTCTTCAATTCTTCAATGACTGATTCGACTGGCCGCTCCGTGTAGCTCCTCTTCTGACCGAGTGGATTAAGACTGAATGTGCAGAACTTGCATTTGTATGGGCATCCCCTCGTTGTCAGCATCGTGTCAAACGTACATTTGCTGAGTCGAATACCTTGCTGAATCCAGTAATAATCGTGCCTTCTCAGGAGCCGGTCAGGAAACGGAATACGCTTGATGTCAGGCAGAGGATGGATTTCGTTGTGGACGATCTCTCCGTTTTGCCGATAGCTAAGCCCACGGATATCCTTGTACGGAACTCCCACAGCAATCTGTCTGATGATCTCCTCGCCCTCACCTCGTACGATCATGTCGATATTCGGACAACGGTCAAACAGGTACTCGACTTCCTGCGTTGCCTTGTAACCTCCGACGACTTTGGTGATCTCATCAGGCAGTCGAGAGATGAAATCACAGACATTCTTGAACTGAAAACCCCAGCCGATGCTAATGCATACCAGATCAATCTCGGCTCTGATGAACTTGCTTAGTACTTCGGGATCCTGGTAGGTTCTCTCATACCGAAGGTCGAGAAGCGTCACCTTGCCAACTAAGTCTTTCAAGCTCGCGGCGATGTACTCAAGTCCGGTCGGTGGGAAAATCCCCAATGTTGCAGTCGAATCCCTATACGGATACAATGCGAGAACGTGCTTGTACTTTTTCATGTGAGGGATTATACTGTGAGAGAATCACAGATGCACACATTTTTTATATGTACTTTTATTAGCGTGCCTGCCTTGTGTGTAAGTAGTTAGTGATCCGGTGCCGATTAAGGGACAACTATTTTAAGCGTTATAACACAAATAAATTAAAGCGAGGCAAATACTCATAATGAGATGGTCGTCTTTAGAAGCAAGAAGTCGCTGGCAATACTGGACGCATAAAAGGGGGATGAATTGTAGCAGTTTTCAAGGTGATTTTGTAGAATAACGTATCGGAAGATTTTGGAATGTTACTGAGCAATCAATATAGGAAATTCCGGTTTGATGATCCGATTGATTTTATCAGGGAATCTCGGTTTCTAACGCCGTTGGTCAACATTCTGACACCCTCTCCGGAGACAAAGTTGGCCAGTCATCTTGGGCAAGTAGGGCGAATTCTGCACAAGGACTGGACTAAATATGATTTTATTTTCTCATAATAGAGGTTAGTGCAGCTATGAGAAGACGCAGGTTAAGAGTTGTTATCCCGGCCTATCCGGCATTCAACATCTATTCTTGTATCGCGAAGAAGACGACCGCTTTGGGGCCTGTGTGCGTTGCGAGTGCCGTTAACGAACTGCAGGGATGGGATGCAGAAGTCATCGACGAGAACAACCTTTGCCGACATGGACCGAGAAGCAACTCAGGTGGTGCCGACCATGAGCTGCTGCAACAGCAAAGACCGGCAGACGTTGTTGGGTTCTATGGTGGACTAACAAGCACAGTCCCAAGACTTTACAGGCTGGCTCGATTCTACAAAGACAGAGGAGTCGTCACGGTAGCAGGCGGACAGCACTTTGTGGGGGACAATATTGCTGAGGCATTGTCTTGTGGAATCGACTATGTTGTTTTCGGTGAAGCAGAAGAGACAATTGCAGAGCTTCTGCAGGCGGTTGAAGGGAAACAAGACATAAACGAAATCAGGGGCATCGCTTATTCAAATAACGGCGAGATTGTACAGACGCCTGCGAGGGAGCCGCTGGTTGATTTTGACAGGTTACCATTGCCGGATTTCTCGCTGGTCCGCTATGCCAAGATCAAAATCTACCCGGTGGAAAGGATACGCGGCTGCGGCATGAACTGTGAGTTCTGCACGGTCAAAGGTAAGCCGAGATGCGCTTCTGCCGAGCGGCTGCTCGAGAACATCAGCAACCTTGTAGAGACATACAACGCCAGATGTTTCTTCATCGTGGACGATCTTTTTGGCCAGCAACGAGAGCAGACCATTCGGTTCTGCCAAATGATCAAGGTCTATCAAGAAAGGATACGTCGGAGAATCGTGATGACCGTTCAAATACGGTTGGATAAAGCCAAAGATACCGAACTACTAACTGTCATGCGGCAGGCAGGTATCAGGTACGTGGCAATTGGCTTTGAATCGCCTATCGAAGAAGAGTTGAGAGCAATGAACAAACGGATAAACTCCCAAGATATGTTATCGCTTGTAAATATATTTCACAAATTCGGATTTTTGATACATGGTATGTTCATTTTTGGTTATCCGGCGCTGGAGAACTCCAAATTCGTCATGTCTGTGAAAGACCGCGTTAAACGCTTCAGGAGCTTTATCAGCAAGGCCAAGATTGACACCGTTCAGGTCTTGCTGCCGGTCCCCTTACCCGGTACGGGCTTGCGACGGCGACTCGAGCAGCAGAACAGGGTCTACTCGATACAAGATGTGGGCTGGGAATACTATGACGGCAACTTCCCACTCTTCGAGCCTGACAAGCCCATGAGTGCCCTACAAATGCAACATGCCGGCAAGAAAATCATGAGGCGATTCTATCAATTCCGATACTTGTTCCTGGTAGCCGCGAGCATACTCTCCTTCCCCACCATAGCCTTCTACTTCCACAATCTCAAACTCGGTTGGCAAAAATGGTACCGAATTTGGCGTAAACGATTGATCCGTTTCGGCGGTTGGCTGACAATCCAGAAGTGGACTTCGGATTTCCAAAAAGGGGATTTCTCGCGAAAGCTCCGTGAAGCCAGGAAGAACCTGACCCCACAGTAAGGCAAAATTCAATTAACGCATAGCGACAGTAGATCTGTTACTGACTCAGAGATTGTGCCACAGCTTTTTCAAGTTCCAATGTATGTCAACCTGAAGTTTCCATCCAGCCAAGGCTAAAAAAAAATCACGATTGCACCTCTGAACTTTATATTATATTACTCAATTAAATCCGTACATAGGAAATCGTGATGCTTCCTGTAGGCGGCTTGAACATCCGGAAGTAACAAAACAAAGGTACTTTTTCATTTGGGTTTGGTATGTTTAGAGACAGGACCGATGCTGGAGAGAAACTTGCCTGGGCCCTTGAAAAATACCGAGACGATAGGCCGGTTGTTCTTGCTATTCCCAAAGGCGGTGTCGAAGTAGGTTATCGAGTCGCAAAATATCTGAACGCGGAATTTTCAATCATCGTGTCAAGAAAATTGCCTTTTCCAGATAATCCCGAAGCAGGATTCGGAGCGGTCTCTGAGGATGGCAGCACATTCATACTCGATTACGCAACACACGGTCTATTACAGCAAACAATTAAAGGCATCACCAAAGAGCAAAAGCAAGAAATAGAAAGGCGAATCAGGATACTCAGAAAAGGTAAACCTCTGTTAGAAGTCGCCGACAGAACCGTGATACTCGTTGACGATGGCATAGCAATGGGCTCAACTATGCGGGTCAGCATTATGCTGTGCAAAAAAAAGAAAACTGGAAAGATTGTAGTTGCTTCGCCTGTTGCCAGCCCGTCAAATGTGGCTGAGTTAGAGAAAATCGTCGATGACGTTGTGGTTCTTGAAAAACCATTGTTCTTCCGTGCCGTAGCGCAGGTTTATGCCAACTGGGATGATGTGCCTGACGAGGAAGTAATCAAGATAATGGAACAATGGGAGAAAAAAGATAGCATCAAATAGGTATAGCCGTGCGAATTGTCCTTCAATCAAAGCTAATTTTCGTTATATATCATCCATATTCAGCCTGCGATTTTGCCGAAGGTCTTTGAACCACTAGTTGATCTGTTGCCATTACTTCGGAAAGCAAGAGTCGTCTTCTAACCTTTCATTGCCCCACCATCCACTTCTTAGAGGATTAGATCTCCTTTACCGACATTACATTTCTGACATAGGGTCTGCAAATTCTCAATAATAGTTTCACCGCCTTTAGAATATGGCTTGATGTGATCCACATTTAGTTTGACTCCATATTCATTTGTTGGGTTTCTTCCGCATTTAACGCATGTGAACTTATCTCGCTTCAATACTTTGAAACGTAATCGGGGAGACGGGAATCTCGGTGTTGTCATTATAATAGATTCCGGTTCATCTGCTGTATCCATCTTTTCTTGTATAGCCTGAGGTTCATCTACTTTCAGAGATTCTGAAGGCCTGCCAATATCTTCGCTTACCTCAACCTCTTCGTCAGGCTCTTTCTCGCGATCTCTGCAGAATGCATGGATTGCTTTCATCCAACTTCCAAATCTTCGTTGAAATACATTGAGAGATATGCTCCCATCTCTTTTCATTTCTCTTGTCTCCGGCTGCCTTCCAAACATTTCCCATAAACGCTGGATTTCAGAAAACAATTCTTCATCAGTTCTTGTTCTATGACCATCTTTCAGGCCAATTTTTTTGACGGCTTTCTTCCAGCCACCAAAATGATGTTGAAAAGTTCCAATCGAATATGTACCACCACATTCCTTATAGGTCTGGAATTTCAAAATATTTGATGGGTTTGTATCAGTTATCTTTCGCACTTTTGACAGTTAGTTACGCAGCGTGAGCTAATGCCTCG
>CAZFLY010000061.1:0-14419 GCA_964519995.1 uncultured Pirellulales bacterium | reverse complement strand
ACAAGCTCTCTTTGTTCTTTATTCTGCTGGTCTTTATCCTGGTGCCGCAGACATCGAGAGCCAACATTACCGTCATTGGTAACGTCAATCCTGAATATGACAGTTCGGACCCTTGGTTGATCCCTGGTACTCTGCTCGTGGGGAATGAAGATGATGGGACTGTCTCGATCTTGGGTGGTTCTGATGTGCAGGTGGGAGGCAGTGTGCTCCTTGCATTTACCGCCGATGTGCTTGGCACAATTACCGTGACGGACGCTGGATCACAACTTGATGTTGGAGAGGCGCTGTCTATAGGGGCGTGGGGACAGGGCATCATGACGGTCTCTGATGGCGGGACTGTGACGTCCGAGGAAGCAGTCATTGGTGGTTATGATCCTATGTATGATACGCTGGCCGAGTATTTCGATCCCAATGCCGACCTTGGCGGCGGCATAGGCACGGTCACCGTGACCGGTGATGGCTCGAATTGGCAGACAGAAGCCCTGTTAATAGGTTTTTCTGGAGATGGTACCTTACAGATCACAGAAGGTGGCCAGGTAACGGACTATGTGGGCATGGTCGGTGTGGCTCCTAATAGTGTTGGAACGGTTGAGGTTATCGGGCCCAACTCGGTTTGGACGAACAACGATAGTATTGGGGTGGGTATCTGGGGCGAGGGAGAGCTTACGATCGAGGGCGGCGCTCAAGTAACTGCGGGTGAGCTCTACATTGGAGGTGTTTCGTTTGAGCTTCTTGATACGCCGTACGATGCCAACTATATTCCGGACGGCACAGGCACGGTGACGGTAACCGGAGACGGTTCACAATTGAACGTTACAGGGGCGAGTACTCTCTATGTTGGGTATTTCGGGACCGGTACTTTGGACGTTAACGACGGCGGACAGGTTACCAGCGAGCTTGGGGTTATTGGTGGTGGTCCTGATGCTATAGGTACGGTGACGGTAGAGGATGCTGGCTCTACGTGGTCGGCTACGGAGCTGCTTGTAGGAGCGTGGGGTCAAGGCAATCTGAATATTTCTGGTGGGGGTCAGGTGACGGCGGAAGAATTACTGATTGGTGGTTTTGACGTGAATGAAGCTGACTTTGACCCGAATATGCTGGCGGACTTTGGAGATGCCGAGGGCACGGGTACGGTGACTGTAACGGGAGAAGGCTCACAGTTGACTGTGACTGGTGAAGATACTCTGGTGGTTGGGGGCTGGGGCGATGGTACGCTGACTATATCGGATGGGGGGATGGTGACGTCCCAGGAAGCAGTCATTGGGGGTTATGATCCGATGTATGACACCCTGGCCGAATATTTCGATCCTAATGCCGACCTTGGTGGTGGCACGGGTACGGTTACGGTGACCGGCGAGGGGTCGAGTTGGGCGACCGAAATCCTGATGGTGGGTTTTTCAGGTGAGGGGACCTTGGAGATTCTGGACGGTGGGCAGGTCGAGGACCACGCGGCCTGGATCGGTGTCACTCCGGACGTGAACGGAATCGTGGAGGTCAGCGGCCCCAACTCGGTGTGGACAAATGAGGCGGAGCTTGTAGTGGGTGTCTGGGGGGAAGGGGACGTGATGATTGAGGACGGCGCCCAGGTGACTGCCGGGGAGGTCTACATTGGGGGTGTCTCGTTTGAGCTTCTGGGGACGGCCTACGATGCCAACTACATCCCGGACGGCACCGGTACGGTGACGGTAACGGGGGATGGCTCACAGCTTCAGGTGTTGGGAGATACCAGCCTTTATGTCGGTTACACTGGCGATGGGACCCTTGATGTTAACAACGGGGGCTCACTCGACAGCGTGTCTGCCGGGATTGGTGTGATGCCGGACAGCACCGGTACGGTTACGGTGGATGGTACAGGCTCGACCTGGGAGAACACCGAGTGCCTGTTCGTCGGTGGCTATGGTACAGGGACACTGACGGTCTCCGGCGACGGTCATGTAGATATCAATGACATTTTATACGTCGGCGGGTTTGACTCTAACGATTTCGATATAGATACTGATGCGATTGGATACGATCCCGAAGGCACGGGCACAGTGACCGTGACCGGTGATGGGTCCTTCCTGGAAGCAAGCGGAATTGCCGTGGGCGTCGAGGGTGACGGTACGTTGGAGATTCTGGATGGGGCTGAGGTCCAGGCCGAGGCGGCCGTTGTGGGGATGGGCGAAGACGGTACCGGTTTAGTAACCGTCGATGGGGTCGGATCCACGTGGCGGATCCAGTTCGATGAAGACGCAAACGATATACCTGACGCCCAGGGAGACGGGGATGTAGTCGTCTCTAACGGGGGACAGGTGATCGTGGATGGGTCCGGAGCCATTTTGAACGTCGCGAACAGCGTGACTGTGGGTTCTGAGGGTGAGGGTACGATGACGGTCTCTGATGGCGGGACTGTGACGTCCGAGGAAGCAGTCATTGGTGGTTATGATCCTATGTATGATACGCTGGCCGAGTATTTCGATCCCAATGCCGACCTTGGCGGCGGCATAGGCACGGTCACCGTGACCGGTGATGGCTCGAATTGGCAGACAGAAGCCCTGTTAATAGGTTTTTCTGGAGATGGTACCTTACAGATCACAGAAGGTGGCCAGGTAACGGACTATGTGGGCATGGTCGGTGTGGCTCCTAATAGTGTTGGAACGGTTGAGGTTATCGGGCCCAACTCGGTTTGGACGAACAACGATAGTATTGGGGTGGGTATCTGGGGCGAGGGAGAGCTTACGATCGAGGGCGGCGCTCAAGTAACTGCGGGTGAGCTCTACATTGGAGGTGTTTCGTTTGAGCTTCTTGATACGCCGTACGATGCCAACTATATTCCGGACGGCACAGGCACGGTGACGGTAACCGGAGACGGTTCACAATTGAACGTTACAGGGGCGAGTACTCTCTATGTTGGGTATTTCGGGACCGGTACTTTGGACGTTAACGACGGCGGACAGGTTACCAGCGAGCTTGGGGTTATTGGTGGTGGTCCTGATGCTATAGGTACGGTGACGGTAGAGGATGCTGGCTCTACGTGGTCGGCTACGGAGCTGCTTGTAGGAGCGTGGGGTCAAGGCAATCTGAATATTTCTGGTGGGGGTCAGGTGACGGCGGAAGAATTACTGATTGGTGGTTTTGACGTGAATGAAGCTGACTTTGACCCGAATATGCTGGCGGACTTTGGAGATGCCGAGGGCACGGGTACGGTGACTGTAACGGGAGAAGGCTCACAGTTGACTGTGACTGGTGAAGATACTCTGGTGGTTGGGGGCTGGGGCGATGGTACGCTGACTATATCGGATGGGGGGATGGTGACGTCCCAGGAAGCAGTCATTGGGGGTTATGATCCGATGTATGACACCCTGGCCGAATATTTCGATCCTAATGCCGACCTTGGTGGTGGCACGGGTACGGTTACGGTGACCGGCGAGGGGTCGAGTTGGGCGACCGAAATCCTGATGGTGGGTTTTTCAGGTGAGGGGACCTTGGAGATTCTGGACGGTGGGCAGGTCGAGGACCACGCGGCCTGGATCGGTGTCACTCCGGACGTGAACGGAATCGTGGAGGTCAGCGGCCCCAACTCGGTGTGGACAAATGAGGCGGAGCTTGTAGTGGGCGTCTGGGGGGAAGGGGACGTGACGATTGAGGATGGCGCCCAGGTAACTGCCGGGGAGGTCTACATTGGGGGTGTCTCGTTTGAGCTTCTGGAGAGGGCCTACGATGCCAACTACATCCCGGACGGCACCGGCACGGTTACAGTGACGGGGACTGGGTCAACGCTGAATGTTGCAGGTTCGGACACGTTATACGTCGGCTATTCCGGCGAGGGCACGCTGGATGTCAACGAGGGTGGTCAGGTGGCCGCCGATGCGGTTGTCCTCGGAGGCGGCCCGGACGCGGTGGGCATAGTGACGGTCGATGGTGTCGGCTCACAGTTGACAGCGGACTGGGAAATCGTTGTGGGTGCGTGGGGCGAGGGCAACCTGACGGTTGCCAACGGCGGCCAAGTCACGACAGACACGATGTACATCGGCGGCTTCGATGTGAACGAGGCGGATTTCGACCCCAATATGCTGGCCGACTTTGGAGACGCCGAAGGCACGGGCACAGTGACGGTGACAGGAGAAGGCTCACAGCTTCAAGTATCGGAAGACGACAGTCTCTATGTTGGTTACACCGGCACTGGGACCTTAGAGATCCTCAATGGTGGCCAAGTTTCCTCAGAATATGGCTACATCGCTTTCACTGAAGGCAGTGAGGGAACTGTCAATGTGATAGGTGATGGCTCGTCATTGGAGGTTGTGGAAAACCTGTATGTGGGCATAGGAGAGGATAGTGGCATGGGAGGTACGGGTCTTTTGGTTGTGCAGGATGGTGGTTTGGTCAATGTCGGCGATACCCTGATAATTGGGCCAACTGGTAAGCTGCAGGGAGCTGGCACGGTCCAGGCCGGAACACTGAATACCTCTGGTACCATTGCACCAGGCGATTCCATCGGAACGATGACGGTCGAGGGCAACGTTGTCTTTGAACCCAACAGTATCTTCGAGGTCGAGATCAACAATACCAGCAGCGATAAACTCATCGTTACCGGCGATGTGGATATACAAGGTGGGACGGTCAAGGCTGTAGAAGAGGGGACGATTGTCGGTTCGCATGAGTACCAGATCATCGAGGCCAACGAGGTTACCGGCACATTTGATGTGCTGGACACGGCTCTCGTACATTCCGTGACCGATGCCAATCTAGGCTACGACGATACCTCGGTTTTGCTGTACATTACGGCGATGGCGTTTGATGACCCGAATGTATGTCAAACAACAAACCAAAAGGCCATTGGGCCGGCCCTACAGCAGATTGCTGAAGATGAAGGTGGCAATGATATCACCGAAGCCCTGCAAGAACTAGGCGATTTCGAAGATGTACGCGGCGCCTACGACCAGCTCTGCGGCCAGATCCGCCCGACGCTGGGACCAATCACCACGTCGATAACCTCCAACTTTATTGGTGTAATTTCAGGCGGACTCGATAGGAAGTTGGTGGCTCAATCGAATCGCTTGGGAGGCAGAGCATTGTTGGCTATGGCACGTCCTGATTCAATGACGGGTGCAGTGACCATGGACGTCAGTGCCTTTAGTCAGTTTATTGCAATGGGCAATGGCACAAATATTTTAGGTGACAAGCCCTGGGGTATCTGGGTCAAGAGCTACGGAATGTTCGGAGACCGGGACTCTGAAGATGGTGTAAACGGATATCGATATACTATCTACGGCTTTGGTATGGGCGTTGACTATCAGTTCACAGAGAATCTCCTGATGGGTATTACGTCCGGGTTCTCTGATGGACAGGTTGATTATTACAACTCCAAGGACGAGAGTAAGATGAAAGGTCTGCATTTGGGTCTATACGGCCGGTGGGCGTCGGAACGTTGGTACGCCAATGCGTTGCTTGCCTATACTGGCATGGAGTACGATACGGATCGGTATGTAGATCTGACTGGCGAGCACCTAAGCGGTGATCCTGACGGGTATGACTTGGCCGGATATGTAGAGGCGGGTCTGACTTGGCGGAACGTTCGAGGTTGGCAGATCAATCCGATGGTTGCATTGCAGTGGTCATCTCTAAGCTTGGACGATTATGCCGAGAAAGGCGGCTCTAGCGCCCTGACCTTTGACAGCGAGCACTACAAATCATTCAAAAGCTCGTTGGGTGCGAGAGTGACCAAGGTCATATCCGAAAAACGAGACGGTGTAAAGGCAGTGTGGGAGGTGCGGGGCCGATGGGTACATGAGTTTGACGATGTCCAGTCCACGGTGGATACCGCGTTCATCACCAATCCTGATGTGATCTTCAAGGTCAGCGATTCCGAACTTCCCCGCGACAGTGCGGTGTTCGGAATGGGATTGAATGCCAGCCTAAATGAGCAAACGGTTATCTCACTAGAATACGACGTCCGTTTAAATGCAGACGATAAAGCTCATCTGCTTGGTTTGGCTCTACAATACCGGTGGTAAAGCCAAGAAAAAGATGCGGCGTTCTGTGCCTTATGCAACAAAAAAATTGGTGTCTAAGCAATCCACCATGCCTACTGCACCAAATGGCGATACTTTCCTCCTTGACAGTCATGGATATTGTCCTCTAAACTGCCTGGCGAGCTCAGGATGGCGCACCTCAGGGCGAGGATTGGCATACCTGGTGCGCTGCTATGTACCTTTATGCCGCAGCTTGCATTGAGCTTTACTACCAGAGCAGGCGGAGAACAGATTATAGATTGCGACGACGAGCTTCCGTCGAGCACATGGACTCATGTGGCCGTAACGCTCAGCGGCAATACGGGCATTCTTTACATCGACGGCGTAGAAGTCGGACGCAACAGCTCGATGAGCCTCACTCCGGATTCACTCGGAGTCACGACGCAAAACTATATTGGCAAGTCTCAATACACCTGGGACGCATACCTTAATGGTCGCGTGGACGACTTTCGCATCTTCTCCAATGCCTTGAGCGCTGTGGAGGTAGAAGCGTTGGCTTCGAACAGTGCACCATATTTCACCAGTGATCCGATTGACAAGACCGATGCAATTGAGGATGCCGCATATACTGGACAGACATTGGCAGGTGATGCGAGTGACCCTGATAGCGACCCGTTAACCTTCAGTAAAGTTACCGGGCCCGACTGGTTGAATGTGGCGTCCAACGGCTCACTCTTCGGAACTCCGTCAGATTCGGATGTCGGCATTAATGTGTTTATAGTTCGAGTGGAGGATACCGGTGGTCTTTATGATACGGCCGTGATGAATATTTATGTAGCTAATGTTTATTCCGGAGTTCGCGGTGACGAAGACCTGGCTGGATTCACAAGCCAGTGGCTTAGTTCTTCCTGTGTTGATACGCCTGCCTGTGATGGTGCAGACCTTGACGGTGATAAAGATGTTGACTTTTTTGATTTTGCACTACTGGCCGAGCAGTGGATGCTCTGAAAAGACCTCGAGGTCGCCAGTCGCATCGTGAACTGGTAAATAGGGATTTTTGGGTTTCGAATCCCCCAGCCTTCAGTAGAATCAACGACGGGATAAACATTTTTCATATCTCTAATCTTTGCCTCTTGGCCTTGTCTCCGAAATGACACCACAGAAGGTAATTTTTACATGTGTTAGGAAAACTCAACCTTAAATTTTAGCTCAAAAACAAAATTTTTATCAGAATTTTATGTGAAAATAGTATATATAATCCAGTCACACATATGTCAGAACGGTTAATCCGAGTCTCGCATGGAACGACACGAAACAGGACACCTATGAGAAGTTCAAAGTCAAATACTAAAATCTCTAAGGGGGCGCGGAGGACATTGAATATGTTTACATTTTTTGTGGATTTTTTAAGTTACTGATATGATGGCACTTACAAAATGAGCTTTTTCACAAAAATGGGAGATAATGGGTTGTAGAGTTGTAATATGGTTGTAGCGGTTTGCGAGTGAAAAGGTGTCCACATTTCGGGGGCTCTGTCACCGGTTTTCAGCTTTCTTTTGTTGCGATAGCTTTGCTCGCCAGTGCTCGGGCTTGTTCCAGGCTTCGTGGGTCTCGATGAGTTCCTCTATCGGCTCTAAACGTGTGCGGATGCTGTAAGCCCAGTTTTTCCATTTTGCCTTCAACTACTTCGAGCAATAGCGGCGCGGCCTGGCCAATTAGAAAAAGGGCCTATGCCGGATCAATCGGTATAGGCCCCCGATTGATGCAAATCATTGTGTGATCTACAGCTTGGTAAAGCACTACAACTGCGGCCACAATTGCTCTTCAAGCCATTTATCCGCCAGGATGGCATAGTCGCTCAAGTCGACCGTGCCGTCAATATTTAAGTCAAATGGCTCGCTAAATGTCTCGGTTCTGCCGGCAAGCCCGGCTATCTCAGCCTGAGCCAGCGACCGGTCGTAAATGCGGAAATCATCCAAAGAACCCATAAAGTACGCATCGTTATCCCACTGCGACCTGCCAAGCCAGTTATTCTCAGTCGCGCCGAGATCTTGTGGGCTGAGTGTCGATTGGGTGTTCATACCGACTTGGGTACCGTCAAGGTACAGCCTGATGGTGCGAGTGGCCGCGGTGTTCGGGTCACTTATCGTTACAGCCACATGGTGCCAGCCGCTGGGTAACGTAGTGGGCGACTCTGCCCCGATCTCCCCGCCCGCACTGCCCGTGGTAATCGCAAAACGCATTGGGCCGGCCGTGCCTGTACGAGGTGTTAAGTACATATAAACCTGGTCGTCGTTGCCAAAATCGAAGATCCGCTGCCATGCGCCACCAGCATTCGAAAAGTTCACCCATGATGTGACGGTACAGTTGGTCAGCGAACCGATAATCGGGCCGATAAGGGGCAAATCTACATAATCGTCCACACCCTCAAGGCTAATCGCTTGGCCAATTTTACCCGTCGTGTAGGCGCCGCCATATTCAGCGCCGTCATTGCCTTGACCAGAACTGTCGCTGGCGTTGCCATCAAATGTGTAGTGCGCTATCAGACCAGTGGCACTGGGCTGCTGCGGGGTAACCAGGTAATCGCTGCCTAACCATTCTTCTATCAGTACCTCCAGGTCTGCATAGTCAACCACGCAGTCGTCGTTTAAGTCTGCTGCTGGTTTTAGACGAGATGGAATGCATCTGGGTGGATACAGCCTAATATCATCGAAGTAAACCATGCCTGAGCCAGCCGGCGTTGCATTAGTCTCGTCTCCAAAGCCGATGGCTATTTCCGTGACATTATTTGGGTCGATGCCGAATGCAGCCAGCTCGATATTCCATTCATGCCATGAAGCTTCTCTTATGTCATTCATATCCCCGTCGTAGTTTATTTTTTCGCCATTGAGTTTTACATACATTTGCTCGGTATCATTTGCATCGTTTTCTGGGTTACCATAGAACCATAACGTCAATGCCTTTACGCCAGCCTGTGTCCAGTTGTTGCCAATAGGCAGATCCGATGTCTGTGCTGTAATCTCCGAAAAATAGACATTGGGATTCTCGCTGTGAGTACCATCATTGAAGTAATAAAATGGCATCGACTGTCTACCTGCATAGGCGATAGCAGTTTCCATTATAGGCAGAGGCCAGTGGCCCACCTGCGAGGCTGTGCCGTTGCCTGGTATAGGATATGGATTTGTCACAGCAAAGCCATCCCGCCAGACGTAGAATACCCTGCTACCTTCTTCACCTGGCACGTTGCTATCGCCATAAAACTCCATATCGTCCACAACAAGATAGTCAGCCGTCGTGAAACTCCATACATCGCCTTGCAAAACCTGATCCCCACTGATCTCATTGACCTTCCAGTAGTAAGTAGTGCTTAAATCAAGATATCCAGGATCATAGCTGGCCTCACAACCATCGCCAGGAACGATTTCGGGCGTGACAGTATTCTCTGTCACGGCTTGCTCACTGCTGCTAAAGTACACGTGATGCTCAGTCGCTTCTCTTCCTGATCGCCAAGTAAGGATCACATCCGGAGCAATATCTGGTGCCTGTGGACCCGGAATAGGATCCCTTGCCCGGACAGGTACGTAGAAAAAGCGAACCTCGCTTAGACCATAATTATCAAATACGCCATTGCTGTGATTGCTGTTAGCGGTAATCCGGACGTATTTTGCTGCCTCGCCACCGAAATTGACAGTTGTGTTGTGGGCATAGTCAGCTGAGCCGGGTGCCTGGTTAAAGTTAGGTACCCCCTCCAGCGGCATCCAGTCGCCGTCGGTGCCTGTGAGCGAGTATTCAATAGTAACATCATTGAGGCCATACCAGGTAAGAGGGAACTCCCCATTGTAGTTCCATACCCACATCTGGTGCAATTTATAAGCCTTGTCGAAATCATATTCGATCCAGGCCTGACCAGGTAGCTCGATATCACTCAGCCACATCTCCGACGTGTTTGTCGAATGGAGGTCGCCCTCGAGAGTAAGAGTATTTAACGGTTCTTTGCCTTCTACGTTGCTGGAGGCTGTGGCGGTTATATTCTCAATGGCATAAGTAAAAGGCTCGACTGTGAATTGCCAGACATCACCCTGGTCCCAGCCAGTAATGCTGTTGGCCTCATCGACTCGCCAGTAGTAGGTCGTGCCCCATTCAGGAAGTTCGGGTGGGGTATAGGTGTTAGTATTCTGGATGACGCCGTCGACTCCTTCGTTAACGTCGTTAAAGTCGTCACTGAAGAAAACCTGGTGCCCGTTCATTACTGGCGCATAGATTCCCGGCGTCCAGCTTAAAACAACATCACGACAAACGTCGGGTTCCTCATCCTCCGGGAACGGATTCTTGGCGAGCTCCGTCATGGTTGCCGCTTCCGTAATCATGGTAATTTTGAGATTATCCACAAGGAGCACCTGGGTCCACGACTCCCCTGCAGGTACTGGTGTACCCGGATACGGCGAACCACCAATCTCATAAGACCACGTGGGATTTGTCATGTCCCAGTTGCTTCCTTCCCACCAACCTGTGGCTAAGTCCGCCAGGTTATATTTTACATGGACCCACCCGTCAGCTTGATTAATATCCAGGGTAGGTAAACCATATCCATAGGTACCGGTACCAACTGCGGGATTGTAGGTGAGCACAAAAATCTCTATCGGGTGAGGATCCCAATCACCTTGGACGTTGCGTATATCAAGCTCGATGGTATAATCTGCCGGATCGGCACTGGTGTTTCCGCTCATCGCGATGTCCGTCTTGTAACCATATCGAGTGTCCACGGGCCCTGTTTGGGAATTATTCACATTTCCGGTATGCTCCCGTACGATACTTCCCGCGTAATCCGCATACTGACCTGTATGTGTGCATGCACCGTTAGCCCAAAGCCAACCCTCAGTACCGCTGCCTATAGCGCGGTCTTCATAATTGTCCTCATGCACAATTATATCAGCGAAACTTGTCATCGATCCCGCCAAACATAGGAATAATGCGATTAGAATTGTCTTTTTCATCCACATAATCAATCTCCTTCGAAAAGATTAAGAAAAGAATTACTGATATATTTCGATATATGATGGCGTATAGGAATGGCCTCCAGCCTTCTCGACAGACACCATGGTCAACGGTATCCAAATGCCTATAAAACCTGATACTACTTATTCTATAGTATCCCGTATCTTTACCAAAATAGTTACTCTATCTTTATTATACCGCTCAGAAGTGTCAGAAGCGAGATAAAAAACGTAATACTGGCAATACTGGCAAGATTTTTCATCTCGCCAGCGGTGAAGTGCGCAGGTCATTGAATATGTTTACATTTTTTGTGAATTTTATAAGTCGCTGGTTTAAGACACTTATAAAATGAGCTTTTTCATGAAATTGGTAGATAATGGGTGCATGTCATGATTGTAGGTAGAAAAAAACCCTCCTTATAGGCAAAATAGAGAAAAATCCTTGTGTCCTATGATAATTGAACAGCCGGATAATTCAGCCATTCGCTCAAAGACCAAATATGATCGGTCAAACCTGCGACCATCACAGGTGTTCTCGACAGCCATCTATCATCTCGGTCTTGTACACGAAGCGTTCGCACCGGCCAACAAAAATTATAACTATACATCGTAAAATAGGTCATAGCATTATGTACATCCCAGTCCTTAGAAAAACAGTAACTTTTGCGAACTTTGCGGGCATTGCGGTTCCGATCGGTCCCATTGTGTCTTTCAACAAAAGCTGTGTTAATCATCTTACTAACGGCCGATGCCTCTATCCCAGTTTTCACTTCGGCTTTGCTGCCAAAGATAGCTCGCAAATCAATCTTTACTACCCTGCCTTTGTGACGAGTTTTATGAATAGTAGCGTACCTCAAACCCTTTGCAGGAACGCGGCGAGAACCTTTAGGGCGGCCGCGTCTACCGTGGCAGGTGGCTTAATGTTTCTTCCATAAGCCTTCAAAATAGCCTTCTTACTACGGTTTATACTCATCAGATGTAATCAAATTCATAATACGATCGCCGGTTCTTCTCTTAAAATCCACCACAAGTTTATTAATATTTTTGGCTGTGCGTTTGCCGGGTATAACGCTAATTACCAAACGATGCTCAGGATCGTAAGCAACGTGATCCCAGTTATTTCCTTGATGCCTGTCGGCCGGGTCTTGTTTATTACAATGTTTTTCCTTCTTGCCTACAAAGACCCATTTCTCGTCAAACTGTACCTCATTGGTTTCGGGGGGAAAACGCTACCAGCTCATCATGAAGTGATTTGGCGTGTTTTCCGGCTGCAAGGATATAGCGTGTTACCGTATCTCGATGTATTCCTACAAGACGACTGGTCTTACGCACGCCACAACTTTCGGAGATATGGTCTAATAGAGAGATCATTTTTTTCTCAGGCAGTCGCAATCCAAACAGCGGTGTGCCTTTTCGTTCGGAAAATCGCTTCTTGCATGTTCGGCAGTATAGCAGCCGAATATGGTTATTTTTGCCGTACCAGCCGCATACTGTCAGATTATTTGCGCCGCGTTTTCCATAATCCGGGCATTTTTTATTTTGACAACAGAATTTTGAAAGAGCTTGCATTGTCTTACCTCCTGAATTTAACTGTTTATGGAACAACCACTTGCCCCTCATTCAGGATATCGGCAAGACAACATAAATTTATTCAGTATTAAAAGGACACAAGGCTATTTTAAGCTAAAAAGCATATATTTGCTTATCTTGGCTTACATTGGTCAACTTCCGTTTTTTTGGAAAGTGCAGACAGAAAGTAAAATTTTTCAAAAAATCTCATATATTTGTTCCAATTTACTGGGCTTGAATGAGAATATTTATAGAAGGTAAATGTCTTACCCGTCATGAGTCCGTCGATTCGGCACGCCGGATTCGTGACGAACCGGGTCGAAGGACTTGTGGGAAACGGCATGAAGGAACAAGGGCAACACACTGGCGGTGATGAGTTCATGCGTCTGTATTTGGCTCATGAATACCGCATTCGTGGGTATATACGCTGTCTAGTGAAACATTATGCCGACGTGGATGATGTACTGCAAAATGCCGTGGTGGTCATGTTGAAAAAATATCGCTCCTTTGAAAGCGGCGAGCATTTTCTGAGATGGGCTCTCAACATCACGCGGTTTGAAGTGCTTAAGCATTTCGAAAAGAAGAGGAATCGTTTGCAGAAGCTCTCACCCGAATTGTTCTCTGCCATAGAAGAAAAGGCCGCGGAAATGGCACAAAAAGAAGACCGGCGACGGGAGGCTCTGCAAGAGTGCATTGAGACTTTGCGCGAGAAGGATAAAGAACTGTTACGCCTGCGTTATCAGATACACAGCACGACTCGCAGTGTTGCGGAGACATTGGGACGCAGTATAGACGCGGTGTACAAGGCGCTCAATCGCATTTATCAGAAGTTGCTCCTTTGTATGCGCTATAAGTTAGCTCAGGAAGATGTCGTATGAAACCTACCGATAGAGAGACCAAAGAGTTCCGCGACCTTCTCGGTTTGATCCGAGACGGTGAGATTCGGCCCGAGCAGGAAGAGCGGCTGGATCAACTCTTGAGGCACTATCCGTCTATGCAACAAGACTACATCGAGTACATGCTGCTTTGTGAGGCACTGCATTCCTATCAATCCCTTGCTACCGAAGATTATTCGACCTGGCCAAGGGAGTCTTTTGCCTCTGAGCCCATAGGATGGGTCTGGGAAGAGGCCTTTTGGCGGGCCATGGCTGACTACGAAAAGACAGCGCCCGCGGTTCCTGTGGAAAGGCCTGCAGCGCAACGAGAGCTTCATCCGCCCCGGAGACCCAGCCTGACCAAAAGGCGAAAAGTAAAGCGAACGCCACTCGTGGTTGCTTTGAGCCTGCTTCTGGGGTTTCTGGTATTTGTTGTTAGCGTCTCTTATCTCCAGGGTCCTGCGGAAGAAGCCGTGGCCGTCCTGACGGACACTATGGGTACCAGATGGTCTGACACTGCAGATGCGATGAAACCTGGTGATGAATTCTTCAATACGGACTCGACACGATCGTTTCTATCCGGATTTATTAACATTCAATTTTATCGTGGGCCGATAATCCTGATTGAAGGGCCTGCGCGATTTACACTGCCCGATGCTGACAGGTTCGTTCTGTATGCCGGACGCGTTTATGTTAAAGTCCCCCCACAGGCCACGGGTTTCATCGTGGACATCCCTAACGCCAGGGTTGTTGATTTGGGGACAGAGTTTGGTATTGCAGTCGGTGTTGATGGAGTCAGCGATGTGTATATGCTCAAAGGCAAGGCCACCTTGATTCCGGGCCGGAAGAGAAAAACGGGCGAGAATCGGCTGTTATTGACGGGTCAAGCCCTGCAGGTCAATCAAGCCTATGAGGTCCGGGAAACCCGGTTTGAGCAAAGATCTTTTGTGCGCAAGATCTCTTCTCGAATGGATCTGGCTTGGCGGGGCGAGCCTCTCGATTTGGCTGACATTCTGGGAGGCGGTAACGG
>CAZFLY010000060.1:0-14419 GCA_964519995.1 uncultured Pirellulales bacterium | reverse complement strand
GCCACATAACCCTTTTTGTGTATCTGGATATGCCCGAGAAATGAGTCTGTTATCTGCCCAATCATCATATTCTTAAACGACCCTGATACCGAAATAAACACTAATACAAACACAACCCCAATGGCAACCAGTGAAACTGTAAGCAGTGTTCTTCTTTTATATCTTATTAGGTTTCTTACGGCGATTTTAAATATATTTAACATGGCCTTTTAATCCCTTCCATTGGTTAGTTCTCCGTCTTCCAGCGAATATATAATTTCAGCCTCTCCAACGATTTTCTGGTCATGGGTTGAAAAGATAAACGTTGTGCCAAGCTCATTCTTCATCTTTTTCATAATGTCGATAACCATATATGCTGTTTTGTGATCGAGATTGGCTGTCGGTTCATCCGCTAAAACAAGCTTTGGATTTGTAACCAAGGCCCTTGCCACAGCCACCCTCTGCTTTTGGCCGCCTGATATCTGGTCGGGATACTTGTTCTTCTTTTCGGCCATTCCTACTGCTTCAAGGAGTGTGAGAATGCGTCTTTTCCTTTCACCCGAAGGGGTGTTTTGTACCATAAGAAGCGGATAACCCACATTTTCATACACCGTAAGCACAGGAATAAGATTGAAATCCTGGAATATGAAGCCGATTTTCCTGCCCCTGAAAGCTGCAGCCATCCGCGTATTAAGACCTGAGACATCTGTGTCATCTACCATCAAGATACCCGAAGTTGGCTTATCCAGACAACCAATGAGGTTTAAGAGAGTGGTCTTGCCGCTACCAGATGGGCCAATGAAAGAAACAAAAGAGGTCGGTTCGATTTCAAAATTCAAATCTTTTAATGCCTCAACCTTTAGCTCTCCCTTTACATACGCCTTTGATAAATTGTTTGCTGTTACCAAGCTCATAGGCTTATCCCTTCAAAACGCGTTGTCTGGTCTTCTTGTATCAACCGAAGTTTCCGTTTAGATGTTATTGCTTTTGTCTTAACCAGGTGACGAATTTTGCCAGGCCGGTCTGGATGTCTGTTGATGGGTTGTAGCCGAGTTCTTTTGTGGCCTTGGTGACATCAGCATAAGTTCGATCTACATCGCCAGGCTGAGGGGGCTTGAATTCTTTGATTGCTTTTTTGCCAAGAGCCTTTTCAATTTCAGCGACCAGATAATTGACAGAAATAGGACGGGATTCGCCTAGATTGTAGATATTAAAGCCAGCACATTTTTCCATTGCGGCAACGGTGCCGTCGATTATGTCGTCAATGTATGTGAAGTCCCTCATCATTGAGCCGTCGCCATAAATTGGTATGGATTTTTCTTGTTCAATCAGTCGTGCAAATTTGTGAATAGCCAGGTCAGGCCTTTGGCGCGGCCCATAGACCGTGAAAAAACGCAAACAGGTTATGGAGGTTCCATAGAGGTGATGATATGTATGGCAGATAAGTTCGCCGGCTTTTTTGGTAGCAGCGTACGGTGAGATGGGAAAATCGATGTTGTCACATTCAGAAAACGGAATTTTTTCGTTGTTGCCATAGACGCTTGAGCTTGAGCCAAAGATAAACTGTTCAACCTTATGTTTTTTCGCAGCCTCAAGCAGTACAATTGTTCCATTTACATTAACATCGGCATAAAGCAGCGGCTGGGCAATTGATGGTCTGACGCCGGCTTTGGCAGCCAGATGGATGATTATGTCAACGCTGTCACCGACCACTTTATCCATTACATCAGCATCTCGGATGTCGGCTTCGATAAGCTGAAATTCTTCGTTTTCAAGACACTTACTGATATTTTGCCGTTTTATTTGCGGGTCATAGAAATCGTCGAAATTGTCCACGCCGATTACGGTCCAGCCATCGCTGAGAAGGCGTTCACACAGATGCGAACCGATAAAACCAGCAGCTCCGGTTACAAGTGCTCTCATAATTCGTATCTCGTGGTTTGTGATTCGGGACTCGATACACTAATCACGACGTTCCGTTCTTACGCGGCGTAGAGAAGGATGGCTCCCATTGCTATTGCGACCAGGCCCATAAGCCGGACAAATACAGTTGATTGTTTCTGGAACCAGTTCATCATCGGCCTGAGCCTGTCGGGGCCAATTATCAGCACGAGCGCGCCCGAAATCAACAAAAGGACTCCAAAGACAATTACCAGCCAGGGCACTCTACATTCGCGAGCCGCGAGCAAAAAGACAACCGCAAGCGCAAATCTTATAACTGCCACCAGGTATAACCGTTTGCCTTTCTTGAAGAACTCCAGCAACTGACCAGGAAGCAGGGGCTTGAGCAGATAAAGCAAGCCGATGCATGTGATCACAACGCCAAGGATTTTTACAACGAGACTCATAGACTTTCTCCCTATAATGTCTGTGCCAGTTGTTTTATGTATTGGCGTAAATCCTCTGCCATATCGTTGCGTTTTAATGCGAATTCGATATTTGTTTTTATGAATCCTTCTTTATTTCCAATATCGCATCGTTTTCCTTCGAGCAAAAGTCCAAACATGGGCCGTTTTTGTATCATCGTCCTAATCGCATCGGTGAGTTGAACCTCTCGGCCTTTATCTGGTGTGACTTCCTTGATGTGGTCGAAGATGTCAGGCGTTAAGACATACCGACCTGCAATTGCGAGGTTTGAAGGTGCCTCATTGACGGAGGGCTTCTCAACAATGTCTTTCACAAGGAAGGTTCCCGGTTCGGTTTGTGGGCCATCGATTACGCCGTACATGTTAACTTTCTCTGTTGCGACCTGTTCGAGAAGCACAACTGGTTGATGAATGCGTACGAACAGATCTGCCAATTGTTTTATGGCTGGTGTTGGCGAGTCGATCAGGGTGTCACCTAATAGTACAGCAAAGGGTTCGCTTTGTACGTGATGGCGGGCACAGTATATTGCATCACCGAGCCCTTTCATTTCCTTCTGCCAGACGAAGTGTATATCAGCCAGCTCGGAGATTCGGCGCATTGCCTGCAACTCTTGGGTTTTGCCCTTTTCTAGTAGCTGAGCTTCCAACTGAAAACTGCGGTCGAAGTGCTCTTCTATTGAGCGTTTGCCTTTGCCAATGATCATGAGTATGTCGGTGATTCCTGCATGTACAGCCTCTTCTACCACATACTGAATGACGGGCGTATCTACGATTGGCAGCATTTCTTTTGGCTGTGATTTTGTTGCGGGCAAAAAACGCGTGCCAAAACCTGCTGCGGGGATGACTGCCTTGCGAATCATCCTGATCCCTCCGGATTGCTGGTGACGGCTTTTGGTTTAATGACCTTGATATTAAGCTTGCGAAGTTTCTTTTTTAGTTCGCCGAACATTTGTTCGTCGGTGTATGTGCCGACAATGGCACCGCCGGAACCGGTGAACTTGGCGCTTACACCTGTGGAGCGAGCTGCTTCGACCATTTGGATGTTTTCGTCGCTGATACGACAGATTCTGCGTCTTTTGTTGAAGTTCGCATTTAACAACTCACTGATTTTTTCTGTTTCCTGATTCGGAAGATAGCGTTTGACTTTGTCGGTGAGTCTTGCCCAGTACCGCATCGCGTTTACAACCTTTGTTTCGCCACGGTCAAAGCGGGCGCGGATGTTGTTGTGAAAGACTTCTGTCGGTTCGCTCAAATCGTCGCGGTACGCAACGTAAAGTCTTGGCAGGAGCTTCGGGTCGAGCGGCTCATAATTTCCGTATCCCTGTTTATCCATAATATCTTTAGAAAAGTCCATGTAGACCAAACCTTCATAGACCTGGATGACTCGGTCCTGCAGACCTGCGGCTATCTGCAGCTCGTCAACCTCAGCGGAGAGAATAAGATTTGCCTGTATGTATTTTGGGATGCTGACGCCATAGAAGGCCATAAGGGCCCGAAAACAAGCGGTAATTATTGCGCTTGAACCAGCCAGGCCGACGCCATGCGGTATGTTGGAGCTGTATCTGATTGTGAAGTTCTTTTTGTGCAGTTCAATATGGTTGTCTTGGCAGTAGTCATAGAATTTTTTAACTGTTGCCTTAAGCAGCCGGATGCCGCCGTAGTAGCCGTGCAGCTTCACATCTCTCACAAGTTCAACAGTACTCGCAAATCGTGAATGGTCTTTCTCGCTGGGCAGTATCTCAAGCTCCGGACTCTCATACAAAATTACCTGTGCGTAAAAGTTTGAGAATGTGAATGATACCGTTTTGCCGAAGTATCCATCCGATGGATTTCCAACGAGTCCTACACGAGGATAGGCTTTGGCGTGAATAATCATGTCACATTTCCTCAAGCAGATGAAGAAGGCGTAGCGGCTCGGCCGATGCAGTAGTACTCAAATCCCTGGTCTTTGACAAATGCTGGATCGTAAAGGTTTCTGCCGTCAAAAATGACAGGTTTTTTTAGTTTTTTTTTCATCAGCTCAAAATCGGGATTCCGAAACTCCTGCCAGTCGGTAAAAATAACAAGAGCATCCGCATTTTCGAGTGCATCATAACCGTTCTGATAAGTATCGATCCTGTTGTCAAGAGCTGCCATCGCGGCTAAATTTGCTTCAGGGTCATAAGCCTTTATTCTCGATCCGGCATCGAGAAGCTTGCGTATGCAGTATATTGCGGGTGATTCTCTTACATCATCGGTTTTTGCTTTGAATGCCAGTCCCCAGACAGCCAATATCGTTTCAGCTTCATGTCCGGCGAAGTAGTCAGTGACACGATTTGCAAACCTGTCTCGCTGATCGATATTCACCTGCCAGACAGATTTTGCGATCTTCATGTCGAAGCTTTGTTGGGAGCCAGTATGAATCAAGGCGTGGATGTCTTTTGGAAAACAGCTTCCGCCAAATCCAACGCCCGGAAATAAGAACGATGCTCCTATGCGTGAATCACTTCCAATGCCTTGTCTTACTAATTCCACATCGGCACCAAGCTTTTCGCACAATGTAGCTATCTCATTCATAAAGGAGATGCGCGTTGCAAGCATTGCATTGGCTGCATATTTCGTCATTTCAGCAGAGGCCGGATCCATAAATATTATTCGGCGGCTTCTTCTCATGAAAGGGCTGTATAATTGTCTCATTACTTCTCGAACATCCGGATTGGTCGTTCCGATGATTATCCTATCCGGACTCATAAAATCCTCAACGGCAGCGCCTTCTTTCAGAAACTCCGGGTTGCTGACGTAGTCAAATGGTACTTGTGTTTTGGACTTGATCAGGTCGGTGACGAGTTCGTGTGTGCCGACGGGTACGGTGCTTTTAGTTACGATAATCCGATACTCTGTCATAGTTTCAGCGACACTGGCAGCAGCAGAAAGTATTGCTGATATGTTGCACGAGCCATCTTTTGCTGATGGTGTTCCGACTGCGAGGAAGATAATAATTGAACTGTCTAGACCTGATTTCAAATCGGTTGTAAACTTCAGGCGTCCGAGCTTTTCATTGTGTTCGACTATTTCTGTCAGGCCCGGCTCGTAGATGGGAATGACTCCTTTTTTGAGGTTGGCAATCTTGTCCTCATTGTTGTCCACACATACAATATTGTTGCCGGCTTCTGCCAGACAGGCCGCGGTAACTAATCCGACATATCCGACTCCAACTACGCAAATCTTCAATTTGCAACCTCCTGTTGCTAATGTGCAATTTTAATCATATATGCTCTACCGTGCCTCCTCAACAGGCTCTATCATATCGATATCTATCTCTACGCTTGCTGCTTGGCCGAGCATATCTATCTGCAGCACCAGGCGTGTAGTGTTTTTTACTGTGACAACGATACCTTCCAGACCGAGCAAAGGACCTGCTATAACTCGGCAGCGTTGTTCCGCCTTGATATATTTGTAGGGCGTTAATGGAGCTCCGGCTCGAAGGGCATATTCAATTTGCAGCAGCTCGTCAAGCAGCTTCTCTTGATCTTTAACTTCAATCAGATTCGCAACCCGATTTGTACGCAGAAGTCCAATTCGCTCATTCTCGTTGCCGCAGAAAAATAGATACCCGCTGAACAGAGGCAATAGCGAACGTATTGTCCTGTGGCTTCGGCGACGGACTTTCCACGTCATCGGCAGAAAGTAGCTGATGTTTTTGCCAATCAGGTCATGAGCCAGAGCCTTCTCATTTCTGCTTCTTATGTGGGCAACCCACCACAGACCGGTGAAGTCACGAATCGACTCTGCTTCGGGCCATATGATCGGCGGATTTTCACTTGCTTTGAGCAACTTTACGCTCCCGAATTTCTATTCCGCGTCAACTGGATTTTAATCTCGTTTTGATTGACGCCGGCGGATGTTTCATAACTTAATCCATAGAACTTAAGTACCGTTTTAGCGACATACTCAATCTGTTGATGTGTTAGCTCAGGACAAATCGGTAACGATAAAACCTCATTGCAGAGACGTTCTGCGATGGGCAAGTCACCTTGCCTGTATCCCAGCCCTTCGAAGCATTCCTGCAGATGCAGGGGTTTTGGATAAAATATCGCTGAGCCGATCTTGTTGTCAGCCAGGAACTTCTGGAGTTTATCTCTTTCCGACACTCTAACAGTATATTGATGATAAATGCTGATGTTGTTTGGATCAATCTTTGGAGTTTTGACCGGCGAGTCAGCAAAAATACTGTCGTAAATAGCAGCATTTTGTCTTCGTTTTTCATTCCAGCCGTCAAGATATTTTAGCTTGACGTTCAGCACAGCTCCTTGGATACCATCGAGTCGAAAGTTGCCTCCAATTACTTTGTAGTAATACACCGGGTCCTGGCCATGGTTACGAAGTATCTTGATTTTTTCTGCGAGAGACTCATCGTTTGTGGTAACCAAGCCGCCGTCGCCAAAGCCGCCGAGGTTTTTCGTTGGGTAGAAGGAAAAGCAACCACAGTCGCCGAAATTGCCACATTTTGTGCCATCTTGTGTTGCGCCCATTGCCTGTGCGGCGTCCTCGATGATAGTCAAGTTGTGGCATCGGGCAATCTCCATGATAGGCTTCATCTGTGCAACCTGGCCGAACATATGCACCGGGATGATCGCCCGCGTCTTTGCAGTAATTTTCTGCCCGATACTATCGGGATCAATGTTGTACGAGTCGGGATCAATATCTGCGAAGACTGGTTTTGCTCCCAGCCTCGCTGTGGAACCGGCAGTTGAGAAAAAGCTAAATGGGCTTGTTATGACCTCGTCACCAGATCCTATTCCCAAGGCCATGAGGCTGACAAGCAACGCATCGGTTCCACTGGAGACACCTATGGCATACTTACAGCCACAATAGGCGGCGATTCTCCGCTCAAATTCTTCAACTGCAGGTCCGAGGGCAAACAACTGACTGTCACATACCTCACTTATCGCCTGCAAAGCTTCTGATTTGTACGTAGCGTACTGGGCTTTCAAATCCAAAATCGGAATCTGCATCAGGGCTCCTATCCGGATACAATGTCCCGCATTTGAAATCGATTGGCAATCACGAACCAATAATGATTTATACTGCCTACGATAATCGGGCTATTAGTTTAGCTGCGTGCGGCCCTGATGTCAAAAGAATTACTGACTCCAAACGCGGGCTTGTTTATTGAGTCTGTTGAAAGTGCAGTCAAAGAGATATTAGCGCAAGTAAATCTAATAATCCTTATTGACCGCTGCACGTCACACGATAGACTGTGGCGAGATTTTTCATGTGCAGACGAGGGATTCGTGGTGGCAAAACTACAGCCTAATTCCACTGATATCGAGAAATGGCTCAAATTACTTGGAGCCGATGCCGTTGGTCCGATTACCTTTGCAAAGTTACTGAAGCATTTCGGCTCAGTCGAGAACGCTTTGGGTGCTTCAATTTATGAACTCACTAAGATAGACGGCGTTGGTTCCGGCACTGCCGAGAAAATCGTCAGGACACGAGATACATTTGATGCCACTGCCGAATTGGAATTAGCTCAGAAACTTGGTGTTTGGATAATACATCTTGAAGACCAACGTTATCCGCCGATATTGAAGCAGATATATGATCCTCCGCCTGTTCTTTATTTAAAGGGTAGTTTGACCAAAGAAGATAATCTGGCAATTTCAATAGTCGGCACCCGCCGCTGCAGCTTATATGGTCAAGAGCAAGCTTCAAGATTGGCTCACTTCTTAGCTTCGGCTGGTTTTACCATTGTTTCGGGAATGGCTCGTGGCATAGACACTGCTGCTCATCAAGGAGCGCTTGCTGCCCAGGGACGGACAATCGCTGTTCAGGGTTGCGGCTTGGCAGGGGTTTTCCCTCCAGAAAACAAAAAGCTATTTGAACTGATATCTGAATCTGGTGCCTGCATCAGTGAGTTGCCGCTTCAGTGCGAGCCGCTTGCAGAGAACTTTCCACCACGGAACAGGATAATTGCCGGACTGTCACTGGGGACAATTGTTATCGAGGCTGGATTGAATTCGGGTGCTTTGATTACAGCCAGCTCAGCTCTGGAGAATAATCGTGAGGTAATGGCGGTGCCAGGCAAGGTCGATTCACCGTTAAGTAAAGGTACCAACCAGTTGATTAAACAAGGAGCGAAGCTTGTTGAATCTGTCGAGGATGTGATGCAGGCATTGGGCTATATTGGCGAGCAGTTGCAGGGACACGTCAGCGCAGCGGCGCAAAAAGCATCTGAAAATATGAACAAATCTTGTGTTGAAATTAAGGACCTCAAGCTGAGCACTCATGAAAAAAGGATACATAATTGCCTTAATAGACAACCAATGCATATCGAGGGGATAATTGCGGACACAAACTTGACACCGGCAAATGTGAGCGCCGGTTTGATGTCTTTGCAACTTAAGGGCTTGGTAAAACAATTGCCAGGCAGCCTGTTTTTGAGAAATTAATCGTTCCATTCCTGAGCGGGAATAGGTCTATGGGACGTATGAGGTGCTCGTACTCTTAGGTTCTGTGGGGTATCACCCGAGAACCAGTATATAGTGGCTCAGACAGTCGGCAGATGCTTATTCAAGGCATTGTAGATCTCTTGCGGCTTGTCGACTTCAAAAAAGGGATAATTATTGAGAATAATTTGTTGTAATAAAAAACGTGAGCCAAAAATTCGTATTTGTAAGGCTTTATATTCAAGGAGGTTACGAGCAATGCCGATTGCATAATAAGTAGTGCAACTTCAAGGTGTTATTATGCTTAAATTCTTCTTGAAGTCAATATAGCCAATTTGGTATAAATAGATTGTATAAGTTTATTGATTTTCAGGCAGGAAATTGTGACATGTGAGGTTTGTTCGTGCGCTCGCAGCGCCTGCAAGACTGTGGCTAGGAATCTAACTTGTCGCCATATAATAAACTATCTTGTATGTATCTAAATAGGCACCTCGGTTATTGAAGAAAGGAGGTGGGACGGAGGCTTATAAGAGTTCTTCTTTTCGAGGAGAAAGGCATAAGTTCTTGTAAGTTCATTTGTTTGACGTTGTTTGAGACGGGCGTGATAGATAATAAGATTCCCGATGCTCGTCGAAGACAATAGTTGCTTTGGTATGTAGCCAGGGCATTATTACTTAACTCATTTTGAAGGAGGATTATGATGTATAACAGAATGCGTTTTTTAATTTCTTTTATTTTGTTGCTGGGCCTTGTTCAAATTAGCGCAGCCAACAATGCCGGCTTTATTGGTTGGTGGAAGCTTGATGAGACATCCGGCATTACTGCTGCTGATTCGTCCGGCAACGGCAACGACGGCACCCTGAGAGGCGACCCGCAGTGGGTATCTGGGTGGATAAATGGAGCACTGAATCTTGATGGTGACGGCGACTATGTGGATTGCGGGTATGATCCAATCTTTGATGTCACCGGCGAGATAACAGTCGCCGCGTGGGTAACTATCAGGTCGGTTCCCACTGAGTGGGTAACTGTCGTCTCTAAAGGAGAGTACGCTTGGAGAATTAGTAACGATTCGGCCGACCCGAGGTTTCACTTTGGTGTCACTATCTGGTCGGAAGTTAATCCTTCAGTTAATGGAGTTACTGAGGTCGGCTACGACGAATGGCATCACGTCGCCGGTACGTATGATGGTTCAGACATAAACTTATATTTGGACGGAGTAATTGACGCGACCATCGGCAGTACCGTTGACATAGGTACCAATACATCAAACGTACTTATTGGCGAAAACCCGGAAGCAGCAGGGCGCCACTGGGATGGCATTATCGACGATGTGCGTATTTACGACCGGGCCCTGTCGCAGGCCGAGATAGAGGCACTGATGCCGCCGCAATTAAAGGCTACGGTGCCTAATCCGGCTGACAAGGCAGTACTCAATACAGCATTGGTTACGCTTAGTTGGACAGCCGGTGAGACCGCCGTTAAGCACCATCTGTATATCGGCGAGAGCTTCGAGGATGTGGAAAGCGGGACCGGTGGCACCGACCAAGGCTTGCTCGATGGGACGACTTACGATGGTTACACGTGGGAATTAGGCAAGATATATTACTGGCGAGTCGAGGAGGCCGAAGCTGATGGTACTGCCATCCATCCGGGCGATGTCTGGAGCTTTAATGTTCTGGGGAATCCCGCCTCTAATCCCATTCCCAGCAATGGAGCTGAATATGTCGCACTAGATGTCTTATTAGAATGGACCGGGGGCGCAAATGCAATTGAGCATCATGTATATTTCGGTGATAATCTCCAGAATGTGCAAGCCGGCACCGGGGGTACAGATAAAGGGACTGTTGAAGACCCTAATTTCTTGCCCGAGCTCGATTATGATAAGACTTACTATTGGAAAATCGACGAGTACGATGGCACAGACATCCATCCAGGCGAGGTCTGGAGTTTTACCACTGTCGGTCCCAATAATGGTGCAAAGGGCGAGTATTACAACAACACAACTTTAACAGGTCAACCATTGCTCACCCGTACAGATCCTACAATAGATTTTGACTGGGGTAGTGGTTCTCCGGATCCTATAATTAACGAAGCTAGCTTCTCGGTCAGGTGGATCGCTGAGTTAGATGTGCCATATACCGAGACTTATACTTTTTATACAGTAAGTGATGATAACGTCCGATTGTGGATAAATGGAGAATTGATTATTGATAATTGGACTGCCGACAACGCTTGGGCAATAGAAGATAAGGGCACTATCGATCTTGTTGCTGGGCGGGCACTCCTCAAGATGGAGTATTTTGAAACTGGTGAAGCGGCGTTCGTACATTTAAATTGGGAAAGTCCGTCCCTGCCGCGACAAGTTATTTCGCCAGGTTTATTATCACCGCCAATGAACGCCTCAGGTGAAAGACCAGCTAATGGGGCTGTAGGAGTCAGACAAACACCTACTCTTCGGTGGAATGCAGGAGATAAAGCAACCTATCATAATGTGTACTTCGGTGATGATTTGACCACCGTAGAAAACGCCGACACGACAACTACAGATATCTTCCGTGGCCAACAGGTGCTCGATAACACCAGGTACACTCCCATCGAGGCTCCTCTCGAATGGAATAAGACCTATTACTGGCGAATTGAAGAGGTCAATGAATTCACCTTTGAAACATGGAAAGGCAATGTCTGGAGCTTTACGACAGCCGATTACATTATTTTGGACGACTTTGAGGACTATAATGACGCTTGTGACAGGGTATACTATACCTGGATTGATGGTGCAGGCCACTCCGGCTCTACTCTATGTGGGGTCGCATCTTCACTTGGTAATGGTACTGGTTCAATAGTGGGCTGGGGTAGCAGTCCTTATGCTGATCTGCTAACCGTTCATACCGGGGCACAGTCGATGCCGATGTTATATGACAACTCTGATTCGCCTTATTACTCAGAAGCTATCCGTACCTGGGATACACCACAGGACTGGACGGAGTACGACCTTGCGGCTCTGATAGTCTGGTTCCGTGGTATGCGAGAGTATGTGGGAGGTATCAGCTACGATTCAGCGACACAGACCTACACGATGACCGGCGCGGGCGCGGATATCTGGGACATTACTGATCCACACCAGACGGGCTACCACGATGAATTCCATTTTGCCTACAAGCAACTGTCTGGCACAGGTATGATTATGGCGAAGATCGAAAGTATTACCGACACGCACGCTTGGACCAAGGCCGGTGTGATGTTCCGTGAGACACTTGACGCCGATTCGCCTCATGTGATGGCATTAGTCACACCCGGAAGTGGCGTTTCGTTCCAGTATCGCATTGAAAAAGCCGGTGCATGCGAGTACGTGCAGGTGGAGGATATCGAAGCACCACACTGGGTGAGATTGAGGCGTGCTCAAAATACCTTCACGGCTGAGCATTCTACGGATCGCGTGACCTGGCTTAACTTTGGTGAGCCTGGGGAATCTGAGGTGGAAATTCCGATGAATCCCAATACCTACATTGGTCTGGCGCTAACCTCGCATGATGCAGAGGCGACAGCCGAGGCGGTCTTCTCCAACGTTAGAGCTACTGGTACTGTCAGTCCAGCAGGACCGTTTACACAATCGCAGGATATTGGTATAGTTAGCAACTCTCCTGATAGGCTCTATGTGATTGTCGAAGACGATGCTGGCCACTCTAAGCTCGTTGAGCATTCGGAACCAAATGGAACGCAGCATAACACCTGGCAGGAATGGCCTATATCCCTGCCGGACATCAATGATGCCGGCGTGGATTTGAAGAGCATCAAGAAAATGTACATAGGCGCAGGTGACAGGAATAATCCGGCCTCTGATGGCACAGGCAGGCTATATATTGATGATGTCCGGCTGTATAAGCGTGGATGTATACTTTCGCAACGTTCTGCCGATTTCGCCAAGGCCGATTACGCTCCGGCTGGTGACCCTGCTGGTGATTGTGTAATAGACTATCGAGAAATTGAGATAATGGCACGAGACTGGCTTCTTCAGGATAGTCTCTATTCTCCATCAACACCGTCAACACCGTCAATACCGGGCCTTATCGCTTACTATCCGCTGGATGAGACGGCCGGCACCACGGCTGCAGATGCGTCCGGCCTTGGTAACAATGGTACCCTATTGGGTGATCCGCAGTGGGTAACTGGCAGAATTGGTGGTGCATTGGATTTTGATGGTGACGGCGACTACATCGACTGCGGAAACGATCCAAAGTTCGACATCACGGACAAGCTTACCGTCGCTGCATGGTTAAATATAAGGTCGATCCTACAACCCTGGAGCGCTGTTATCGCTAAGGGTGACAGCGCCTGGAGGATATCTAACGATGATACGACCACAGGCATGCACTTTGGCTTCGAAGATGGGACCAGAGGCTGGCAGGCAGCGAACTCGGCAACTCAGTTGAACTTGAATGAGTGGTATCATGTCTGTGGAGTGTATGATACCAGCGTCGGCGCCAAAATCTATATTAATGGAGCCGAGGACGGTAACAACCCTGATAAAGAGGGCATCACCATTAGTACCTATAACGTGTGGATCGGTGATAACTCTCAAACCTCAGACCGTCGCTACTGGGATGGTCTCATTGACGAGGTGCGTGTTTACGACTACGCGTTGTCAGAAGATGAGATAGAAGACTTGGCGAGCGGCACCGTGGCTGGGCTTGTTGCGCACTACGAGTTTAATGGCGACTTCAGCGATAGCTCCTCAAACGGTTATGATGGTGATGCCTATGGCGCATCCATAGTCACCGATCCTACCAGAGGACAGGTGGCCAGCTTTGATGGTGTCGATGATTATGTAGATTTGCCCATCGACTCACTCATCGGTACGCTGACCAATTCTACCTTTGCAACATGGGTGGACTTTTCATACACCGGCGCTTCATGGGTGCGCATCTTTGATTTCGGCAGCGACACGACGGTTTACATGTTCCTGACACCTTGTGTTGGGACGATCGAACCGATGCGTTTCGCAATTTCGTTAACTAGTTATTCCGATGAGGATGTGGTAGATGCGCCTGATCCACTTGCCAGTGGCTGGCACCACGTGACTGTGACGATTGATGCCGACAGCGACGCCATCAGCCTGTACCTCGACGGCGAACTTGTTGGTGAGAACACCGATGCAGACCCCCTCACACCGAGCGATCTCGGCGAGACTGCCAATAACTGGCTCGGCAGGTCGCAGTGGACTGCCGATGACTACTTTAATGGCTCTTTGGATGATTTCCGTATTTACGACTACGTGTTGTCGCAGGCCGAGATAATGTACTTAGCTGGCGCTACAGGCGAAGAAGTGTATGTTCCGCTGTCTTCGCCTGCTGAATTGTACGATGCCGAGCCACAAGGCTCCAGGGCGGTCAATTTCATGGACTTTGCCGTTTTGGCAAAAATGTGGCTTGAGGAGCAGTTATATCCGGAGTTGTAGAAAGCCGATAAAAAATGGTAAAAGGATTTACGCATTATTTCGGGGCCTATGCAGTTGCATAGGCCCCGATTGTTTTGTGAGACAGCCTATTGGAGAGGCGATATGCAAGATGATGTTTTTATCACATATAAATAGAGTAACTGTCCCAAGATTTGTGGTTAAGGTATAAAAAATAAGCCTCTTTGCCGATG
>CAZFLY010000059.1:0-15844 GCA_964519995.1 uncultured Pirellulales bacterium | reverse complement strand
TTCGCTCCCCGATAAGGGATCATCGAGACGATAGCCTCAGCAACCGTTAATTCGAACGAAAAAAGCATGTCCCGAGCGCAGTCGAGGGAACAGACAACACAAGATAGACGAGACATAAACTGTTAGAAAAAATAAGAATACCTAAGATACTTAGGTATTGCTATACTTATTGGAAAACCTATTTTAAACTATGTATAACTTGTGCTGTAACGTAGGGCTTGACCTGCCGCAAAACACAAGCCATGTCAAATTCTAATATTTATGCTCTGTAGAAAACATCTTGTTAAAGATCATCATTGCGAGCGCAGCAGCCTGTCCTGAGCTTGCCCCTCAGGGGCTTGTCGAAGGAAAGCAGTCTCGATCCATCGCAATCAAATTCACATAAGAAATACGCAAAGAGCGTACGCGATTTACGTATATTCATATAAACGTAAAAATGGATTCACATAGTTTTAGTTAGGTGTTCTGTGGTTATTGTTACAAGGTGGAGCAGATTTATTTAGCGTGTTTTGCGACTTTAATTAGACGAAGAATTAGCTCGGCTCGTCCATGGACATATATTTTTGCACAAATATGAGCTACATGTGTTCTGGCAGTGTTATAGGTGATATGACATTTTTTTGCGATTTGGTTGTTATTCAGACCCTCACAGATCAACTTTGCAATCTCAGTCTGCCGGGACGTTAGGTGAAAACCCCTTTGGATTTGGTCCCATTGTCTTGAGTTAAACATATTGCGTTAATTATAATAGATTCTGCAGGAGAGTCTGCATTTTTGTTGAGAATTTTATGGCCGATTCTAACACAACTGTTAAAGAGTTGGATATCTTTGATAGTGCATAGTGTAAAAAAAGGGATATACGTAAAGCGCTTACGCGCTTTACGTATGAGCATATTATTACGGTTGAATGTTAAGATTGGCAGATGGTAGGGTGGAGCTTTCATCCTTCGCAGTAGCCCTGCTACGAAGAGTGGTTGTCCCACTATTTCAATAACTTTGATAGCTTTATAGATTTCTAATATGGATCATCAAGTAGATCCCCAACTATGGGGGAGTGTAATCGCGACCGCCTTTCTTTAGTTGGTTGCCGTTGGGCGCATATAATTTTTACGCGTTAAAACAGGATATACGTAAAGCGCGTACGCGCTTTACGTATGAGTATATTATTGCGGTTGAGATCGGTGGGCCAACTCGTGCTACGTAGCATTATTACTCCATTCTCCTCAGCGGCGCTGCAGCGAAGGATGAATTCGCAGAGTAGCAAGCTAACCCTGCCTGTTGCTAACAAAAAAGCTTTTCACTTAGGAACTACTATCCTGTAAATAAAATCCTTGATTCGACCGATCCAGCCGAAGTCAGCAAAAATATCAACAACTATTGCCGCGATAACAGAAGCAATAACAGCAATGATAATAACACAAATTAAATGCGACGTTTTTTTGAATATCCAGCCGATTATTAATCGCTTATTTCTCTTTCCGGCATGTTCTAATTTCAGGCGTTCAAGAACATCTTCAAGTACCTCGATCATCAAACCAGGGTTTGGCTCAATCACCTCAGTATCTTTAGGACGAGAAGCATATAGCTTTACCATCACTCTGTTTATGTCTGCAATAGCCTCTTTCCATGCCTCTAATCTAATTTCCTGTTCGCCGGCATAATTAGATATAGCCTCCCCATATTCATCTCCAAGGAGCGAAGGAGTGTCGTAAGGATCAGGCCAACTCCCCAATTGTTCCCAGATGTCAACAACAATGTCGATGTGTTTACTCAAATCGACCTCGACTTTCTGGGCAATAGGAACCATGACTGTGTCAAAATCGTCTATATCATCAGATAGTTGATCAAATTGTTCATTAGGTAGGTTGTGATCCTTCATCAATTGAGTGAATAGCTCATGGAAAGATCGAAACCGCTCAAACTCCTCGTGCGTGCAGATTTGTTCGACATTATTTGCGGTTTTACTCATACCTTTAGTTTTATCGGCAATTGATTTGCCTTAAATAATGAACTTATTGCTCTATTTAGGCATGTTTTGGGCCGATATATGAAATTAGAAGAAACTGGGTGGTAGATACAGCGAGTTCGCATTCAGCAAGCAATAAGACTAGTAAGAGGGCAATCGATGCGGATTAGACTGATCTATGGAGTAGAAGCCAGCAAATTATTATTGAGGTACGATTATGAAAGCATACAAATATGGCATTTTTTCCGTCACTCTTGTTCTTTGCATAGCTGAATTTTTTTGGTTCACCACCGTAACAGGAGAGGACAAGTTGACCCAATCATTCATGGAACTAGTGGATAAGACCGAGCGCCAGACCTTGGTAGGACTACCTGGTGTTGGCATAATAGTCACGGCAAATAAAATGTACGGCTTGAAACCGGACGAACTTCAAAAGTCTATAGCTCAGCATCTAAAGTCTTATCATATCAACGTGTTTTCCATCGATAGCGACCAGCTCAAGGAGACTCCAGGTGGACCGATACTATCTATAAGCGTGGATAATCTTGAAGCGAATGATATGGGCATCATCCCTGTGAGCGTACAGGTTTCTTTAAGAGAATATGTGCAGTTAGTAAGAAAACCACAGAAACATATCTTTACGGATACTTGGTCAAGCCTGAAGGCTCGCAGAATAGGAATTACAACGCCGTCTTCGTTTCCAGAAACCATTGAGAAAGCCATCAACGATTGCGTTGACGCATTTGTTTTGGCTTATCATGCGGCAAACGCCAACGAAATCAAGAAGTGAACTCGTGTCGATCGATACATTTCTTTCACGCGTAAGAGAAAATACCAGCAGAACGGCACGTTAGGGGAATGATGTGTATACTGGAAAATGTCCAAATATAGGTACACAGAAAGCTGCATACCCTTCAAATGTTGCTCGTCTTAGGTGCGGATATTTTAGGCAGGAAAAGCTTCTTTATAACGGACAGCGTGTAGCGCATAGCGTATAGCGTATAGCGTACTGGATTAACTGAACGCTGCAAGCTAATAGTGTAGTGGCCTTTTAGGTTTTCAATGCCCAATTATGCGGGCACGAGTTTTCAATTGACGATTCACAATTGAATAGTTGAGATTCCTCGGCTGCGCTCGGAATGACGTGATCGTGAATTCCCGTTCCCCGATCGTGGTCGAGGACAAGCTGCACGGGAATGACAAAAAATAGTCTTCCTTTGTTAGATGTTCTAAAATAACTCATACGTAAAGCGCGTACCTGCGGTAGAGCTACGCGCTTTACGTATATCTTAAATGACGGGCGTGATTATTCTTTCCCCTGCGGTTGGGATTCTGCTTGATGAAGCGCATATATTTTTATGATTCGTATTACAATTGATAAAGGGGGATTGCCACTCATTCGGCAAACTCATTCCCTGCCACTTCAGGACAACGGTAATTGTGAACCTGCCGTGAAACGGCAGGCTAAATATTTATACGCCTTCAGTGGCTCAGACTCACAATGAAGGGATTATGGATTCCTGCCTGCGCGGGAATGACAAAAAGGTGAGTCACGAGTGATGAGTCACGCTGCATAAATCTGCCTCGCGGAATCCAGAATCCGGCGTCGTAAATTGGGTTTTGATTCTCTTCTAATGCTCTGATCCATAGAGCAGGTATGCAGGAACCTGTATATCCTTCAACGACTCCGGCCTTCTGTTCGCATTTGTTCTTGATTTGCCGTCTGCAAGGCTTAAAATCACAGAATGTTAAACGCCAAATAGCTTCAGAACACAGCAGCGGGCAAACGATTAGCGTATGAGAAATGCTCTTGTGTCACACACAAAAACCGGCCTGATTCAGTATATCAACAATCTGCGTGCGCTTGCCATCATAGTTGTCGTCTTAGCTCATGTTACCATGGGGATGCTCACTACGACGACACCTCAAAGCTTCAATTGGTGGGTAGGGAACTGGATTTGCCTAATTTGTCTGTGGGCTGTTCCGATATTTGTGATGGTAAGTGGGGCGCTGCTTCTCGATGAATCGAGAAATGAGCCAGCCCTACTTTTTTACAAGAAGCGAATTCGCAGAATCGGCATCCCTCTTGTGTTCTGGACGGTGCTATATCTTGGAGTCAGAAAGGTATTCGGCCATGAACAGCTAACAGCAAGGTACATAGCTGAGCTAATTTTCATAGGAATGCCTCACTGGCATATGTGGTTTATCTATATGATAATAGGTTTGTATCTTGTTACGCCCGTGCTGCGCGTTTTTGTCAGGAATTCATCATTCAAAGAACGAATTTTAGTTGTTGTGATAATCTTTGCGCTGGCGAGCAGCTATTCGCTTGTCAATCTTCTATACTGGCGTAACCAAAGGTCGATTTTTACCTTGTTTATCCCATACATCGGCTACTATCTGTGCGGATATGAAATACGTTTTCTTGATCCGAAAAAGATACCATTACGATACCTTGTCGCAGCGGTACTTTTCTGCGCAGTTTATATAGCAATGATGACCGGTATCTATACTGATACAGGGAGCTTTGTAAATGATAGATTTGTGCTGGATTTTTTCAGCCCGCCGGTGATTGTTATGTCGATATGCATTTTCTGGGCAGCTTATCTTGCCGACCAGCGCAAAAAACTCAGACAAAGTTTCAGAAAGACCGTGGCGGAAAAAGTCGCTTCGGCAGCATACGGAATTTACCTACTGCACATTTTGGTTCTCTTCTGCATACGTGAGGTGCTGGGCAGGTATGCAAAAGACGACAATTTTCTGCTGGGTATAGTCGTTGTCTCTATAATGGCATTTATTATCTGCTTTCTGGTCATATCGGTTATTATGAAGATACCTTATCTGCGGCGCATTGTCTGTTAATGGCAAAGTCTAAAAAGCCATAAAAAGACAAATCGGCTGACATATCCTGAGCTATGAGCTGCGAACTACTCTTTCTTTCCCTTCTTGAGCAAATCCTTCAGGCCTTCGGTAACGCCCTTACCAGCATCTCCTGTGCCCATTAAGAGCTTTTCGCTTTCTGTCACGATGCCTTTGCCTAAATCGACGGTTTTACCCAAAGTAGAGGTCATCGTATCGACCATATCCTTGGGCAGAATTCCGGCACCTTGTTCTGCTATCCCGCTGGCAATCGCCATGACGATTTTTCCCGATAGTTTTGCCAGGTCAAGTTTTTCATCGCTGCCGAGGTTAGTCATCTTTATGGGAGACAGTTCCAGTGTAACGGTATCTGCCTTTCCCGGTACAGGCAGCAGCTTTACCTTGGCTGTGACGTTAGTTATTTCGAGGTTATCGATGCGCAATGTTTTGCCGGAAGGCTCAGCCTCACTTTCAGATTTGGCATGACCGGGCATGGCATTTATCAGGTCCTGAAGGTTGCTTGACAGGCCTTTCTGTTCGAGGACAATGTTGACGCCATCAAGTTTTATGTCTTTTATGTTTACTACATCGCTAAGAAGCGACTTGACCTTTACCGCGATTTTAGCCTCCTGCAACTCAAGAAGCCGATCGTGCGCGTAACCAGGTGGATTGTCTATAGTAAGATTTTTGAAACCAAGCTCGCCGCCCATTATTGACAGGTCCACATTCTGCAGCTCGACTTTGACGCCAAGGGCTTTAGAACCAGCCGACTCAACGGCAACTCTGACGGCGCTGTCGGCAAACAGGCCTACTGCTGCTACGACAACGATGACCACAATCACAATCACCGCGAGAGCTATGTATATAATCTTCGATGCTTTTTTCATCTTCTAATCCTTTCAAAAAGTGTTGCTTTGAGAACCTGCAGTTTATTGAACGTCTTTCTAAGCCATCTAAAAGCTCAAACCTACACCTAAGATATACTTCGTATCCGTACCGCCGGCACCAACCGCAGGTGTAGCATCGTAATCGAATATGACCTTGAAATTAGTAAACATTGTCTCCGTGAAATTGGCACGAAGCTCAGCCGACGATGTAAGATAGTAATCAGAGAAGTTTTCCGTGCTCGGATAATATGTCAGACTGTGAATGAACTTTACGGTCTTGAGTAGCTTCTTGTCGAAATTGTAGCCAAGCTGAAAAGATAACGCGCTGTTACTGTTGGCCTGGTTGTTAAACTTTTCGTAAAGAGAAGCAAGGCCGGCTTCAACCGCGAGATTCATATCGTCGGACTCGATCCATTGATAGCCACCCCCACCACCAGTTAGGAATCTGCGGTCAAGCATCGCGATGCTATCGCTCTCGTATCTGTTATCAAGATAGCCATAGAATTTCTTTTTGAAAAAGTAGTCATACTTTGCCTTGGTCTTCCACCAGTTCTCTGTGGTGCTCTTGACTCCGGTGGCTGGGTCCACCTGGCGACCTCTGGCATAATCTGCGTTAAGCTGAATGCGGTCCTTCTCCGTCCGTTTTGTAAGATTAATGCTGGTGTTCACAGAGTCAGCTTTTGTGTTGCCATGCGTGGACGTAAGGCCGCCGGAAATATTTCCTTTCCATTTGGGTTCTGGTTTCCCCGGCGGGTTTATCGAAGAGATAGCCGTCACGTCAAATTCCTGAGCCTGCAGAGTCTCACCGCCCTCTATAGCGAAGCGCCCCGGTCCAGCGGCGGACACCTTCTGGTTAAGAACAGTATCATCCTTAAGATGGATTCTGATTGGCTCATCACTACTTAGGGTCTCAACGTTCGATACATCTACCGTTACTTTGCCTGCCAAATCCGACTGAAAAACCAGTTTGCCATCAACAAGCTGTTCAATCTTGCCTGTAAGACGGTCGCCATTGTTGAGCAAAATCTGGTCAGCCCAGGTTGGCACAATGAACGTAAGCAGAAACAGCAGTGAGGTCAGCAAATAGAAGCGCATTGCAGTATCCTTTCAAATTACATACTTTCCCGCGTGATTTTTGCGCCGAGCGGCGCTAGCCTTTCCTCGATTCTTTCATATCCCCTGTCGATATGGTAAATCCTGTTTACTATTGTAGTTCCCTCAGCGGCCAAGCCTGCCAGAACCAGCGCAGCCGATGCCCGCAGATCCGAAGCCATAACCGGCGCAGCTATCAGCTTTTTAACGCCGGCGATTATGACCGCAGGCCCTTCTTTGCGTAGATTTGCCGCCATACGATTTAGTTCCGCTACGTGCATGAACCTGTCAGGAAAAATTTTCTCAACGATAATACTATTGCCATCCGCAAGAGCCAGCATCGCCATAAACTGCGCCTGTAAATCGGTGGGAAAACCCGGGTACGGTTGCGTGGTGACATCAGCAGGTCTTATCCTCTCAGTACCAGCAACAACACAGCCACCGTCTTCAGGCTCAACCGTTACGCCGATGCGCCTTAACTTATCAACGACAGCCATCATATTAGTGAGTCGACAGTTCTGCAGCCGAATCTGGCTCCTGGTTATGGCTGCAGCGACCATGAACGTCCCGGCCTCAATTCTGTCAGGAATAACCTCGTATTCGACCGGCTGTAACCGTCTGACGCCATCGATTACTAATCGAGGTGAGCCGATGCCGTTTATCTTGGCCCCCATTTTATTGAGGCAATTCGCCAGGTCGGTAATCTCAGGCTCACATGCAGCGCATTCAATCGTAGTACGGCCCTTTGCCAGGGTTGCAGCCATAAGCACATTGGCGGTGCCCAGGACTGTTGAGCCAAACGGGCCGCCAAGAAAAATCTCCGCACCGGCTAATCCACCCTGTGTCTCAGCTACGATGTAGCCATTCTCCAGATGGATTTTCGCACCAAGCTCTCGCAAGCCTCGAAGATGAATATCGATCGGTCTATCGCCGATTGCACATCCGCCTGGCATCGAGACTTCCGCCCTGCCGCATCGCGCAAGCAGTGGGCCAAGTATGCAAATACTGGCGCGCATTCTACGCACGACTTCGTACTCACCGACCGGATTATCGACGACAGTTGAATCAATTCGCAGCCGACCATCCGGACTTTTGGTCACTCGACAGCCGAGCTGTTCAAGAAGCTCACTGAAAACAGAAATGTCGGAAAGGTCGGGGGCTCCAAAAACAGAAGATTCGCCGCCGGCAAGAATCGCAGCAGCCATTATCGGTAGCGAGGCATTTTTCGAGCCTTTTATGTTTACAATGCCAGCCAGCCGGACTGGTCCTTCAATCCGAAATATATCCATTCCCTATTTTCCTTGAAAATGCCCCCCTCTTCCGTGATACTTCGTAAAACACGAATCCCTTTAAGGCTAATAATGTAACATAGTTATAATTGGTTTACAAGTCTATGGGGCAAAGCTCCGGCTCAGAACCAGCCGAAAGGCTGCAAGATAAGGTAACCCGAAACATCCATGTTAATAAACGCCATTGAGACAATAAAACAGTTTGCTGCGTTGGTTACAATAATAGACCTTATATGTCTGACGGGAATAGCCTTTTTAGCAGTCTGGTTGATCCGAACGTCCTTTGGCACAAAAGCTCTGGTCGATTCTGCAACCCGTCAAAACAATATGCCTCCTTATGTCCCATTTATTCCATTATTTTTCTGGCTCGGGAGCATCTCATTAGGAAAAACAATTATAAAAAGATTTGTAGAACAGGTGAACGATTGGCAAAAAGAGCTGTTTGATAACATTATTCTCTGTGTTAGCGCAATGATAGCAATAGCTGTGATTATGATCCTGGTCAAGTCAAGCTTTGCTCGAGGACTGAAAGGATTCGGCCTTAATCCAAAAACAATCTTCAAAGACTTCTTTTCCGCCTTTGTGAATCTGCTTTCTGTTTGGCCACTCGTGCTAACAGCCATAATCATAACTACTTTTGCCGGCACATTGATATGGGGACAGGATTTCAGAATGCAACAACATGAGGAGCTCAGGCTAATTCAGTCTTACCCTCAGTTATCACTTCGCATTCTAATCGTCTTTATGGCAGTGATAGTGGCACCTTTGCTCGAAGAGACGCTCTTTCGAGGACTGTTTCAGACAATGATACGTACGCTTCTTGAAATGCGAAATCCGAAATTTAGAATCAGCAATGCAGCCTGGCCGGCGATTGTAATCAGTTCTGCCTTATTTGCTATGGTACACATGGATATGGCACACTGGCCGGCGCTGTTTGTATTATCGCTTAGTCTGGGCTATGCGTATGAAAAAAGCGGCTCTTTATTTCGACCCATTTTCATTCACTCATTATTTAATGCAGCCACTATCGCAGCGGTTCTGTATCAATAGCCTGGCTTGCGGCCAAGAGGTATAAGAACTGTTTGCGTAGCTGAACCGTATCTGTTAAATTTCAGCTCCGTGATCATAACTTTTAAGGGAAATACAATGTTGATAGTACACGTTTTTGCTCATGTTAAGCCTGACAAGGTCGAAGCCTTTCGGGCCGCGACGCTCGAAAATGCCCGCCACAGTATCCAAGAGGCTGGTCTTGCGCGATTTGATGTTATCCAGCAACAAGATGATCCCACTCGTTTTGTACTCGTGGAAGTTTATCGTACACCGGATGATCCGATGCGGCACAAGGAAACAACGCACTATCAGAAATGGCGTGACACCGTAGCCGATATGATGGCTGAACAGCGTAAGAGCATCAAGTACACTAATCTGTTTCCCAATGAACAGGGCTGGGATTAGCAATATCTTTGAGCAATTATGAGATTCGAATTTGCCACAGCCACGCGTATTATTTTTGGAGAAGGAACCATCCAGGAAGCCATGCTGCCGGCATCAAAGATGGGAAGCAATGCATTTGTTGTTACCGGCCGAAGCACCGAGCGAGCCGAACCGCTTCTTCAACAATTAAACAAACAACAGGTAAAGTATATTACATTCAGTGTGCCGACCGAGCCGACGACGGTTATGGTCAAACAGGCTGTTAAACAAAGCCGTCAGGCCAAGTGCAATTTAGTAATTGGCATTGGCGGTGGAAGTGTGCTGGATACAGGCAAGGCGGTCGCAGCTATGCTAACCAATGCGGGAGAGTTAGAAGAATATCTCGAGGTCGTCGGTGCCGGTAAGTCCATAACGCAGAATCCCGCGCCTTATATTGCAATCCCCACAACCGCAGGGACGGGAGCCGAAGTTACGCGCAATGCTGTTCTTGCCGTGCCTGAGTATCGGGTCAAAGTCAGTATGCGTAGTCCCCTGATGCTGCCTCGCCTGGCGATAGTCGATCCAATGCTGACTCATTCTATGCCACCGTCTTTGACCGCAAGTACAGGGCTGGATGCGCTGACGCAACTTGTAGAGGCTTATGTTTCAAAAAGCGCAAATGCGTTGACGGAAAGTATTTGCCGAGAGGGTCTGAGACGGGCAGGAGGTGCACTGCAGCGGGCTTACGAAGATGGCAGTGATTCTGCCGCCCGTGAGGATATGGCGCTGGCAAGTTTGTTTAGCGGCTTGGCGCTAGCCAATGCGAAGCTGGGAGCTGTACACGGCCTTGCAGGTCCGCTGGGTGGAATGGTTGCAATTGCCCATGGAGTTTTATGTGCGAGACTTTTGCCACATGTGACGGAGATTAACATCCGTTCCTTGCAAAGCTATGCAAAGGATTCGCCTGCGCTGGCCCGCTATGATGAAGTGGCGCAACTACTAACCGGAGACGCTGCGGCGCGAGCTGAAGATTGTATCAAATGGATGCACAGTTTGTGCGCAGCGTTGGATGTGCCTACGCTGACCCAGGCTCAACTGAGTGAGCAAGATTTTCAAGTAGTCATTGAAAAATCACGCAGGTCCAGCAGTATGAAAGGAAACCCAGTTGTCCTGACGGATGAGCAGATAATAGGGATTCTGAAAAAAGAAATTTCGGTCAAATAAAGCACCTAAAGTTCGACTAAAACGAGGTCGTTTATAAAAGTCGTCAAAATAAATCTTAATAAGAAAGTCACGTCGGCTATAACAGCAGCGCCGGCGTTAGCCAAGGTTCGCTCGGATCAGATAGAATAGGTAATAAATTCAAGGAATGTGTTCCAGATACTGGAAATACAATAGAAAGTCACAAGCTCGCTTCAAATGGCTAACCCGACGTCACAGGGTCACCACGCACAAGCCAGCAAGAAAAAAAGGCACTACTCGAACGTCAAAGATAAAACAAGGAATTTTACAAAAAGTTTCAGGTTCAGCAGTTACTGGTTGGCGTCTTTGGCTGTTTCGCGTCATCTGCCTCACAGTCATTCCGGCAGTGTTTGTGTTGTTGGTGGAATTGTCCTTACGTATAGTCGGCTTTGGTTTTCCTTCCATTGCCATAGTTAAATATGAAGAAAATGACGTCACATACTGTTGTGACAATGTTAAATTTGGCTGGCGATTCTTCCCGCGGAACATAGCGCAGGAATTTGATCCCTTCATTTTCCCGGCGGACAAGTCCGACAATACTTATCGTGTTTTTATTCTTGGGGCCTCCGCGGCTCAGGGAACACCGGACCCAGCCTATTGTTTTAGCCGTATTCTGCAAGTGATGCTGAGAAATTCATATCCGAACATTATTTTTGAGGTCGTTGTCACAGCAATGCCTGCCATAAATTCCCATGTAGCTGTTGAGATTGCCAGGGATTGCGCAAGACACGAACCCGATCTGTTTGTTGTGTATATGGGCAATAATGAGGTCATCGGGCCATACGGCGCTGGAACTGTCTTCGCCCCGCTTTCGACTAATTTATCTCTTATCCGCACGGGCATTGCGCTAAGGGCCACAAGATTGGGACAACTGCTGACAAGTCTTTCTGAATCAGTTGGTGGCGAGCGAGACGTCCCAAAGGTATGGCGCGGCCTGGAGATGTTCCTGGATAAACAAGTGCGGGCCGACGACCCTCAGTTGGAGACAGTCTACCGGCACTTTCGAAGAAATCTTGAAGATATTTGCGACATTGCCGACAGAGCCGGGATTAAGGTCGTTCTCTGTACGGTAGGTGACAATTTGAAAGACTGCCCGCCGTTAGCTTCTTTACACAGGCTGAGGCTCAGCCAGGCAGAAAAGGTGAAGTGGGAAGGGATTTATAGACAAGGCGTTGCATTCGAATCTACAGGAGACTACACCGAGGCGGTGAAGCACTATCTCGATGCCGCTGAGATAGATGATCGTTATGCCGACCTACAGTTCCGTTTGGGCTACTGTTACTGGGCCATGGGAGAATATGACAAGGCAAAATATCGATATGTTAAAGCCCGTGAACTGGATACGATTCGTTTCCGTGCCGATAACAGAATTAATCAGACCATCTGTGCTGTTGGTCATGACAATGCCGGCAAAGGTGTTTATCTTGTGGACGCAGTTAAACTATTTGAGCAAGACAGCCCCCACAGAACAACGGGAAAGGAGCTGTTTCATGAGCACGTACATCTGAATTTCAAAGGCAACTATATTCTTGCTAAAGCAATTTTTGACCAAATGGAAAAAATATTTCCACAATGGGTACAAGACCGTAAAGCACCTGAGCGCTCCGCATTAAGCGAAGCACAGTGCGCCGAATGTTTAGCCTATAACGATTGGGCTGAGTATAACACTGTTTACAAGGTTGTTAATTACTACATAAAGAAACCGCCATTCACTAACCAGCTTTATCATGACCAAAAACTTCAGAAATTGGAACGAGAACTCAAGACCCTGCAAGACAGACTAACGCATGAGGTTCTCGCCGGTGCTGCCGACCAATATCGTCAGCTAATAGAAAAAGAACCCTCCGATGTGTGGTTGCGTTGGCGATATGCTGAATTGCTGTCTGTATGGTTAAAGAATGAGGCTGCCGCAGCGCATCAATGCCGTTTGACGCTTAAAATTTTACCGCATTCTTATAAGCCACATCTCACGCTGGCGTTATCACTTTTAAGGCTGGGTCATCTTAACGAAGCAATCGACCACCTTCTAAAGGCTACACAAATCAAACCCACCTGTGCCGACGCATATCACTGCTTAGGATTGACGTACCAAGCACAAGGTCAGATCGATAAAGCGATACGATGCTATTCGGCGGCAGTTCGGCACCAACCAAACAATACTGAGGCCTATAAGAATATGGCAGAGCTGCTCTCAAAACAGGGTAAGGTTGCAAAAGCAATCCAAACGTATCGCAAGGGACTGTCGACTTTACCACACGAGTTAGACCTGCATTACAACTTGGCTATTCTATTAGAGAAGCAGGGAAACAAAGACGAGGCTATAAAAGAACTTAGCACCGTTTTACAAATAGATCCTAATCACATAGAGGCACGTAACGTAATGAGGGCTATCCTGACAGAGCGTAAATAAAGGGATCGCAAATGTGTGCCAGCCGCTGGAAAGACAATAGAAAGTCACAAGCTCGCTTCAAGCGGCAAAGCCGACCGCATAAGACAGCCAAACACAGGCCGAAAGGAAAAGAGGGCGCCACACAATCACCAAAGATAAAACAAAAGATTGCACAAGGAATGTCAGGTTCAGCGGTAGCCGGCTGGCGCCTTTGGCTGTTTCGTATTATTGCTCTTACCGTTATTCCACCTCTGTTGTTTTTGCTATTGGAGCTGGGACTGCGCATCATCGGTTACGGCTTTTCTCCAAGCGCCATCATTGAGTGTGAAGTGAACGGGAAAGCGTGTTATTGTAACAATGCAAAATTTGCTTGGCAGTTCTTTCCTCCGACCATCGCTCGAGAATCCAGTCCATTTGCTTTTCCTGCGGATAAATCGAACAGCACATATCGAATCTTTGTGTTAGGAGCCTCAGCCGCGGCAGGTACACCGGATGGAGCGTTTTGTTTTGGGCGGATTCTACAGGTGATGTTACGTCAGCAGTATCCACAAGCAAATTTCGAAGTTATTACCATTGCGATGCCAGCCATAAATTCCCATGTGGTTTTGGAGATCGCAAAAGACTGCGCCCATCACCAAGCTGATTTATTTATCTTATACCTGGGCAACAACGAAGTGGTTGGGCCATACGGGGCGGGAACTGTCTTTACGCCACTTAGCTCCAATCTGCCTCTCATCCGCTTCGGGATCGCGCTTAAAGCTACAAAGCTGGGCCAACTTATAACGAATTTGCTGGAATCGGCAGGCGCCAGTGATGTGCCAAAGGTTTGGCGAGGACTGGAAATGTTTCTCGAAAAGCAAATACAGGTAGATGATCCCCGTCTGGAAACCGTTTACCAACATTTCCAAAGAAACCTCGAAGATATCCGCCGTGTTGCCTGTAAGAGTGGAACAAAAATAATCTTTTGCACAGTGTCAAGCAACTTGAAAGATAATCCGCCGTTTGCTTCCCTTCATCGGCCGAATTTAACAGATACCGAAAAGAAAAAATGGGACGAGCTTTACCAGGAAGGTATTACATCTGAGACAGATGCAAATTATGCTAAGGCGGCGGAAAGTTACTTGGCAGCCGCTGAGATTGATGATAGCTACGCAGATCTTCAGTTTCGTCTGGGCCGATGTTATTGGGCGATGGATGAGTATGACAAGGCCAGAGCCGGATATATCCGAGCACGTGATTTAGACACGCTTAGGTTTCGCGCTGACACGCGGATAAACGAAATTATTCGGGACATAGCCAGCGGTGAAAGTTCCGATGGTGTTTACATGGTGGATGCTGTCAAGGTTTTCCAAAAGAACAGTCCCCATGAAACTCCAGATAAGGAACTCTTCTATGAGCACGTTCACATGAATTTCAAGGGCAATTATCTTCTGGCCAAGGTAATATTCGAGCAGGTGCAAGAAATACTTCCGAAGCGGATAGAGCGTTACAAGGCAAATGAATGTCCATTGCCCAACGAGGCAGAATGTTCGCGATATTTAGCGTACGCAGATTGGGACCGATATAGGACTGCTGAGCAAGTTCTCAACAGCTATATAAAGAAAGCACCTTTCACTAACCAGCTTTACCATAACCAGCGTATCAGGCAGATGGAGCAAAAACTCAAGGCTCATAAAGCTCATCTTTCTCCGGAGGTTCTTAATGAAGTTGTGGTTCAGTATCAGTGGGCGATTCAGCAAACACCCTCAGACTGGTGGCTGCATTGGAAATACGGCGAATTACTGGAAGAGCTGGAGAACTACAACAGCGCTGCCAGGCAGTATCGTTTGGTTTTGAATTATATGCCGACTCGTTATGAAGCACATGCTAAATTAGGTTTTTTATCAGGCAAACAAGGAAACTTAAATGCAGCTATCACTCATAATCTACAGGCAATACGAATCAATCCCATCTTTGCCGATGCATATTTCAATTTAGGATTGGCTTATCATATGCAAGGCAAGGTCGATAAGTCTATTGAACAATATTCTAAAGCGATTCGATTCAAGCCGGATCACGCACAAGCTTACAATAATCTGGCGGTACTGCTGTACCAGCAAGGTAAGATTGATGAAGCAATGAAAACTTATCGCGATGGCTTGACACTTGTGCCAGACGATTTGGATATGCATTACAATCTGGGCATTCTTTTAGAAGGACAAGGACATACAGACGAAGCTCTAAAAGAGCTTCACACCGCTTTAAAGATAGATCCTAATTCCATCAAGACACGTAAAGTACTGGAGGCTATATTGAAAAAACACAACCGGAGCAACTAAATAAATGAGTGCCAAATACAAGGGGAAAAATAAAGTTAAACAGCACGATAAAGAAGAGCTACCACCCAGGTTAATAACCAGTTGGCGGCTGTGGTTGTTTCGTGTGATTGCTCTTACTGTTATTCCAGCTTTGCTATTTTTACTGCTGGAGCTGGGATTGCGCATAGCCGGTTATGGTTTTCCTGCTGATGCGATAATCAGGTACGAGGAGAACAACAGGGTGTATTATTGCGACAACGTCAAGTTCTGTTGGCGGTTTTTCCCGAAAGAAATTGCCCGAGAATTTAATCCATTTACACTTTCTCCGGTTAAATCAGAAGATGCTTATCGAATTTTTGTCTTAGGCGCATCCGCAGCCCAAGGTGAGCCGGACGGAGCCTTTGGTTTTG
>CAZFLY010000058.1:0-16742 GCA_964519995.1 uncultured Pirellulales bacterium | reverse complement strand
GAACTCGGAAAAATGATTTATTCCAGTCATAAATTAAATGCGCCCAAATAGTAATAAGGATAGCCACCCGTTAATGGCTGAGGACAGGCCTTTCGACTAATCTCGTCGCTCGTGAAGCGTGAAGTGTGTTTCGTCCATTCTCCGTAGCAGCCCCGACTTGTCGTCGGCTACTGCGAAGGATGAATATCTCAACGGTTGCAAATCCTACTCTCCGAGGTGCCGGATAATGCCGTATTTTCGAGGCACAACCAGATCCGCTTTTCTTTCCGGCTGCTCCTCTTTTAGTTCGTAATTGACGTCCATTATTTCAACGAACTCTGCTGTATAATCCTTTAATACGCCCGAGTATTCAAACAGCTTATCGCCCTTGATCAATTCGAGCACGACCTTATGACCAATGTATCTTTCCAAAAGCGGCTCAAAGGAAGCCCCGACCGATCCCATCAATTCCTGCTTCATCTGAGAAACGTATTTATCCTGGGAAGTCAGCATCCTCCCCGCAGGAGCGGCTTTCTTGGCCTGACTGACCAAAAGATTCACAATTTCCAGCACTGAGTCTCTGACGGTCTTGAAAATGTTCTTTGTTTTTCTTTTGAGTCTTAGCAGCAATCCTGGGTGGTACGTCCTTTTCAGCTCTTTTTCTCTTTTGCGTCTATTAGTCTCGCTCAGCTCATCGTGGAAGCGAATCACAACTCCGATATTGGGAAACTCGTACTTATATAGAATATAGCTCGCCTCATCATGTCCTTTATCATCCCTATGTTTCTTCGGGTAAATAAACTCCAGTCCGGTATTTTCCACTCTTAGTTTGCCCCAGACCACCTTGCCGGCCGTCTTCTCGAGCGTAACCATATTGTCCTCGAAGTCCCTTAGGCACTTGTCTCTGCTTCTTTTTCTTACAAAAGCGGCAACAGCCGCAGCAACGGCGATGAAGATTATGGTTATGGCTGTGTAAGGTATGGTGACAGCTAATGAATAGGCCACGCTGAGGTTTCCTCAATCAATCCAAACGACGATACCGCCACTTTCGAGTAGCATATTGGGTTTCGTAAACGGTATCAAACCTTTGCCAAGATGACAACATAGTTTTTGCCATAGTACTCAGCACACTTTGGGCACGTTGTATAAAAAAAGTAGAGCTTCTCAAACGCCTTGTTCTTTGATTTGACATAGGCCTTCATTTGTTGAATCCATTTTTTTATTTCTTTATATGGTCCTTCGAAGACCTTTGTCAGAAAGGTTCCTGAGATTCTCGCCATTTTTGCACCCGGCACATCCTTAGCTACCGCAATATAGATATCCGCTCCCCAAAGTGAATTCTCATCAGAAAGCATGATAGGCATCGGCACAAGAGCCTCCGCCGCCTGGATCTTTTCCATATTTCTTACCATTACTTTTCCAAAGTTAAGCGGGATATGCAGAAAGCTTCTGACGTGATCTTTGACAAACAGCTTATCTTGAAAGGTTATTTCTTTTTCATTCCACGGCTCCGGATTGAACCTCGGACAACAACCTGTCTCAGATTGTTCGTAGAGTTTGTCCATAGCAATCACCTCACTTACCTTGTTGTTTTGTGTCGCTTCATCACTTTCCCAGCGTATTTCATACAAGAATTCTACACTTCGCCCTGTCAAAAACAAGAGTTTTTTGGCTGGATTTACCGCCTTATAGTTCCGTTAGTAATAGGGGCAACGCTTTTGTTGCAGAACTACGTGACATTACTCTTGCTGGTGCCCTAATTGGCGAGAGTGCTCTTTTCTTAGTCTGCGCCGAATTCACGGCCTTCCGGGAACCTTTGCTCCCACCAGCGGCGCAAAGTACGGCCAAACTCAACGGGTCGCTCCATCATAGGGGCGTGACCGCATTTGTCCAGCAAGACAAGCTCAGAATTGGGGATAGTCGTGTGGAATTTGGTCGCAACTTCGGGAGAAGTTATCCGGTCTTGCTTACCCCAAATCAATAGCGTGGGGCACGTTATGTGCTCTAACCTGTCTGATAGATTATCTCGTTTCGCAGATTTTGCAAGCCGAACTAAAACTCGACTTTTACGACGGGTGGAGGTGATATCCACGATCTCGTCCACCAATGCCTCACTAACATGGCACCGACGGTAGAAAACTTCAGAAATTTTCTCGCGTATCCACTGTTGTTGCGGACGCGTTCCTGGGAACTTCTCGAAACCTTTCTCGAACAGCCCACCGGATGCAGTTAGCACCAGTCCACGAACACGCTCGGGCATACTTAGGGATAGTAAAACGCCAATGTGTCCGCCCAGGCTATTGCCCATTAAAGCCAACCGCTTGAATTTCATCTCATCGAGGTAGCGTTGGACATAATCGGTCACAGCCCGCACATTTTCAAGACCGCTTCCCTCGTCAAAAAATGGCAGTCTCAAATAAACCGGCCGACTGGTCTGTGGAAGGTATGGATGAATGGGCTCCCAATTTTGCGGCCCGCCTAAAAGCCCGTGCAACATTACTAGTGGCAGACACCGCCCCGATTTTAATCCGGCATCATCTGACCGCTCTCGTACCATTTCTAATCCGTGATATCTAAAGGACTCATTTTGTGATTTAGCAAGCGTACACAATGCTCTTGGTGTCCGAATCTTATGATTATTTGGCAAAATGTTCAATAGCTTACTGTTATGTGTTTGTTGTTCATCGAAATCAACCAACACCGAACTATGAACAATGAACGATGCGCTATCAACAGCTCGGTGATGGGGCCTTAGCTGGAAAAGTGTGTCTTTTCGGATTGTCTGATCTGACTAAATCCCTATAATTGCGGTAACGGTGGAGTACAGGTTGTGCTTATAAAACCAAACAGAAACGACAAACTCATATTGCAGAATTCTAATTGAAAGGAGTAGGTATGAAACTGAATCGAAAGCTAAGGATGGGGATGGTCGGAGGCGGACCCGGAGCATTTATTGGTGAGGTACACCGCAAGGCGGCCCGAATGGATGGCCAAATCGAGCTTGTTGCGGGAGCTTTTGATATCAACCCTCGCAAGTCAAAGCAGATGGGCAAACAACTTTATCTTAATTCCAAACGAGTATACGGCACTTACAAGGAGATGATCGACCGTGAGCTGAACCTGCCGAAGGTTGAAAGGGTCGATTTTGTTGCCATTACGACTCCGAATAACTGGCATTTTCCAATTGCCCGTGATTTTCTAAAGGCCGGTTTTGATGTGATGTGTGAGAAACCGATGACGTTCAATGTCAAAGAGGCCAGAGAATTGCAGAAACTCGTCAAGAAAACTCGCAGGGTCTTTGGCTTAATGCACAACTACACTGGTTACCCGATGGTTAAGCTCGCCCGGGATATAGCACGTAGCGGAGAGCTTGGCAAGATTCGCAAGATAGTCGTACAGTACCCGCAGGGTTGGCTCGCAACCGCGCTGGAGAGAACAGGCAATATGCAGGCATCGTGGCGTACCGACCCGAAGCAAAGCGGCGGCGCAGGATGTATGGGCGATATCGGAACACATGCGGAGAACCTCTCGGAATACATAACAGGCTTGAAGATATCGCATTTGTGCGCCGACTTGACCATTTTTGTCAAAGGCCGGCGACTCGATGATGACGGCAACGTGTTGCTGAGGTTTAACAATGGCGCCCGCGGGATTCTGCATGCCAGTCAAATCTCTATCGGTGAGGAAAACAATCTGGCTATCTGGATATACGGCGAAAGGAAGAGCCTGGAATGGCATCAGGAGCATCCGAACTATCTGTATGTTAAGGAGCCAGACGGGGCGTTGCAGGTCTGGCGCCGTGGAAACACTTATGTCGCCGCAAAAAGTCCTGCGGCAGCTCGCGCCACTAGGCTGCCATTTGGTCATCCTGAAGCGTTCCTTGAAGCCTTTGCCAATATTTACTGCAATTTTGCCGACACACTGCGGGCCCGGATGGAAGGGCGAAAGCCTAACAAATTAATGACTGACTTTCCAACCGTTGATGACGGCCTGCGCGGCATGTTGTTCATCGAGACGGTGCTGGCAAGCAACAAGGCTAAGCAAAAGTGGATTACTTTTAAGAGATGACCGCTCCGGCACAGTACATAGCACATGGCGAATAAAACTGCTACGCCGTATTGGCTACGAGGAGGTCAAATACTGAAATCTTGATAAGTGTTGGATGTCACCAAATAAGTCGCGCTCTTGTTGGTACGGCTAATCACTCATTTTAGTAGGACTATTTCTGTAAATCTTACGAGGGCTCTGGCTGTCGGTGGATGCGGCTCGATTGTCCCAATCAGACCAACCTTCTTATCAATGAACTCACTCAAATTCATTTCTGAGGCCTGTCCGGTTGCCAGAGCATAACAAATTGTTTTGCCTGACTTATCTGTAATACGGTAGTGCCTCGATTGTCCTTCTGCATAGACACTTGAACCTTTGAACTGCCCGATGACTGCGAACCTTCCCATGTCTTCGACTTCTGACAGCCGGGTCGAGAAGGCCTTATCTATCCTTTGCTCAATCTGCTGTAGTTGCTTGTCTTGGAGCTGAACCTCTTTAGCTACTGCCGCGGCCAACTCAAAGCGTTCTATTTGCTGAATTTTAAACTTTGCATAGCGTGCGGCCTGACCAGCTTCATTGCTGTCGGCGATCTCAGAAAGTGCTTTCTTCAGTTCTTTATAGTTTTGCTGGTCTAATGGCTTATCTAGTTCAGTTTCGATTTGTTTTTGCAGATTATGAAACTCTTCGAGTTTCTGTGCTTCAATGGAAATCTTAACCTCGGCGGCGTTAGCATCGATAGTTCCGGGAAGGACTGGCAGAGGACCTTCATCGGGCTCGATGGGCCTTATGTAATTGCTACTCACCCAAAGGTATGCACCGGCTGGCGGAGCAATTTTATAGTAGTCATCCTTTTCTTCGCCCAACAGCTTAATTTTGTCTCCTCTGCTTAGTCGCAACTGCTCAGCGGTTGAATGGATCGGCTCAACGTAATCAGAACCGGCATACACGTAGGTACCTTCGCCTGTGATTGTCCCAACGGAAGGGTCTGCAAGGTTTACGCTGACGTACTGCATAGAAATCCAGGAGAAGCAACCAACCGGAGGGACGATTCGGGACCAGCCGAATTGACTGCTGACCACCTCTATTCTGTCACCATTATTCAGTTTACCACAGTGATAATAATTCGTGCCAGGACCGGAACGAATGTTGACGTCGTTGCCGGTTATCTCTGCCATATAAGGAAAAGACAGAGAACCTACTGCATTCGAGTCATCGATAGTCGCAGACTCTTGCTCAGCCCAGCACAGACAAGTCAAGCTTGCCAGGAGAATTAAGATCAACGTGCTCGAATAATATCGGCTTGACCCCGAATGTGATCTATCTTTAGAAAAGCTGATGTGAGTTTGCATTTTTGCCTCCCTACGAAAAGAAGTTCTCATGCAAAATCCTAAGAAATCACGTAAATAGGCTACGGGACTTTATTAATTTGAAATTATCACTGCCAAGAGAGATTGTCAACTGTTTTATTGCCCATCCTCGATAGTTCCGGCGAGAAACCGATCTTAGCTTTGTAGCCGAGAAAGTTCCTCCTTACACATCTGTAGTTGTCCTGGGTCGGAGAGCTTCTCAGTTGCTTTCTCCAGGTGCTTAATGGCTTCCTGCGACTTGTGCAAATACCGTGAGTACAGAAGACCCAGCATCAATTCCACCTGCTCAGCATATTCATAGTTGGAGTAGTGCGTCAGGAATTGTTCATAGGCTTTTGCTGCTTCGTCAGGTCTATTGTCGCTTGCAAAGTGGTTGGCGATGTCCAGCAAATGCTGCCGTGGCAGAATTTGTTTGCTGTCAATGTCCATAAGCTCAAGGTACGGTTCGGCTGCTGCTGCAAGGTTTCGTTGGGCAATTCGGTCGCTAATCTTTTCCCTAAGCTCTTGTATTATCGCCTGTTCTCGCTGCTGCTCTGGCGTTTTCTGAACTTCTCTAATTGTTACGGACTTTCGCGGCGTCCTGCCAGTAAAAGGATCGTATCCGTTGGAGACAACATCACGATAATGGCGACGTCGGTTCCATCGTTTTATCATCGCCAACAGGTCGAAGTTGCTGCTGCTGACCAAGCCGGTCGCAAGTGCCACCAATATAGAAGTGATGCCGAATGTGTATCCTGCTAAATGTGCATCATAGGCGACATAAGGGGTGAATCGGGCAATTACATTGTCGAGCAGGATCATCTTGAAGGCGATAAAAAACAAGGCTGGCACTTCTATCGTGCCGATAAAGAAAAACCAGTATAGGACGGTTATTATCGTTTGAGGAAACAGAACAAGATATGCTCCTGTTACCGCAGCTACTGCTCCGCTTGCTCCTATTGTCGGTACTGGGGAATTCGCATTCAGTGCCACATGCCCAAGTCCGCTGAAAACAGCGCCTACTAAGAAAAAGCAAAGATACCAAAAATGCCCGATTTTGTCGTTGACGTTATTACCGAATATGTACAAAAAAAACATATTGCCGATAATGTGCATATAGCTACCATGCAGGAAAGCATAGCTAATAAACTGCCAGAAATGCGGCTTGGCCGGGATAAGCTCAAGTTGTTGTACCCAGGGCCTCAGTACCTCTGCTGAACCTGTGAATGGATTGCGGTGAGGCCAATATGTTAGCAGGAAAATTACGACATTGATAGCTATCAAGACGTAGTTCCCATAAGGCGTTCGTCTTGGTGCTATGCTTGTGTGGATTGGCAGCATTCTGAGAGTCTCTTTCCAACAAAATGGTTAACACGTCAAAGGCAGATTGTACTGACAAACATACCTCAGGACAATAAAAAAGGACGGCAGTTGCCGTCCTAACGCAGAGAGATAACTCATTGTTGCAGAAAATCCCCCCTCGACGGAAAACGTAAGAGCTGGCCCAAACGGATTGAAAATGCCAGCCTCCTCCCCAGCAGGTTTCGTTTCACACAAAATATAAAAATAAAGTGCTATAAAGCCAAGCGCAACTACAGAAAAAACTTTATTTTTTGTTCTGGTATTGTTAATGAGGAGTAGGAACATACGTCATACGGATTATTAGTTTTTAGGATCAACCAAGATGGTGCAGAAAAATAGCCGGTCAATAAAAACGCGTGTCCAAGCAATCCGTCATGGACTTGCAAAGCAAAACGCAAGCTGTCTTGTAGTAATAAAACCGGCCAACGTAACATATACGACGGGCTTTACTGGCGATGATAGCTGGGCTCTGATTTCAGGTCGCTCAGTATATCTTTTAACCGATAGCAGGTACACCGAGCAGGCTGAAGCTGAATGTGTAGACTGCAAGATAATCCAGTGTTCAGGTGCCTTGGCTGAGACTGTAACCAGGCTGACGAAAAGGCTAAGATCGATACGACGGATTGCTGTGGAGGATTCTACCACATTGGCTAGTTTTCGGGCTTTGAAAAAAAACATCGCGGTTCCTGTTACAAGCGTTGGAGATGTCGTCGAGACTGTGCGCGGCACAAAAGATGCTGGCGAAGTCGAGGCTATCGATATAGCCGCTTCGATGGCGGCAAAAGCCATCAAGAGGATATTACGTCATATAAAGCCTGGTATTAGTGAAAACGAATTGGCGGGTGTGCTCGATTTTCAGATTCGCAAACTTGGAGCAGTAAACAGCTTCGATACCATTGTTGCTTTTGGTCAGAACGGCTCTCAGCCCCATCATCGACCGAGCACATGCAAGCTCAGGCGAAAGGACACGGTGTTGATCGACTTTGGAATTAAATACAAAGGATACTGTTGCGACATTACCAGGTGTTTTGAAGTGGGTAGGCCGACGGTATTTTATAAAAAGGTTTATGATGTTGTGAAAAGAGCTCAGGCCGCAGCGATAAGAATGGTAAAGGACGGCGTCGATATCGTCCAGGTCGATGCTGCTGCCAGGCAGGTGATCCGTGAAAGCGGCTTACCTGTTTATGGCCACGGTACCGGCCATGGTCTTGGTTTGGAGGTACATGAGTTGCCTGTGGTCAAACCACAAAGCAAAGGCAAACTAAAAGCTGATCAGGTTTTAACAATTGAACCGGCCGTTTACATACCAGGCAAATTGGGCCTGCGAATAGAAGATGATGTCCTTGTGACGAAGACCGGCTGTGAGGTACTAACCTGCAATTGTCCACACTCGATTCTCCTGCCCTGTTCAAAGTAGAGATTTTCCTGAGGAGAACTTAGCTGATTTGTACACAGGCTTCCTTCAGTCTACAGTACCCTACGGACGCGGAGCCAGCCGACGAGACTTAAGCCAATCCCGCAAAGCAGTACCGCGCTCGGAGCTGGAACCGAAGCGAGCATGTCCTGATAATCGGGATGAGATAAGGCCACAAGGTTAGCTAAAGGACCCGTCCCGTCGAGGCTATACAGCAACGTATTTGTTCCGTCATTGAAATGGTCGCTTCTAAGACTTCCACTTGAAATATCGTAAGTGCCGGACGTCTCAAAAACAATCTCCCAAACAGCAAGTTGGAACTCAGCTGCCTGCTGGTTAGTCATCGAGGTACTATAGTGTCTTGCCCATAATTCTCTAAGGAGGTTCGCCTTGCTCGTAGTAATAGTTGAGCCGATGAACGTGGGATTTGGAGCTTCGGTCAGTGGAACAACATCAAAGGTCGCATAACTTTGTGCAGGATTCTGTGACAGGTCTATACAGAATCCAAAAAGAGGGTCGGGGACATAGACTCCGCTTCCGGTAGCAGCGCTTATGTCGTGCTTGTAATATCCCGCAACTATATTTCCACTATAGGAAATCTCGTAAGGCGGATATGTGCCGTCCGAGTCGGCGTAAAGAGAAACCGTGCTGTACGGAGTTGCACTATGGCCCATGTATTTCATCGTTACGGTTCCGGTGGGCCCAGCCAGTGCGGTAGTTGAAGCAAGGACACAAATTGCTACGACAGACAGAAGCGTTCTCATACAGATTCTCCCCCAAATGATTCGATTTGATTCTTCTATTCTGAGGAGTCCTGCGCGACACCCCCCAATTGCGATTTTCAACAACCCCCAATACCGATATACAGAAAGCAAGTTTATCGTATTCGTACAAAAAAGTCAAGAGAATTAGCGAGCGGTTTGTTGATGCGCTCGAAATTTTTCTCACACTCTTTACAGAAAGATCAGAAACGAAATGATTATAGGATCTATTTGCCTGACGACAAAAAGTGGAATGCAATTTCCTCCGGCATATTTAACGAGGGCTGAGATACAGTAACTTCGAGCTCAGAAATGGCCGTATCTGGATGGTATCTCGTGAGTCGTATCTCGCTGAATGATGTTTGTCATTGCGAGGGGAGAGAAGCAATCTTTTAAAAGACCGCCATTCTAAGCAAAGCGAAGAATCTATGGACGAAATATCTATTCCATAGAGACGATATACTACATACGACATGCTACCGACGAAAATGTACCCCTTATGGCGCAGGAGTACAACTTTAATTTTCACGAATTTTCAATATTATTTGCGTAAACGAATGTGCCGGAAAAGAATAGATAAACTTATTTCCCTTAATGGCCAGTTCTTTAACGACAGGAATATATTGCTCCTGTTTATTAAAAGTATAAACAGAACGAATATCATCACTATTAATTTCACTTACCGATGCATTTGCTGAGAAAGTGCCCGAACTATTAATGATTTCGGTACTAATGTCTTCATCTTTATGACGGTTCACAACATTTATCATCAGGGAATTTGTCTGATTCGAATACACTGATGATACGTCCAGATAAGGGATGTTTTTATAAAAGTCACCTGTATCGAATGTTTCACAGTCAACAAATACATCAAGAGACATACCTAGGCAATTATTTGAGAATAATTTAAACGTATGAAACAATGGTGTTTTAAATGTCCCTTTTTCCCTGTCTCTTCCCAACAGTGACGTGAACAATGTAAAGTTTGCCATTTTTACCACATCGGCGTGACGTATAAAAGAGTTGAAATACTGCGCGGTTGCCAATGTAGCCAAAAAACCTCTGCCGTGAGGGGCCCATTCATCAAACGAAATATAAATAGGCTTTTCTATTTTATATTTGGTCCTGACTACTTCAATTTGTGCCGCCGGTACTTTAATTTTCTCTTCGACGTCCATGGCACGCTGTCCCATGTAAACATAATAATCATCGGAGTATTCCCAATATCGATGTATGGATACATAATCAGCAACATCACGCAGTTCGGTAATTATTTTCAAATTCCAATCAACCCATTTTCCGTATGTATCATAGTTTGACGAGCCGTTGGCGACAAACGATAATTTGTTGTCCGTGTATCTCATTACTTTAGCGGCCTCTTTTGCAATTTTGCAGTAATCCTCAGCATTCTTATATCCCATTATCCACGGCTCTCCATCCACTTCATTACCCAGACACCAGTATTTGATATTGTATGGTTCCTCATTTCCGTATTCGGCACGCAAATCGGCGTAATAGCTTCCCTTTTCCGAGTTACAATATTCCACCCAGTACCGGGCGTCATCGAGCGTGCCGGTTCCCAGGTTAATACATACAACATTTTCAGTTCCGCAGGCTTTGTTCAGTTTGACCCATTCATCCGTACCGACGTGGTTTTTATCGAGTGCGCCCCATGCCAGTTCTTTTCGTACAGGTCGTTTATCCTTGGGTCCGATGCCGTCCTGCCAGTTATACCCGGCCACATAATTTCCCCCAGGCCAACGCATATTCGTTAATTTTAATTCCTTTGCAGCTTCGATATAATCCGTTCTGAAGCCGTCTTCGTTGGCAAGCTCGGAATCGGGGTCGTATAATGTCCCGTACATGGTATTACTTGGTTTTGCATCAGGCATTCCAAAGCGCCTCGGATCAAACTGGATGGGTTCCATGAACACGCCATAAATATTCGGATCCACCTCGCCGATTTCTCTATCGATATCAATTTTAATTTTTGCTGTCTGACCATGTATAAACACAGGAAATACGAACAATAAGACAAAGAATAATTTTTTCATGATTAACCTCGATTCATAAATAAAGCTTGCATATCTTGAGATAGTTAAACGGATTCCTGTTTAAACTTCACTTCGATTTTGACTTCACTCACTCTTAATCTACAATCTTTGTGTTATATGGAACAAGTAAATATTTCATTCCGGTTAATATATTAATTTTATCAATATCTAACAAGCCATTATTATCAGTTTAAAAATCAGGAGCCTTTTTCAAAAGCCCGCTGTCCCTAATTTGCCTCAGTATTTATTAAATGCCACTTCCCATTCATCAACGAAATTTGGGTCTATATGTTTCCAAATTGAAATTACTCCCAACAATTTATGTTTTGTAAAAATCTCTGGATCGATTTGGAGTGCTTTTCTTAAATATGTTATAGATTCTTCGCCTTTTGAAAGGTGTGTTAATGTCATGCCTTTGTATAGAAGTAAGAAGGGGTCTTCGGGATATTCATTGAGTAAAAGATTGAATTGTTTATCTGCTTCTATAAAGAATTTTTGACCAATTCTAAAGAAATTATCTTCTAAATCTTTATCAGCTTTTAAAAATGAGAATAGCATTCCTCGGGAGAATTAAAGGTGTCCGGGGGATAATTAAAGGGAGAATTAAAGGTGTCCGGTACTTTTTAGATCTTCCTCTCGGCCTCAATATTGACTCCAACTCTAGCGCATAGTATGAACAGCTTATTTTACCATGCGGCTTTTCTAATGTCAGGGCATAAGCCACTGTTTGCAGAAAGCAGCGAAATCAGCAAAGTCAACGATTCTTTCGCCCATTGGCCAGGGGGCCACATCGCCAAATAGTAACCCGCTTATTATTGCCTGCATTAATATAGGCGAGAGCCGGTCGTTCAATATTTTCTACGCTGCTGAAAGAGCAGCCAATTCAATTTGGTGTCAAGTCGCGTATTTCTATGTTAATAATCTACACTTGCTCTGTTTATGTTTTTCTTGGTTATCCCCATGTTTTTTGTTAAAATGAAGAACATAAGGCACATACGAAAATTGTGTAAAACAGAAGGAATAGCTGTATATTCTCAATGGCGAAAGGACTGTAAGTCGTTTAATGGCAAATATTGTTGGAGTGAGGCGAGTTGGGGGCTTAATTAAAAATTTTTTTGGCTTACGAGAATGATAGTAATGAGGATTAAACAGATTTGTCTTTTCAACGTTCGATACTGAAAAACACTGGTTGAGCCATAACCTTAAATATTAGTGGAGTTAATAAGTAGAGAATTCCGAAATCATGAAAAGTAATTTGTATCCATTTTATTCTTTTTGGGTTGCCAGGATTGTGATGGTTTTTCTTGTTTCAGCTCCAGGCGGCTGTGCGGAGTTGGCAGGGGACCTTGGTAACGATGGGTATGTTAATGAGGCCGATTTGGTGTTGGTTGCTGAGCATTGGCTGGAAAATGATGCTATAGGCTGTTTTGGAGATGCCGACGAGGATTGCGACGTAGATTTTTTTGATTACGCCAAAGTAGCGCAAAACTGGCTGCAAAATAAATTCGTTACAGCTACTGCCTTAAGCCAGCAAGCATCTGAGCTGAACGCCTCAATGGCCGTAGATGGCAACTTCGCAACCCGTTGGTCGAGCGTTTTTGCCGACAATCAATGGCTCCAGCTTGACCTGGGGCACGAAAGGGATGTCCGCGGTCTTGAAATTTATTGGCAGACTGCTTACTCTGATGAATATGAAATTGCTGTTTCCGGGGACAAGGCAAATTGGACCGTCGTTTATTCTACCAACAGCGGCGATGGGGGATATGACAATATCAACTTTTCCGAGAGGTCCACACGATATATAAGAATCAACTGCATTTCAAGAGCCACGTCCTGGGGTAACTCGATATATGAAGTATTCGTAAAATCTAACGATAATTGGACGCTCGTTTGGCAAGACAACCTTGACAGCTTCGATCCGAGCAGATGGCGCAAAGCTACGCATACATGGGATGACAATTTGGCTCAGTTTGTGCCGGGGAATGTCACGTTTCAAAACGGTACGATGAGGTTGCATCTAACACAGCAACAGACCGCTACAAGGCATTATGCAGGTGCTGAGTATCGGACAATTGATTTGTACCGATACGGTCGATTTGTCGTGAGAATGAAAGCTTCCCCAGGCAGTGGAGTTGTCTCGTCTTTCTTTACCTATCGAGATCCGCCGGTGCCGACCTGGAATGAAATCGATATAGAATTTCTTGGAAAGAACACGAGACAAATTCATTTTAATCCCTGGTGGGATTGGTGGCCGAACTGCAAACCGGTTACGTTCAACCTCGATTATGCTGCTGACCAAGAATTTCATGAGTACAGCTTCGAGTGGCAGCCGCATTATATAAGATGGTCTGTGGATGGTAATACGATCTATGTTGCAACTGAGAATATTCCATGGTTAGCACAGCAGATCATGATGAATATCTGGATATCTAAAAACGAGCAATGGGCAGGCGAGTTCACTGCGGGTGTTCTGCCTGTATACGCTGAGTATGATTATGTACAATATTATCAGAAGAATTACTGACAACATGCACTCTTTAGATGAGAGGAAAAGACGATAAATTTAGTCGGGAAATGGGGGGAAATTGGGGTTTTTCAGGGAAAATTTGGGATTTGGGGTGGTTTATATGGTTGTTAGTATTGATATTATAGGACTATGTCTTTTTTAGCTTAAAAATGGGGGTAAAAAATTAGCAAAAATCGACAAGAAATGACACAAATGCGCACTTTTTGAGCAGAAGTTAGCAAGAATGAGTGCTTTTTAGCACTTTTTTTTCATACCAATTGCGCACGCGGTGAATATAAAATAGCCGTATCTGGATGGTATCTCGTAAGTCGTATCTCGCTGAATGATGTTTTTAATTGCGAGGGGAGCGAAGCAATCTCTTAAAAGCCTGTCAATCTGAGCAAAGCGAAGAATCTATGGACGAAATACCTATTCCATAGGGACGATATACTACATACGACATGCTACCGACGAAAATGTACCGAATTACCCGCGAAAATGTAAAGGACACCTTTAATTACCCCCTTTAATTACCCCTTTAATTACCCCGGTGATGTCAGATTCTTCTCATTCTTCCAATAAGCCAATATTCTGTTGATCTGTTTCTTGGCCCTTTCCAGTTCCTTGGACTCCATGCTCCACGCTCTGTCTTGGTATTCCATCGGAAGGTTGTATTCGACAGCGGTGGTTTCGCTAAGAAATTTCTTTAGCGATTCGTGGCTGGCCATATTTGTTTGGCGGAGGTTCCGTAGCTTGATTTTGGATGAATTTGTTTTTACCTTTTTGAGCAAAAGGAACTTATAGAAAGGGCTAATCCATCTTTGAAATTCAGTCCCAGACCTAGCTTTCGAATAAGGAGAGTATGGCCAGTCCCAATTATCAAAGCCAAAAGGATTATCGTGCGAACTTATGATATCTGCCATGCCCGGCATAGCGTACAAATCGAGGAGGCTTCGGAAGTCACCAGTTTTGTCAATCAGCGTTTGGAGGAAATGACCCAGGTTCTCGGCCTGGAGTACCTTAGCCTTGACTTTGTGCATCAGCCAGGCGCCGGCGATGACATAAACAAGATTCTTGTAGTCATAAATCTGGTCGTACGCGAGCAACAGCTCTTGTTCATTTTCATCCGACCGGTTCGTGACTGTTGGTATGCTAAGTTGATTTGATCCGCGATAAATATCGAGTCTACCCTTCGTGTCATTTAGCTCGTTTTTGAGAAACTGCATGACATGCTCAGTTACGGCATCGAATGTCAATTGGTCATATCTCTCGGCAGAAGTCTTCAGAATCCGGAGACACAGACTCAAATAGCTGATTGCATAGGGTGACACTTTCTGAACTTGTTCGACTGACTTCTCGTAGTTGTAGAGATACATCCTGAGCATGTCGCTTAGCCAGTGGATTCTGCGCGTGACGTCAGGTGCTATATTGAGGTCTTGATCTTTTGCGTATGGGCCGAACGAATGGTAGGCCCAATAGAATTCGAACATCCAATCCCGGAAATACTTTTCGTTCTGCTTTTCGAACGCTGTCCTCACCAGTATATAGATACAATTTAGAAGTTCATCGAGGCAATCTTGAGAGAGCTTTCTGGCAGCGTATGATGCCAAATCGGAGAGACGAAGGTTGGACGGGTGGGGTGGCTTGAAGCCATAGACTATGTCGCCGGTGAAGTCTTCGAGAAGCAACCTGCCTTGCCCAGCTACAACCAGTTGCGTCTCAAGGTAGTCGTCGAGGATATTCTCCAGCGCGTTCGCCACAGCTTTTATGGTTGTACTCTCGTAATTTGCTATTGCGTCGTATATCAGTTGACGAACACCTTGCCAGGGTAGCTCGGAGTCGGAGTGCTTTTGAATAATGAATGCTTTGCGGATAAGTCGTGTTATCTGCTTACTTGGTGCTTCTTCGTTTGTGAGCAGAGCAAGTTGAGTGTACTTTGTGACGTGGCCATTTCGTTGGACGGTCACACACGGAGCGTCTCCTTGATAACTGTGCCCCCATACGGGGGCAGGTTTATTGGTGCCGTGAGGTAAAGGTGTGAGTTGGAGAATTTTAGATATTCGGCTGAGTGGGGCAGGATCTATGGCGATGATTTTACCAAGTCTTTTAAGATTGTATTCGGTTGAGTGAAGTTCTGTTTTCTCTGAGGTTGGATACCTCATAAAGCCAAGTTGTTCAAGTTTCGCGGAGAAATGAGTCTCAAATAGTGTTTGTTTGAGTGTATTCCTGAAAGATGTGCGAAGAGATGAGGCTAATTCATCGGCCAGCAGTTGCTCAAGCTCAGAACTGCCGAGAGTTTGCATTGTTCTTCGGAGAAGATTGAGAAGAAACAAAAGGGAGAAGAATGAAAGAAACGCTGTGACGGCAGTATAGTCATTAAGAGTTAGGACATGTAAGCGACTTGAGAGGACCACTCCCAGCAAAGCAGTAAAGACCGTGCCGAAAAGAAAAGCTGCGATGGGTAGAAAGCCACGTCTTCTAATCATCGCATTGAGGAGAAAATCTGCGCCAGCAAGATTGGATGTTTTTACCTGAATTGTAAGGGCGATAACAGCCAAGAGAAGAGCAGTAAGAGTAGCAAGGACTGTTGCTACGGTCTTAAGGTAGCCAGCTAAGATGGAGGTCGAAGCTGTCGGAGTCTGTGGGTCTATGGAAATGAGGAGGGGTAAATCTAAGGTAGACGTAATTATGATCGCTATAAGAACAGGGATTATGAACATCAAGGCAGACCAGAACAAGCCGAGGCCGAGTCGTTCTACCCGAGTGTATTGAGGTCGGAGGTGTTTGTCGTATTGCTTAAGTTGCTTTTCGGCCTGCCGAATGAAGGGCAGCCAGCGACAATTGAGGGCAGAAAGGATGCAGAAAAAGTAGTGCCGTACCGCAAAATACAAATCTTCGCAAACTCTACCTGTTATTGCCCAGTTCATTAAAGATTCGAAAAAAAAGTCGATCTTAGACTCTTCGTACATGATCCATATTATAGCGTCATTAATTGCACACTCGCGAAAGTCATGAGTGCCTACGAACAAGCGCACCGCACGGGCCCCAAAATTATTGGTGTAGGGTCCCGCTGGTACTCTTATCTTATCACAAATCGGCAAAATCCGACAAAGAAATAAGGGAAAAATCGCGACTAGATTAGGGAGATCGTAGGCTGGATAGAGCGCTTCTCGTGCATTGTAGAGTTTGAAGACTTCGCAAGATTGGCTGAGCTATGGCTTAGGCACTCTAACAAAACTCCATAATTCGTCGCCAACAAATTAAAAAACAACC
>CAZFLY010000057.1:0-17219 GCA_964519995.1 uncultured Pirellulales bacterium | reverse complement strand
GTTGTTTTTTAATTTGTTGGCGACGAATTATGGAGTTTTGTTAGAGTGCCTAAGTTATGGGTATAATATTACGACCATTTAGTTATTACTCTGTGCTGCTCAGCTAATGCGACGATTTGGGATTGTTTTTTCAAGACTCTCAACATTTGTCTCCATCTTTTGCAGTTTGAAAGTGATAAAATTATTTCATGATATTAATTCCTTCTTTTTTATTTTATAGTTTATAAGTATATGACGTTTACGTCTTGCTGCCTCCAGCAAATTCTCAACTTGTTTTTTGTCTTGGTTTTTAATTGCTTTTTTCATCTTTTCTAATTCAGCGATGATTTTATCGATTCCTTTGGTTGTGTTATTAGTATTTGTCAGTAGCACGTCAGCCCATATGTTAGGTGACCCTGATGCTAACCTTGTAGTATCTATAAATCCTTTGCCGGCGTATTTGAGATCTTCTTCACTATTTGCATTGATTAGCGCCGCCACCACCACATGTGGGGTATGGCTTATGTTTGAAAAAATTTTGTCATGTTCCGCTGGCCTCATCACTCTTACCGTACAACCAAGGGTAGACCAAAATCTCCTCAGTTTTTGTATGGCTTGAAGGTTGGTCTTAGCGGTCGTGGTCAGGATACAGATAGATTGCTGAAGTAGGTTATCTCGGGCGTATTTGATACCCCTTTGTTCCGACCCCGCAATTGGATGTGAGCCAACGTAGTAGACTGTCTTAGGCAGCCATCGTTCGGCCCAGTGGTGTGGAAGCACTTTCGTTGAGCCGACATCAGTAACAATACTACCTCCTGGCAACACATCAGCAATCTCTCTGAAGATTTCCTCAAATGCGCAGATAGGTGTGGCCAATATCACAAGATCTGCTTGTGACACGCTTTTTCGCAAGTCGCTGGCAATTTCACTTGCGATACCGAGTTGTTTTGCTCGTCGTCGAGTGGAAGGGCGGTGCGCATAACCTATTACCTTTACTGACCGTAAACGGAGCAAAGCTGCCGATGAGATCGATCCGCCTAAAAGGCCCAGCCCTATAACCGTTATTTGCCTTAAGTCTTTCAAAACAAAGACCTTATGGAAACTTCATCCTGCCGATTTACCGTCTAAAATTATAACAGGAATTCCCACATGTCAATTTTTTTCTTTTATTTATGCTGTTTTAGTGTTAACATCTTGTTTTTATGTAGAGAAGAGCCAATGGAAGTGGCCTAAGAAGGATTATGTCCCGCACATTGTGTGCGTGGACAGTTTTTTTTGTTGAGCTTATTTGCTTTGTGTGTTTGGTGTAGTTTCACACCAGCAATATCGTAGGAATTGGGCAGTAGCTGAAATGAGCCAAAACAGCAATAGGATTGGAAATGGCGACTATCTGGACTTCGAGGAAAAGGTAGCTGACCTTGATTGCCAGATCAGTGAGTTGCGTCGACTCAGCTCAATCAAGGGCATCGACTATTCTATTGAGATTCGTCGCCTACAGCGAGAACAGGTTGCTGAACTTAAGCGAATCTATTCAATTTTAACTGCCTGGCAGACGGTTCAAGTGGCGCGCCATCCTAAAAGACCGCTTCTTACTGACTATCTCGACCTGATGGTAAAGGATTTCCAGGAATTGCATGGCGACAGATGCTTCGGCGACGACCATGCAATCATTACCGGCATTGGTCAAATCGCGAGGAACAAAGTCTTGGTTATTGGACAGAATAAAGGAAAAACCACAAAGGAAAAGATCACATGCAATTTCGGATGTCCCAATCCCGAGGGTTACCGAAAGGCTCTGGCGAAGATGAAGTTTGCTGAGAAATATGGCCTGCCGATTATCACTCTTATTGACACACCGGGTGCCTATCCTGGTATCGGGGCTGAAGAGCGAGGCCAAGCTCAGGCGATAGCAGTTAATCTTACTGAAATGTCGCGTTTGAAGGTTCCAATTATTTGCATTTGTATAGGTGAAGGTGGTTCCGGAGGTGCTTTAGGAATAGGAGTGGGTGATCGATTGGCCATGTTGGAATTTGCTTATTATTCGGTCATATCGCCCGAAGGCTGTGCAGCTATTTTGTGGCGTGACGGCTCGCAGGCTGCTGACGCTGCTAAGGCGCTCAAATTGACCTGCAAAGATCTGTACAAGCTGGGATTGATTGATGCTATCATTCCGGAACCGGTGGGTGGTGCGCACAGGAACGTTCATGATACAGTATATAATGTTGAAAAATATATTGCCAAAACCTTATCTGAGCTTAAACGGATGAGGATGGATAATCTGCTTGAGAATAGGTACGTGAAATGGCGCTCAATGGGCGCCAATTGTGTCAATGGGATTCGCAGAAAGGTGCGCTCTGCCAAGACCCGGATAAGCCCAGTGCCCAAAGTAGCTGTGTCTGTGTCCAAGGCTTCCCGTGACAGAGTCTGGCAGCATCAAACAACCGGTTGAAATACCCTTAGTATCCCTTCAGAAACAGTCGCTGCAAAAACAGGCCGTTGGTCTTATCCGAACGCGGGAAAACAGCACTTGCGGATGTAAAAATGTCCAAAAAAGGGTCAATAAGTTTACGTCTTAATTGTAGAGCCAAGTAAGACATGTCAGCGACATCCAAGAGAAGATCGAAGCCATTCGGTCGGTTCTTGAGCAATTACAGCAGATGCTTGGATAAATAAAGTCTATGATGCTGGTTGTGTGGTGTGTAATCATATGAATTGAACTGAGAGAAGGGCAACCGGCCGTTCTGAGTATTGGTCATGCGCAACATTTTAACAGGGCTTTTTGCTTTTCTTTCTAACCTGTTTCTGAGGTTTATGTGCAGCCTCAACAGGCTCTCGACCACAGGGCAGGATATTTTTGACAGATGTGCTAACCAAGGCAACAGCATATTTGCTTTCTGGCATAACAGACTCTTCTATCTTGTTTATTACTGGGTCAAAAGTAGACCACGGAGGAAGGTCTCTATCCTTATTAGTATGAGCAGGGATGGAGACTATGCTGTGGCTGTAGTTCGCAAATTGAAGCAGGATTTTGTCAGAGGCTCTACAAGCCGTGGCGGACAAAAGGCAATACGGGCGCTGGCAGCAAAACTCGCTGCTGGAGATAACATTGCGATAACTCCTGACGGTCCCAGGGGACCGGCTTTCAATGTAAGTGAAGGGATAATTAGACTGGCCCAGTTGACAGGGGCCAGGATTGTCCCTGTTAGTTATGATGCTACGCGCAAAAAGCACCTTAAAAGTTGGGATCGGTTCATCCTTGTTAAGCCTTTTGGCAGAGTTCATGTGGCTTTTGCCGAGCCGATCGAGATCCCTAAAGATATTGATTCCCGTGGTGTTAAAGAGTATCGGAAAAACCTGGAGAAGACACTTCTTGAGCTGGATCAGATATGTGCAAAGGAGTTGGGTCTTAATAAAAAGGGTAATTAGGCTAAGGGCATTCTACAGGAACATCATCTGTCGTTTTTAACGACATCTCCAATTTTTAACTTCACGGGAACATTAGTCTAATATACTCCAATTGTTTCTTGGTAGTAAAATCCATGCTTGTGTAAGGAACAGAGCTTGCGTTTTTGTTTTATGCTTGTGAAGATTAAGATTAGAGAGACAGCTTGAAGTCCGTCATCCGTTTGTTATGTTTCGCGGGTCTTCGCCTCGTTCCATGGCTGCTATTTTATTTACCCTTCGTTGGTGTCTTCCCCCACTAAAATCGGTATTGAGCCAGACTTCGACCATTTTACGCAATAGTACCTCTCCAATTTGGTCGCCCGATATGCAAAGGACATTGGCATCGTTGTGATCTCGTGATATGTGTGCGCTTAGCTCATCGTGACACACTACAGCTCTAATTCCCTTTACTTTGTTTGCTGCTATGCTCATTCCAAGTCCAGTTGCGCATACTAAAATGGCCATATCTGCTTCTTTTCTTGACACGGCTGTTGCCGCCAAATAGGCTAAGTCGGGGTAATCGACCGGGCTATTATCATTCGTACCAAAATCAATGCACTCGTGGCTCATTTGAGTAACTATAGCCTTAATTAGCTGTTTGGCTTCGAAGCCACGATGGTCACTTCCAAGCGCTATTTTCATATCACAAGCTCAAAAATTCTCTCAATTACTGCTTTTTCGATACGTTTTGCGCACCCGTCAAAAACTTTTTGCGTTTGACCTATCGGATCGTGGATCTCTTCATCTTTTGCCAAGAGCTTACATTTATCTACAGCCGAACGACTTAGAGCAAGAGCCTGCTCACAGTGCGACCGAGTCATCCCATATATATAATCATTCTCTTCGACGAGCTGTCGGGACAATTGTCTGCTTTTGTGAGTTGTTATATCAATACCTCTGGTTGCACAAGCTGCTATTGCTTCTATACTCGCCGGTGAATCGACTGTATTTATGGTGCCGGCAGAAGTGACTTTATAACCCATTTCGTTTAATTGGTCAACATTGCATTCTAATTTTTCTGCTAAATGCTTCTGGAATATTCCTTCAGCCATCGGGCTTCGACAGGTGTTGCCGGTGCAGATGAACAAAAACTTGACTTCTGACAGTGCTGCCAGGTCTGACTCGGTATAGAAACCATGTCTTAAAATCTCCAGCTTGCCTTTGTCTATTCTAACAACAGTACTGCTCTTTTTGAATTTGCATGGTCCTGCATCCAAAACAAGCTCAATCTGTCCTGAAAACTTAGCGAGCACCTGCTTGGCATCTGTAGCCGGTTTTTGGTCGGCTATATTTGCACTTGGAGCGACCACAGGGCTGTGTACTAAGTGCAATAGCATGGACGCTAGGGGATTATCAGGACAACGTATGCCGATGGAATTATTCTTGTATAAATTTTCAATTGTTTCTTTATTCAGTAACTTTTGTTGCTTGTTTATGTCCTTCTCGCTCAGCTCGAATACGATAGTTAGAGGACCCGGCCAGGCGTTTCTAATCAGTTTGTTGGCTTTCAATCCAATTGTGGGAACGTATTTTCCAACTTCGTTTTTCTGGCTAATATGGAGACTGTATGGTTTTTGGGTCGTTCTTTTTTTGATGGTATTGAGCCTAATTAGTGAATCCTTCTTTGCCTGACAGGCGATTCCATACACTGTTTCGGTAGGGAATGCTACAAGGCCCCCAGAATCGACAACGGCTGCTGCCTCCTTCACCTTGTCCGTATCAATTTTCTCAGCATCGAGTTTTATGATTTTTGTCTGCATTGTACGGATTAGAATACAGAAGAAGATCGGAACTGGCAAGATAACTTGACTATGCTCTTCTGTAAATTGTAGTTTTGGGTTCGAAGAGAACAGTGGGTAAGTACGTGGGGCCATTAACACAGTGAGTAGCCAAACGCGTATACTGTCTAAGTGATAAGCTTGGCGAATTTATATTTTTTACTTTACATGGAATAATACAAAAAACATCTATAGACTCCCTGAAAGAACTTTAATGACCGATAAATATGTCCACAGGCTCTACGTTAGTAGAAGGACCGTAAAAAACATTTCTTAAAACCATTGTCTTGCTTAATTATACTAATCTGCCCACCTTAACATTGACGATAAAGGCAACATTGATGGATCAATTGCAATAGGGAGGTTTGTATTATGGGCACTTTTGTCGAACAGCGCCAAGAGAATCGAACCAGTCTTTCCTGGCCGGTTAGTGTCTGGTTGCCAGAGGCGAATAGGTTCTTTAACGGCCGAAGCTCAAATATTAGCAAGGTGGGCGTGTTCATCAAGGTTCCTATGACAACGCCTGTTCGTCCTGGTAGTGTTGTAGAGTTAAACTTCCCGCGCACAACTACTCTGGCGAGGCAGAAAAGTCAATTTGCCCGCATCAAGAGGGGTAAAGTAGTGAGAGTAGAGCGCAGAGACACCCTCGAAAATGCGAGTATCGGGCTTGGCATTGTCTTTGAGTAAGCCTGGATTGGCTCGTTCTCCTGCGAAAAAAGCATAAAGGGAAGGTACTTCCGTTCACGGGGCAATGAAAAAAGCGAAGGCTGATGGCTATGTAGAGGCCATCAGCCTTTTTTGTGCCTGTATTTGAGCCTAATCTGTAGAGATGTGACTTCGCAGCGTCATTGTTCAAGTGATAAGTATCATGGTAGGCACGGTGAAATAGCTCCTATCGTATTATAGAAGATCACGTCAACAATACATCGACAGGTTTTTCCGGCATTGGGATGTCGGTAGAAACTAGCTGTCCGCCCAGTCGAAAAGCTTCTTCCATTGCTGTAGGGTGCTTTTCGACTGCGCCGGGTAAATCGATTTGATTTACAAACAAGTTGTATACATAACGCATTTCGAGTGTATCAAAGTAAGCTTGCATCGTCAGGCGGACACTATAGAATTGTTTTGTGCTTTTTGAGCCCCCAACTGCTATGACCATCGCCCGGCGGTCATTATTCGGGATGAGCAGTTTTTTCTTCAGGATATATTTATGTGCCCAAAGACACTGGGCTCGGTCAATCAGCATTTTTGCCTGTGCACAAACGGTCATAAAAAAAATGGGTGCAGAAAAAATCAGTCGATCCGTTTCAAGTATTTTCTCGAGAATTTGAGGGTAGTCATCTTCAATCCTGCACCTGCCAGTCGTATAGCAGGAATTACACTCGACACACGGTCCAATATTAAGATCGCGCAGACGTAAGTAAGTAACTTGTACTCCGGCTGCTTCGGTACCGGATAGAGCTTCGCGTAAGAGTAAGTCACTATTGCTCCTTAGCCTTGGGCTTGTCGAAATTCCAAGCACCTTCAAATTCACGACCTCCATCTTTCCTCGGCAGTGCCTAAGAGATGACGGGTTTGATTCGTCATGATTTTTAATCTACTTTACCAGAGGTGTTTCACTTTGACGTATGGACTTACGCGCCATTGGTGTTCCGAAATTGTAAGTATCGCTACGACTGAGCCGCCATGTTTGTCCGTTGTAGGTATCCGCTACAAACACGGCAAAATCATCATCACCAGCAGCGCAACATTGATATCGTCCTATGTTATTGTCACTGTTGTTGGACAGACCCATAGCCAACATAGCACACAGGCCCAGCAAAAAGCCGATAACGAGACTAGCAAAATTTACATTAATAGTGTATCGTTGACCTTTGCATTGCATAATGTTGCTCCCTGAGTTTTGTTACTTATATTTTTGTCTTAATAGTTGCGCACAATCTTATCGTTGAGCGAGCTGCGATTCAATGTGTTTCTTCAACGAGGTCAGGCAGTCAACTTGACGAGTCTATATGACTAGCGCGATGAATAGTAGTAGGGCGGCTATACAGGCACAAGCGAATGTGATTGTTGACCATTTAGTATATCGTGAATAAAGCGGGTGCTGGTCTTCGAACTCACAGTAATAGTCGTCCAGGTCAGTGCCATCTTTTGGTCGAAGTCGCATTTTCACGTAGATATGAGCCGCAATGGATATTAGAAACAGTGGGCCGCCAATTGTATAAAGTATCGTTTCCATATCCCTTACGATGTATATAATATCATCACTATTCCGATAATGTAATCAGAAAGCGACTATGTTTTGGTATAGATCTGCAGATTTGTTCAGTGTGTACCTGTCAGATTGGCAGGAGTCTGAAAGATTCAAGATTTTTCGGGATGTTTGCCGATGTAAATTTTGAAATAAACTGGGTGGCTCTGAAAATAGCCCTTCTATCGGTTAGTGCACACAAGTCGGATCGTAATCCGGGCAGAAGTGAGTAGCTGGAAGATAAAAGGAAGGAGCCACGTAAGTTACGGGAGAGCCATAGAGGGCTCTCCCCTTTTTATGTATTTTGCCTACCTTTTTTATCCTGCAGCTTGCGCTACAGTATAGATGTTAAGCTGTTCAAAAACTGCGAGTCTTGGCGGACAGCATAGCGTCTGATCTTTTAGCAGCGCAAGAACTCATCATTTTAGTCTTACATTCATCACGTAGTGCCGTTTGGCTAAAAGGAGTAGCTACGCAAGATTTCGCTGAGCATGTGAGATGTCTGGGGATGTGTCAGACTGCATAAAAAAAGCTGAAGCTTTTATTGCTTCAGCCTTTTGTGAGACAGCTTTTCATGTAGGCAACTTATAACAAGCTTATGAACTATTCACTGTCTCAACAAAACCAAGATTTAAAGAAGAAAAGAACAGCCTTTTATACTATAGGTAATTATAGAGATCGGCAGGACTTCCGCAAGCATTTTTTCGAGATTTCATAAAATTTCTGCATAATTTTCCTTCCTTACGCATTTTTCTTACGGAAAAAGCCTTCTGTCAACCCTTCTGAGGCTTTTTAGAGACTTCCTTTTTTGAGGTAAATAGAGAACATTAAAGGTTTTTTTTCCGGCAGGTACGTCTCTATTTTCGTGGGGAGCAGATGTTTTGGTTTAGTGAAAGTTCGTGTTGACTAACTTTTCCACCTGTTACTTGCTCGATTCCTCTGATATTGGGGTAACGCAATAAACGTAAACAAGGGGTTCGTCAGATGTGTTTCGGACGTCGTGTAGCGTGTGGGGCGGTATATAGGCCGCTTTTCCTTTACCCACCGGATAGGTGTTTTGTTCATCAATCAACAAAATGCCTTGGCCTGAAAGGAATATGAGTATTTCCTCATGGGCTTTAGTACTGTGTTGGCCACAGGATTCCCCACTGCTCAAATATACTTTGCCTGAGCGCATCCCAAAGGTCTGTGGTTTGCCTTCCAAAAGCTTTCGGCTTTCGGCTTTCTCGGTTAAGTTTATGATAAGAGGTTTTGCAGAATATCTCATTCTATTTCATCATAGTTAAGTTCATTATCATAATCGATGAAAGTGGACGGAAACGAGCATTTGACTTTTGGGGCCGAGCTCCCTTAAGAATTTTGCTACAGTCTATTCATCGGCAGTCTATATGGGTTTTAGAGTGTGTTTGTCGTTAGTCTTCTGGAAAGCAAAATCTCCACAATTGTATTCGGGGACAAGCTCTTGGATTTTCTGGACTATTTTGCTATGTTCTTGTGTCTTGGCAATTTCCGTAAGCTCGCCTACGCAGGCACGAAGCTTATCCCGATCCATCGGAATGTTTTTCCATATGCTGATTTTAGGATGCCTTGTGCGTTGCATGTCTTCGCCTTCTATTCGGAGCTCCTCAAAGAGCTTCTCGCCGGGTCTGGGATTTGTGAAAACTATTTCGATATCTTCACCCGGCCTAAAGCCGCTAAGAGTAATAAGTTCTCTGGCAAGGTCTACGATTTTAACAGGCTCACCCATGTCAAGCACAAAGATCTCACCGCCTTTTCCCATAGTTGCTGCCTGAAGGACGAGTTGACTTGCTTCAGGTATAGTCATAAAATATCGCTTCATTTCAGGATGCGTGACAGTTACAGGACCACCGTTTACAATTTGCTTTCTGAAGATTGGAACAACCGAACCCTCGGAGTCAAGCACATTACCAAAGCGCACAGTGACAAAATGCGTTTGGCTGGTTCTGCTAAGGTCTTGGATGTACATTTCTGCGATCCGCTTGGATGAGCCCATAATGCTGGTTGGGTTGACAGCCTTGTCGGTGCTGATCATGACAAAATTTGTGGCGCCGTATCTTTCGGCGGCATCTGCTGTTATTTGTGTGCCGACTACGTTGTTCTTTATAGCTTCACCGGGATTGAGCTCCATCAAAGGTACGTGCTTATGAGCGGCGGCGTGAATTACAATTTGAAGTTTGTAATTTCTGAAAATCTCCTCGACTCTTGCTTTATCTGTAATATTGCAAATGATCGCTTTAATATTAACTGATGGATATTTCTTTTGAAGTTCCTGCTCCACATAGAAAAGTGGATTTTCTGCCTGTTCGATGAGTAGGAGCAACCTCGGTCCAAAATTACACACCTGCCTGCACATTTCAGAGCCGATGGAACCCCCGGCACCGGTGACCAAGATTATCTTGTCCTTTATGAAGGCTTCTATTAAATCAAGGTCAAGCTGCACAGCTTCTCTGCCAAGCAAATCGTTAATATCAACATCTCGAATCTGAGAGACACGGAACTTACCCGAGGCAATATCGGTGATCGCAGGTACCGTACGAAATCGAATTTTGGTACCCTCACAAACCTGGATTACACGTCTTAGTTGATGATGCGTCGCGGAAGGCATTGCAATAGCAATTTCCTCGATGTTGCGCTTTATACAGATTTCGGGTAACTGCTCGACGTTCCCCAGTACTGGTATTCCATGAATATCAATACCCTGTTTGATGGGATCATCGTCAATAAAGCCAATCACATCGTATTGAGCAACCGGCATGCGGTGAATTTCCCGCAGCAGCGCTTCCCCAGCGTTGCCGGCGCCGACGATAAGGAATCTCTTCAATCGTCCGCCTTCAACAGTGCGAAATTCCTCATGGTAGAGGCGGATCAACATTCGCAGCCCTGCGAGTCCCAAGATTGTGCCGAAAAGGTCTGCCATGAAAACACTTTGGCTGACTGTTTCTATACCTTGTGGAAGGACTCTTCGAATAGGACCAATGTTGAGTGAGGCAAACCACAATGACACGATTATCAAGGTGCTGACAAGTGCTGCCCGTAGTATCCCAAGAAGGTCGGAAATCCCAACATAGGGCCACCAGCCGCGATACTGCTTGAATATGCCGAACACCGTCAATTTAATGATAAGAAATAATAATAGCAAAAAAGGATACTGCTGCAGCAGCCAGCTTGGTTTGAACTGCATATTGTTTGCCACAAGGAAGGACAGCATTAAAGAGGCTGCAAACACAACTATGTGAGCAAGAATGATCAGCGGCTTACGGAGAGTTAGCAACAGACTTGGGGGTGTGTAAGGCAATTCATAGATATTTTGAACGTTATCGTTCGTCTGCGTATTCGTATTTGAGTCAGGCATATATTGGAACCTTGATATAGTCAGTTGTTTGACACAAGGCCAACTATATCAACAGCTTAAGTACATGTCAAGGTATTATAGCATAGCAATTGGAATGGGATGAGAACATTGTATCCCTGAAGTGCGATTCGGAAGGCATCAAAAATATGCTTTTGGGTAACAACCCGTCAAGATGTGCCTTCTACCGAAGACACAAAAACGTTAACCAAAGGTATTATAACATTTTTACCCCAGTTCGATAGAAAAAACTATATATGACAGCTTCTCTCTTTTACAAGCCTATGAAAGCTGTTGCTATACCAACAAGTAAACTAAAGCTCTTCTTGCTACGCACGAATATATTATAAAAGTGAGCGTCTAATCATTCGTCTATAATCAACTGCCTTTCGAATGTATTGATGAGCAATTCACTTGTAGTTGCAATGACCTTAACTTTGACCTTTCCCTTCTTGTCTCTTATGTGAATCTTCCCGTCTTTGATCAACGTATTCTGGCCATCAACATAAGCCTGGACCTTAATAATCTCCCCGCCGTCAGGTGCTGAAACATCATAAGAAACTTTCACTAGGCTTTCGCTGGTAGTTTTTTCTGCTCTTGGCGCTATTGTAATCGATGGCCTTCGAGCCAGAAGCTGTTCGTAGGTTAGTGGTGTTTGTCCAACGAGCATCGAGTCAATCTTTCGGGCAAGGGACAAAACCTCCTCGGCAAAACATCCGTTTCCCCTTATTCTGAGATAAACATTGTCACGGACAAACCTGATACGTGTACTATCCTTTGTTCTAGATTCTGTAAGAAAACTTATATCTCCTAAACCTTGTGGCCGCTTGGCACCACGATACCTGCCAACTACGAGTTCTGTCGGTAGAGTATTTTCCGTCATCATGGCGATCATGTACTCCTGGGCGGCTCGCGATCTTGGTGCCAGACATAGTTGTACGAGCATTGAACCCTCACTACGATACCCCTTGGTCCTTCTATATATTTCCAGCTTCCGCCTTAGGTATTTCTCCACGAGATTAGGGTCCTTTCGTATTTCGGGAGACAGATGTTCCAGAAGTTCTGCTTTGCGCTCGGGAGGAAGCTCCGTGGGCAAAGGCTCGTTAGTTTTGACGTGACGCTGGCATGACCAGCTCAACATACGTCCAGGAACTTGATCAAACTCAACCTGACCGTAGGAAATTGCCTCTCGTGTGGCCAGATCAGGCCGTGTAAGCAAAGACTTGTCAATTCTGGGTGCAACACGTCGCACATCTGTTTGTGGCCATTGCTGAAAATCGACAGCCTCAGCGAGAGCGTTCAAACGTGCGCGGTTAAAACCTACCGAGGGACGAAAGCACTGAAAGTCTATGGAAGTTTGCTTTTGTTGCTGACCACTGTACGTTGATCCCATTGTAATCACGATTAAAAGAATTACTGTTAGATACTTTTGCGTTAAGATATTTGCTTTCATTATTTAAACTCCTTAAAAGAGTTACTCGGTTTCAACATCGAATTATTCGACATCAAAACCATAATCGCGAGGAAACGTGGATGGAGGATAGCCGTCAATCACCCTATATTTATAATCCCCCCATTTATCATCGCCATCCAAGTCCCGTGCAGTATGAGGCGGACCATAATCCGGGTCATCATCGACATCAACCTGACCTCCCGAGGCATCGTAAATCCAGCCGCCTAAAAAGTGCCAAAGTTGACTCCTCAGAAAATAGTTAAAATTTCTAAGATAATCCTGAATTAGTTGTACAAGTGGTTGTATTTTTACAATAAGACAACCAAACTTGAAAATCGTAACGGACTGCAATGTATTAGTTTGTATTCATTATATGAAATGCAAGTGCGTAGGTCATTGAATCCTCTACGTTACATAATCCAGTGGATTGCTGAGGAGAATTTTCTTTACGGTGGGAAGTAGTCCAGCCATTGTATCTGCAATTCCCAGAATTACGGTTAATTGAATCTTAGCTACTTGAGCAGGTTATTAGTTTCGCAAGGCCTGAATGGGTGCAGGTATTCTTCCTTTTCGGATGATGAATCTGTGTGATGCGGTCTTGGCGACCTTCATAATCGGTGCCGAGCCCAGCAATCCCCCGAAATGCACTATGTCGCCGGGCTTTTTACCGGGGACGGGGATTATCCGAACGCTTGTTGTCTTATTGTTTATCACGCCAATGGCAAGCTCGTCTGCGATAATAGCTGAAAGCACTTCTGCCGGCGTATCACCGGGTACAGCAAACATATCAAGTCCAACCGAACATACGCTCGTCAGTGCCTCAAGCTTTTCCAGGGTGAGCGTCCCGGCCCTTACGGCTCGAACCATGCCGGCATCTTCGCTGACCGGGATAAAAGTACCTGACAGGCCGCCGACATTTCCTGAAGCCATTGCACCGCCTTTCTTAACCGCATCAACCAGCATTGCTAAAGCGGCGGTAGAGCCGGGCAGGCCCATTTGTTCAATGCCCATTGCCTCGATAATTTCAGCTACAGAATCGCCTGCCAGAGTCGTCGGAGCCAGCGAAATATCGACAATTCCAAAGTAAATGTCCATCATGTTTGCGAGCTCTCGGCCGATAAGTTCACCGGCCCGCGTAATCTTGAAGACAGTTCTCTTGATAACTTCGGATAGTTGCGTCAGATCACAATTGGGATTCTGCAGCACAACGTTTCGCACAACGCCGGGTCCTGATATACCGATATTCAGTGAAAAATCAGGTTCACCTGCTCCGTGGTGTGCCCCGGCCATGAACGGATTGTCTTGAGGGGCGTTAGCGAAAACGGCTATTTTAGCGCAGCCGACGCCGTTTTCTGAACGTTCAGCCAGTTCCCTGAGCGTATGACCAAATTTAACCACCGCGTCCATATTAATGCCGGCTTCGGTAGAGGCCAGATTCAAAAAGCCACATACTCTCTGAGTTTTTGAAAGGGCCTGTGGAACTGCATCAATCATATTCTCATCTGAACCGGTCATACCTTTTTGCACCATCGCACCGAATCCGCCAATAAAGTCGATATTCGCTTTTCGAGCAGCCGCATCAAGAGTCTTGGCAAACCTTACAGCGATTTGTTTTTTGCGAGGTAATGGTTCGAGTAGTATTGCAGCGGGGGTGACGGCAATCCGGCGGTTGGTTATTGGAATGCCGTATTTCTGTTCTATGATTCGTGCGCACCTGTTCAAAAGTTTTCCCTTTTCAACGATTCGTTCGTGCGCTCGGGCATCAAAGCTGTTGAAATTGCGATCCATGCAGTCCGTCAGATTGATACCGAGCGTGACGGTACGGATGTCAAAGTGGTGGTCCAATGTCATTTTGACAGTTTCGAAGACTTCTTCCACTGATATGCGCATAATCAGACCCTGTGCATTGCCTTGAATATGTTCTCATCCTGAAAAGTTATCTTCAGCGACATTTCTTGAGCTGCTTTATCGAGTCGTTTCTTTATTGTTTCCATGTTGATTGTGGCATTTGCTGTATCGACAGCCATTGTCATTACAAAGTAGTCTTCCAAAATCTTCTGATTGACGTCTATAATGTTTATATTTGCTTTAGCCATGATTGTTGCCAACCTCGCAATTATGCCAACGCGGTCGGCACCCGTGACCGTCGTAATGCAGATTTGAGCAGCCTTTTTCTTGGCCATCGTTCGCCTCCAGTATCTTTCTAAAGAATGAGTTCATCGAATGTGCTTCGAAATTCTTGTATTCTTTGGTGGTCTGTCATATCGGCAATAAGTGGTGTTATTGTTATATAGCCTTGGGCGAGCGCTTCTGTGTCAGCAGGAATTTCTTCGCTTCGATGTGTTCCGCCGGCCAGCTTGAAAACAGTCTGGTCTTGTCCGTCTTTTTGAGGGATATAGTATTCGTGAAAACCACTCGTCGATTGGGGAACAACTTTTAGACCTCTTGGCTCACCCTGTGATAGCAAGGGTATATTTATGTTTACTACGCCTCCACTTTTTACCGGCATCAGCTTTTTCAGAATCTTAATGCAGTAAACCGCAGCCTTTTCGAAATCCATCTGCTCCTCAGCGGCAAGGCTCAATGCAACTGAGGGAATCTTCAGAAACGCTCCCTCCATGGCAGCGGCAACAGTGCCTGAATAATAGACGTTTATCCCTGCATTTGCGCCATTGTTTATCCCCGCGACTAACAGGTCTATAGGTCCATCATGTAGCTGCATACAAGCTAACTTGACACAATCGGCAGGGGAGCCGTGCACACCGTGACCGGTGAATTGACCATTAATGTCGACCTTGTTACAGATTAACGGCTTAGAAAACGTGACGCTATGACTTGCACCGGATCTGCTCTCAATCGGCGCAACGACTGTCACATTTCCGAGCTTGACTAATTCTTTATAAATTGCAGCCAAGCCCGGTGCGAAAATACCATCGTCATTTGTTAAGAGTATTTCCATATCGTGCTTCCAGCCGGCAATTCTAATTGCCTGTAGAGCTTGTGTCAATGTAGCTTGCGAGCGAAGCGACGTGGCAATCTCTAAGAATACTCGCCAATCACTTTCACCGTCATTCCGAGCGCAGCCGAGGAATCTAATAAAAAAGTAATTGCTAGACCGAAGGCCACGGCAATCTCAATCCAATAATCAATTATCATTAATCATTTTAAGAGTCATTCCGAGCCCGTTTGACTCCGCTCAGGATAAACTCTGCCGAGGAATCTATTAAAAAGTCATTGCGAGGCCGAAGGCCGCGGCAATCTCTATACACTAACCGCTACCAGCTAAACGTTGTCTTTTTTATTTGCATTTTTTGCCAAAAAAAAGTATAATTACAAACCACAAAGGGCACAGGGTTCAACGAGAATCCTATGCGAGATAATAAATGACCTCAATGAAAGGGAGAAATAAGTACGATGTCCCCAGATTTCATCAAATTAGAAAAACAAGAAGCAGCTTTTTACTTTAATCAGACAGAGCTTAATTTAAAAGCCATAGAAAGCAATATTTTCGACAAACAACAGCGAGTGATTCTGCTTAATAATCCACAGATACTTGCCAAAGTAGGAGATTTTATTTTCAATTTCAGAGATGTAACAAAAAACGCAAAAGGAGAAATAGACTGTTTGCTATTGAAACTAAGAGAGCTGAGAAACTTTTACTCACACTATGTCTATACCGATGACGTGAAGATATTGAGTAACGGCGAAAGACCTCTGCTGGAAAAATATTATCAATTTGCGATTGAAGCAACCGGAAGTGAAAATGTTAAACTTGAAATAATAGAAAGCAACAACCGACTTACGGAAGCGGGCGTGCTGTTTTTCTTGTGTATGTTTTTGAAAAAGTCTCAGGCAAATAAGCTTATAAGCGGTATCAGCGGTTTTAAAAGAAATGACCCGACAGGTCAGCCGAGAAGGAATTTATTTACCTACTTCAGTGTAAGGGAGGGATACAAGGTTGTGCCGGATATGCAGAAACATTTTCTTTTGTTTGTTCTTGTCAATCATCTCTCTGGTCAGGATGATTATATTGAAAAGGCGCAAAAGCCATACGATATAGGCGAGGGTTTATTTTTTCATCGAATAGCTTCTACATTTCTTAATATCAGTGGGATTTTAAGAAATATGGAATTCTATATTTACCAGAGCAAAAGACTAAAGGAGCAGCAAGGAGAGCTCAAACGTGAAAAGGATATTTTTCCATGGATAGAGCCTTTCCAGGGAAATAGTTATTTTGAAATAAATGGTAATAAAGGAATAATCGGCGAAGATGAATTGAAAGAGCTTTGTTATGCGTTGCTGGTTGCAGGAAAAGATGTCAGAGCCGTCGAAGGTAAAATAACACAATTTTTGGAAAAGTTTAAAAATGCGGACAATGCTCAGCAAGTTGAAAAAGATGAAATGCTGGACAGAAACAATTTTCCCGCCAATTATTTCGCCGAATCGAACATCGGCAGCATAAAGGAAAAAATACTTAATCGTTTGGGAAAAACTGATGATAGTTATAATAAGACGGGGACAAAGATTAAACCATACGACATGATGAAAGAGGTAATGGAGTTTATAAATAATTCTCTTCCGGCAGATGAAAAATTGAAACGCAAAGATTACAGAAGATATCTAAAGATGGTTCGTATCTGGGACAGTGAGAAAGATAATATAAAGCGGGAGTTTGAAAGCAAAGAATGGTCAAAATATTTTTCATCTGATTTCTGGATGGCAAAAAATCTTGAAAGGGTCTATGGGTTGGCAAGAGAGAAAAACGCCGAATTATTCAATAAGCTAAAAGCGGTTGTGGAGAAAATGGACGAGCGGGAATTTGAGAAGTATCGGCTGATAAATAGCGCAGAGGATTTGGCAAGTTTAAGACGGCTTGCGAAAGATTTTGGCCTGAAGTGGGAAGAAAAGGACTGGCAAGAGTATTCTGGGCAGATAAAAAAACAAATT
>CAZFLY010000056.1:0-17277 GCA_964519995.1 uncultured Pirellulales bacterium | reverse complement strand
TGATTGTTATACAGTAGCAGCAACTCCAGATTTATCAGAGTCGATAAAGCGTTGAGGTCGGTAATCTGATTCAAACCCAGATACAGCTGCTCAAGATTTGTCAGATTCGATAAGACGTTGATGTCGGTGATCTGATTGTCACCCAGGTCCAGCACCCTCAGATTTATCATAGTTGATAAGGCGTTGAGATCGGTAAACTGAGTGGAACTCAAACCCAGAGACCGAAGATTCTTCAGAGTCAATAAGGCGTTTATGTCAATAGTTTGATTACCACTCAGTTCCAGCCACTCAAGATTTGTCAGATTCGCTAAGGCATTGATGTTGGAAATCTGATTGAAACTCAGTTCCAGCCACCGCAGATTTGTCAGCTTCGATAAGACGTTGACATCGGTAATCTGATTCCAACCCAGATACAGCACCTCCAGATTTCTCATAGTTGATAAGACGTTAATGTCGGTAATCTGATTGTCATTCAGATGCAGGAAATATAGATTTGTCAGATTCGATAAGGCGTCGACCTCGGTAATCTGATTTTCATTCAGATCCAGGTAATCTAGATTTGTCAGATTCGATAAGGCGTCGATATCGATAATCTGATTGTAGCCCAGATTCAACCACCCAAGATTTGTCAGATTCGATAAGGCATTGATGTCGGCAATCCGATTTTCTCCTAGATTCAGAATTTGCAGATTCGTGGCATATTCGAGGCCTGCAAGGTCGGCAATTCCTCTACTCTCCGCCACTAAATAGGTCAGCGAGAGCATTTCAGTTGGCGTGGGGTCGGAAATGCCGAGCTTTTCTTCTACAGCAGCTTTTAAGCTGGCATCAGCGAAATAGACCGGCTCTTCCGCCAAAGCTGTACTTATCGCCAATAACGCCGGTAACAGAAAAGCTATACGATTCATTTTAATCCCTCCTGATTTAATCGGAACTTGTCTTAGATTTTTGAATAAAGAACGGTTTTTTCCCTGCGATTAGCTTATAGAAAGTTCCCTCATGCGAAATTAATTATACATCTATTTCAGGACATTGTCAAAGAATTCGTTCCGTGCTGGATATTGAGGAGTAAAAAGCGACAGCCGATGGAGGGATTCGAACCCTCAACCCCAGCTTTACGAAAGCTGTGCTCTACCGTTGAGCTACATCGGCGGCTCAATTGACAATTGATTATTGATTATTGATTACTTTTTGTCAATTGTTTGGGCAGAAGAATTGGTGGGGGTTCCAACTCCGGCTTGGCCTTCCCGGCTACGGTACGCTTTGCCGTGACGAGCGTCGAGACGATTGCCCCACCATTTTTTTACTTCGGATGAACTTAATCGGCGGTCAGGTCTTACGCTCTTTGCGTCTTCTGACTTTTTTCTTGTGCGCATGCATTGCTACCTGCCAAGAGATTCTTGGCAGATGAGAGAGCACATCAGGAAGGAATCGAATCGTGCCATTCCGGATTCCCTTTCGCGCAAGATGCAGAAGATGACCATTGCTGTAAAATTCCCGGTTAATTCGGCGGCGTAGTTGCCTGAGTTCCTGCACGGAGCACTGGTCTGAGTAAATCTTCCCGCTGGGAGCGATGTGGTAACCCGGGCTGCTGGCAACTAATTCGTCCAGACCGGAATAGGGACTAATACGCAGAGTTGAAAGAGCAATAGTATCCAGCCCCAGTTCGCGCGCGAAAGATGATATTTGGAGCATCTCCTCTACGGTCTCGCCAATATTCCCAACAATGAAGTAGCCGTGTAGGAACATGGAACTGCTCCGAAGTACTTTGAAATACTCTCGAATCCGCGCCGTGTCGAAGCCCTTGCGCATGGATCGAAGGGTCCTGTCCTGCGTCGATTCAATGCCCAGCATCAGCAGGAAAAAACCAGCCCGTTCCATCTTACGCAGTACATCCGGTCGGCGGGCAATTTCCAGCCGGGCGTTGATGAGGTACTTCTTGCGGATGCCCCGCGCCAGAATCATATCACAGATTTGCTCCACGCGGTCCATGTCGAAGGTGAACAAGTCGTCTGTAAAGCCAACGATATTAGCCTTGATTTGGGAGAGCTCCTCCACCACTGATTCCGGGGAACGCGCCGTCCACTGCCGCTTTTCACCCCAAGGATTTCGATTAAAGGAACAGAAGGTGCAATTGAACGGGCAACCACGCGAGGTTGACATCGTGTCTACCAGAATTCCCGTGTTGGCTCTTTCAAGAGCCACTTCATAAGTGTACCGACGCAGGCTGCGATTGGGGTAGAGATCGTTCCTCACGGGGCCAAGTTTACGGTTGGGATTGTGGATGGTCTGGCCGTCTCTCCGAAAGCTCAGCCCAGCGATCTTTTTGAGCGGAACGCCCCGACAAAGTTCTTCCATTGCCTCCTCGCCGTCCCCGCGAATAACCACGTCCACGTTGGGGCACTCCGATAACCATCGATCAGGATTTTCCGTTGCTTGCCTGCCGCCCACGATGGTGAGAATGCCTGACTCAACAGAAGCAATCTCTTCACGCAGGAACTCGGCGTCACGGTCCCAATTGACCGAAAAACAGACCAGGTCAGTGTCCTGGCGTATGAAGTCTTTCGTGCAGCCGGCCTCCTTGCGCATATCCACAATATCCAGCGATTGCGCGTATGGCTCAATAACCACCGCGATAATCTCAAGGCCAAGTGGTGGAAAATAGCCCACATTATTCAACTCGCGCCGATAGGGATATACACAGAGAACACGCTGGAACATCCGTTTCTGCATATTGCATCATCCTCATTGTGTCCTTTTTAACGATATTCCCTAGCCAGGATTCATACCTTCCTATATACCTTCAATCATATCAATCGTATAGTCTGACTTTCCGGGGCTTTGCAGATTGCCAACCACTATGGTTCGTCAGTAGTATAAGATAAGAAGGTTTTTCTGGAAAGCTCAGAATATGACGAGCGAGATTAATTCCATCTTTTCCTGTGAAAACAACTCAGAACCCATCTACGTTCCGAGGAGCGATGGCGGCAGCCCGGCTTTATCAGGGCTGCGGTTTCAGGTTTCAGAGGGATGAGCTTTCGATCGGCTTCAATATAACCATCAGGTGTTATACAGGATCTTCAGACTCAGTTTTGGCACGACGTGCCCAGTAGGGGAGACTTCACGATACGGGTGAAGCAAGGTGTGGGATGTTCGGCGCAAGTTTTTTCATCGTAAATCAAATATCAACTTGGTTTTGGTCGTCGTTACCTAATCAAGGTAACCGTAGAATATTTGGAAGTGTGTTTTGCCTCGCCGAGTATTACAGCCAGATGTGCAGGATATGGAGGATTGGACTCGCATACGGGAACGACAATTGTCTGCGTTCAGCGGTGGTTGCTGGGATAGTAGATGGATTCTGGCTGAATCTCAAATTTCCTGCACAGGCCCTCCACCAGTGTTTCCAGTCTCTTTATCTGGCAGTCAGTCGGACAGGCGGTCTTGCCGTCACCTATGAGGCAAATCCGGATCGTCTGGCCACTGCCGTACCAGCTTCCATCCGATATGATCGACCATTGTCTTTGCCATTTCTCTGTCGGCTGGATTAGACCATCGCTGCCGCCACGACCGTTGCAAATAACAAAGTGATAGTTAAGGTATTCCCGGCCGGGCAGCTCAGTGATGTAGGTTAAGTGTTCTATGTCTCCGGCAGTGGTTCCACTATAGCAAATCTGAATACAGTTCCAGCGGTCTGGTGATTGACAGGCGTAAGAGGTAATAGCCTTTTCTACAGAGTCCAAGCGGTAGTAGCTGGATAGACAAAAAGGTCCGGCAGAAGGAGGGTTATTGCCTAAGGCCATTAAGACAATCGCACCCGTTGTCATTGAGACTAAAAGTGCCGCCAGAACTTTTAATACCCTTGGCTGATTCGACATCAACCTTCCCTGAAGAATCCTATATAATGATCAACTTAGACCCTAAGCTACAGACCACTCAATATACACAGATATATATTACAACATCGGCATATACCACCCGATTACTGTAAAATTCGCCGACATTTGCTCTATAGATTGTGATTCATGGATTATGTAGTAAGGTTTGGCCGCTTTCGAGCTGCATAAAAACTTCGCGTGATTGCAATAGCACTCTCGGGTTGTTAACAGAACATCTGATAGATAAACCGTTGAATCGATAATTTCTGTTGCCTATGTGGCGATCTGTCAGGAATACGGTTTGGGTCAATGTTACAATCGGATTGTCGATCGGGACCGTGGCGGCATTTTCGGAAAACGATTTGACTAACGACAGGATGCTCGTTACAATTCTCCGGCTTTTTGGGACCTGACCCTTTAACATGAAGAGGATAAAGGCTATAGATGAAAGACCCAACGTACATATTAAAAAAGAGACTAACTGATGAGCCTTATAACAGGCTCATGGCTTTGCAGAATCCTAAACTGCACGATTTTGTCGCCGACGCGATTGAGCTGACACAGCCGGAATCTGTGTTTGTGTGCACGGATTCGCCTGACGACGTCGCGCACATTCGTGAAATGGCTGTAAAAAACGGAGAAGAAATACCGCTCAATATTAAGGGTCATACCTGCCATTTTGACGGATATCACGATCAGGCCCGCGACAAGGCAAAGACCAAGTATCTGTTGCCCGCCGGTTCAGATCTTGGCGCAAGTCTGAATTCAACTGAGAAACAAGCCGGTACTGAAGAAGTGCGAAATTTCTTAAAAGATTCGATGGTCGGCAGGGAGATGTTAGTGTGCTTTTTCTGTCTCGGACCGCTCGACTCAGAGTTCTCTATACCGTGTGTGCAGATAACAGACTCGCCTTATGTTGCACACAGCGAGTGTATTCTTTACAGGTCGGGATATGAGCAGTTCAAAAAGATCGGTTCTTCGCCCGAGTTTTTCAGGTTTATTCACTCCGAAGGTGAGCTTGAGGGCGCTGTCAGCACGAATATCGACAAGCGCCGGGTGTATATCGACCTCGAAGAGAATATTGTTTACAGCGTCAACACTCAGTACGGCGGCAATACAATCGGTCTTAAGAAATTGGCATTGCGTCTTGCCATAAACAAAGCCGACAAAGAAGGCTGGTTGGCTGAGCACATGTTTGTGCTTGGCGCTCATGGGCCGAGCGACAGAGTGACTTATTTTGCCGGTGCATTCCCATCGGCCTGTGGAAAGACATCAACTTCGATGTTGCCTGGTCAATCCATTATTGGTGACGACATCGCATACTTTCGCAGAAAAAACGATAAGATTCGTTGTGTGAATGTGGAGAAAGGCATCTTCGGCATAATTCGCGATGTCAATCCTACGGACGACCCCATAATTTATCAGGCTTTGACAAGTCCATGCGAAGTTATCTTCTCGAACGTTCTACTCGACATTCAGAAGAATCCGTATTGGCTGGGTATGGGTAGAGACCTGCCAAAAGAGGGGGTCAATTATTTCGGCAAATGGTATAAAGGAAAAACCGATGCGCAAGGTAATGAGATCACAGCATCACATAAAAATGCGCGATACTGTCTGAATATCGCAGACCTCAATAATCGTGATCCCCGCATCGATGACCCGGAGGGTGTGCCGGTGGGTGGTATAATATACGGCGGTCGTGACAGTGACACGTGGGTACCCATAGAGCAAGCCTACAATTGGACTGAGGGTATTGTCATAAAAGGAGCGTCACTCGAGTCTGAGACCACCGCTGCGACGCTTGGTAAGGAAGGCGTTAGAACCTTTAACCTTATGTCGAATCTCGATTTTCTCTCGATACCACTTGGCAGATACGTTCAGAACAACCTTGACTTCGTTAAGGACGTTGATAAGCCACCTTTGATCTTTTCGGTCAATTACTTCCTTAAGGGCAGGGACGGAAAATATCTCAACGGTATGGCTGACAAGCTGGTCTGGATTCTGTGGGCTGAGCTGCGGGTACACGGTGATGTTGAAGCTATTGAAACGCCTACAGGGTTAATACCGAGATGTGAAGATCTGCAGAGATTGTTCAAAGATAATCTGCAGAGTGAATACACCGAAGCCAACTACATCGAGCAGTTTACAATTCGCATACCGGAGAATCTGGCTAAGCTTGACCGTGTAGAGAAAATCTACAGGGATAAAGTGTCCGACACGCCGCAGATTCTTTACGGCATATACGACGAGGTTCGCAACCGGCTCAAAGCTGCCGGAGAGAAACTTGGCGATTACATTTCGCCGTTCGATCTTATGGCTTGATAAACAAGCCCATGTATGAACAGTGCGTGCTGTTACATATAAGCCAGTACGTCAGTTCGAGCGCGAACCGGCTTTGCTCTTTACAGCAGGCTTGCGCCATGCACATAGGCTGACAAGAATTTCCGGCGATTGCCAAAACAGGAGGTCAAGGTAGTGGCTGAGAATGGGCAGGTACAACCAACCTCGCCTCATAGGTCCGAACAGCAAGTGATGCGTATAAATCCGCGCATCAAGAGGGACCGTGAGTTGATAGCGGAAGCGCGCGAAAAGGGGGGCGGTGCACTATTAAAAACATTTGTCAGACTTTCTGGGCCTGGTTGGCTTCAAAGTGCGATCACCCTCGGAGGTGGCTCGTTGTCGAGCAGTCTGTACCTGGGCGTACTGGCGGGCTTTGCGCTGCTGTGGCTCCAGCCGCTGGTGATGGTTCTCGGCATCGTTATGCTCAGCGCAATCGGCTACGTTACCCTGTCGACTGGCGAGAAGCCGTTTCGTGCTATCAACGAGCGCGTCAATCCAGTACTGGGCTGGGGCTGGCTGATTGCGACCATGATGGCCAACTGCGTCTGATCGCTGCCGCAGTTCTCACTGGCCTGCGGGTCAATACGGCAGAACCTAATGCCAAATACCTTCGGCTCAATGTCGGCAGATATGGCCAACGGCATCCTTGCGCCGTCCATCGCTGTGCTGTGCATTATCATGGTCTACCTCTACGACAGCCAAGGCTTCGGCTACAAGTTGTTCAACCTGTTGCTGAAGCTGATGGTAGCCGCGATTGTAATCTCATTCTTCGGTGTAGTCGTCTACATGAGCTTCAAGGGCCAATTGGACTGGGGCAGGATCGGAGCCGGGATTATTCCTGATTTACGCATGCTATGGAAGCCAGCCGATACGTTCAAGGAGGCCTTGGCCACCGTCGGCCCAGAGTTTCGCCAGTACTGGATCGACAAGATCGTCAACGAGCAGCAGGATGTGCTGGTGGCCGCCGCAGCGACTGCGGTCGGTATCAACATGACATTCCTGCTGCCTTACTCAATGCTGAAACGCGGCTGGAACAAGGATTTCCGCGGTCTGGCGATCTTCGATCTGTCGACTGGCTTGTTCATCCCATTCATCCTCGCGACAGGCTGCGTGGTAATCGCCTCTGCGTCGCAGTTCCACACGAAGCCCGCTCCGGGCCTCTTGGGAGAGATGCAAGACAGTAAGCTCGTCAAGCATGACCCGAGCCTGGTTGGGAGGTTCCAGGGCCTAGTACTGGACCGGGTCAGGAAAGAGATCGGGGCCGAGAGTTTCGACGCGCAGTTCACCGACCTAAACAAGGAGCTCATAGAGGCCACAAAGTCCAAGGATAAAGCAGGTTGGATCGGCATCGGCGGCGTCATCGCCTTTATTCCTTTGGCGATCATCGTCCACTTCATCCGCAAGGCACAAGGAAAGGAATCGCTGCTGTGACATAGAAGCAGTAGGAGAAGTGCCATAGCAGGAGGTGCATCCGCTTTAAATCCGCAGTGACAATTGCTGCTCCCTTATGGTCGCGGCTCTGTTTTGAGGAAGCGTATTTATTTTTTATGTTCCGTATTATGTGAGTTATACAGTTGACTCGAGTGCAAAGAAAAACCCCACGTGAAACGTGGGGCTAAATACCACAGGTATCGTTCGGATGGGCACTACTTGGACTTGGCTTGTTCGTCTTGTTCGGTTTCAAATATTCTACGACAGAGAGAACCAATTGGGATATTTTTCTCTTCAGTCAGCCACTCTACGACCTCGGCCTTTGAGAATTTCTGGTCGCTTTCTGTGATCTGCAAAACGGCCATTTTCTTTTCTTCCTGCCCGAGAATCTCGCCAGTGTCTGGAGTCTGTGGATGAAAATAAGGTGGCTTGGCATCCTGGTACTCGCCGCGTTTATTGGGTTTGTTCTCGCTGAGCACTTAGCCCGTTTGCAGAAAAAAGTGGCATGATCCATTGACAGTGCGGATGGCCTGCGCCAAGCGTTTTATAACCGAGGTCAAGTTCTATGTAGTACTAAAAAGATGAAGGCTAAGAGCTCTCACTCTTAGCCTTTGCCAACGCGTTACAAATTACCACAGTCACTATTTATCGAATGGCAGCTTGACTGCTCCTGTCTTAGTTCTGATAACATCCGGTTTCATTCCGACATCATCGGCTTTTTTCACCTCTTTGACGCGACAAACGAGACCTTTGGAAACTTTTGACAAATCGCCTACAATTACTTTGGCAAATGACATTGTGTGGGACACTCTCTGAACTTCTATGGTGGCAACGTAATTTTCAACCGTTCCGAGTGACTCTTTCGTATCAGTATCAAAGACTTCCCTGCCTTGTGCGAAGACATCGAGCAGCGTGCCTATTGCCATTCTCTCGCCACCCTGATTCAAGATTATCTGGCCGTCCTGTTGAACTGCGGCGATTTTGATAGGATACACACGGTCAATAATTGCTTCAATCACATCGTTAACTACGAGCGAGATAAAAGCATCACGCAACTGTGCTGGGTCCCATTCTACGGGATCCAACTCATCAGCAAGGCCTCTGACTTCTTCGTTTTCAAGATATTTTTGCACAGTCGAGGCCACGACAATCTGCTTTGTAGAGCTGTCAACAAGTCGATAATTGAAATTGAATCTTGCTTTGTATTCGGTCGCAGTGTAATCGGCGGCCTTGAGGTACTTATCGATTCTCTCGATTTTAGCCTGGGATATGGTCCCTACGAGCAAATAATCGGCACCGAGAGTTTCAGCAAGCTTTGCCTGTTCCGAAAGAGGGGCATCGAAGGAAAAGAGCATACTCTTTTCCCTGACAAAATCGACGATGCTTTCTCTGTCGAGAACTGCAAATTTATTAGTCTGCGTCAGTCCCACAGAGAGTCGCTGAGATAACAGCACGGAAAGTGTATCACCAGATACTGTGAGATTCAAGAATTGGTAACTCATATTCATTGTTTTTACAGGCATTAAGGCGACTTTGACCCTTCGAGTCTGACCCCGTTCGCCATAGTCGTATACGGCGACTTTAAGTTTGACCTGGTAGGTGTCCTTGTCAATTTGCTTTTCCTCGAGAACATCGTAGGTTTTTACGAGGCCGCCGATTTCAGTTGTGTAGGCTGTGCCTCTTGTAGCAACCTCTACAGAATCAAATTCGATTCTCCTCTGGCCGGGCTCTTCGGCAGCTATTCCTGCGCCTGCACCACGGAAGGCAAATTCGTAGGTGCCGGAGTCGACTTTAACACCTCTTACTTGCTCGACTGCTCTGTATAGAGCGTTCTTTATGGCTTCGTCTCTGTTACGACCTTGACCAGTAACTTCTCGGATAACAACGTTGTTTGGTTCTGTCTTTAAAAGGCCGCTGGGTGCGACATTTTTACTGCCGATTTTACCGGCAGAATTACCTCCTATTGCTGGTGTATTTTCAGCAATCACAACTGCAGGAATCAGCAGACAGAGCGCAAATATGCTCATTATTTTTTTCATCTTTATACCCTATTAAAGACTTAACTGCTAAACTCTGTTACCAGGCAACAGATTTACTACTGCCTCTTTTACCGACAATCACTTCATCCTGCCAAAATCTGAGTCCGCTTTTAACGTCGCTCAGTTTCAGTTGGAAATAGTACTCAACCTGCTGGCGGCCTCGGTCGTAGCGGATATTCCTCTGAAAGATCTTGCCGGAGATGCTCAATTCTGGTGCAATGAGGGTTCGCCTTTTGGCTACGGTGTTTGGGTCAAACTCCTCAGAATCTCTGAGTTCTCTTGTCTCATGGACCAGCTTGTCGGCACCACTACCGACGGCGGATGTCATAATTGCTTGTCCGCTGTTTAACATCTCAGTCTCGATTTTTGCCATTAGCTGGTCGGTGTCAATCCTCTGCATTGTATCATTTACGATTCGACCGGTGGCCACTACATATCTGCCACCTTCCTCCTTTTTTAGTGCACCTGAACCAAGCATTGACTGGACCAGTTCGCTTGCGGCGCGATCGAAGTCCCTATAGTCGAGAGCCATAACAGGCTTTCCCTCATCGTGCATAAGATCGATATTTTTCGTTTCCTGTGCACAACCTGCTGCTAAAAAACCTACTACCATTACGAGATTTAATATTGTTTCTTTCATACTTTACTCCCACTTTCTTGTATCCATTCTGAAATCTACGGCTTCCGGTCTCGGCGCGACGACATTAAAGCTGAAGGGCGACCTTCCCATTGCCGACATCGGCAGCCAAACGGTTGTTTTCGTATCAATCAGAAACCCACTTTCATCGAGCCACTCGACTCTGTATCTGAAGCGTTTGGTTCTATATGATTTATTATATCCTTCGACATGAAGCACAAGCAAGCCCGCATCATTTCTTCTGGTAATAGCGTTGGTGATTTCAAGGCCTTCACCAGCCAAGTCACTGAACGCATGGGCAATTGGTCTAGTGACGATATTGCTCTCAATTGTGTCACTTCTAATTTGTTCTCTCATGTGTATTCTTTCGTCATGCGGTTCATAAGAGCCACAGCCGAGAACTATTAACATGGTCAATATGAGCCCTAACCTTTTCATAGCAATTCTCCACAAACATTGTATGCCAATAATTTAATATGTTACCAGGTCGCAAACTAGTTTTGCCTGTCTAAATGGTATTCTAACATAGGCAAGCGCTTTTTGACAAGCGGGGATTTTTACCTGGAAAGGTTGCCCACCTGGAGGTTCTATAGTTACTAACCTATCTGGGGGCATGGGCAACCTGGCAACTTGGAAATCCTTTGGCAGGGTTGTCCAAATTCTGACATCGGCAGCGGTCGTAGCATATGAATAGATTGCGACAAAAGCAGATGCAAGATCTGCCGATAAGCTGTCTTCTTTTTTACCCACGGCGTATTGGGCTACTGCTTTTGCTGTGGCAGATATGATGGCTCTGGTCAGAATGCCATTAAAGTCTTTTTTAAACTCTGTTTGGATAACTCGATCCATATCCGCAACAATTTGTGTCGTGTAATTTTGGCCAGCAGCTTTGATCGACAAATAGGGATAAGCCTGCTCTCTAAATCTGAGTTTTGGCAGAGCAATCCCGAAATATTTAACCTTGTCCGTAGCAATAAACAGGGGTATATCGATTCTGAACTCTTCTTTAATAGGCCCCAATCCGTTTTCAAATATTACCCATACCGTGTCTTTCAACTCCTCCTGGCCATCAAGAATCTGCTCGGTAAAAGCCAAGTCCTCGGCTATGTAGTCATTGTCACTAACCATTCCATATGATTCCTTCAGCAAAGTAGCGGCTTTTGTGTGGTCACCGACGAGGTTAAAATAAACTCCAGCAATGTAGGTTGTGAAGGGGTTGACGAAGTCGGGGTATGGCTCAAACTCGTGCAAACCGGGATATCTTTCAGTTAGTAACTGTTCGATTTCAGGATTCTCTACGTTTTTTTTAACATTTGATTTCTTCTTTTTCTGTTCCTGTTCTAATTCATTTTTCAGCTTTGCTATTTCCCGGGCGAAGTTCTCCTTTGCTCGTCTTTGCCTGTCAAGAGCCCTATTAAACTCTACTCGTGCCAGTTCGTTTTCACCGAGTGTCATAAAGTTCAAGGCTTTGTAAGTGTTGACCATTATACCGTCGTATTCTTCACCCACATAAGGGATGACATTGTCGCTAGCAGCAACTGCAACAATAGAATCGGCGGCTTTGTTTTGGTAATCGAAGAAGTTCAGCATCTCTTCTGATTTATCAAAATAATCGTTGCTTTGTCGGTGGTTCTGCTTAATTCTCTCAAGGCAGCCGAGCTGCATAGACCATAGTAGGTCTTCTCTTTTAGGGTTCTTGCCTTTACTGATCTTCGACTGGGCAAATTGTGTAGATTTTGCGAAATTGAAGGACTCCACATAGTCCGTCTTGAAAGAGCTGTTAAACTCCATAACGTGGCTTTTAGAAGCGCTACAGCCTACAATAAAGAGGGTTGGTACTACCAATAGATGAAGAATATGGTTAGAATGCTTTTTGGCTATCATAGTCGGCACTGAAGAAATCAATTAAAAATGGTTTTGAGTAGTGATTTCCACGTTGGCTGAGCGATAGAACCAGCCAGCAAAAAGATTTTTGTAAAGCCAAAAAATAAGAAACCGCAGAAATCTGCGGATATTATAGCCACAGCCGCACAGAATCGTCAAACGTTTTTTAGGGCGAGTTTTCAATAGTAGGTTAGCGAAATAAAAAAGGCTAAGGATTATTCCTTTTACCCTTAGCCTTACAGTATAGTTATCTACCCCCCTTCTTGCTTTCGCAAGAAAGCAGGGGGGAGGTAGCTCTTTTTCAGTCGCCGGCTCATTACGTTGGATTGTAAGTAAGGCCTGCATAGCCAGTCTGTTTTTGAGGCGGATTCGGCCACTTCAGCACATCGAACATAAACTCACTGGCCTGGCGAATCATTACACCGGGCATACAAGGGCACATCTCAAATGAGCCGATTACATCATTATTATATTTGTTCAGCGATTCTAGCAGATAATTCCAATTTTCGTGGGCGATGCCGCCATGTAAGCCAGGTGGTTCATGGTCATCTGTCTGGCCGTAGTTGTCTGTCAGGTGAAGATGGGCAACTCGGCCAGCGAGATCATCCACATATTGCCTGAAGCCAAATTCGGGGTCGAGGTTAGCATACCCAGTATCGAGGCAGTACCAGAGCGACTCAAACCTCTCTCTGATTTTCGTAAGAGTAGAGAGCGGCCCCGTTTCGAGGCACACTTTTACGCCAATCTTTTCTGCCATCTTGACAACTTCGGCAGCGAATTCACAGTTGTTGAGTTCTGAGCTATGAGCAATACGCAAGCTTTGCAGTTCGGCTACGATATTTGCGTTAAGTAGCTTGGCGCATTCGATCTGTTCGGCCCATTGCTCCAACGTGGGTTGATCCGTGCGAGCGCGTAGTGTTACCGCCATATCAGTGGTGGCAGCAACGAGCCTGGACCAGTTACGCTTGTTATAACGGCATTCGCTCTGACCTCTGATGTTGGGCCATAGTTCCACACCGTAGCCAAGTGACCTCAGGAACTGGCACTCCTGCTCAAAAGAAAGTGGATGCTCGCGCCACCAGAACACCATTGTAGAAACGACATATTTGATCTGCATTAGGTCATCCCCACTACCGGCTTATAAAGTCCTCGTTCCGTAGAATTATTATCGATTAAAAGCAGACATAGGTTCAAAGTTTCTTCTCACGGATTGCAGTGGTTTTTTAAACCGTCAAGTTCAAGTATAGATACATATAATCTTCTAATGGTTGTTTCAGTCCAATAAAAGCGAGGATTTTTTATTCGTACGTATATTAGCTGGGGTCCAGCACAAAGAAAGTTCTAATGGCCGCCTAACAATGAGTGTCACGTGGCTGGCCTACGAGATGATTGTGTCGGCCGATCTGATTGTCGTAGATATATTCTGCGAGTTTATTGAACACCCCATAATCCTAAAAACTGCGTGTTATTGGAAGAGCATGTTAAACACATGTTAAGGGTCTGTAACAAAACCTAAAATTTTGTCAGAGCTTTGTCCTATAAAGCATGTGTAGGTCTTCTCAAATCCATGTATTGAATCACGGTAGACAAAGACAAAATAGATTTTTCCCGATTGATTGTAGATTCGGCTTCCGTACGAGCGGTTTTTGGGGGGCGAAAACGGGCCAGAATGCAACGGATAGACGGAAATTGGGGTTGAAGCATCACGTTATCACAGATGCCTATGGTACGCCTTTTCCGAATATTATCTTTACAGAGGCCAAACCCTTTTAGAATGAAAACACAGTTATCTGCATGAGCTATGCGCAGGATGAGAAGACCGTCGCAGCAGGCATAAAAATCATCGCCGAAGAAGTCAAACGAGCTTACGATATTGCATGATAATGATTTAACTCGATGGGAGCGACGATGAGGTGAAATAGAGGCCTTTGTTCTTGTCTGTAGAGATCTTGTATGTATAATACGCCTTTCGTGAGTGGGAGATGACATTAGTTTTTTGGAGAAGGCATAGAAAATGTCAGATGCACCAAAGGCAAATGCCGTGGTAGGGCAGTCGGGTGGGCCGACTGGAGTGATAAATGCCTCTTTGGCAGGCGTCATCGAAGAAGTTTGTAAGCATCCGGAAATCAAAAACCTGTATGGTACTATGCACGCTGTGCAGGGAATCGTCAAGGAGGATTTTATTGACCTGAAGGGCCTTTCAATCTCGGTTTTGGAAGGAATGGCGAGCTCTCCTTCAGCGGCTCTTGGCTCCAGCAGGGACAAGCCTGATAAGGAATATTGTGAGAAGATCTTTAATGTCTTTAAGAAACGCAATGTCCGCTACTTTTTCTATATAGGGGGAAATGATTCAGCTAATACAGCCCATGTTATCAACGTTATGGCTGCTGAGGTCGGCTATGAATTGCGGGCGTTTCACATTCCCAAAACGATTGATAACGATTTGCTCGTAACCGACCACTGTCCGGGCTACGGAACGGCTGCAAAATTCGTTGCATGTGCACTCATGGGTAATGATCTTGATAACAGGGCGCTGCCCGGCGTTAAAATCGATGTCATTATGGGCAGGAACGCCGGCTTCCTGACCGCTGCTACTGCGTTGGGTAAACAGAGAGAAGATGACGGCCCTCATTTACTGTACTTTCCTGAAAGGCCTATCTCGATAGATAAATTTATCAACGACGTCGATGCTGTTTATAAAAAACTTGGTCGCTGTGTTGTTGCGGTCAGTGAGGGAATCTGTGATGCGGATGGTGTCACTTGGGCCAAGAAGCTCGCTGAGATCGAGGAAAAAGATGCGCACGGAAACATTCAGCTTTCAGGTACAGGAGCTCTGGCTGATTTCCTGGCAGCAGAAGTAAAAGCTAAACTTGGCGTTAAGCGTGTGCGTGCTGATACATTTGGTTATCTTCAGAGAAGCTTTGTCGGCTTTCAATCTCCCATTGATGCTGATGAAGCCCGCCGATGTGGCCGAGAGGCTGTTAAGTTTTCAATGGCTGAGCAGAGTGGTTCTGTTGCCATGAAACGAATAGGTGAAGGTGACAACTATGCGGTTGATATCGTATGCACAGAACTTCGTAATGTTGCGGAAAAGACAAAATCAATGCCTGATGATTTTATTAATCCCCAAGGCGATGGAGTGACGGAGGCTTTTATCAACTACGCCAGACCTCTGACGGGTGAACTACCAAAGACCTTTTTTTTAGGCAGCTACCCTAAGGTCTAACGTTGTGCTCTTTCATCGGTGACTTGAGATATTGACTTTCAGGAGTTAATACAAATTCTTAATATCTTATTTAGCCCACCGATTTATCGGTGGGTTCTTACCTGAGTCAATTGGATTTAATAAACGAATTAATAGTAATACACATAAACTTTTGGAGTATCAAATTCTGTTGACCAGATGATCAAGACAAAAATAATCGCCACAGTTGGGCCTGCATCCGCTGAGGCCGGGATATTGAAAGATTTATTGGATGCCGGAGTGGATGTTTTTCGTCTCAATTTTTCCCACGGCACAATCGAGCAGCACGCTGAATTATTAAACAATATTAACTCTGTTCGCGTTAATCACGATCGCACAACCGCATTGATGGGGGATTTGTGTGGGCCTAAGATAAGAGTCGGCCGAATTGAATCGGAGGGGGAATTGTTACACCGTGGGGATAAGGTTGAAATTCTGCCGGGAGATAGGCCAGGCCATGCGCACAATTTCCACACGAATTATAAAGACTTTAGCAAAGATGTAAAAGTCGGCCAACAAATCTTTATCGATGATGGAAGGATTTCGCTGCAGGTGATTGGCATTGATGAGCAAATGGTCTTATGTGAGGTTATTTCGGATGGACCCGTATATAGTAATAAAGGTATAAACCTGCCTGATACTGATGTGAGCACCTCAGCTATAACAGAGAGAGATTGGCATTACATAGACTGGGCGGTTGAGAACGATTTGGATTTTTTGGCATTAAGTTTTGTGCGAAGCGCTGATGAAGTGATGGAGTTGAAACGGTATCTCTCAGGAGTGGGTTCAAATATCAAGGTTATTGCGAAGATTGAGAAACCACAGGCGGTGGATTGCCTTGAGGAAATTATCGAGATCAGTGACGGTGTTCTTGTGGCTCGCGGTGATCTTGGTATTGAAATGGATTTGGCTGAAGTTCCTTTGGTTCAGAAACGTGCAACAGATTTGTGCCGTCGTATGGGTAAGCCTGTAATAGTAGCTACGCAGATGCTTCAGAGTATGATAGACAATCCTGTAGCAACGCGAGCGGAGGTCTCTGATGTTGCCAACGCTATAATGGACTATTGCGATGCTGTGATGCTTTCCGGAGAGACTTCGATAGGCAAATATCCAGTAGAAGCGGTGAGGATTATTTCGCGAATTTCCCGAGTTACCGAAACATACCTCGACAAGCATGACCAGATGCATCCGAGGACTACGACGACGGAAGATTTACGCCAGACAGAGTCCATGTCAAGAAGTGTTGGGTATATTGTCGATGATATCGAGCCGAAACTCGTAGTTGTATGGTCACAATCAGGTTCAGCAGCGAGGCTTTTGAGCAAAACACGAATTGATGTTCCAATATTGGCTTTAAGCTCAGATCAGAAAGTCTGTCGGCAAATGTGTCTGGATTATGGTGTCATGCCGTATTGTATGCCTGTACCGAAGACATTCCAGGAGTTTGTGGATACTGTAAATGAATTATTAATCAGAACCAACCGCTCAAGAGTAGGTGATAAGATAATTATTGTAGCAGGACAACCGCTTGGTGAGCCTGGCGGGACAAATATAATCGCCGTTCACACTGTTAAAGGTACTTGATGCGACTTTCACAGATTATATGGTGATATAAAATTATTTAGCCCCCCGATTCATCGGGGGGTTCTAAGTTCAGTGGAGACTTTTAGCAATGGACAAACCAGATTTTTCAATTTCTGTGTTGGGAGAGTCAGCAGTTGAATCTCCCATTAAGCTTTCAAAGGTAACAGGAGACTATATAGCAAACTATGTTAGTGTCAACTTTCGCACTTTTTAGGCGGCTGGTTTTAATGATTTATCAATACAAAC
>CAZFLY010000055.1:0-17765 GCA_964519995.1 uncultured Pirellulales bacterium | reverse complement strand
CGGATAAAACTAAAGAAATTATATCCATCAATTGAAATGTAACAAAGCACTAGTTTTACAACAGAGAATGTGGTTATCGTGCCGAGCCGGGGCAGCTTGGAATACACTTGAAAATCCACTGTGTGTTGTCCGGGCTTTGGATGTTTCCGTATTTGAGGTACTTTGCTGTTGAAAATCTGCCCGCAATCGACAGATACACCCGATCTTGTTATGAGTGTTTCATCTTGACAGTGTGTTGGTGCTTGGCATACTATCAGTTGTCGGTAGCCACGGTGCAAATCGCCGGGGCGTATTTTCTGTGTTAGGATGGTTTTAGTCAGACTATGAAAATGCCAGAACTCATATTTAATTTCTTTTGATAACATTTATGACCAAGAAGATTGCCATTCTGGGTTCTACGGGGTCGGTCGGCAGAAACGCGCTGCGAGTAATTGATGGGCTTGGTCCGGAGTACGAAGTCTTTGCCTTGAGCGCGCACAGCAGTGTTGGACTGTTGGCTGAGCAGGTGGCGCGATATAAGCCAAGATTTGTAGCTATCTCTGACGCTAACCGTGCAGCAGAGCTGAGTGAATTGGTCGCGAGTATGGATGTTGATGTCTTAAGTGGACCCGGCAGTCTTATAGAAATCGCTGAGCACGATGAGGTTGATATCGTTCTATCGGCAATAGTCGGAGCGGCGGGTTTGCCTTCTGTTCTTGCCGCTGCGCGGCGAAGCAAGAGATTGGCCATTGCGAATAAGGAGCCACTTGTTATAGCAGGTGAATTGTTAACCAGGACCGCAAAGGAAAACGACAGTGTGATTCTGCCTGTGGATAGTGAGCATTCAGCGATATGTCAGGCCATGCAGTCGGGTTCTCGGCAGGAAGTGGCCAGGATAATCTTGACGGCTTCGGGTGGGCCATTTAGGCAGGCGAGCTTTGAGGATTTACAGAATGTAACGCTGGAGCAAGCCCTTGCACATCCGATCTGGGATATGGGGCCCAAGATTACAATAGACTCAGCAACAATGATGAATAAGGCGTTTGAGGTTATTGAAGCTCGCTGGCTTTTTGATATGCCTGTGGAACGAATTGAGATTTTAATTCATCCGGAGTCAATAGTCCATTCACTTGTTGAGTTTGTGGACGGCTCGGTAATAGCACAGCTTGGTCAGCCTGATATGTGTATTCCTATCCAATATGCTTTGACGTATCCTAAGCGTGTTGAAGGACAGCGCAAGCGCCTGCGTCTGGACGAGATAGGAAGACTTACTTTTGAGGCGCCCAATCCGCAGACGTTTCGCGTTCTACCGCTCGGATTCGAAGTAGCCCGGCTCGGCGGCACAGCGCCGGTCGTTTTTAATGCTGCGAATGAGGCTGCCGTAGAACGGTTCCTTGCAGAAGAGATTCCATTTGTTGGAATTGTGGAACTGATAGAACACTGTTTGAATAAACACGATGTCAGGAAATGTGGGTCTCTTGAGGAAATACTCGAGGCTGACGCATGGGCACGGCAGGAGGTTAAAAATCGTCTCAGGCAAAAATCCAAGAGCATAAAACAATAATCAAGCATCGAGATTTGCTATTCGGGATTTTAGAATGTATTTTGTAGTTTGGTTATCGAGTCTTTGATTCTTTTAGGGAAATTTAATGTCTGAATCGAGTGGTTCATTGAAAAACCTTCGCGGATTCTTGTTGGCTGCTGTCTTTGCAGCAATTGTTTACCTGATTGTCAGCAATATTCATATTTTTGGCAATGTGTTACTGGTTCTGCTTGGGTTTGGGGGTGTAGTTCTTGTCCATGAATTCGGTCATTTTATTGTTGCTAAGCTTTCCGGCATAAAGGTGGAGGTCTTTTCAATTTTTATGCCACCGATGCTGCTCGGCCTGCGAAAGACCGAAAGCGGCTTGCGGTTCAGAGTACTGCCAAGTTTGTTTGGCAGAGGAGATAGTGACTCAGTGAGGAGCTTATCGAATTCTACGGAAGGCACTAAAGACAAGGCTGAGGAAACGGAATATAGGATCGGCCTTATTCCCTTTGGTGGTTTTGTTAAGCTGCTCGGACAGGATGATATAGGATCGGTTAAAAGGATCGAAGACCCACGTTCATTCTCAAACAAGCCTGTAAGTATTCGAATACCGGTCATAGCGGCAGGTGTTACCTTCAACGTTATAAGTGCCGGCATTATTTTTGTCATTGTGTTTCTTGCCGGGATAAGGTTGCCGCCTGCTGTCGTTGGAGGTGTAGTGCCTGATTCACCGGCGGCGCGGGCAGGCATAAAGCCGGGTGATGAGATAATTGAAATTGCCGGCAAGCGTAAGGATCTGGACTTTAGCAACATATTGATAGCGTCAGCCTTGTCGAATGTTGACGAAGTAGTTCAGCTAACAGTACGGCATGAGGATGGTTCGCAGGAGAGTCTTGGCCTTGTGGCAGAGCTCATGCCCGGTGAATCGATAAGAGAGTTTGGAATCATTCAACCGCTGAGCCTGACAATTGCGGATGTTTCTGATGCCAAAACGCTATATGAGAGAACTGGTCTGCGACCCGGTGATAGGATTAGAAGTGTTAAAGGCAAGGATGTGCGAACACATTGGCAGCTTGTAGAGACTGTCGAGGATTCTATTGTCCCAGAAGTGACATTGGTTGCCGAGCGAAGTACAGGCCAGGGTAAGTCTAAGTTGGTAAAATCCCAAATCTCGCTCCGGTTACGTCTTGCTGACAAGGAGGTGGACTCTGAAGATGAGCTTGGGCACATTTACTCAATGGTCCCCCGGCTACGGATAACTGCCGCTGCAGATGTGTCGGCTTTTACTGAGGAAAACGGAAAAAGTTTTATCGACAGGATCAAGAAGAAACTTGGCTTTAGCATCGACGCCGACAAGATTGCAGGTGGTGGTGAAAACCGCAACCACAATCTGAAGGATGGTGACATTGTTCTTGCGATTGGTGACATTGAAAATCCCACGTATGTGGAGATGCGCGCTGTAACTGAACAGTACGAGAATAAGCAACTGCCTCTGAAGGTATTGCGCACCGATCCAAATAGACTCGAACAAGTTGTCAGCGTCACTGTTACGCCAAGGAGGCCAGCGGATGGTGAGCGAGCGATGATTGGCGTAGGACTTTTACTTGATACCGGTCATCCTGTTGTTGCCAAGACCATATCTGCCGAAAATGGGCCTGCAAGACTTGACATCCCCCGCGGTGCTGCTTTAACTGCAGTCAATGGCGTTGGCGTTGAAGACTTCTATGACATAGTGCGAGAGATTACCCACACAAGAGACGAGCAAGTTGTGATTGATTATCGTCAAGATGATGGAGAAGCAGGCAGGACAACGTTAAAAGTTGATATTGAGAAAGATTATATAACGGTCAAATCAGTCTTTGCTGAGCCGGTTCCTTTCGGTCCTTTAGAGAAACTTTATCGTGCCAGCGGACCAATTAACGCTATTGGAATGGGCTACAGAAGGACGGTGATGTTTGTTGCGCAGACTTATGTAACGTTAAAGCACCTAATTGGCGGGCTTATCAGCCCAAAGAATCTCATCGGTCCGGTTGGAATTATAGCTGTTAGCTACCGGATCGTCGTTGAACAACCTTTGGTGAACTATGCGTATTTCCTTGGCTTGATAAGCGCGTGTATCGCTGTGATAAATCTTTTGCCTTTGCCACCCTTCGATGGCGGGCTGATAGTTTTAATGCTTGTGGAAAGAATCAAAGGTTCTGCCATTAGTGAGCGGGCGCAGGGAATTGCAGCTTATGCGGGCTGGGTGCTCGTTGGAATGCTTTTCTTGTATGTTACTTTCAACGATATTGTCAGGAGTTTTTTCGGCTAACAGGTCAGCACCGTGAGCCGTCTCATACATTGATGCAATTGGTCTAACCGGAGAAAGGATTTGAAGGTCTACAAATGTTATTGGATAAGCAGGTCAGCGAGGTCTCAAAGGAGAAGGATCGTAAGGTTTATGAGTTAGTAGAGCAAGAGCGTCGGGTATTTGAAGGCAGCGAGCAGTACCACAAAGATGTATTTGGCGCTCTAAAAGATACAGATAGACAGGTCTACGAGCTAATTGCACGAGAGTACGCGAGGCTGCAGGATACGCTGCAGCTTATTGCTGCAGAGAACCAGTGTTCTCGGGCGGCTCTGGCGGCACTCGGCTCGGTTATGCAAAACAAGACAACCGAGGGCTTTGCGGGAGCAAGATATCATGGGGGATGTGAGGTAGTTGATCAAGCCGAGAATCTTGCTATTGAAAGAGCCAAAAAGGCATTTGGCGCAATGTACGCGAACGTCCAGCCGCATTCAGGAACCAGTGCGAATCAGATTGTTCTTACCGCGCTACTCGAAAGAGATGACAAAATACTCAGCCTTGGACTGGACCAGGGAGGACACCTGTCACATGGAGCAAAAGTTTCTTTCTCCGGCAAGTTCTTTAAGGTTGAGAATTATTACGTTGACAGAAAAACTTTTCTCTTAGACTACGACGCAATCAGAGAAAAAGCTCGGAAGATCAGACCAAAGCTGATTATATGTGGAGCCAGCGCTTATTCCAGAACCATAGATTTCAAGAGATTTGGAGAAATCGCCGACGAGGTAGGGGCATATCTTCTGGCGGACGTTTCACACATTGCTGGTCTGATTATGGCTGGCATCCATCCATCGTCCATAGACTACGCACATTTTACAACGACAAGCACATATAAGCCTGGCGGCCCGCGGGGTGGTGTGATATTGATGGGTAAAGACTACAACCAAAAAATAAGAATCGGTACAAAGTCTGTGTCATTATGTGAGCACATTGAAAAGACAACATTCCCGGGTGTGCAGGGCACGCCGTATCTGAACAATATCGTAGCTAAGGCAGTTTTCTTCAAAGAGACGCTATCTGAGGAGTATAGGGCAAGACAATTCAGGATCATAGAGAACGCAAAGGCATTGGCAGAATCCTTATTAAATTTAGGGCACGATGTACTAACCGGCGGGACAGACAACCACATGATTCTAATTAACGTCGATAGTTTCCGCGAAGGTTTAACAGGTCTTGTTGCGCAGAAGTGCCTCGAACAGTGCGGCATTATCGTCAACATGAACAGATTGCCTTATGACAGAAAAGGTCCTGCAGTCACCAGCGGCGTCAGATTAGGCACTCCTATTGTGACTAAAAATGGAATGGGACCAGGTGAAATGAAAACCACTGCAGCTCTTTTTGATTCGGTGCTGCGAAATATCAAGATTGTAAGCGGTAGCAAATACGAAATAGAGCAGTCTTTTAAGAATGAAATCCTTAAAGATGTGAAGAAGTTATGCAGAAGATTTCCGATGTTATAGCGGTGCAGGTACCTACCTTTTTAGAACAATTCTTGCTCTGTTGAAGAGCCCAAGATCGGGTCATTTCGAGCGGAGCCCCTGTGTCTTCTGTCGAAGACAGAAACAGGGGCGAAGTCGAGACACGTAGCGAAGCGCAGAGCCCCGAAGGGAAATCTGCATGCAACTGCACTGCTAATCCAGATTTCTCCGCTACGTTCGCTACGCTCACTTCGGTCGAAATAACGCTTTTCAACAGAGCAAACAAGTTTTTCCCCGCGGTCATTAAAAGCTTGCGGGCTTTTTGACCTCCATACCCTGGAAATCATAACATAAGAAGGCCGCGAACTCTGTGATTACCCTGCCTCTTTCATCGTATAAAACAACCGACTTTTTCTCATAGCGTTCAAAGGCCTGCGCTAGCTTTGGTGACATTTTACGCTTAGTCACGTAGATTGCATTATAGTGAATAAGGTCGTTAAATCCCGGCCAAATATCGTATTGATTCATTCTCCTGCCAAGATTGACGCAGTATGTTGTCGGATGTCCCTCGACGTAAAAGGCCAATTCGGAAACAGTCATATAATGGTCGGAGAAAATGAAAAAGGGCTTCTCTATTTCATCACTTAATTTGGAGACTTCTCGGCCAAGCTCTTTCCAGCCGCGGAGTTTATTCAGTGGATTTTTTTCAGGAGGAAAGTCAATTTGGTACACAAGCAGGGGGCAGTGTAGAAAAGCCGTACCTATCAACGATATGATTAGGCCAGTGATAATTACTGTCTTGATGAACCGTCCAAATCTTGCGTAATTATGCGTGAGAAAGGCTGAAACGCTAATTAAGCCTGTTATGTATGCCATCAACGACCAGTTCGCCTGTACCTTACCCTGAAAACTTTTCAGGAAAAACCCAATCAGGATCGGAATACAAAACCAGAAGCAAAAGGGATCCTGCTTTCTCTGCTTGATGACCGCATAAACTATGAGAACGAGCAGTATCGGAGTAATCACTCCTACCTGTGACCCGACAAAATTTGCAAAACTGTCGAAAGAAATCGTAAAGCCCTGTGTCAGTTTGGTGTGACCGATATCATGCCGGAACATGACCCAGTTGTGTTTCATGTTCCAGATAATTACAGGCAGGAAAAACAACAGACTCGACGAAAAGGCAATGTACGGCCACGGTGTGCGCAGGTGTTTTCTGTTTTCCTTAAACAGGCCGAGAAGCAAAAAGGCGGGCGGATAAAAGAATATAATCGCATACTTGCTCAGTAGACCGAGGCCCAGCGACACGCCTAAGAGCAACCAGACACCGGACGAACCGGTTGCCAGAGCCTTATGAAAAAGCAACAGGGAGAGTATCCAGAAAAATATTAACGGTGAATCAGGTGTCATACCGACGCCGTATGCCGCGAAAATCGGCACAAGCTGAAACAATATGGCACAAACAAAGCCAACATCTTTGTTGTATAGCTGTGTACCTATCTTGAAAAGCAGCAGGCTACTGAGAAATGAGAAAATAATCGCACATATCCTTACACCCAGCACGGTGTCTCCGAGCACTGATGTACCCAGCCGGATAAGATAAGCAACGCCGGGCGGTTTCGAGTAGTAGCAAAGGTCAAGTCTGCGAGACCATTCCCAGTAGTGTGCTTCGTCGCCGCTAAGGTCAATTACATTGGTGGCCAAATTATAGATCCTGATTAGACTAATCGCGGCTAAGAATAGAACCAAGACTACAAGATATCTGTTGTCTTCATTGTCTTTGGCCGAGGTTCCGTAATGACCTGTAACGTTCAGCGTCATCGCTCTAATCCGGGGCAATTACAGCATTTTGTTAATCCTTGACTATAGCATAATTGCGGATTACATTCTTGCTGTTTTATAACCATTAAGATTAGCTTATCATAACGATTGGAGTTAAAAAGCTAACATTTTATTTCAATAAGTCCAGTGCAATCTGTATTATGGGAATGGCTGAAACGAGCAGATCTTGCAAACTTAGGAAGTCACGTGTAATACCTGTGGCGGTACTTTTGTTTGCGGCCTCGTGTTTTGGGTATTATTACGTCCAATTCGTGGTGAGATCAAATTTCCGTGAGGTGATACCGCAGGAAGTCTATAGATCGGGACAGCCTGAACCCGCGCAACTGCGGCAGTGGATACAGGAATATGGCATTCGTACTGTAATAAATCTCAGAGGTCAGACTGCGGAGCTCACAAGCTGGGAAAAGTCCCTTGCCGATGAATTAGGAGTTGAGCTTATTACCTTTCGCATCAGCGCTTACAGTCTGCCGGCTCGGTCTGAGTTGGTTGGGATTATCGATTCGCTTGAGCATTGCCAACTGCCTGTTCTTATTCACTGTCGTCATGGTGTCGATAGAACCGGTACGGTCAGTGCACTAGCGGCGATGACTTGTGGACAGGTCAGTTACGACAAGGCAAAGTGGCAGGCTTATGTGCTCCCCGGGTCGTTGAAGCGAAGAGGAAATGCCAATCACATTAGCGACCTCTTTGATCTTTATGAAAGGTATTGTGAAAGTCATGGTCTGGACACAAACGATTGGTCAAGGTTTAAGTACTGGTCCCAGAATATATACCAACCCTCTTACTATCAAGAGTGTGACTCAAATAGTCTTTCCGACCGTGCTGAGGTTTTTGAGGAACCGAATATGTTGGGCGCCTATAAGTAAGTGTTGAGTGCAAGTGTTTTAGTCAACAGCTATTATACAGACCTGCGTTCGGGTTCTTAATAAACGCTTGACAAGGTCCTACCTTGTCAATAAAGTGGCTCTCTCGTTTGCCGCGCACAAGAGGTCTTGGGCAGGCTTGAATCAGCAAAAAACCGCGTTAATAGTACTGAGAAGAAGGAGAAGTGCAGATGTCAATAAAGGTTGCAATCAATGGGTTCGGCCGCATCGGAAGAGCTATGGCAAGAATCATTATGCAAAGGAAGGGTGAGCTGGAGTTGGTTGCCGTCAACGACCTCTCGGATGCAAAAAGCCTTGCGCACTTGTTCAAGTACGATACCGTAATGGGAAGGTGGGAAGGAACTGTCGAGGCTAAAGACAATAAACTAGTAATCAATGGTAAAAACATCGATGTGCTGGCTGTCAAGAATCCTGCGGAACTGCCCTGGAAGGATATGGGAGTCAAAATTGTGGTGGAATCGACCGGAATTTTCCGCACTGCCGAATCGCCCAAAGGTGGTTACGCCGACCATCTAAAGGCCGGCGCAAACAAGGTTCTTTTAACCGTCCCAGCGAAGGATGACATCGAGGCGACAATCGTTCTTGGCGTCAACGATAACAAGCTGACCAAGGACGTCAAGTGCGTCTCAAACGCAAGCTGTACGACCAATTGCCTTGCACCTTTGGCAAAGGTTCTCAACGACGCCTTTGGTATTGAGCAGGGGTTTATGACCACCATTCATGCTTATACCAGCGACCAGAGAGTTGCTGATATGATACACAAGGATTTACGCCGGGCGCGGGCTGCTGCGGTAAACATCATTCCAACTACTACTGGTGCGGCAAAGGCTATCGGCAAGGTTATTCCTGAACTCGATGGCAAACTCGATGGCTTTGCAATTCGTGTGCCTGTACCGGTTGGCAGCATTGTGGACTTGGTTGTCAATGTCAAAAAGAACGTTACTGTTGATTCTGTCAAGGCCGCTATGAAAAAGGCTGCCGAAGGATCCATGAAAGGTATCTTGGTTTATTGTGATGAGCCGATTGTCAGCAGTGACATCGTTAAAAATCCTGCTTCCAGCATCTTCGATTCTCTCTGCACGATGGTCATCGGCAAAACCGTCAAGGTTGTTAGCTGGTATGACAACGAATGGGGCTACTCGAACCGAAGCGTCGATATTATGGAGCGAATGGCAAAGATGTAGCTGCCCATCATGTTATTTTTGAAAAAGTATGAATTTACAGAAGACGGGTGAATTGCTGGTCGTGGGAGAAAAACATGAGGAGTTTTTTGGGAACCGAAACCAAAATGGCTAAAAAGACAGTTGCTGATATCGATGTTAAGGGCAACAAAGTCTTGATGCGGTGCGATTTTAATGTGCCTCTTGACGAAGATTGCAACATTACGAGTGATGACCGTATCGTTAAAGCCATGCCTACTATAAAGAACATTCTTGACCGTGGCGGTGCCTTGATTCTTATGAGCCATCTTGGCAGACCCAAAGGCCAAAGAGATGAGAAGTTATCCTTGGCACCTGTTGCAAAAAGACTTTCGGAGCTTTTGGGCAAGGAGATTATCTTTGCCGGTGATTGTATCGGAGCCGAAACCAAGACCAAAGCCCAAGCACTTAAGCCCGGCGATTGTATGCTGCTTGAAAACCTGCGCTTCCACAAAGAGGAAACGATAAAGGATAAAGCTGCGAAGGAAGATAAGCAACTTCGTCAAGCCAAGGACGATTTCGCAAAGCAGCTTGCCGGGCTGGCGGATATTTACGTTGACGACGCGTTCGGCACGGCCCACAGGGATAACGCTTCGATGTATACTGTGCCGTTTATGATGGAGGGTAAACCCCGCGTCATTGGATTTCTGGTGGAAAAGGAGTTGAAGTTCCTCGGTGATACAATCAGCGATCCCGAAAGGCCATTCGTGGCCATACTTGGCGGCGCAAAAGTCTCTGATAAGATTGGCGTAATCGAAAACCTGTTAGATAAGGTCGATCGTATCATCATCGGTGGGGCTATGGCCTATACATTTCTTAAAGGCAAGGGAAAAAGTATCGGCAATAGTCTGTGTGAAAATGACTTCATTGATAAGGCCTTGGAGTTGCTGGATCACGCAGCCGAGGTGGGCTGTGAGGTAGTATTGCCTGTGGATCATCAGGTGGTTCGTGAATTGAAGCCGAACGCACCGCACCGTGTCGCCGTAGGCGATATCGACCCGGGTTGGATTGCTGTCGATATAGGTCCAGCCGCAGCCAAGGCGTTCGCAGCCAAGGTCGCTGATGCGAAGACCATCGTCTGGAATGGCCCGATGGGGATATTTGAGATGCCGCCCTTTGATGAGGGCACCAGGGCCGTTGCTTTAGCTGTCGTTGAGGCAACTGAAAAAGGCGCTCGCAGCGTAATCGGAGGTGGTGACAGCGCAAGTGCCGTCGAGAAACTAAACATTCAGGATAAAATAAGCCATATTTCCACTGGCGGCGGTGCGTCACTTGAACTTCTGGAGGGAAAGAAATTCAAGGCTATCGACATCCTCGACGATAAGTAAAGTTGATGGTTCATTGTTCGTAGTTCGTTGTTTATAAGTATTCAGCCTACGGTTTTACCGCTGTTTAACACAACGTGTGATATGTAAAGTGCAATACGTCATTGTGAGTCCTCCGCAGTCCGGCGCTTAAAAAATTTAAGTGACGGATGGCAATCTTATATCAATTGCGAATAATTAATGTGCTTATTCGTGTCATTTCGAGCGAGCCCAAAGAGCCTGCCCTGAGCGAAGTCGAAGGGCGAGTCGAGAAATCTATTTGAACAGATTTCTCCACTACGCCCCAGTGCTTTCTTGCGAAAGCAAGAACGGGGGCTTCGGTCGAAATGACATAAGAGCAAATTCTAATCACAATTAGTATCACACCAATTTTTCTTAAAAAAGTCCCATAATTTTCTTGATTTTCTGCTCTTTTTCTGTTATTAACCATCGATGATCCCACCCAGGGAGGGAAAGCTGAGGGAATTCCAGATTATTCTTCGTTGAGCTATCGGCCATAAAACCACTGGAGAGGAGATAATGGCCTATGAGATGAAGATGACGCTCTGCGTCATTGCGAGCCCCGATTTATCAGGGCGCGGCAATCCGATTCCTTACTTTATTAGATTGCTTCATTGCTTCGCCCCTAAGGGGCAAGCTCCTCGCAATTACAAGCATTCAAATATTTTACTTTAACAAGAACAACTCAAATTTTGGAGGAGGGTAAAATGAAAAAGCTAATGATTTTATTGCCAGTAATAGTTCTGGCTGGTACTGCTGTAGGTGCTACTACTATTAATTTCGAAAAGTGGCCGAATGGTAACGACATTATTGCACCAAGTGTACCACCATTCCTTAGCATCACGAATGAGTTTGCTGAATGGGGGATAATATTTGAAAGCACTACAAAGATAGAGGATCATGGTGATCCATATTCTGATCTTAACACCCCACCCAACACATTATCTCCGGACAACTGGGAAGATAACAGAACCTTAGACGCTCGCTTCGTATGCCCAGAAAATCCAAGTTTACCGGGTACTGTGCCCTGGGTGTCATTCTTCCAAGATCGGGGTGCTCAAAGTGGGGGAGGTACTTTCATAGCCTATGATATAGACGGCAACGTAATAATCAACGAGAGCTTCAATACATCGGGCAAAACGTTTCATACGTTTTATGATTGGGGAAATGTATGTGAAATCCATAGGATCTACATAGGGAACTGTATGGATGCACTTGATGATCTTACGTTTGGTGAAATCACTCCTATCCCCACTCCTGGAGCTCTTGCACTTGGCGGTATTGGCATGGGCCTTGTCGGCTGGCTGCGAAGGCGTAGAACACTGTGATTCGTATCCTTCGGCTACGCTCAGGACGGGTCTCGTGAAGCGTTAAGAGTATCTCGTCGATTAGTAACATTCCATTGGGGTAAAATCAAGGGGTTGTGAGTCCGTTAAATAGAACGCCGAACTTGCAGTCCTATTTATTTGACTGTGCTGAGTTTAATTGTTAGTATTCAGTCGTTGGTGTTTAGATAGTGGTTTCGCACTGATTACATAATAACGCAAAAGCATGAAACGATTTAAAGACAATAAGGGCTTATTGGATAAGAAAAGGTTTGAGAAGTCGGAGCAAGAAAAGAGAAAGTTCCTCAGGAATTTATCCTGGAAGAAGGCGCTGGCGATGGAGGAGAGCCTGATTTCCTCCAAACTTATCTGGGAATGGCGCAAGAACTTTTTTGAGGATAATCCTATCAGTCTAAAAAATAGCCTATTCAAGAAACAAAAAACATGAAAATTTTGTTAGAAGAGGTCTATAAAAAGGTTGTAACCTTTCTAAATAAGGGCAAATATCAATATCTTATAATTGGAGGTATTGCTGCAGGGACCCTGGGGGAACCGAGGGTTACAGGGGACGTGGACGTTGATATAAGGCTATCCCAAGAAGACATCGGCGACTTTTTAAATAAGGCCCAAAAGGATGGATTTAAGGTTTTCAAGAAAAAGTGCCTTAAGACAGCAGAGCAAACGGGAACTTTTCAGATAAACTATGGAGATTTTCATATCGACTTTATTATCGCCTCAACCGATCTGGAAAGGCAAGCATTTAAGAGGAGAAAGGCAATTGGGCTATATGGTATAAAAGCTTTTTTCCCAACCCCTGAGGATTTGATTCTATTTAAAATCGTTCCTGGGCGTAAACAAGATTTGTTAGACGCAGAGAGAGTTGTTCTGCGGAATAAAGAGAAACTTAATATAAACTACCTCAAAAAGTGGGCCCGAGAGTTATCCGACCAGGCTGAGGATATGAGGATATGGAATGAACTTAAGAGATTACTAACAGATTAAAAAAGGTTTTTTCCAAGGTTTATGGTCAAAGCACAAGCAACATTGGTTTGCTATGGTTAAGAAAATAATCAACTGAAAAATGCGGCTTCCCAAGGCAGGGACAATCGAGATTGTACCTTCGATACTGGATGCTGACTTTGCCAGATTAGCTGACGAGATGGCTGTTATCGAGCAGGCCGGCATCAGAATGGTACACTTGGATGTCATGGACGGTCACTTTGTGCCGAACATTACGATCGGACCACCCGTCATTGCCAAGCTTCGCGAGCATAGCAACTTAGTTTTTGATAGTCACCTGATGATAAGCGAGCCTGTCAAATATGTGGAGGCTTTTGCCAAGGCAGGCGCCAACCACATAACATTTCATATTGAAGCGACTCAGAAGCCGGAAAAACTTATCGACAAACTACACGATTTAGGCTGTAGTGCCGGGATATGCCTCAATCCAGAGACTGCCGTTAACGCGATAGAAAAAGTTGCGCCTCTTTGCGATATGGTGCTGGTTATGACGGTTCATCCAGGTTTTGGAGGCCAGGAGTTTATGTCAGAGCAGGTCGAAAAAATTGCCCATGTCAGAGAGATTGTCGGGCCTAATATCCGCATCGAAGTCGATGGCGGGATAAATACTGAGACTATACCAATGGTCATTTCCTACGGTGCTGACACATTAGTAGTAGGTCATGCGATATTCGCAGAACCCGACCGTATTGCTGCGATAGATGCTATTCGAGCGGCTATCGGTTGATTTCTCTGGCAAATCGACTTCGCTTTTTGTACAATTTTTACATTGAAAAATATGGATACTTGACAGGCATGAGAACCCCGCGCGAATCGCGGGGATAATAATTATGGCTAAAGAGGCGAAGTCCAAGTGGAACGGCTTTTCATTGAAGCCTCGCCGAGAAATGCCGGACGGACTTTGGGTTCGCTGTCCGCATTGTGAGCACATGCTCTACAGGTCCAGTGTTGAGAAGAACCTCAATGTTTGTCCTGAGTGTACTTATCATTTTCGCATAGGTTCCGAGATCCGGATCAAGCAATTGACGGACGAAGGCTCTTTTCAGCAGTTCCTTGGCGATCTTACAACCAGCGACCCCTTGGGCTTTAAGTTCAGAGGGACAACTTATAAGCAGCGCGTCAAAAACGACGAGAAAAAGAGCGGCGTAAAAGAGGCGATACTTATAGGCAAGGCCTTTATCAAGGCAAGGCCGGTTATGCTGGCGGTGATGGAGCCAAATTTCCTCATGGGCTCAATGGGTTTTGTCGTCGGCGAGAAATTTTGCGTCGCGGTGGATATGGCCCTGGAGGAGGAGCTGCCTTTTGTAGTAGTTAGTTGCTCCGGTGGAGCAAGAATGCACGAGGGAGTGGTGTCACTTGGACAGATGGCTAAGACTTCTGCGGCTTTAGCCAAATTCAGTGAGGCCAAGGGTCTTTTCATTTCAGTTCTGACCGACCCAACGACCGGCGGCGTGACAGCAAGCTTTGCGATGCTGGGCGATGTCATAATAGCTGAACCCGGCGCACTAATCGGCTTTGCAGGGCGTCGCACGATTGCAGAGACGATAAAGGTTGAACTGCCGGAGGATTTCCAGACAGCGGAGTTTATGCTCGAACACGGCTTTGTCGATATGATTGTGCACCGTAAGGACCTTCGAAGCGAAATTGCACGCCTTATAGATTACTGCCAAAAATAATTCGTGACCCGTCACTCGTCGCTCGTGATTCGTGGTTCGTGATTCAATGAACAATGAACTATGAACTCAATTCTCTACTTGCATCGCTTGGAAGACGAAAGGGTAATTAGGTTAATTGTAGGAGAGATCGGAAATGCTAGGTAGGGAGACGATGACTTCGAGAGAGCGTGTTGTAAAAGCTCTCAATCATCAAGTTCCCGACAGGGTGCCTATTGATCTTGGAGGGTTTCAAACCGGCATACATAAAAGAGCGTATGCCGAATTACTTGACTTTCTGGGTATCCAACCCGTGAGATGTCACTCGTTAGGGCGCAGCCGACCGGAGCAGGACAAGCTATCTCACGGGTTAGAGGATGAAATAACAATTCTTGATTCTGTGCAGCAGCTTGCCAAGCCATGCGAAGAGCTTCTGAAACGTTTCAGGGTCGATATTCGCTATATATGTGCGAACGATCCCGAAGATTTCAAAGGCGAAATCGAGCAGAATACTCGAGGTGGTAAGCTCTGGCATGACCTTAAAGATGAATTTGGCGTCGTCTGGTCAATGTCCTTCGACCCAGCTCAGGATGGGCCTAACGATCAACAATTGTATATGGACATTTCGCACCATCCTCTTGCAAATGCTACTATTTCTGACCTTGATGATTATCCATTCCCGAATGGCGGCGACCCAACTCGTTTCACAGGCCTGCGAGAGCAGGCTTTACAAATGCGTAAGGAAACGCCGTATGCCATATCGACCGGCACCGGCGGCATGATTTATGAAACTTGCTGGTATATGAGAGGTTTGGAGCGGTGGTATATGGATATGATCGAGAATCCTGCATTTTGTGAAGCGCTGCTCGATCGAATTCTCAGATTCTGGATGGAGTATTATGTCGGCTTTATGGCTGAGGTGGGTGACATTATTGATGTGGTGATGATGAGTGACGACCTCGCGGGACAAAGTGGTCCTCTGTTTTCTCCGGATTTCTATCGTAAAATAGTAAAGCCCCGGCAGAAGAAACTCGTCCAGCACATAAAATCTCTCCTGTCCCGCCCGCCCCGAGCAAGGCCGAGGGGAGCAGGGTCGAGGGAAACCAGCGCGAAAATCTGGTATCACACCTGCGGCTCATGCTTCGAGTATATTCCCGACCTTATTGATAATGGCATTGATATTCTTAATCCTGTTCAAATCGGCCTTGTAAATATGGAGCCAAAGAAGCTAAAAGAGACCTTTGGCAGCAAAATTGTTTTCTGGGGCGGGGCCATAGACGCCCAACATGTCCTTCCCTTTGCCAAGCCGAATGAGGTTAGAGAGCATGTGCGGAAAAATCTCGAAATATTCAAGCCAGGCGGCGGCTATGTTTTCAATAACGTTCACAACATACAGGTTGGCGTCCCGCCTGAAAACATCGTAGCTTTATTTGATGCAGCGTATGATTTCGGCTTCTATGATTAGGATGGTAGGGCGGGGCTTGCCCCACCAACTAATTATGGTTTAAATTACCATGCTGTTTAATATTTCCTATCGAATATTTGTTGGATCGGACCGGTGGGGTCCGTCCCTATTAGTCACTCCGATTTACCTACAGAAGATTTCTCTCCGATTCTTTGCAGAAGCAATTCGCGTTCTTTTGGTGGTATAGACCATTTGTATTCACTCAGAATTTGCTTTATTACTTCATTTTGCTTATTTTCCAAAGATTTGAAATAATCTTTCTCGGGAGCAACTTTTTGGAATTTTTTGGCCGAAGCAATCTTTTCATTAGGGTCTATTGTCTTCAGTAAAAACTCATTATATTCATCGAAAATGTGGTTTGCGGTGCCTATTTTCCTCTCATAGGCTTCAATAGTGTAAAGAAATTTCTTCTCTGTTTTGTTGCCAATGTCCCAGAGTCCAGAAGAAATAACCACATTCAGGGCAGCAGTCTTCAAGGTAGGAAACGGACGGGGAACCACGCTGCCATTTTCCTTTTTGTAAGAGACCTCGCCTTTTATAGGTGGACTTTCCAATAGCTGGACGTTCATCAACAATTCTTGGGTAATAGCTCGAATGAGATTGTTTCTCTGTTCTCCAAGCGATATGACATTCCATCCGTGTGTCGTTAATAAGCCAGCCAACGCGACCAAAGTGGCGCCTCGTATAATGTCCCATACACCCTCTCGTAGATATTTCTTCTTATTGTATTGGTGGCTCCAGATATTCCATCCATACGTTGCTATTATTCCACCGATTGCAAAAAGTATAGTGCCTACAAATACCAAAATCCGACCTCGCCAATAATAGTCCATAATTAAAATCCTGTCTTAAACTGTTTAACTTTTGACGTATTCTAACCATATTTGTAGAGATCATATAATTATTATCTTGTCATAATTGAGACTAACGTCCTTTGTCACTTGGCTTTGGTGCGGTTATTTTAGGCAGGAAATGCGGCTCATTTCAGAAATCCGAAATTCGAATATCGAAGCACGAAGCCAATCCAAAATCCAAATAACCAAAATTCAAAACGCTTTAAACATTTGAATTTTGAACATTCGATATTGTTTCGTATTTCGGATTTAGTGCTTCGGATTTTTACCATATATTACTTTACGCTTGATGAATAGAGATTGCCACAGCCTTTCAGGCCTCGCAATGACAGGGGAATAAACGCAAAATCTATCTTTCACTTCGGGGTAAATATCCATATAATCTTATAAAAGTAGCGTACAGCGTGCAGCGGACAGGAGACAAGATTCTTTGTACGCAATACGCAATACGAAATACGAGCTAATAATGGGTTATTTTCGCCAAAATATTGAAAGAGCAAAGGGTTACGAGCCGGGCTTTCAGCCAAAGGAAATAGATGTAGTTAAGCTCAATACCAATGAGAGTCCATATCCGCCCTCGCCACAGGTTATGAAGGTGTTAGCGGAAATCAAGCCCGAACAGCTAAGGCGCTACCCTGATCCGCTCGGAACGGCGTTCCGACAGGCAGCAGCGCAAGTTAACGGTGTCGAGCCGGAAAATATCATGTGTTGCAACGGCGGCGATGAGGTGCTCAGGATTACCTTGCAGGCCTTTTGCGATGAAACTCGGCCGGTGGCTTATCCCGTGCCCACGTATTCACTGTATCCGGTATTAGCGAATCTACAGGGTTGCGATGCAATTGAGGTTCCGTTCGACAGTGAGTTCAATCTGCCTTCCAAATTAGCTGGCACCGGCGCTGCGTTGACCATTATCTGTAATCCAAACGCGCC
>CAZFLY010000054.1:13657-19454 GCA_964519995.1 uncultured Pirellulales bacterium | reverse complement strand
CTAGCAGAAATCACCGATAATATAATACAAGTAAAGGAAAAAGCAACATTCGCTTCCACTTTGAGGAACAATATCATGGCATACGACATTCAATGCAAGTTACCTACAAGAAGTCTGGGGAAGGCTCCAACCGTCTTTGAAGTAACGCAAGACGGAAGGAAACTGGGGGAACTCTGTATCCGAAAGGGAACGGTTGAATGGGTCAAGAAGCATAAAGCCATCGAGAATAGATACTCATTCACCTGGGATGAATTCAGCAAGTGCGTCACGAAAAACAACAATGAAAACAAACAGTGACATACTCTCAGGGTTCTGACATACTCCTGTCGGTATAAACCGACAGAAAGGGGGCAATGTGGCAAAGCCAATAATATTATCAATCTATATTCCTCCTGGAGAAATATTGGAGTTGAAGCTGGAAGACCGATCTGGAGTAGCCAGAACTCTTCGGTTTTCTGAACAATCTATCGAATGGTCTCCGAAATACGACAAAGGAGGGAAAACACGGCACCTAAAGTGGACCGAATTTGGGGACCTGATGATGGAGAAAGGCCACAGCAGACCGCTCTAAAGGCGTAACTTTCCAGTCTCTGAGTGAAGGATTCTCTTGCTCCAGCTTTGGTGATACTCCTTGGAATTGAGTTCAGCATCCAGGGCCTCGAGTTGTTCGAAGGCACTTAGGAGGAACTCACCATTTTTTGATAAGTATTGATTGCCAGTGCTTTTCATCCTGCCCACGGGTAGAAGGGCTAAACAATGTCTTGATCTACCAACAGAAATTTCTACTTCTTTAGTGCGACGGCTAAGGAACGTTCCGCCCATGCAGCTAATTGGTCCGGATTCTCTAAAACATCCGCAGGGATTTCATAATAGGACATGACTGTTGCTTTTACTTTGTCGGGATACGGATTGAAGGGTAATGATCCAGCCTTGGCAAAATCTTCTCGATTCGAGTCATCCACCTTCAGATAAGCAACGTCGTCGGCGATTAGTCCGAACATTATCCCCTCACGATAGAGACCCGCCCCGCCGAACATCTTGCGAGCGGACACCTCGCCCCAGTCTGAGAGCTGGTCAATAACATAATCCACAAATTCGTCTGATATGGGCATTAGTTTTGTTTCTCTCTATTCCCCAAAAAAGTTGGAATGAAGAATCCCTCATAGAATGTTGGCAGACCTTTGAAAACATCGATCAGTTGTTCCACCGTCACTATGCCGGGATCATGCTCGACGATAAGTGTCTGCTCTTCTCCCTCGCCCTCAATGTAGACCTTGCTAACACCCTGCATGCTGGTAAGGGTGGATTCAATCTCCTGTATGCATTTTGGACATTCGAATCCACATTCCGGTATTATAGGATTGCAATCTAGATCAAAAGCTGAACGGCTGTTCATAGTCATATCTTCATAATACATCAATTAAAGTTGTTTTTTAAAAATTCAAGCTGATCGCTTACGCTTTTTTCGAAGTTGTCTCCAATGTAGATATCAAAGTGGCCGATGGGATAGTGTTTGATCTCTGCATATTTTTTCAATTCTTTTTCGGTTTCGGCGCTTATTATAGCTAAGCTGTCATGATCACATATCTGAATCAGGATTGGGCAGCCTACATTCCGGACATGTTTGGCTGGTGTGTATCCATGCGACCGCAGAATGAAACGAGCACAGACTTCGTTAATAAAATTCTCCGATACAAGTTTCCCGTAACCGTCAGAAGCATCTAAAATAGGGAAAAAAGCAAGACTCCCAGGTTTGCCTACTATAGGTATTTTATGGGGCGAAAGACCGAAGCGGGACCTGGCCATATCACGTTGTCCGTGAACAATCATACGGAGCATGTGTCGGATGCCCAACGTCTTTAAGAGTTTCTTTGCTGAGGCATGAGGATCCAGTCCTGGACATTGTGCTATTACACAGGCAATATTTTTATCTTTCGCAGCGGCCATGATAACGTGTCCACCACTTGCGGAGGTGCCCCACAGTGCAATTTTTGCCGGATCAATCTCCTTGAGACCTCGAGCATACTCAATCGCAGCAGCATAATCTCGCAGTTGGTATGGAATCCAAAATAACTGTCGAGGTTCACCTTCGCTTTGGCCAAAATGCCGGTAATCAAATGCGATCACTGCAAAGCCGGCCTGCTGATATCGAAGGGCATAAGATTCCATGATCATATCCTTAGTTGCCCCAAAACCATGCCCCATAACGATACAAGGAACCGGGGTAGAAAGATTCTCCGGCAGATACAGCCATGCGCTTATTGACGTTCCTTTGACTTGAAAAGTCACATCTCTTCTTGATTGGAGTGGTTTTTCATCCACCTTCTTTAGCGCCTGCTTCGGTCTTTCCAGAGGTTGCTTTGGAACCGAAAAGCCAGGGACAAAGGCCACAATTGCTACTTCAAGGATAAATAATCCAATAAGAATGCAAATAATGATGCCAATGATTTGAAGAATTATCATTTCTTGTTCTCCTTTTGTGGTTGAGAGATGGAGAAAAAGTCCATGATGTTACGTCTGTTCGTCACAGACACCTCTCCCCTTCAATTACTAGAGCAATCAGTTAGTATATGGTTTCTGCATAAGAACCCGAATCTGCTTTTGCATCTATAGAAGATCCGTCACTATAACTTGAGCAGAAACCTCGATAATACACTACACCATGGAATAAGATTTTACCATTCAAAATCGAGACCATGAGGGCAAAATAAAAGCCCTTGGCCGGATGTTATAGCCGAGGGCTCGACATCGGAAAGTGCAACCGTGCAATTGCCAAAACACAAAAGGGATTGACCTGACCATTGATTATTGATTATTGATTATTGATTAAGCTCTGTAGAAAACATCGTGCTAAAGATTATCATTGCGAGCGGAGCAAAGCAATCTCAAGTTGAAGAAGGCTTTTCTGACTGTCGAGTAGTAGATTGCCACGGCCTTTCAGGCCTCGCAATGACGTCCTGCATAAGATTTCTACAAAGCAAATTGATTATTGAAACGCTCAACATGCACAAATAATTACTATAATACCATTGTGACCTGTAGCGGCGTCTTTATGTAGGAATGTGAAAGACAATGACTTTTCCCACTTAATAATCAGTAATCATTCATCAATAATCAATAAAGAATTGCCGCCCTTCCTCTCCAGTAATCATTTATCACTTATCAATAATCATTTCAAACTGCCCGGGACTGGAGTCGAACCAGCACGACCCGAAGGTCACCAGCCCCTCAAGCTGGCGCGTCTGCCAAATTCCGCCACCCGGGCGACTTAATTGATTAATGATTATTGATTATTGATTATTGATTATTCGTTGTCAATGCTGAAATCCGTAAGAATAAAATACATATCCAAAGAGAATTCTGTTAAAGTCTAAGAAATTTATCATCTAATTAAGATTCCATATCCCGCCACGTTCAATCCACTGGATAATTCTAAGTTAGCTTTCCTGAAGCCAAACTTTTACCACACTTCCAGGCATGCCCCCCTGCCACTTCCCATCAAGAAAAGTCCCATAAAGCATTACAGTTGTATTGATAATGTTTTCTGTACCAATTACCTGTAAAAAAATGTCCAATAAAGCCTTTAATTACAGCAATCGTGTCTTGTTAGCAGTCCCATAAAAGATTACAATAGCTGATGTTACATCTTTACGTCTGATAGAAATGTAAATTAAAGGCGGTGGGTGATGATGGCCGCCAAAGCTAAAAAATTATTTCCTAACACGCTGAGATACATCGATAGAACCACACTATCCACAGCACTCACAGTTGGAGTTATATTCTTCACAATAGCCGGCTGTTGTTCCACTTTTAAAAACCGATCTCCGGTCGATGCTCAACTAACAACGGATAAGCGTGACGGTTTATTTGAAGGGATTAAACAATCTGTGAGAGAATTGGAATACTCTGAAAAGACAGCCGAAGATTTTGTCCGAATGGTAACCGACTGGAAAACCGGCAATTCAAGACCTGTTTTAACCGTCTGTAAACGTGAGCTTATAGAAGCAGAACAAAACCACAAGCACGGCATAATCAGCAGCGGCAAAAAATCCAGAATAGAACAAAGAATCGCAACCAAGCTCTGCAGCAGAATCCGAAATGAAATAGATGTCAACGATAAGGTCTTCGACCTTTCGGATATTATCAAGTCCAGAGAGGCTCAGTGCCTCGGCTACACTCAGTTGTATTATATATTGGGCAAAGCACTCGGTCTTTCAGTCAGGCCAATAAATGCAGTTGAGTTGGAGGGCCGACGCCGATTGCTCGCTGGTGAAGCTCATATATCATGTATTGTGGATTTGAGCAACGGCAGAACGATAATGCTGGACCTTGTACCGGAAGGTTTTATAAGTAGACCCTTCATATTTAAGCGTAAATTTCAGCAGACGGGCCCACAAAAAGTGTGCTGGCAGCTCAACGACGATGATAATGCACTGAAGATATTCAGGAAGATTGAAATTTTAGATGCAAAAGGATTAGCCGCCTGCAGATACAATAATTTGGGAAATTTTTACAGCTCATCGGAGCAGTTGGATAACGCAAGACACTCTTACAATCGGGCGATAGAACTCAATCCAAACTTCGTTGAGGCTTATAACAATCGAGGCGTCGTCCAACAGCTTTCGGGCAATCTGGAGCAGGCCCTTTCAGATTATTCAATGGCGATCAAACTGCGACCGGACAACGCAGAGGCGTTGAATAACCGCGGGACCGCCTACAAGAAAAAAGGCCAGCTAAATAAGGCCATCTCTGATTATACACGAGCGATTGAATTGAAGCCGGATTGTGCACAGGCCTACAACAATCGGGCCAACGTTTACGCCAAGATGCACAAGTTCGAACAGGCGATAGCTGACTATAACCGTGCTATAAAACGAGATTCAAAGCTGGCAAAGGCATACGGCAACCGTGCTGTAAGCTTTGCAATTTTAGGAAAACATCGAGGAGCTAAAAAAGACCTCCTAAAGGCTGTCCAGTTAAATCCCCGGTTAAGGTCATACGCTTCAACGATATCTCATCGTTTCAATTTAGGTCTCAGCTTGAATGACAAAATACTACTTTCTGCTAAATAACATCTTCTAAAACTTAAAAGTTCTCGACACATCAATAGGTTAAACATTCCGAGCACTATCCCATAAAAGTATCTGCAGACGCTGCGAAAATGCAAAGCCGGTGAGTTTACACATTTCTGCTACCATCGGCGATTTGGCTAACAGTTCGCCCCTTGTAGCCGCCTGCGGCATCAACATCACTTTCTCCGAATCGATATTCCCGATTTTTTCGATTGTCTGTCGAATTTCGGGCAAATCCTCTTGTGAATCCACAACAAACTTAAGCTGGTATTCATAGTTTTCTATCAGCTCCTGCAGGACAGCTATATCCAATCTTGACTTTTCATGAATCGCAGCGAGTTTGGGATTGTCCGGCACAGAGTTACTCAATTTTGGGCTAATACTCATCAGGTCACAGGCTAAATCCGGAACAAATGCGATACCTGCGGTTTCAATTGTGACGTGTTTATCCAGGGCTTTTAGCTTCTGCGCTAACTGTCGTATTTCTGGATTTGTTATTGGCTCGCCCCCCGTTACTACAATAAATCTACAGGGCCACTGCTGAATCGTTTCGATGATTTCAGCGGTGCTGTAATCACGTCCCGCTGTCTCATCCCAGGCATATTTCGTGTCACACCATCGGCAACGTAAGGGACAGCCTGCCAAACGCACGAAAACGCTGGTGACACCAGCTAAAAATCCCTCGCCTTGCAAAGAATAGAAAATTTCAGTTATCTTCATTGTTC
>CAZFLY010000054.1:0-13557 GCA_964519995.1 uncultured Pirellulales bacterium | reverse complement strand
TTTCTCTACATATTCAACAGGATCTTTTAGGCCTGCTTCGGCAAAACCCTTCAATCTTAGCCTACAGGCATCGCATCGCCCACAGCTTCTTCCTTTTTCGTCAGGGTCATAGCAACTGTGGGTAAGAGAATAGTCGACGCCGAGCTTAACACCTGTGCGAATGATTTCAGCCTTGGTCATATTTATGACCGGCGTATGGATGTGATATTGGCCTTTACCCTGGACAGCAGCAGCAGTGGCAAGGTTTGCAGTCCTCTCAAAGGACGCAATGTATTCAGACCGGCAATCAGGATAGCCGCTGTAGTCGGTCTGGTTGGCGCCAATGAAAATATCAAATACTCCAAGTACTTCTGCCCATCCGAGGGCATAACTCAGAAATATCGTATTTCTCGCAGGCACATAGGTCACGGGAATATCGTCAGGTTTTCCCAAATCGGCTCTGTTCTTGGGCACATCTAACTCAGAATCTGTAAGAGCCGAGCCGCCAAAAACAGTTAGGTCCACTTCCATTATACGATGCTCAGTAACGCTCATGGATTGAGCGATTCTCTTTGCCGCATCAATCTCGCGTTGGTGTCTTTGGCCGTAGGAAAAAGTCAAAGCATAGCACTCGAAGCCCTCGCTGCGAGCTATCGCCAATGTCGTGGCCGAATCCAGACCACCGCTTAGCAAAACGACTGCCTTTTTAGCCATCACATAACCGCCTCTGTAAAGATTGCCATAAAAACTGCACGAACACAAAACGATGAATTTATTTCGTGTACTCGCTGGTTACTGCTTGTCATAGATTCAGCTTCAGATTATATTATGATAGGATGGGACCTACAAGGGCTCAAGCTATGACAGATGGGCGTACATTAGAATTATTTAGCAATCCTCATCCTGAGCGAGATTATTGTATTACCATTAGATGTCCCGAATTTACCAGTTTATGTCCCCGAACGGGCCAGCCTGATTTTGGTGAGATAATCGTCGAATATTGCCCGGACAAATTGTGCATTGAGCTAAAAAGTCTCAAGCTTTATCTGCAAGACTACCGCAACAAGGGCATTTTTTACGAGGCTCTGACAAACGATATTTTGAATGATCTGAGCGGTGCCTGTAAACCGCGGTGGATGAAAGTCACGTCCCGGTTCCGCCCTCGCGGCGGGATAACGACCGACGTAGTTGCACAATATCAAGCGGAGAAATAGTAAAAAATATTCACCAGAGGTGACAAAATGGCGATAGTATTTCATTGCGACTACTGTGGCAAAAAGATAGAGGCACAAGATAGTGCCAGCGGTAAATGGGGCAAGTGTCCCGCATGTCACAATAAGTTGTATGTCCCCAAGCTAAATTCGGATGAAGAGCTAAAGCTTGCACCCATAGATGAGACTGAGGAAGAAAGAAGAAAGCGACTGATGGCTGAGACATACGAACTGACTCAGGACATACTTCAGGAAAGAGAGATTCCAGATGATTTAGCAGCAGTTTCCGGTCCCATCTCCCCATTGAGCGAGAAGGAACTGACAAAAAACATAATTCTGTATCTGCAACAGATGGCCAATGGTCAGTTAAACCAAGCCCAGCAAACCGCGGTCTTAATAGCCCCATATAGCCAGCAGACAACCAAGATTCTTGACAGAATAGGGCTCAGCGAGATACCTGAGCCGGACTTAGCCGATATCCCACAACAGGTTCTCTCAGGTCTGATAAGAAATCTCCGCACGAAGATAAGCTAAGAGCACAGACAAAACACTCTGTTCAGCCATGCGAGGGTCTCAAAACACCTCTATTTTCCCACAAGCACTGAGTGTTTTCTCGGTCGTCATAAACATACACAAAGCAAGCCGTCACCTTTTTTGCTGAACAAGAACCGTTTCGTATATTTTAAGTAGAAACTAATAAAGCAACTGTGATGAGCTTGTTTAAGAACTTGGGGAAACTTATATGGCTAATGAGACAACGGTTGTGCATGTCACCCATGAGACCGTCGGAAAAATCGGCGGTATCGGGGCTGTTCTGCAAGGCTTTTTCACCTGCAAACCCTATCTCGACCTCGCGAATCGTTCAATTCTTATCGGCCCGTTGTTTACAACCGACGGCTCGGTACTGGACCGACTCGGCGAAAATAGCGAGGTTCTATATTCATCTGTAGATGGACTAATAAATCCTGGATATACTTCCGCCTTCCGGAAGATTGAGGCCTTTTACAACGTGGGCATCGTTTATGGCAGACGAACATTTGTAGATGAACAAGCTGGTATAAAAAGCTCACCAGAAGTCCTGCTGGTCGATGTAAGACAAATGGACAAGGGCGCGGTTAACGAATTTAAAAAACGCCTTTTCGAAGAATTTGGAATCCGCAGTCATCTATACGAGCACCTTTGGGAGTATGAACAATACATAAGATTAGCACCGGCAGCAATCGCTGCATTGACAGCTCTGGGTGCGGCTAACGACTCTACAGTCATAATCGCTCATGAATTTATGGGCATGCCGACAGCATTGGCAGCGATTCTTGAAACCCGCTGTCATTTCAAAACGATCTTCTACGCCCATGAGGTCGCTACGATGAGACGTATCGTGGAGGAACACCCCGGTCACGATACGATGTTCTACAACGTTATTAGACAAGCCTACAAAGACAAATTATGCGTTAATGAAGTGTTTGGCGACCAGAGTTCCTACTTCAAACATGGTCTCGTGGAAGCCTCAAAATATTGTGACCAAATATATGCCGTGGGCGACCACGTCGTAGAAGAGTTGCGATTTCTGGCACCGGAATTTGAGACCGCCGACATTGATATAGTTTACAACGGCATACCGGCGTATGAAATCAACGTTGCCGACAAACTCGCATCAAAAGAAAAACTTCGACAGTACTGTAACAACCTGCTGAGTTACAGGCCCGATTTCGTTTTTACACACGTCACAAGACTCGTCAGAAGCAAGGGGCTATGGCGCGATTTACGCGTGCTGTACGCAATAGAAAAAGAGTTCAGAAATCTTGGCAAAACAGCGGTACTTTTTGTGCTGTCCACCGAAGTCTCACAGCGGCGAAGCCAGGATATATTCAACATGGAGTCAGCCTATAACTGGCCTATAGCCCACCGAGAGGGCTGGCCTGATCTGTCCGGCGGCGAGGCGGATTTCTACACGTTAGTGCAGCAATTCAACGCTCGAAGCAGCAACATAAAAATCATCTTCATAAATCAGTTTGGATTCAGCCAAAAAAAATGCGGCAAAAAGATGCCTGAAAACATGGAATTTATGGATATCCGCAAGGGCAGCGATGCCGAATTCGGCCAGAGCATTTACGAACCGTTCGGAATATCTCAGCTTGAGCCTTTGACTTTCGGGGGTATATGCGTGTTCAGCAGTGTCTGCGGATGCTCAGGCTTCTTGCGAGATATAACCGATGGACAAAATGTTAAAAATGTTATCACTGCCGACTACACGGCTCTAAATGGTTTCAATTACGAGGATATTGAAGACTTCATGCAAATCAACCAGTCGGTACGCGAACAGACTGAAGCAAACGTAAGCGGAAAAATCGCTAAAGAGCTTATCCAACGTCTGCCGCAAAGCGACGCTGAACTTGAAAGCATGATTCGCACCGGATATTCCTTGGCCAAAAATATGAGCTGGAATATGGTCGTGGAAAATTACCTGCTTAAAAGTCTGCAGAAAGCACAACCTTCAGCGTTGATTCAACAACCATGAGGATACCGTTTATTTCACTCCTTAAAATCAATCGCACTTAATACATAATGATGGTATATCATCATTAAAACCCCCGACGCCGCACACAAGCCACCGCCGTCGCAGACTGTTTCATTCGTACTTCAGAGGATACTTCTGAGGGTCTTTCAGTGAATCAATTTCCAAATCCACATCAAGCTCCGGCCAGTGCAGATGATGTCCATGCAGCAGTTGAATGTTTGTGATCTGGGCAACTGTTGCGTCCTTAAACCATGGATACTCAGTATATGGGAGGAAATACTCCTTATCTGCCACGCACACCCACAGACCGCGACTGTTTATATGCGAAACCTCAACCTCTGAAATGTTTTGTCCAGGCATCTTGGATGTCATCTTTGTGTTCCTCAATAACCTCTTTTAGCTCTGCTATCTGACTGTCCGAGAATCCAAAATTCTTGACTACAGTGACCTCCGGCTCTATCCAGAATTTCGCCTCACCATCAGGAGAGGTAACGTGAACATGAACACGGGTTTCCTCTCTTAAAAAGAAAAGGAAACGGTAGTTCTTGTATCTGAAAACCGTCGGACTCATAGATCAACTATATCAGATAACACCGTTTTTTTCAATGGCAATCACCACTTTTACCACATCCAGCATTTCAGCTACATCGTGAACTCGGACAATTGAGACGCCTGCTGCTGCACATAATGCAACCGTTGCAGCGGTGCCGAATATCCTATCAGCAGGCTTTTCCTTGCCGGTTATCTTGCCAATAAAGCTCTTGCGAGATGTGCCCACGAGCACGCGATAACCGGTCGCAACAAATCTGTGGATATTCCGCAAAATTAAAAGATTGTGCTCTAAGGTTTTGCCAAAACCGATGCCGGGGTCGATAAAGATTCTCTCCTTCAGTATGCCCAACTGCTCAGCTCGCTTAGCCCTTTCCAAAAGAAACTGCAGAACCTCGTTGACGACATCTTGATACCTTGGCTCAATCTGCATCATTGCAGGTGTCCCCTGTATATGCATCAAAACAACCGGCACCTGCTTTTTCGCCGCCAGTTCTGCCATTCGTTCGTCAGACAGCGCAGTGATATCATTTATCATCGCCGCCCCTACATCCAACGCGGCTTTAGCAACATCGTAGTTATAAGTATCAACGCTAATCGGAACATCAATCTTCTTGCGAAGTGCTTTTATCACAGGAACTACCCGCTCTATTTGCTGCTGGGTTGAAACAGACTCAGAACCCGGCCGGGTAGATTCACCGCCGACGTCTATTACCGCAGCGCCATCTGCAGCCATTCTTAGGCCATGCTCAACAGCTTTGTCGGTCTCAAGAAATTGACCACCATTGCTGAAGGAATCCGGCGTGACATTCAAAATCCCCATTACAAGACAACCCCGTGAGAAATCCAACCGGCCCCTCGGCCATTCAAGCAGACTTACTCCGACATGCTCCATCATATCACCGTCATCCCTACGCAAGCAGGAATCCAATTCCTTTTAATTTCTTAGCTAAACCGCTGTTCAAGTCTTCGACGATGACCTTCGTGTTTTGAAACTCTCTGCGGACAGGATAGTTCTTGCGAAGAGCGTCAAAAAACTTGCCTCTTGCACCTTCGGGTTCTCGCAAAATACCGCGCAGGGCCGCATCATCACATCTTATATCATAGATTCTGCGAACTATATTCAAAATCATATTCTGTTCTGAATCACCCTCCTGCTCTACTTGTAACTCGGTGACATTCGGCTCTGGCAAGAAATCCGCCACATCGTATTCCGGCTTCAACCCAAAATACTCACAAACGCTGTTGTATAACATAATCATGCCGGCAATTTTTCCATCCAGCGAATAACCTGCAATGTGCGGCGTGCCAATATCAACCATCCGCAGCAGCTCAGCATCGATACCAGACTCATTCTCCCACACATCAAGCACAACAGCACCCAATCTACACACTTGAATAGCCTTCTTTAGAGCTTGGCTATCTACAACAGCTCCACGTGCAGTATTTAGAAACACACATCCACGTTTTAATGACCTGAAAAATCTCTCGCCGGCTAAATGAAATGTCTTATCCACGCCCTCAAAAGTCAAAGGCGTGTGAAGCGTGACAAAATCACATCCATATGATTTTTCTATCGGCAGATACTTCGTGTCATTAGTTTGTCTTTGCAGAGGCGGATCATTGCGAAAGACCTGCATTCCAAGAGCTTCGCACTTTGCAGCGACTCTGCTACCTACGTTTCCGACACCTATGACGCCGATAGACTTTCCCTCAAGCACGATCTCGCGCCTTTGCGCAATCTCCAGCAGCGCAGCGATTATATATTCCGCCGCTGAATTGGCATTCGAGCCTGGCGCAGAGGCAAAGCCGATATTGTTCCGTTTCAAATATCCAACGTCCACGTGGTCAAAGCCAATTGTAGCAGTACCGACAAACCGAACGTTGCTCCCCACCAGAAGTGCCTTGTCAACTCTGGTGATACTGCGGACCAACAGTACCTCGGCATCTCCGATAACATCTGATGCCATCTCACGCCCTGATATGGTTTGAACCTCTCCAATGGACGAAAAGCATTCCTTTACAAACGGAATATTCGCATCGGCAACTATCTTCATGGCACAGTCCTAAAAAAGTCAGGATTTCTAAAGATCGGCCGATATTTTAGCCAGAATCCTCTCAGTTGCACGCATTTTCGCCTTTTCAGTAGCACAGTTGGGTTTTGTAGTCATCTTGCAAATAAAAAAAATTCACTTTTTACAGATTTTTATTTGAACTGTAATGAGCATATGCCCATAATATATATAAGGTTTACAGGTTTTATTTGCACACAATAAGTAAAAAACTGCTATGAAGACTTACTTTGACTGTATTCCGTGTTTTATCCGTCAGGTGCTTGATTCGATAAGAATGACAACGAAGGACGGACAAATCCACGAGAAGATACTGCGAGAGGCTCTAAGTTTGGCCAGCAAGATGGATTTGCAACAAAGTCCCCCTGCCATGGCTCAGAAAATACATCGGTTCATTCGCCAAACAACCGGTGTAGAAGATCCATATCTAAACGTAAAGAATCGATTCAATAAGCTGGCTCTTATGATGTATCCCGAACTGAAGGAACGGATTGAGACTTCTGCAGACCCATTGGAAACGGCGGTTCGGTTAGCCATTGCAGGCAACATCATCGACTTTGGCGTGAATTCGACGCTGCAGGAAAACGCGGTTGAGCAGACCATCGCTGAGTCGTTAGAGGACGAATTGGATTCAGACGCTTTGCAGAGATTCCGTGACGCAACTGCTGCAGCCAAAGATATTCTTTATCTGGGTGATAACGCCGGCGAGATCGTCTTTGACCGACTGTTAATCGAGCAACTGCCCTATGAGAAAGTAACGTTCGTTGTTAGAGCAAGTCCCATTTTGAATGATGCAACCATGGAAGATGCTCAAATATCAGGCTTAACCGACATAGTGGACGTCATAGATAATGGTTCGGATGCACCCGGTACTATATTGGAGAGCTGCTCGGAAGCCTTTCGCCAAATATTTGAAGAGTCCGATTTGCTCATCGCCAAAGGCCAGGGCAATTTTGAAACGCTGAACGATGTTCGGAAAAATAAGTTTTTTATGCTGCGGCCGAAGTGTTCAGTTCTTGCTGAGCATTTAGGCTGTAAGATTGGCAGTTTAGTCTTGACAAATTTGCAAACTTAGGAATTTTGTAAAGGAGAATTCTTATACCAAGAGGAGATGGAACAGAACCGGCTGGACGGGGAGGTGGTGCCGGTCGAGGTATGGGTAAAGGTCGAGGTCAAGGAAGAGCTCGAATGGGCGGACCGTTTGCCGCAGGGCCGGGAGGAAATTGTGTCTGCCCGAAATGCGGCCACCAAGTTCCTCATGTTGTAGGACAACCCTGCAACCAAAGAGATTGCCCTGAGTGTGGAACGCAAATGACAAGACAGTAGTAAATTTTTCCAAATAATAACTTGTTTTATGAAAGGAGAATTATTATGCCACGTGGAGATGGAACAGGTCCTGCTGGAATGGGACCAATGACAGGAAGAGCTGCAGGATACTGCGCCGGATATCCGGTACCAGGGTTTATGAATCCGGTTGGTGGACGCGGCTACGGGGGCTGGGGACGAGGCGGCGGTTGGGGGCGAGGATTCGGACGCGGTTTCGGCTGGGCAAGGGCACCGTATGGTTATCCTGCCTGGGGTTCAGTTGCGCAGCCTTATCCGTCTTATCCCGGCCCGGTTGCTCCAACAGTAGCACCGGAGCAAGAACTTGCTGGCTTAAGGGAGCAAGCCCAATATTTCCAGGATGCGCTTGATGAAATAAGCAAACGCATTGAAGAATTAGAAAAAGCAAAGCAGGAAGAATAAAAATGGAGGTCTTGGTTAAATACGACAACGGTTACCGTTTCACGGCAACCTGCAAAGGATACACTGTAACTACCGGCCGTGGCGATGACGGCAAAACTGAGCGGGACGGGATGTGGCCGGCTCAACTCTCCTCAGCTTCTATTGGGATGTGCATCGGCGGTTACATTGCCGAATACTGCAAAAAGCAAGGCATTAATTATGAGGATATGACAGTTGAGCTATCCCGTCGCATAGAACGTTACTCTCCAGATACTGCCTCGTCCGGAGCTGAACTATCGCGTACTACGAGAATCGATGCCAAAATACATCTCGGTGCAACGCTGTCAAAACAGCAGCACCAGGGCATATTAGAAGCGGCTGATAACTGCCATATAACAAAAAGCATCGAAGAGGGAATGCAAATTGTCTGTTCTCTAGCCGGAGCTAAGGATGAATGATTTTGGCCTGAGATCTGTTGTTGTAAATTTAGGGCAATATTTAAGAGCTTGATAAGGAGGCTGGAAAAATGCCTATATTTGAGTACAAATGCAGAAAATGCGGGCACACAATGGAGTTTTTAGACAAGAACGCCAGAGCTCGCAAACATCTGTGCAAGGCTTGTAACAGTTCGGATTTGCAGAGGCTTTTCTCCAGTTTCTCTGTTGGACAGGCCAGCGACTCTTCGCCACGGGGCAACGATGATTCCTGTCCAACGGGGACGTGTCCTCTTTCTTAGAAAGGATGTCTTATGAAAATCACAATTACCTCTATTGGTAAAACCCTGGATTCAGAGGTCGACCAGCGGTTTGGAAGAGCAGCCTACTTTATCATTGTCGATAGCGAGACTTTGGATTTTAGCGTGCTCGAAAATGAAAGTGCTGCTGCGGCCGGCGGGGCTGGTGTCAGTGCGGCCAAGGCAGTGATCGATGCCGGCGCCGAAGCTGTGCTGACAGGCAATTGCGGGCCGAATGCACAGCGTACCTTAAGCGCTGCAGCAGTTAAGCTGCATACCGGCGTATCCGGAACTGTTATAGAAGCAATCGACCTTTTCAAAAACGGTGGATTAACTGAAGCTGCCGGCCCAAATGTCCAGGCGCACTTTGGAATAGACAAATAAGATGTCGGACAATTTTGTCATCGCTGTTGCCAGCGGCAAGGGTGGCACAGGCAAAACAACAGTTGCAACTAATCTTGCATGTATAGCTTCTGCTTCAGGTCGAAAGGTTCAGTACCTTGATTGTGATGTTGAGGAGCCTAATGGCCATATTTTCTTAAAGCCACAGGTAACCGTTAGCCAGGAAGTTGCTGTAGATGTACCGCAAGTCGATCCGGAAAAATGCACCGGCTGCGGCAAGTGTGGTGAAATTTGCCAGTATAATGCGATCCTCTGCATCAAAGAAAATGTGTTGACCTTTGAGCAGCTTTGCCACTCGTGCGGCGGTTGTATCCGCATCTGCCCAACCAGCGCAATAAAAGTAAAATCATTAAAGATTGGTGATATCGAGTTTGGCAAGGCTAACCAGATTGATTTTGTCGGCGGTAAATTGCAGATAGGTCATGTGCGAACGCCGACACTGATTAAAGAAGTAAAAAAACATATAAAACAAGACTGCCTAACAATAATTGATGTCCCGCCGGGAACATCCTGTCCGGTAGTCGCAGCAGTCAAAGACACAGATTTTGTTTTACTTGTTACCGAGCCAACTCCATTTGGCCTAAACGATTTGAAGTTAGCTGTAGAATTGATTCGAGAACTAAATTTGCCTTTTGTAGTTGTCATTAACCGGCATGGCATTGGCAATGAAGAAATAAAAAAATACTGTGAAACTGAGAACATTGATGTCATTATGAAGCTGCCTGACGATAGGCGCATCGCCGAGGCATATTCGTCCGGCAAGATGATTGTGGATGTATTGCAAGAATACATAGAGCATTTTTCAAAACTATGTGACTATTTAGAGGGAGTAAAAGAGAAGCTCAATGAAAAGAGACGATTACGAATTCGGAGAAAGAATATCCCGTGATTTAGAAGCTCGCCGTGCGGCACGCAAAGTTCTCGGCGTTGAAGAAGATGCAAGTGAAGAGGCATTGAAAAAAGCGTATAGACGAGCGTCCCTTCAGTTCCACCCGGACCATAATCCGAACGACAGCGATGCTCATAAGAAGTTTTTACTCGTCAAATGTGCGTATAAACTTTTGGCAGAAGATGAATCCTGCGAGATGTTGTTAGAGGAAATCAAATCCTGGCCCGGCGCTCCGGAAGATGATAAATATAAACTTGATAATCCCTGGGGACACTTTCTGTGGTGGCGCGAAAAGTTTTTCGGATAAGTATAGAGTTAGCTGTATGGACAAGTATTTGCAATCCTGCAGGAATGAATTCTGGAAGAAGGTTTTCAAAGCCGAATTAGAATATATTTTGCAGGAATTAAAAGGGACTAAGGATGTTTTAAGTGTCGGCTGTGGGCCGGCGGTTATAGAGGCAGGTTTAGCTAAACATGGTTTTAACGTTACCGGTTTGGATATTTCCAAAGAGGCCTTGAACCAAGCATCGGACAGTTTAAGAACCGTGGCAGGCTCAGCAGAAAATATGGATTTTCCGGATTCTTGTTTTGATGCGGTTATTTATGTTGCCTCTATTCAGTTTATCGAAAAGTATAAGCAGGCTGTTAGAGAGACCACTCGCGTCCTCAGAGCTGGCGGTAAACTTTTGGTTATGCTGCTTAATCCGGAGTCTGAGTTCTTTAAGGAAAAAGCCGGAAATCCGGCCTCTTATATAAACAAGATTAGACATATAGTCTTAAAGGATATTGAGAGAACAATTGCCGAGTATTTTTCTACCCAAACAGAATATTTTTTAGGAATTAAGGGTGCAGAAATATTCCAAACCCGAGACCCTCGCTTAGCCAGCTTATACGTTATAAAAGGGAAAAAGAAGTGACAGATACCGAAGGAAAACGAAGTTGAAGGAAATAGTTATAATTAGCGGTAAAGGCGGCACGGGCAAGACAAGCATTGTCGCATCGTTTGCAGCTCTTGCGAATAAAGCGGTTCTGGCCGACTGTGATGTGGATGCAGCAGATCTACATTTACTATTGGAGCCCGATATAAAGCAAGCGCACGATTTCATCGGCGGTAAATTAGCTTCTGTCATTACCGAAAAGTGCATCGGATGTGGCAGATGTGAAGAGGTCTGCAATTTTGATGCAGCCATGTTCAACGGTCCAGCCAATGATGTGGTTAGTAGAACTTACACGATCGATCCTATTGCCTGCGATGGGTGTAGCGTCTGTTTTCACTTTTGCCCGGTTGACGCAATAGAATTCAAAGATGCGATTAATGGCCGCTGGTTCGTCTCGAATACCAGATTTGGTCCTATGGCACATGCAAGGCTCGCCCCCGCAGAAGAAAACAGCGGCAAATTAGTTAGCTTGATTCGTAAACAGGCAAAACAAATCGCAACCGAGCAAAACAAGGAACTCATAATCGTCGATGGTGCACCGGGTATTGGTTGTCCTGTCATTGCCTCAATAACCGGAGCAGATTTGGTGTTGGCTGTCACCGAACCGACTATTTCAGCTCAGCACGACCTTCATAGAGTGATTGACTTAACCGAGCACTTCAACATTCCAACAGCGGTTTGTATTGACAAATATGACATTAACGTCAATATTGCGAAATCAATTGAGAAAGAATTCCTTGATAGAAGTGCGAAAATGGCCGGCAAGATAGCTTATGACGTAGCAGTAACAAAAGCCCAGATCGTTGCGAAAAGCATTGTGGAATACTCAAGTAATAGCCTGAAAGAGCAGGTAGTGTCACTTTGGGAATCGGTGTTGAATATGTTGAAACTATAAATAAATACAAGGAAAGTAGAATAATGGAAAATATAGCACATAAGTTTCTTGTTTTAAGTGGCAAAGGCGGCGTCGGAAAAAGCACTATTGCGGTGAATCTGGCAGTTTGGCTATCCATGCAAGGTAAAAATGTTGGCCTGTTAGATATTGACATTCACGGACCGAGCATCCCAAAACTGCTGAATCTTGAGCACAAAGGCATTCAGGCAAAAGACGACAAGATTAAGCCGATTTGTTATAGCGATAACCTTAAAATAATGAGTATCGGATTCCTATTGCCGGACGAAACAACTGCCGTTATTTGGCGTGGTCCGATGAAGCACACTCTTATAAAACAGTTCTTAACAGACGTTTGCTGGGGAAGCCTGGAATATCTGATTATCGACTGTCCGCCTGGAACAGGCGATGAGCCACTATCAATAGTCCAGTTGTTGGGTAATGCTGATGGTGCTATTATCGTAACTACACCTCAGCAGATTGCTGTTATCGATGTCAAAAAGTGCATAACATTTTGCAGGCAATTGAATTTATCCGTTCTCGGAGTGATTGAAAATATGAGTGGCTTAGTCTGTCCTCATTGCCATCGCAAAATAGACATATTCAAAACTGGTGGCGGCAAACAAATGGCCAAGGAATTCAATGTGCCATTTTTAGGCAGTATTCCAATAGATTCAGACATGGTTTCCGCTTGCGATTTGGGTCAGCCTTTTCTCGATTCAAATAGCCAAAGCTCCGCAGCACAAGCTCTCATATCTGCGTTTAGGCCGTTGCTGCAACCTCACGAACAAATTCAAACAGATAAGGAGGTAACAGTAAAATGAAAATCGCTATTCCAGTAACAAATGACAAACTTTCGGCACATTTTGGACATTGTGATCAATTCGCAATTTTTGATATCGATGACAACATTAAGAAGGTTATAAACAAAAAAGATGCAAGTCCTCCTATCTATGCTCCTGGAGCGTTGCCAAAATGGTTACATGAAAATAACGTTAGTGTCATTATTGCCAGCGGTATGGGACAGCGAGCTCAGCAGCTTTTTACGCAGAATAACATTAAAGTAATTGTTGGCGCATCGGGCGGTTCACCTGAAGAGCTTGTGTCAGCTTATTTAGGAAACACACTTGAAACAGGAGATAATATCTGTGACCACTAAGACTGCCGAGACAGAGAAAAATAAATTAACGAATATATGTAAGCGCCTGCATCCCAATTGTATAGTATGCAGCCGGTCAAATAAACGAGGCTTACAATTAGATTTCAGCTTATGTGGAAATGGCAGTGTTGCTGCAAATTTTGAGCTTGACGAATCTCTCGAAGGCTATCCGGGAATGCCCCACGGCGGCGTTATATCATCTGTTTTTGATGGCGCTATGGGAAATTGCCTGTTCGCACATGGCCTTGCACCGGTAACCATAGAGTTAAATATACGCTTTCGACACCCTATTGCCATGCATCAATCAGCCACGGTGAATGCCAGAATTGTGCGATCTTCAAACTCTATCCATGTATCAGAGGCTGAAATCGTCCAGGATGGCAAAGTCAAAGCAACAGCTAAAGGCAAATTCTATGATCAACCACATTTAAGGGAGTAAATATATATGAGTAATGATCCACTAACGCCGTACGGTAACAAACCAATGGTT
>CAZFLY010000053.1:0-19658 GCA_964519995.1 uncultured Pirellulales bacterium | reverse complement strand
GCACCGTCGCCTTTGAATATATCGGATATTCAGGTATTATTCGGATAGGCTCTTAGTCCCCCCATTCTTGCTTTCGCCTTCTGCCTCGTCTTGCCCCCTATCCTTCTTCCGAAGGAAGCAAAGGGGGCAGAGGCACGCAAGAAAGCATGGGGGTTACGATCGGCAAATATTCGTCGCTCGTGTCTCGTGACTCGTCGCTCGAAACTCATTTTGTTTTACGAGTCACGGGCAACTGGCGACGAGCGACGATCCGTCCGGGTAGCAGCGCATATACTTTTTATGATTGGTATTATTATGTTTTAGGTGCCGGACTCTTGCTGGGCTTGAGTGGATTGCGCAGGTGTTGATTCTGAAGCTGCTGGGCTCGTTTGAGAGATTGACCTGATTTCGATTGTAGGCGTTTCGGGAACAGACGTGATTTCTGAACCTTGTTGATGAATGACTTTGGCGACTTCCCTATAATCTTCGGCGCCGTGACAGTTTGGTTCGTACTCAAAGATTGTTTTACCATAGCTGGGTGCTTCAGCGAGCTTGATGTTTCTTCGGATATATGTCGGCAGGAGCTGAGCTTGAGCCCACGCACTATTTGTTCCGCGGGCATTGCTGAGGAAACGTTCAATATCTGCTCTGACCTCATTAGGAAGCGAGGCTCTGGTGTCATACATGCAGAGCAAAATGCCTCGGACCTTCAGGCTCGGATTTATCCTTTTGCTGACAAGATCTACCGTCTGCAGCAGTTTACCAAAGCCTTGTAGTGCAAGGAAATGTGGCTGAAGAGGAATCAGAACCTCTTGGGCGGCAGCAAGTGCGTTGAGCGTTAATAAGCCAAGCGAGGGGGGACAATCGATAATACAATAATCAAGCATATCTTTACTTGATTGAATAGCTTCCCTCAAGATAGTCTCCCTGCCGACGACACTGACGAGCTCTGTCTCGGCGCCTACAAGATTGATGTTAGCAGGCAGTAGCCAAAGATTTGGACGTACAAGCATGATTTCCTGCTCAAACTTGGCTGTTTGGATCAGGACTTCGTATGAACCGGACTTGATGGTTTGCGGCTCAAGTCCAAGGTGTATGGTCAGGTGTGCTTGTGGGTCCAGGTCGATTACAACTACTTTTGAGCCCCTATTTGCGAGGGCAGCTGCGGTGTTTGCCACTGTTGTGGTTTTTCCCACTCCGCCTTTTTGATTAAGTACTGCGATTGTTCTCATTGTCTTTAATTCGTTGCTTCGCAGCTCGCCGCTCTTTCAGGACTTGGAATCCTGAACATGGATTTTAAGTCTTTTCAGTATCGCGTCAAGTACGCCGTTAACAAAGGGACCGGATCTGTCAGTGCTAAACTTTTTAGCAAGTTCGATAGCCTCATTTATCACAACCTTAGGAGGAATATCCGGACAGAACTTTAATTGATAGACTGCTAATCTTAAGATGCTTTTATCAACAGGTGAGAGTCTCGAAAACTGCCACTTTATTGTGGAATCGGTTATCAACTCATCGCATTGTCGGAGGTTTTCCCATGTGCCTTTTGTCCAATCTAAGGCGAGCTTGCAGATTAAATCCTCTTTTTCTGATTTTGTAAAGAAATCACTTGATAAATGCTCAAGTAGTTCGGAGCCCTGCACATCGAGCTGGTAAAGTGCCTGCATTGCCAGTTCTCTGGCTCTTGTTCTCTTGTCTACCTTCATTTTGTGGCTTGTCGCTCACAAGTTTTTGCTCGTTCGGTTCACGAGCCACGAGTCACGATCAAGTTCCCACGAAGCGGAGCCCTTGAGCAACTCAAATCTGTTCCATTACATTGGCCATTTCCATAGCTGTCATTGCCGCGTCGGCTCCAGCGTTACCCATTTTTGTCCCAGCCCTATCGACCGCCTGCTCAAGCGTCTCGCATGTCAGAACGCCGAATATGGCGGGAACGCCACAGTCGTAGTTAATCTGTCCGATACCACGGATTACCTGTTGACAGACTGCCTCGTAATGGCTGGTTTGACCTCTTATGACTGCGCCAAGACAGATGACCGCAACGTACTTGCCACTCAGTGCAAGTTTTTTTGCAACGGCTGTAATCTCGCATGCGCCGGGCACCCACACAACGGATATTTGTTTATCTGTGGCACCGTGACGCTGAAGACAATCGATTGCACCGGCAAGTAGTCTGGAACTTATAAACTCGTTGAATCTGCCTACGACAATAGCGTAACTACCCCTGCCGGTTGTCACTTGACCCTTTATTTCTCTAATCATAATTTCACTTCTCCCAATCACGTTCGCAGCTTGCGTTTCATAGTTGGGTTAGCAAGTAGCGCACAATTGTAATATACCTCAGAACGACACATTATAAGACCATCTTCTGCTGTGTTCCAGAAAAAGACTTTTGCAGGGACTAAGGTTGTCGTCTCGCAAAAGGAGCAACGAAAGTTAAGCCAAGCAATTTTAATAGCTTATGTCTTTGGTTTCCAGCAGAATTTCATCACGGCTAAAAAGGTCTCAGGGACGTCGAAAAACGCTAAGGCATTGCAACTTTATGGGCGATAACGCGGTTGGTGGTTTTGCGCTATTATGGGGGTGTGAGAACATAAGGGTGCGAGTATGCTTTTTGAAGGCATGGAATTCGGTTCCTACGACAAAGCTGAGCATAAAGCTCACAAGGCGTTTGAGCTTTATGAAGACGGCAAGATGGTACAAGCTGTTAAGGAACTGGAAGGTGCCCTTGATATAAATCCCGCGAACAGTTCTTGGCATTTCAACAAAGCACTTGCGCTGGATGCGATGAGTCAGTATGATGATGCGATATGCGAGTATGAGACCGCACTGCAATTGTGTCCTGACGATCTGGAGATATCGAATTCGTTGGCAGTCGACTACACGCGTATGGGCCAGTACGATCGTGCCATTGATACCTTCGAGAAGATTCAGGCACGCGATCCAAACTTTGAGCCATGTTATTGCAATCGGATCATCACATATGCTGAGATGGGCCGACATGATCTGGCTGAGCAGATGTTTTATCTCGCTCAGCAGATAAAATCAGACTGTGCGTTATGCTACTATAACATAGGCAACAGCCTCTTTGTGCGAGGCGAATACAAGAAGGCTGTCCGGTGTTGGCTTAGAACAGCTGAGCTTGAACCGACCCACCCGCAGATAAACTACAGGATAGCTCAGGCTTATTGGGCTGATAAAGATTATGTACACGCTCGTGAGCATTTCCTTGCAGAGCTTCGCGTCAACCCGGGTGATGTTGATGTCATCTTGGATTTTGGCCTGTTTTTGCTGGAAGTGGGAGACGTAGATTCGGCTAAAGAGAAGTTCAATAGAGTACTGGAGCTTAATCCTGATTTCGGAGCTGCCTTGTTTTATCTTGGCGAGATTGCCTTTAACGATGGTGATCATAAGCGGGCCGTAGAGCTGTTTAAGCTGGCACTACAAAAGGGCGACTCCCTACAGGGACCTTACTTTCGACTGGCTCAACATGCGCTAATAACAGGTCAATGGCAAAAGGCACGGACGTATCTGATTTCAGAGCTGCAGATTGGTCCTGAAAATGCGGATGTATTGGTTTCTATGGGTTCGATGTTTCTGACAATGGGCGATCTGGACTATGCGGAACATTGTCTGATTCGTGCTACGGATATTGATAGTGCCAATGCCGACGCCTATTACTATCTTGGTCTCGTCAATGTCAATAAAGAGGCATTTGAAGATGCCGTTGAGTTTTTCGACCAGGTGCTCAGTATAAGAGACGACGATGTTAGAGCGCTGAGGGATTCAGCTTTTGTTTTTGGGTTGATGGGTAGGTTGGCAGATGCCCTTGAAAGGATAAAAAAGGCCAGAGTGCTGGCAAACGATGATTACCAGTTACGAGCGATAGAACGCAGCATTCGGCTGGTTCAAGTGATACAACGCATGAGAGATTTTTTCAGCCGCTTTTGTTTGGTTTCATACTTGAAAAGGCGTTTGCGTTGAATCTTCTTCTTGACTGACATTCTAATCCCTGATGGTCAGGTTTATACCCTTAGAAAGAAGCTATACCAGTTGTGAATAATTAATGCGCTTATTCGTGTCATTTCGAGCGAGCCGAAGGCGAGTCGAGAAATCTATTTTAACAGATTTCTCCACTACGCCCCAGTGCTTTCTTGCGAAAGCAAGAACGGGGGCTTCGGTCGAAATGACATAAGCGCAAATTCCAATCACAATTGGTATTATAACCGCCGTTTCTATTCAATCGAGTGTCAGCAGGACTAATCTACAGGTACAGCCCTTTGCGAGGTCACACAAAACTCTTCTATCTTCCGGTAGCGGCTCGCAATGCGTTATACGTTGCAGAAGCTTCTTTATAGAACTCTTCTTCCAGCTCTTTGCTGATGGTCTCACCCTTTTCTTTATCGCTTGATACTTTCTGTGTTTTGAAACCCAGAATGTAACCTGCTTTCCACCCTAAAGCCATACTTCCTGATATACCGACACTGTCCTGAATCAGATTCTGTATCCGCGAGTTTGTTACCTGGCGATTAGCGTGCTTCGACCCCAATTCCAGCGCAGTCTCAAACTGATTACCGGTGACTGCATCTTCCAAGATTTTGGCGTACTTAATGCCGTCATCTTCCTGGCCCGCTTCAACAAATGCCGCCTTAAATCCATTAAGAAAATCCTCTCTGTTGCTGATTTCTATGCTGTGTAGGATTATTGTAAGCCTGTAATCTATTAGCTTGCCAGCTATATAGTCCTCGCCAGCTTGTTGGCCCTGCGTAAAGGATGGTGAGATAGGCTTGATCACGGTCTCATTTGGTTCTGTTACGGCCTGTTCCTGCCTTTGGCAACCTGAATATAAGCACGAGGAAAACGCCAGGAGAATTACTATTAGGGAAACTTGCTTACTTTCCATACGTCCTTTGCTCCAAGTCCAAGTTAACTGTTTTGATAATTGTTTTTATTCCCAATCATTAGGCGCAGTTGTAGCCATCCTGTACAATCGCTCGCGTTGAGGTAGCGCAATCCGGGCCAACGCATCTTTGAGAATTTCCTCATTGAACTGCTCCAAACCTAACAGTTCTGCCATTTCGAGCGCGCGGATGGCAACTTCCTTGAAGATTTTCCCCTCGCGGGTACGGTCGATCTCAAGCTGTTCATATTGGTGGATATCCGGTTCCATCTTCCAGAATAGAAGATAGTGTGATCGTATTAGACTTACTATATACTCGGCTAATTCTTGAGTGTTGGTTATCCATGGATATGACTCTTCATCCTCAGGGTAAATCGTCATAATACGCAGCGGTTCAGCCAATACACTATCGCTTCTTACATATATTGCGGGATAAGCGTCAGGAGAAGACGCGTATTCTGGTGCAGCTGTCCCCGGAAGATGCCATTCTTTCCAATCGTCATGTGAGATTATCAGCTCTCCTCCATGGTCGAGTAAGGACCATGCTGCTGCTAAACGCTCAGCAATGCATTTGGCTCGAGCCTCGGCATGGTTTGGCATATTTCCCATCCCTTCCTTGAAATGTAGCCCCGGGTATTGAATAGAGAAGATAGGCACCTGTTTAATGGTGTCTTCCAGTTGTACGTCGAAGGCACGATGCACAATGAGTTGGCCGTAGGTTTTTGTTTCACCTGTCACGTCGTCAATCACGGCTCCATAGGGCTGAGTTGCAATGTGTGGCTCGGCCAAAACACGTGTAGGTGAAAACATCGCGACAAATAATAGAACCGGCAGGATACGATACCTGAAACTCATTTGCCTCTCCTTTCAATAGGATGAAAACTTGTTGCTTCAATTTAGGTCCGCTTTTCTTTCATGATGCATAAGCTAAGGCAATATTAAAGCCCAGTCGTACATTTGCAAACATTATTTCGGATTTTTTGCCCGAGAACTTCAAAATCAATCGATAAGGATTACCTTAGGCGTTTCATCTCCCGGACCAACGCACGCCCCTTGCTCAGCAAATATAACAATAGCAACAAGTTAAAGCAGCCATTGTGACTCTGCTGGACACCCGCTGTTCGGCGTGTTTTTCCGGAAACAATTTGCAAAATTTTGCCGGATACATTAACTTATTTTGCCTGGCCGAGTGGCGGAATGGCAGACGCTGGGGACTTAAAATCCCCTGTCCGAATAGGGCGTGTGGGTTCGAATCCCACCTCGGCTATTATACGTATCTCGTTCGGAGTATTAGATACTTAGCCGAGCAACAAGCAATGTACCGGAGATAACTAATGGCAAATAAAAATCTGAAACTCATGGATGTCAGCAGCCCCAACCTCTATCGAGAGATGTTCCCGTATACTGAGTTTCCAAAGGTTGTACTTGACAACCGTACAGTCCCGTACGAAATGCCCGATAGAATTTGGATAACCGATACAACCTTCCGGGATGGTCAGCAGGCTCGGCCGCCATATACACCTGAGCAAATTCTCAGAGTTTACGACCTGCTGCACGAGATAGATGGCGGGACCGGCCTGATTCGCCAATGTGAGTTCTTTCTGTACTCAGAGCGTGACAGAAAAGCTGTCGAGCTGTGCAAGGAACGAGACTATAAATATCCTGAGATAACCGGCTGGATAAGAGCAGTGGCGACTGATTTCAAGCTGGTCACACAGATTGGACTTTCCGAGACAGGTATTTTGACCTCGGCAAGCGACTATCACATATTCCTGAAGCTGCGAAAGACGCGGGCCCAGGCAATGAGTGCGTATCTTGATATTGCCAAGGCGGCGCTGGACCATGGCGTTATACCTCGGTGCCATTTTGAAGATATAACACGAGCTGATTATCGAGGCTTTGTTTTACCTTTTGCAGCAGAATTGATGAAACTGTCAGAGGAATATGGAAAGCCGGTCAAGATTCGCCTATGTGATACACTTGGGTTCGGCCTGCCCTGGCCGGGTGTTGCTCTGCCCCGTAGTGTCCCGAAGCTCGTACATGGTTTGCGCAAAATCGGGGTGCCATCTGAACTGCTGGAATGGCACGGCCATAACGATTTTCACAAGGTCGAAGTTAACGCCGTCACGGCTTGGCTTTACGGCTGCTGTGTTGCCAATGCTGCTATATTTGGTGGTGGCGAACGAACCGGCAATTCACCTCTTGAGAGCCTGCTCGTTGGGCACGCGCAGCTCAAAGGCATGACAGAAGGTGTGAACTATGCAGCCGTAACAGAGCTTGCGGAATATGCCAGAAAGGAGCTGCGATTTGATATTCCTCGCAATTATCCACTGGTAGGCAGAGATTTCAATGTCACGCGTGCTGGAATTCATGCCGATGGTTTGTTGAAAAACGAGGAAATATATAATGCCTTCGACACTCGAAAACTGTTGAACCGTCCTGTTGGGGTCGCGATAACCGATAAGACAGGGGCCGCAGGCATCAAGCACTGGATCGAGGCGAGATACGAAATCGAGATACCCAAGCACGACCCTCGAGTGATAAAAATAAAGGACAAGATCGATGCGGAGTATGCTGCGGATAGGGTCTCGATGATCTCGGACGAAGAAATGGTCAAGTGGGTTCGCGAAGCCTTTGAGGACGACCTGCCGCCGCTTAGAGTGTGAAGCGTATCTCGTGAATCGAACCACGAGATGCAAAGTAAGAAATACAAAATGCGAAATCCAAGATACAAGGTTAGTGCAGTTTTGTTTGATTTAGGAGATACTTTGCTGAACTTCGGCAAGGTCAACACGACTCACCTGTTCCGGCAGGGCGCCCGACTGTCGTATGATTTTCTAAAACAACAGCATCAACCCGTCGGAAGTTTTCGCTGGTATTTCTGGGTAAATCTATTGCGCATCCGATTACGCTACTGGCTCTCAAATCTTACGGGTAGAGACTTTGATACGCTTGAACTTTTAAAAAAGGTCGGGACACAAAGAGGCATCAAGCTCGACCAACGACAATGGCAATATTTGGCTTGGCTGTGGTATGAACCTTTGAGCAAAATTACCAGTATCGAACCGAAGCTAAAAGATACGTTGAATGCGCTGAAGAATCTGGGGCTGAAGCTCGGTATAGTCTCGAACACTTTTGTTAACAAAAGTTCGCTCGAGAAACATCTTAGCCAACTTAGTATACTGAATTTCTTTACGGTTCGGCTCTATTCGTATGAATTTAGTCTTCGCAAGCCCGATCCTGAAATGTTCAAGGTCGCTGCAGAAAGAATTGGCGAGGCTGTCAATAACATTCTATATGTGGGGGACAGAGTTGATAAGGATATAGAGCCCGCGGTCAGAAGCGGCATGTACGCGGCTTTGAAAGTTGCCCACACCAACGTCGGCAAGAAGCTGCCGGAAGGGGTCTGGAAGATTACGTCTTTGGCCGAGTTACCGGCACTGATAGAAAAGATCAATGCGGAAGTAGCGGCTAGCGTTTAGCGTATGGTATTTAGCAGACTTCGGCAAACCCAGCCAAGCCGGATAGATTCCTGTATTTAGCCCCCATTCTTGCTTTTGCCTGCCCCCGATTCTGTCTTCGCCTGCCTCTGCGTCTCTCGACGCTCGCACCTGCGGTTACGCGAGTGCAGGCGCTAGTCGAGGCAGCAGGACAGAAGACTCGGGGGAGGCACGCAAGAAAGCATGGGGGTTACGATCGGCAAATATTCGTCGCTCGTGTCTCGTGACTCGTCGCTCGAAACTAATTTTGTTTTACGAGTCACGGGCAACTGGCGACGAGCGACGAACCGTCCGGGTAGCAGCGCATATACTTTTTATAATTGGTATTAGTTAATTTCGTTGTAGGTCTGCTTCGCATATCGCCAAAACACAACAATAAGAACTCCCAACACCACGCAGCTCAAAGAATCACCTAGAAACCACAGGACGGGCATTCCTACTGTCAGTCCTGTTATCGCACAAACCACGCCTATACACACTGCAGCCAAGCCCGAGAATGGTACCAGCACGCCATATTTCATCGGTTCCAGCGCTAAAATGATAAAAAACACTCCCACTCCAATATACGTAGCAGCCACCGTACGAATAGCGTACATAATCAACGGTGAATCCGGAAGCGATTCAATACCAAAGAATTTGGCAATAGATTCCCATGCCGAGAAAGGTAAAAACATTCCAAATACCGACAGCAGGCACCCAATACCGGCTATCCAAAGGCAGATTTTCAACATTCGCATTTGGGACTCCTTTCAATAAATAGAAGACTTTTTGCTATTTGTTTTTCACAGTCTCGTTCAACTCCGCGATGCGAAGCTCCAGCCGTTTTATTTCTCGGCTGATGCTGGGTCTTTGCATCATCACCCAGCCGAAAGTCTTTATAAAACCAATGCCCAGTGAACAGCAGATGAAGATGGTTGCATACATAATCTGGTCTCTGGTCTGATCGGTTCTGAAGAACTGGATAGCGCTAAAAACAATCGGAACCAAAAAGATGAAAAACCATACCCAAATATTGATCATAACCCAACGCATGTTTTTGCTGTAGGCATCTCTGAGCCATGTACGTACAGTGTCTTCTTTTGAGTCGTCATATTCTTCTGAACCGTATATTATTTTTTTTATCTGTTCATCGTCCATTTTATTGCTCCTTAGTTTATTTAATATGTTGTTGCCAAATTTCTTTCAACTCTTTTCTTGCATTGGCCAGCCGCGATTTGACGGTTCCGTTTGGAATCTTGAGAGCTACGCTGATCTCTGAGATGCTAAGTTCTTCAAAGTAATACAAGCTAAGGACAACTTGTTTTTTAATATCTAATTTTTCTAGCAGCTCTTTAACGCCGGTGCCTTTTTTTCTTGGTGTTGATGACTTTGAATTTCTTCGATACTGAGTTGTCTTGCAGCTTTGCTCTTCTTTATCCAGTTAATTGATTTGTTTGTTGTAATTTTATATGCCCATGCCTTGAAATTCGCAGGGTCGTGCAGTTTTCTCAAACCTTTTATAATGCCGAGCCAGCTTTCCTGCGTAATCTCCCAGGCCGCCTCGGAATCTGACGTCAGTCGATATGCGTACACCCACAACCGCTTCTGCCATCGTGATACGAGCGCATTCAGAGCCTTTGCCCTGCCATCCTGGGCATCCATAACCAGCAGTTGGTCGACAATATTTGAGCTTTGTTCTTCCACCTGTTTTCTTAGTCTTGAAATCGGAGCTACAGATTCATTTTGCTGATGAATTTTTCGGGAATTTATCGCTAACTGCCTGCTGTTGTGCAGTTTTTGGTTGAAAACGGGTGTTCTTAAGGTTAGCTTTTGTTTGCTCTGGAGAGGTGTCGGAGTGGCTTATCGAGCAGCCTTGGAAAGGCTGTGTAGGGCTTGTCCCTACCGCGGGTTCGAATCCCGCCCTCTCCGTTAAATGATATTGTATTTATTGTTATTGGCTGCCTGCAAATACGGTTTTGCAATGGCGGCAAGCTCTTTTTTTGTTGCGAGGTCAGTTGTGTTTTGCTACAGTCGCTCGCAGATTTAGCGGGCCGATTTTGGGCAGGTAGCTCAGTCGGTAGAGCAACGGACTGAAAATCCGTGTGTCGGCGGTTCAATTCCGCCCCTGCCCATTTCTCTACACACAATGACAAAGCCTCTTTGTCGGTGTCTGACAAGCCCACACTTCTGAAGTTATTATTTCGGTCCTTTTCTTGAAAATGAATCTGCTTCTTGCCAAATGAAGTCAATGCGCTACGCTAAGGTTAAGTTATAAGTGTTAATTTCAGTTGACTGGGCAGCCAAAATTTGTGAAAGTCGTTAAAGATGAAACGTTCAGTTATCAACGCCTTCATCCGTGAGGCCAAAGAACTATTCAGGCAAGCTGGGTTCAATCTGCCGCCGTTCGCGTTTTGGAGTCCCGATGATTGGGCAAAGAAAGGTTCTGAGGCGGATGAGATTCGCGATAACGCCTTAGGTTGGGATATCACCGATTTTGGTTCTGGTCATTTTGAAGCGTGTGGCCTGCTTTTATTTACCCTTCGCAACGGCAATTATCGAAATCCAGCATGTTACCCGAAGAGGTATGCTGAGAAGCTCATGGTTGTCAAACAAGGTCAGGTAACGCCGATGCACTTCCACTGGAACAAGCGTGAAGACATCATCAACCGCGCTGGCGGCAATTTAGTTCTTGAGCTTTACAAGTCAACTAACAATGAGCAGCTATCCGAGGAATCATTTTACATCTCTATTGACGGTGTGCGGAAAAACTGTTACCCATCGGAGCGTATCATACTGACACCAGGCGAAAGCATCTGTCTTGAACCGTATATCTATCACACATTTTACGGTGAACAAGGCAAAGGAACGGTCGTTGTCGGAGAGGTGTCGGATGTCAATGATGATGCCAAGGACAATCGCTTCCTCAAACCAGCGGGTCGTTTCCCAACGATTGAGGAGGATGAAGAGCCGATACATCTACTCTGCACGGAATATCCATCTGCATAACTGGATACTGGATTCTCGTCATTGCAAGCGCAGTGTGGCAATCTTAAATGGTTAGCCCCGCAATTTATTGCGGGGTTTTTGTTGTAATTTATTGCCGTGTCATTCTGTACTTGCCTGCCCTCGAATGTCTTAGTTGGGGGATACGTAATCCAAAAATATTTAGCCCTGGGTTTTACCCAGGGTTTCGCTTAGCCCCCAGGCCTGCCTGGGGGGTTTCTCTCCTGCGACGGTCTATGTAATAGTATTGTAGAGTGGATAGCCCACCAAACAATGAACTACTTTACAACGACGATGAACATCGAGTATCGAGCATCCAGCATCCAGGCGGTCTCTATTCGTATTATTACCCACCAGAGCTGTCGGTGCATCAGGAGGCGGGTCACCCTCCGCTGGCGGAAAGCGCCAGAGTTGTTATAGAGTACGCGGGCAGTTTCAACGGAGCCTGTCCATTATAGCTGCCGACACGGACACAATTTTCCGTCTGACTTGAGCGATAAATTTCACCTTTGGAAATTGAGAAATCCTTAAAAGAAAGGGCGAGAGCAATATCGATGTCCGCAGTGATATTGATTATGACCACGGTCAGTTTTTTATTATCCGGGCTGATATAGGCTGAGAACCTCAGGCCGGTATTTTCGGTCGTGGCCTCCACGCGCTGGAAGCCCGAATCTATGAAAGCTGAATAGTGTTTGAAAGCATAGTAGTTGGGCTTGATAGTGTATGTGTATGGATCGTCCATGCTGAGCAGGGCGGTTCTGGGCGCCCAGAACAAATCCCAGTACAAATATGCAGCTACTTTCTCCACAGTCAGAGAATTGTGTATCAAATGCGCTGTATTGATTGCGCCGGTCCATGTGTTTGGGTCGTGCTCGAACTCCGTCTGGAACAGAGGCTTGTTACCGTGCTGCAAAACAAAGTCACTAAGGCTGACCATTCTGGGAATAAACCGATCAGGTGCTGAGCCGCAACCGCTGCAATCGTAGAGATGGTGTGAATAACCATAAACGTGGGACAGGTCGTCCAAATTTTCTATATAATCCTTGCAATTGCCTAAACCGGAAGATTCGGGGGCGAGCATCTTCGGCATATCCGAGCCCATTTCAGCATTCAACTTTTGCCAAACCGCCTCAAAGGTGGTGTCATAGGCAGCCAGGTTTGGATCTGTAGTTGCTGTAGGAGTGAATTTGCACGAGGCCCATGGGGCTTCGTAATCAAGCTCATTCTGTATATTTATATAATCAACTTTGAGGCCTGCTTTGGCGTATGCAACCAAAGAGTCACTCCACCACTGTGCAAACTCAGCGTACATATATTTTCCATCGTTTTTCTTGAGAGTTCCACCGATTAAACTATTATTGCTTTTTAAATAAGCAGGTGGTGACCACGAGGACATCATAATCTTCAGGTCTCGGCCGAGAGCCGCTTCACCACACTTGGCGATCTCCACTGTTTCGCGGAAGGAATTTGGGTCCATATCGTAATTGTTTCTTATGCGGAATATGTCAAGGCCAAGCTCCTTGAAGAGCAGATTACATAGTTCGGCTTTTTCTTTATGGTTAACAAAATTCATGGTGTAGTAGGCGCCTGAGGCACCAAAACCTTCTATTTTTTGATGGCGAGTACTTACATCAATTTGGCCTGTCCCGGTGGGTTCGGCGGGAATAGGCTTGGGAGCAATGACCTCAGGGCCATACGCGTTCGCGTCATCGACGAAGAAATTAACTCCCGGCGCAGGGCCTTCAAAGTAAACATCAAGCACCGATAGCGTGCCTCTTATGTTCAGCGTGAAATCACCTGAAAGCTCAACCCAGTTACTGTCCGTGGCAGTAGCACTGGCTATGTTATGATAATTGGTACCGCTGTCATCCTGCTGCTCGACGGATAAAGCAACAGAATCGCTCGGAGCGTTTTCAAGTCTTACCCAACCTGATAGCTTGTACGTCTCGCCCCCCTCCATTTTTCCAAACACAGACTGTTTTATTCCCTGCCAGTTCGCGCCTCTGTTGTATGTTTTGGCACTGCCCGAACCGCTGTGAACCGGCGATGTAACGGTCTCAATTGAGCAGGTTCGGTCGAACCAGCCGTCCGTTCCCTTTTCAAAGCCGGGATTGGCCAGGATGTTGGTGTCGCCGTAAGCGTGTGACAATGACAAAGACAACAGGAAAAACAGAGATACACACAAACCCTTTGATGACATGCTGATTCTCCTCAATCCAGAGTTAATTTAAAATTTATAAGCCTGTGGCTTATTTATCGGCTGCCCGTTATTTTGTTGGTTTTGCATGATAACATATTAGCCATCGGCCCGCAATATTGCCTTGCGTTTCAAGCTATTTTATCCTACTCTCGGAACACGTAGCGGCATAGATGCCGAGAAAATCAAATATCAAAATGCTTTGTAGAAAAGATGTCATTTCGACCGTAGTGAGCGCAGCGAACGGAGTGGAGAAATCTGGATTAGCAGCGTATTGCATGCAGATTTCTCCACTTCGCCCCCATTTCTGTCTTCGACAGAAGACACGGGGGCTTCGGTCGAAATGACATGAGGGTCTTTTCTACAGAGCAATATCAAAACACAAAGATTACTTTTTGAGTTTTTTATTTTGCTTTGTAGAAATCTTGCGCAGGACGTCATTGCGAGGCCTGAAAGGCCGTGGCAATCTCCTTTCCGACAGGCAGAAAAAGCCTTCTTCAACTTGAGATTGCTTCGCTCCGCTCGCAATGACGATTTTTAGCACGATGTTTTCTACAGAGCATCTTCATTTTTCATTTTGCTTTTTAATCTTTGATTTTTTATTTATGAACTAGCCGCTGTTGTGAAAGCTTTCAGGCGGGCCAAGATAGCTCGGTTTAACACCTCCCGTATTCACGACGATCTTCTGCAGCACAATGCCCGGATTGACCATCCAGAATTTTAAAACATGCTCACCCGGCTTTTTGAGCATGTGTTCAGAGATCATCACTTTAATATTCTCACTTACCGCCTGATTCCAGGTTGGAGGGTACTTCCAGTCAGGAATTGTATCATTCACATGGATGTTAATAATTTGTGGCGTCTCATCATCGAACGAAATAGCGTACCGCAATCCTTGAGTATTATGAAAGTTTTGGGTGGGAGATAGATACACCTTCACTTCAACTTTACCACTATTAAAAAGATGCATACGATATTCCAAACGGGGGCCGTCTCCTCCGGGCGACTGACTTTTTGCGGTGACCGGAAACGGCGTCATTCCCGAAAGTGTCCGGCCTAAATCCGGGATGCGCAGCCATCTTACAGGTGCTTTATTTACCGCATTGGTATAATGTTCAGCCTCCATAGAAACATACCCGTTGGCCTCGACAAAGCCACTCACCTGGTCTCGTTTCGGAGACGCTGGATTTTTAACGACGGCCTGAACGACGACGCTGCTTTCATTCGGTCCGGTTATGGTAATCGCAGCGCGATGTGTTCCGGTTGGCACCTGCTGCCAGTCTACGCTTACCCACACTCGCTGCTCTTTATCAACTTTTGCTTGATTAGGCGTGACTATTAGCCAAGATTCTCTTGATTCAATTTTGTAATCAAAAGGCACACGTCCGCGATTAAATACCTCTATATAATATTTCTGTTGGTTAAAAGGATCAAATTCAGGCAATAATGCTTCGCTGTCCTCCATTGGCCACCAGTTTTCCGAACCTTCAATCGCCACGCCCATATCTGCCTCAGCTGGGACGTTTATGTTCTTGACCTCGGGCATAATATTTTTTGGGGGCGGATTCCAGGATGTATAGCCGATATGCGTTGTGTCCGCCAGATGGTTCCATTTTCCGCCTGCCAGAACCTTGTTATAGTAGTTAGTTATCTCGGCGTCTTTCTTATACAGCTCTTTAACCTTATCGGCCATATCGTTGGTAGCGGCGCGTCCTTGTTTTTCGTAGAGACGATTCTTTCCGAGAGCTAAATAAAGCTCGTTCAAATTAGCACAGGCAATCACCGGATACAGCACAAGCTGATAATAGGCATCTCTGTATTCGTTTGGAAGAGTCTTGTAAATCTTGTTGGCCTTCTCCGCAAGTTTGTTATAGTCATCGACAACTGTTTCTGCCTCGCGATAGTTTACTAAGCTGTAGGTATCGGCCAGCAGCTCAGGTTTGCGTCTGCCGTTGTATTTTGTGTACTTAGTGAGGATGTCTGCTATGTCCGCCACGTACTTTTGGCCGAACTGCTGCTCTGCCCAGAGTTTAGTGTATTCGGGTAATTTATCCGCCGGCCACCTATCGGGATTCCAGCCGTAATCAATGAAAAACGAGATCGGAAACTCCATCGGTTTGATATCGCCGACGTTCACAATCCAGATTCTATCGGCCCCGTAACGATATGCTAAGTGCATCTGTTCCCAGATTCTTGGTATGGGGCTGGTATTAAGCCATTCGTATGAGCGGGGTCCGCCATGGAAGTCGAAATGGCAATAGATACCTGCCCCGCCGCTCCTTTTACGCTCCTGTTCCGTTGGCAGTCGCCTGATATTGCCCCAATTGTCGTCGCACCAGAGTATTGTTATATCGTCGGGAATTTTTGCTCCTTTTTCATAATATTCCTGTGTCTCTTTATAAGGACACCATAACTGAGGCACTTTCGTTAAATCAGGATTGACTTCCTCGGCTATTATTTTACGCTGCACGTCAATAATCTCGTGGAGCTTATCAATGATTTCCTGAATAGGTTTGTCTTTGGCCATTGCGGTGTCGTCTGCTCCGCGCAGGCCCATTGAAATTATGCTTTCGTAATTCTTATTTCGCCTGACTCCTTCTCGCCAGAATTTTTGAAGATTATTGGCGTCGGTCCAATAGTTCCAGCTCTTGCCGTATCTTCTGTCCCATTCTTTTTGCGCCCGCAGCATCGGCTCCTGATGAGAATTTCCCATTACGATTCCATATTCGTCTGCTAAAATAGGGTTATTCGGGTCATCCTCGTTGAAAGCGTTGCTCCACATCGCCGGCCACATGTAATTCGCCTTCAGACGGAGCAATAATTCGAAGACCTTCGTGTAAAACTTGCTATTAAAGTTCCCGAATTTTTCTTTGACCCATGGGCTAAGCGCCCAACCCTCATCGTTAATAAAAATTCCGCGATACTTGACGGCGGGGGGCCCTTGTATATATCTGCCCGCCTTGACAAAAAGACTGTCTTTATGTTCGACCGGCACATCCGCCCACCAATACCACGGTGAGACCCCAATCTGCTCGGAAAGATCGTATATGCCGTAGATGGTTCCCCTTTTGTCACTGCCGGCGATAATCAACCCGTTAGTTACACCAGGCAAAGGATCCTGCACAACCTGAATGAGAAACGATTCCCACTTGCCGGCTATCTGCGTCGCATCGACTTTACCATTTTTGATCAACTGGTCGATGATTTGGCTTTTTCCAATCGTGCCTATGATAACCGTGTTTTTTCCAAGGGATGCTTGTTCATGTATGACCTTCGGCGTATGGTTAGTGGCACGGGCAACATCTGCTTGCAGGTCCTTCACGGCACGGATAACACCGGCATAATCATTAGAATCAACGTAAAGCGTGGCTAGTTCTTCTTTTTGTGCAAGGCTGAAACTGCCTTTGCTGGAAACGCAGTCCACATATCGAGTCTGGCCGATAGCTAAGGCATCACGATGAAAAGAAAACAGGCATAGAGCAATAATTAAGACAATTTTAGTTAGAGTGGTTGTTCGCATAACGAATCTCCTTCTACAGAATTAGATTTATGTTCCGCTCAACATCACGCATGATTGATTTTACTCAATAATGACTTTGTCAGAGAAAACCGGCACCGGTTTGTTACTGAATTTTTGAAAATAGTTAAGACATGTATCTCGCCAAACTATGGCATCTTTTTCCTGTGTGGCCAGTTTTTTCTGAACATGCAAATATATATCTTTATCAATATACTTTTCCAGCGTATCCCACTTCAGTCTCATCTCTTTTACATAATTAACTCCCGTATTGTATCTATAACATAGTTCCTCCCACAAAGTCCTGCCCGATTCCATTTTATGGTCCCAGTTTACATGGTGAAACCAAAGCAGGTATTTTTCAGGACATGTTTTCAGATTGTCAAATCTCTCGGCATTTGGTGAAAAGTACTGGCTTGTTGCCTGGCTGCCGGTTGAACTTCGGTTGAATCCCAATCCTTCACTATCGGCACGGTGGTAGTAAACGGAGGTCCAGTCTTGCCGACCTCGGGCATGGTCGGGGCTGGGGCCGTAATGGAAACCTTCCTGCATAATATGATGGAGTCCTAACGGAGTCATGTAGTTGACGCAAGCCTCCCACGACCCCATCATCATTGATTTGATTGTCTTGATTACATCATTATTTCGGCTTAGTGTCATGCGAATCCATTCTTCAGCTATCGATTCGCTGGACAGGCTGTGGTCCCAGGATAGGCGACCAAAGGCATACCAGTTGGCCTGGCCAAAGAGATGACCACACCAATTGCGGTCCGATCCGGTATTGGCCACACCCGCAATACCGGTCATGGAGTAATTGTGCAAAGCCCCATCCACGATCCGGTAAACGTGCGAGCCTTGACCCTTGGCATGAGTGTCAAACTCTAAGTATTCTTTCCACATGGGCGCTAGAAAAACCAGATGCTTTGAATGTCCTAAGTACTCTTGAGTAATCTGTAATTCCAGCATCAGAGGTGTCTTGGGCATGGCCCCAAACAGGGGGTGAACAGGCTCGCGGGGCTGAAAATCAATCGGACCATTTTTAGATTGAACAAAAACATTTGTATTAAACTGTCCATCCAGGGGAGTAAATTCCTTATACGCACGTTTGGCTCGATCGGGATCAACCTCAGGATCATATACAAAAGCCCGCCACATCACTATGCCGCTATATGGAGCCAAGGCCTCAGCCAGCATATTAGCCCCATCGGCGTGGGTTCTCTTATAATCCTGCGGGCCGGGCATGCCTTCGGAATTGGCCTTTACCAGAAATCCCCCAAAATCGGGAATCGACTGATATATCTCTTTGACTTTTTCTTTCCACCAATGTCGAACATCAGGATCCAAAGGATCAGCCGTTTCCAGAGAACCAATGCCGCCACGTCGACTATTCTTATCAGATGTCGGCCGAAGTGGAGACGAAAAGCGAATAGAGACAAATACCTTTATACCATAAGGTCTGAACACATCGGCCAGCACTTTGAGTTTAGTAATATATTCAGCCGTTAAGATAACAGGATTGGCATTTACGTTGTTGACTACCGTTCCATTGATACCGACAGAAGCATTAGCTCGTGCATAATCTCTATATCGTGGGTCTATAGTCTCCGGCAGTTCATTCCATTTCCATAGTGACCTGCCCGCATAACCTCGCTCTACTGAGCCGTTCAGATTGTCCCAGTGATTCAAGAGTCGGTATTGAATTCGAGGCCTGGAGCAGATGTTTGCGTCCCTGAGGGACTGTCCGTTTTGCATAAGTCTCAATAAATGAAAAGAACCATACAAAAGACCTATATCTTCGTTTGCGGTGATGACCACTGATGGAATGCCGTCAATCTCGATTGCTCGAATCAGGAATCCTTCATGCCCTAAAGTTACTAATTCACTGGACAAGTCTAATTTTTGCATGAGGTTGGACTGTGTCGGTGTGCCAATGACAAGAGAACAACCTGTAGTAAGCGTACTGCATATAGGCAAATCGGCTCCTAAAAGACCATCCAGTCCTTTTTTCACTTCCTCTCGAATAATGCGGAGCGTTTCAGATTGGCCCTGAATTACAATAGAAGAAAAAGCCTGTTTGTATTCTTTCAATATCGTTTCATCATCCAGCTTGCTGTAGGCCATCCAAAGGTCATAGCCATCATGAGCACTTACCATCGGACAGGCTAAAACCAAAATACATAAAACGAAGAGCATATCCTGCATTGAGTATTTCATATCCATTCCAATCAAGTAAGATACGTTAGCACTATATCGCACCCAGCCCTGTTTCCTCAAAATATTTATTTACATAGCTACTTAACAAATCCGAGTTTGTCGGGCAGCCACATGGATATTTCAGGCACGAACGTACAGATCAAGAGCGTAACTACCATTGCAACAAAAAAGGGCAGGATATGACGCATTACTTTCGTCACCGTAGTTTGCACTACGCCGCAACCGAGGAAAAGGCACGTCCCGACAGGCGGCGTACAAAGTCCTATACACAAATTCATTATGATAATGATGCCAAAATGTAACGGGTGCACGCCGAGTTTCTCAACGATAGGCAAAAAGATAGGAGTGAATATCAGAATAGCCGGCGTC
>CAZFLY010000052.1:0-20414 GCA_964519995.1 uncultured Pirellulales bacterium | reverse complement strand
AGAGCGTCACGTTGCCAACGTGAATGTCGTGAGTTCAAATCTCATCGCCCGCTTTCGGAAGTCGTACCAAGGATGGTTTCCAGCAGAAACGCTTTTAGCGTTGCGAAACCCTTCATAGTGTCGGCGAGTTACCGGCTAAGTGTAGTCAGGCGTGGGTCGTCGGTACGCCAAAGTCTCGTGCCAGAGATGGTACCAGGCGAAAAATACCAAGACCTGGCTAAGCCTGCTGCCTCGCTTTTGCCTGCTGCCTTGTTTTGCGACGAGAGACGCAGAGGCAAGCGAAGCAAAAATGCGGGCTGATGCCTTTTTTATTTATCACGACAAATAGAAACCTGCAGGAGCGCCAAGATGGATGAAGAACAACAATCAACAATTCCAAAAAACACCGTGACAATTGAACCAGCAGGTCCCTGCAAGAAAAAGGTCGCCGTAGAAATTCCTGAAGAGGCTATAAGAAGCGCTACGGACGAGCAATATGAAAATCTTCGTAAAGAGGCTATAGTGCCGGGCTTCAGGAAAGGTCGGGCACCTCGGCGACTTCTGGAAAAAAGATTCGGCAAAGAAACGACCGAGCAAATCAAATTGAAACTGCTGGCAGAGGCGAGCGAAGCTGCTATCAAGGACAACGAACTGGATATACTTGGAGAGCCGGACATCGATTTTGAAAAAATAGAGCTGCCCGCCGAAGGACCTTTTAAGTTTGATTTCGAGATCGAAGTGCGTCCAGAATTTGATTTGCCGCCCCTTGAGGGCATACCCGTAACGCGGACAAAACTTGAAGTAACAAACGAACAGGTCGACAAAGAAGTTGACCAGTTGCGAAAATGGTCGGGAGTATGGACGCCACGTGAGAAGGGAGACGTTGAACTTGAGGACCAAATCATCGGCGATGCTATCCTCAGAATTGAGGGTGTGGAAGAAGAAGAAAAACTTAACAACATCGAGATGTATGTAAGAAAAAACGGATTTATCGGAGCGATCCCTGTCGAGAAGCTCGATGAATTGCTAATCGGTGCCAAAACCGGAGACACGAGGAATACATCTGTCGAAGTGCCAAAGACATATTTCAGAGAAGATTATCGCGGCAAGAAGGTCGAAATCGAGATCTCAATCAAAGACATAAAATGGCTCAAACCTGCTGAACTCGATGAGAACTTCCTGCTGAGATTCGACGTGAAAACCAAAGAGGAACTGCGGCAGAAGGTTCACGATATGTTGCAGCACCGCTTGGAGAACCAAGCGCGAACCGAGATGGCTGAGCAGATATACAAGTACCTACTCGACAATACCAGCTTTGACCTGCCTTTGGACATAGTGGCAGAGCAAGCGACAACAGTTCTTAAAAGACAGTACGTTAACTTGTTGTCCAGAGGCCTGCCGCATGAGCAGATTGACGAACAGATGGAACAGCTTCGAGCAAGCAGTGAAGAACACGCAAAACAGCAGCTAAAAACATTCTTCATAATGGATAAAATAGCGGAAAAACTTGAGATTGAAGTGAACGAAGAAGAGTTGAACGGCCATATTGCGCAGTTAGCCATTCAGCGAGAACAACGTCCGGAGAGAATGAGAGAGGAGATGCAGCGAGATGGGTCTCTGGCGCAGTTTAAATTAGAAATTCGCCAGACAAAGTGCATCAGCAAATTGCTTGAGTCAGCCCAAATAACGGAGAAAAAACCATCCAAGAGAGCCACAAGGACCAGAAAAACCTCCAAGAAATCGGCTAAGGAAAACGATTGACAACAATCAGGTTTTATGAGAAGGAAAACATAGATGTCTATAGAACATCCCATGAAAAAGGCCATGAATAATCTGGAGATTTATAATCAATATGGTCCCTATCAGCGCTATCGCCAGATGAGTCTGGACGATATGCTGCTGGAAAACCGTATCGTTTTTCTCATCGGTGAGATTTCTTACGCCCGAGCCGCTGAGGTAATTATGAAAATGCTGTATCTTGACAATCTCAAGCGCAACAGTGAAATCAGCCTCTACATCAATTCTCCCGGCGGTAGTGTCGACGACACGATGGCTGTTTATGATACAATCCGCTTTGTCGGCTCTCCCGTAGCAACGTATTGCATTGGTCGAGCGCAATCGGGAGCCGCGCTAATACTCGCTGCCGGCACGAAGGGTAGCCGATTCGCCCTTCCCCACGCAAAAGTCATGCTTCATCAGCCATGGGGCGGTGTCAGCGGCCAAGCAGCAGACATCAAAATACAGGCAAAAGAAATCCTCAAGGCCAAAGATATGATAAATCAGATACTCGCTAAACATACCGGCCAGTCAATCGAAAAGATCACTGAGGAGACCGAAAGAGACCGATATATGACCGCTGAAGAAGCAAAAGAATACGGCTTGATTGATGAGGTACTGCACGAAGAAGACAAAGAGAAAAAAGATAAAAAGGAAAGCAATAAAAAGTAATCGCAACACGATCTACGGAATTAGAGATATGAGTGTAAATCAGAATTTGGTGCCAATTGTAATCGAAAAAAGCGGTAGAACCGAACGTGCGTACGATATCTATTCGAGGCTGCTCAAAGACCGAATAGTCTTTCTCGGTGGAGGGATCGATGATGCTTCCGCCAATTTGATTATCGCCCAGATGCTTTTCTTGAGCAACGAAGACAACAAAACGGATATCCATTTCTACATAAACTCGCCGGGCGGCTCCATCACCGCTGGACTCGCGGTCTATGACACGATGCAATTCTTGCGTTGTAACGTTGCAACGTATTGTGTTGGACAGGCAGCGAGTATGGCAGCACTACTATTGGCCGGCGGCAGATCGGACAAACGTTTTCTCTTAGCGAACAACAGAATTCTCCTACACCAGCCTTTGATACCCGGCGTGCTTCAGGGCCCCGCCACCGATCTTGATATCGAAGCACAAGAGATACTGCGGCTGCGCAGCAGGCTTTATGCCATACTGGCCAAACATACGGGTCAAAGCCCCGAAAAGATCGAAAAGGACTGTGACCGAAATCTATGGCTTGATTCACAAGAGGCAATTGACTACGGGCTGGCTGATAAAATACTGCAAAAGGCTCCCGAAATCATCAAAGAGCATAATAAAAGCAGTGAGGAAAATGAAGAGTGAAAAGGTAAACATAAGCATAAGACTTAACGCACTACTCACCATGTTGGTAGGTATTATGCTAACAATTGGTGCAGGTTGTGAAAGTGCCGATCGACAAAAAACAGGGTTTGCAGAACAAGTCGTAAGCCTTAGGCAGGAAACAACACGTCTAAGAGACGAGATCAAGCAATACAAAGCTGAAAACGAACAACTAAAAGAGCAAATAGAGGTATTGTCCGGCTTACCAAAGGATAAGCTCGAAAATCTCTACAATCTCCAAAGAATCAAGATTACCGGCTATACTAACTTTTATGATAAAGACAAAGACGGCAAAAAAGAAAAACTGATCGTCTATATTCAGCCGATAGACGAGGATGGTGACATAATAAAGGCATGTGGAGCTGTTGATGTGCAGCTCTGGGATCTGAATTCACCCAAGGCGAGCGAGGCTTTACTTGGCAGATGGAAGGTTGAGCCAAGCGAACTAAAGAAACTCTGGTTTGCTACGTTGATTACCCTCAACTACAGACTGACCTTCGATGTAAGTGACAAAGCCCACGAGTTTACGGAGTCGTTGACTGTAAAGGTCACGTTCACCGACTACCTGACCGGCAAGGTATTCAAAGAACAAAAAGTAATCAAGCCACAACTGGATTAAACGCCTTGCCCTTTTCTATCTCTCCGCCCCATCCAATTATATCTTGCAGAGCCAAGATTGTGCAATAGAATATCGATATGCAAAAGTTCCTCAACCAGTCCCTAAGGGACCAGATAATTTGTGGTGACTGCATAGAGATATTGAGCAAGGTCGAAGAGCCGTTCGCTGACCTTATCTTTGCCGACCCACCATTTAACATCGGCTACAAGTACGACAAGTACTATGATAAAATTAAAAGTAAAAACTACATCGCCTGGACAAAACAGTGGATGAGCGTCTGCAAACATGTCTTGAAGCCGCACGGCTCTTTCTATATAGCTATAGGCGATGAATATTCTGCGAATATGAAAATCATAGCAGACGAACTTGGCCTTTTCATGCGCAACTGGATAATTTGGCATTACACCTTCGGTCAGCAGATGAAAAACAAATTCGCCCGCGCTCACACACATATTCTTTATTTTGTGAAGGATAGAAAGAACTTTGTCTTCAACGATGATGTTGTACGCATAATCTCCGATAGGCAGAAAAAATATCGAGATAAGCGAGCGAACCCCGAAGGTAAAATGCCCGATGACGTCTGGGATGAGTATCCCAGAGTGTGCGGAACCTTCAATGAGCGTATGGATTTCCCCTGTCAAATGCCCGAAAGTCTTCTTGCACGAGTCATACGAGTAAGCTCCAAAGAAGGTGATTGGGTCTTGGATCCTTTCAGCGGTTCAGGAACGACCGCCGTCGCGGCTGCAAAGCTTGACAGGAAATTTACGGGAACAGAGCTTTCGATCGAATACGCCAAGGAATCTCGTGAACGGATTCAAAAGACTAAGAATTTGGGAGTGGAAGGTGAAGCCGAGCAAAAATGGACCAAGCAGATGGAGCAAGAGCTTAAATGGCTTTATCACGAAAACAAGATTACCACTGAACAACTTCAAGAAGACGCAGGGCTATTGAGTTTGTTCACGGATAAATTCAACAAAAGAATCGGAGCGTCACAAAATCCTCTTCAGCCGGTTCAAATTAAAAGACACTTGATCCAAATGAGAAAAAGTGCCAAACTCGGCCCACTGCGCGGTCATCCAATATTGGCAACATCGCAAAAGAAGCATGCGGAGGTTCCGTTATGGGAAAGTGGCAAAATGACGAAAGAGAGAAATTGAAGTTACATTACAAACAATTCAACGTACCAAGCGATCAGATAGTAAAAGACCAAACTGTCCTGCAAAATTTTACCGATTGGTTCAATACAAAATTCAGCCCTGCTAAGTCCTTTACCTCAAAAGAAGTTGCAGACCAACTGCTTAAGATGCGTAAAGCTGGTAATCTACCTCGTATCAGACGGTGAAAAAGTTTAAAAATGCCAAAGTACTTGAAGGAGGTGAGGCAGTAAAGTCAGCGCTATCACTGGCTTTTACGGCGCTGATGCTGACGGTGATTCAGCCGCCGGTAAACTGGTGGCCCTTAGCATGGGTATCGTTCGTGCCGTTTATTCTTGCCTGTTCGCCACAAACAAAGCCCAAGCGTCTTGCAATTATAGCCTACACAGTCTCACTTCTTTACTGGCTGGGAAATCTCTACTGGGTTTTTCCTATAACAGTCCTAGGCTGGGCTGCCTTTTGCGTCTACACGGCGTTACTCTGGCCCATCCTTGCACTTACTATCCGTTACTGTATAGTAAAAAAGATTCCACTTTTTTTAGCTGTACCCGTTTTGGTCGTCGGAACAGAAAGACTACAGGGCGTTTTTCTGGGCGGATTCTTCTGGCGATTCCTCGCACATAGCCAGTTCCAGAATACCACAATCATCCAGATAGCTGACATATTTGGCGCTGCTGGAGTCTCATTCCTGATAGCAATGGTGAATGGACTGCTCGCAGAATTGATACTTGATGCTCAACGCTTCAAAAATATTTTCAAAATTAGCAATCTTATTAAAACAGGACTGGTGGGCATAGCGGTGGTTGCTACTTTTGTTTACGGGCGATGGAGAATAGAACAATCAGATAAATTCATTGAGACCGGTCCATTAGTTGCATCATTGCAGTCAAATGTACCGCAATCAGTCAAAAGAACCTTTCAGGCAGATAGAGAGATATTTGACGACCTTATGCTGAGTAGCAAAGCCGCAGCAGAAGCCGGCGCCGAACTGATCATCTGGCCTGAGACTATGGTCCAGGCAACTCTCAATCCAGACGTTTGGCCATTCCTGTCCCCTACCGAGAACTACGAAGTCTTCGACAAAGCGCTGCGTGAACATTCAAGGGAAACAGCCTACGTGCTCGTCGGCAGCTATGGAGCAAACATTCAGCCGGAAAGCTATTGGGACATCTCTCTTGTAGAGCATAACTCCGCTTTCCTCTACACCCCCGCCGGCCAACAGTACAATAAACGATACGATAAAATTCACCTCGTATTGTTCGGCGAGTATCTGCCTTTTCGCAATACCTTCAGACCTCTATACAATTTTTTGATGAAATGCACACCCTACAACTATGACTATTCCCTCGGCGCAGGCAGCGAATATACGATATTCGAAATAACCACAAGGCAATCTGTGCAGCCGAATACCTACAAATTCGGCGTAATTATTTGCTATGAAGATACCATCCCGGCCATGACCAGAAGATTCGCTATGGATGAGCAGGGGCGAAAAAGAATTCACTGGCTGGTGAACATAAGCAACGACGGCTGGTTCGTACGGTTCAAAGACGGAAAAGTCCTGCCAAGCACAGAGCTCACCCAGCACGCGGCTGTCTGCGCTTTCCGGTCTGTTGAGAATAGACTTGCCATTGTACGAAGCGTCAACACGGGAATAAGCTGCCTTATCGACTCGCTGGGGCGAATACACGATGGTTATATCTCGGCAAGTGCCGATTTCCCAACTGAAGCTATGAACAGACAGGGTATAGCTGGATGGTTTGTTGATAAAATGCCGATAGATAAAAGAGTAACATTCTTCAGCAGACATGGACAATGGTTAGATTTCTGTTGTGTAGCATGTTTAATCGTGTCCATAATAGTGCTGGTTCTGGCACAATCGGGTAGAGTCAGGAGACTCACAATTCACTCATCGAGGTAGCCAAATGAGAAAACCAAGCAATGTCACCAAAATAAAAACAGATGGAACTGTTAGGATTTTGGGTTCCTGCGTGGTATTTGCCACTGCCTTAGCAGTCCTTGTTCCAGGATGCGAGGAAGCTCTGCAGACAGGCGCGCGGCAGCCAAAGGCAGGCTCGATTGAAAGCCTCGTGCCGAAAGCTAATCAAATCATCCTGCAGGCCTTAGCTGATGTCAATCCACAGGTCAGGTCCAACGCAATCGAGGTCATTGCTTCGACCAAACAGATCAAACTAATGCCGAAAGTTCAAAAACTGCTGCAAGACCAAGCCGTACCAGTCAAATTCTTGGCAATTTTGGCAGTCGGGGATTTGAAATATTCTCTCGCAAAAGACGAGATTATTGGCTTACTAAAAGACGAAAACGAAAATATTCGAATTGCTGCTGCCTATTCTATGTACAGGCTCGGGCAAAAGGAGTACCTGAATATTTTTCGCAACGCGATAGCAAGCGACGACCAAACCGTTAGAGCAAATGCAGCTTTTCTGTTGGGTAAAAGCGGCGACAAAGGGGCACTACAGTTTCTCTGGTGGGCAATGCGGCATAAGAATTCAGACGACAAGGTAGTATTCAACGCCACAGAGTCTATAGCCATGCTTGGCAATGAGCAGATACTAGAACGAGCCTGGGCAATGTTGATAAAAGTCTATGCCGATGAAAGAGTGATGGGCGTAAGGACTATGGGAGCATTGGGGACTGAGCAGGCTAAAAACGCCCTGATAACGATGCTGGATGACAGTGTACCGGAGGTACGCCTGGCCGCTGCCGAACAGCTCGGCAAACTTGGAGACAGTACCGGCGAGGAAGTGGTACAAGAAGTCTTTAAGACGAATTTAATCCCAGGCATCGACCCTCAGGGTCAAGAGCGTATAAAGGTTCTGACAGCGTTGGCTATAAGTGAAATCGGCACAGATAAACTAACAGGGCATCTGCCAAAACTATTAGAAGATGAGTCAAAATTTGTGCGCATCGCTGCAGCCAAGGCCATTTTTCAGTGTGCCAAGAACAAATAAGCTATTTGGAATCCACGGTCATTCGGTGTCATATCACACGTTTTGGGGTGTATTCTATTTAGGCTATTTGGGAAAAATAACTTGACCTTTTCAAGCTTCAAGCGTAAAATTATATAGTTGGCGCCCAATGTCATGGCTCGGCTTCTTATCCGGCTACTCTTGAGGGGATTACGCCCCCACAGTTGCTTATCGGACTTATAGAGCCATGTAGTTTTTCATTGGTTGTGTTGCAGAAGCCAAAAAGTGCACAGATTAGCGAAAGGAGCTTGGTTTGAGTACTCTTACAAAGACCCTAATAGTCCTTTTGACGGTATTTTCGGTTTTTCTCTGCGGCTTAGTGGTAACCTACGTTGCTAACGTTGATAACTACAAACAAAAATATGATACACTCTACAACGACTTCAGGGCCGCGAAGGAAAATGAAAAAGACGCTCAAAGGCAACTAAGAGAAAAAATCGAGGAGACGGACCGGCAGAAAGAGCAATTAAATGGGGAAATCAGCTCGCTCACTATGACGGTTGGCGAATTAGAGGCAAAACTTGACAAGCTTATACGAGAAAATGCAATGCTGCTTCAGAAAGTGTCTAGCATGGCAAGCCTCGTAGAGGCAGCCAACCAAACCGCTCAACAGCAAACAAAGCTATTCGAGGACGCTGAGAAAGAGCTGTCCGGAGTGAGAACTGAACAGATCAAGCAGCGCAATGAACTCAAAGAAACAACTGATGCCTTGATTGAAAAAATAGCAATAATATCCACGCTGCAAGAGAGAAACAAACAGATGCTTGAAGAAAAAACCGAACTGCAGACGAAATTGGACCAACTCCTTCGACAGTACGGCAGAGTTATTGCTCCGCCCACGCCCGTCACACCAAGGAGAGAGATAGCCCGCCCCGCCCCCGCCGCTATGCCTGTCACCAAAGATATTGGCTTAAAAGGTTTAGTGACCGCCGTGGACCTGGAGAATTCTCTGGCAGAAATATCCATAGGTACAGCGGATGGGGTCAGGAATGAGATGAAATTCCACGTCACTCGAGGCGACAAGTTTATTTGCGATATCTTGATTTTGGACGTTGACTCTGACAGAGCAGTTGGTATCTTAGAGCTCGTCCAGCAACCCCCGAGAGTCGGCGATAGCGTCAGCACGAACTTATGACAATATACAACGCGATGAGGTCTTTTTCGGGGTCTTTCGGATTATGTGAGGTTGGTATATGAGCCCTAATGGTAAGGCCCGTAGCAATAAAGTAGTCGTTCCCGACAATATCTACACGGTCATCCTCGGTATAGCATTCTGCGTAGTTCTTGCTACGGCGGCATTCGTAGCCTACCAATGCTACTCCCAGTATGGTACAATCTTTAAGGTGCCATAGCCGCTTGAATATCTGCGGTAACTGCTCTATCATATAAAAAATACCCAATACAATTGAGATTGCCCTCAGACAATCTCATCTTGGGAACTGGAGAAAGGAGTCGAAAGTGCTACTGGACACAATCTTGGGTTGGTTCAGTATGGATATGGGTATCGACCTCGGTACCTGCACTACCTTGGTTTGTGTCCGCGACAAAGGTATTGTCCTCAATGAACCTTCCGTAGTTGCGGTCCGCAAAGGAACCAATCTTGTTCTCAATGACGGCGAGGCTGTCGGCTTAATCGCCCGCGAAATGCTTGGCAAAACGCCAGGCTCAATCACAGCAATAAGACCTTTGAAAGACGGCGTGATCAGTGACTTCGAAGTCACCGAGGCCATGCTGGGCTATTTCATCAGGAAAGTACATGGTAGAGGCGGTTTGGTTAGACCTCGGGTGGTCATTGCCGTTCCGAGCGGCATAACAGCAGTTGAACGACGAGCTGTCATAGATAGCGCCGAACGTGCTGGAGCCCGCAAAGTATACCTGGTAGATGAGCCAATGGCTGCCGGTATAGGTGCGGGATTGCCAATCACAGACCCCACGGCCTCAATGATTGTCGATATTGGCGGCGGAACCACAGAAGTGGCCATAATGAGTCTGGCTGATATCGCCACTTCCGAATCCATTCGTATCGGCGGGGACGATATGGACGAGGGTATCATTAACCACCTCAAGAAAACGTATAACCTGCTTATCGGCGAGGCACGAGCCGAAAAGGTTAAGATACAAATTGGTTCTGCTGCACCAATGGAAGAGGAATTAACAATGGAAGTTGCGGGCAGAGATACCATTTCGGGTCTTCCAAGAAAAATCGTCATAACAAGTGAGGAGATTCGTGAGGCTTTGCGTGACCCCATCGCCGCGATTATTGACGCAGTCACAGCTACTTTAGAAAAAGCCGAGCCTGAACTGGCTGCGGATTTGATCGATAACGGCATATACATCTGTGGTGGTGGATCGCTATTGCGCGGAATGGATACTGTCTTAGCTAACGCAACTGGCTTGAAAGTGCAGCGAGTTGAGGACCCCCTAAGTTGTGTAGCTCGCGGCACCAGCGTCTATTTGGAAAACCTGGAGCTGTGGAAGGACACAATGGACCACAACGAGCGCGGATGGTAATGATTCGTCGGGCGTCGCTCGTGATGCGTATTGCGTAACAGACTAATAACTAACGCAATTCGCAATACCATATACGCAATACGATTATGACACGGAAGCGTATTAGAGTCTCCAGACGAATACTATTCACCTGGCTCATGTTGGGTGGGTTCATCCTCTTGTTTGCCCCTAAAAGCCTGACAGGTAGATTACAGCTCACCTTCGCACACATTTTCAGCCGGCCGCTACGAATCGGCAGAGGCATTTCACTTGCCATGCGCACACCATCGCGTACGGAGGTCGTCAGCCGAAGAGAACATGACAAGCTACAGAATCATCTGGCCAATATCAACGAGCAGCTACGTCAAGAACATGAGAAAATCCGAAAGCTGTCAGGATTGCGGAGCAGACTTGGCCTTAAAGGTGTATATCTTGTAATCGCTGATATCATTACGTCTTCTACAGAGGAGTTTATTATCAATCGCGGCAGAAACGATGGCCTAACCGAGGGACAGTTCGTTATAAGTGACAATGGTATCATCGGAATAATATCGGAGGTCTCGGATTATAGAGCTAAGGTCAAGCTTATTACAGATCCGACATGCAAAATACCAGTCAAGATAGAAAAACTGAACATTGAAAGACTGATGCAGGGTACAGGCAACAATACCAGCCGGATACTACAGGTTCAGGTAAAGCACAATGTTCAGAAGAATCAGGTTATCTATGCCTGCAAGAAACCCGGCTTCTTGGATGTGCCGATGATAGTGGGAAGAGTGGCCGAATGCAAAAGAGATAAGGAAAATCCAACACTTTGGGACATAACGGTTGAGCCGGCCACGAATCTGGAACAACTGAGAGATGTTGCGGTGATTGTGACAAATCCCCCAGCAGAATTGAGGAAATAAAACAGATCCAAGAACTAACGGGACTGGTTATACAGAGAATGATTGTGAACTTTCAATGCAGTGCTTTTTTTAAGTTTTTGAACTGAGAAAACATTAATGCGTTGGCCACGGTTCGTAGTGCTTGTTCTTATTGCCACCATACTACAAATCAGCCTTGTTGACATAATAACCGTTACGACCGCAAATATAAGACCAGATTTACTGTTAATCCTTCTTGTGTTTTTTGCCATAAATTACGATCCCATAGAGGTAGTCATAGCCTCTTTTTCATTAGGTTTCGCCGCAGACCTCATCGGTCCGACAATGGGTCCGCAGACAATCAGCTTCGGTCTGCTTGGCACACTTCTGGCGGACCTGCATCGTGTCATGGCAATCAGAAAGACATCTCACCAAGTAGTTGCCATCTTTATTATTGGATTTCTAACTGCTATCTTGGCATTTATTCTAACCTTCCTGAAGGCCGAACCAACCGCGGCCAATACCTATACAGAGCTATTTTTCAAACCGCTTTACTCGGCCATTGTCGGACCATTTCTCTTCTTGCCAGTAGCCTGGTGGATGCGTATAAAAGGGCGTAAAACTCGCAGGTTTTAACAGAGAACTGCTCAGTTACAATCAGTTAAGGTGTCCGTATTTCTAAATTCTGATTTTACAATGTACGACAAGCGAGCCAAAATCTTCGTAATCGTAAGTGCATTATTTTTACTCATCTGTGTTCTTCGTCTGTTTCAAATGCAGTTACTTCCAAATTCGCGAGTTCAGGACGATATCGCCGAACTAAAACGCCAAAGAGGCCTGTATCAGCAGCTCAAGACCATCAGAGGCAAAATACTGGACCGAACCGGTAGAATTTTAGCCGTCGATGAACCAAGATTTCACCTGTATATAGACTATAGACTCAGCTCTTTTTTAGATCAGCGCGTCCAACAAGCATTGCTATTGGCAGCCACAGATAATGACAATTCAAAAGCAAATTCAAACCACCTGCAAGAGAAACTCCAGGCTAAACTGGAGTGCCTGCGGCAGGTCATGGAAAAGTGCACGCGTTTCGGCCTCAGCCAAGACTACATTGAAACAAGGATCAAGGAAATAAACGATAATATATGGAACCTGCGCGAATATCTTGCCTGGAAAAGGAATTATCCCGACCGTGATCTCGAAGAGGCCGTCCCGGACCCAAACGACCGGATCCGGCTGATAGCTAAAGTTGATATTGCAGAGATGTATAAAAGCTATCCCTTATTCGAGCTTAAAACTGATGACGACATCTTTACGGCTCAGCTCGAATTCATGGACGTTGAGGGAATTGAAATTCTGCCTATGGGACACAGATTCTATCCATACGGTTCAGTGGCTGCCCAAACGATTGGCTGGGTAGGACCGGCTACACAAGAACAAGACAAGAGGCTTTTCGAGAACGACAGGCTGGCAAGCTACCTCGATGGTGAAGTGTGTGGGAGGGAAGACGGCGTTGAATATATCTGCGAAGCCATTCTTCGCGGCAGGCGTGGTGAACTGATCTACGACATAGACCGTCAATTAATAGGACAAACCGAAACGCAGTTTGGCAAAGACGTCCAGCTCACATTGGATATCGAACTTCAGAAGAGAATCGAAGAATATCTCTGCGACGAATGGTTGAATCCCAACTTCAAATCACCTACAGCAGCGGTCGTAATCGACGTCGCGACAGGTGATATTCTTGCCCTGATTTCATTACCTGCTTTCGATTTGAATCGCGCCCGGTACGAGTATAGTAAATTTGCAGGCGATCCTAACAAACCTTTGATAAATCGAGCCATAAATAAGCATTACCCACCCGGCTCGGTCGTGAAGCCACTAATCCTCATAGCAGGACTGGAATCCAACCAAATAACACCGGACGAGATCATCGGCTGTCCAGCCGAAAGCGCACCTGCCGGCTGGCCAAGCTGCTGGATTTACAACCAACATAGAACGGGTCACAACACATGGCCAAACAATGCGCGCAATGCCATAAGGGGTAGTTGCAATATCTACTTTTCGCGACTTGCTGACAGAATTGAGCCTGTAATTTTACAGCAGTGGCTGTTCAAATTCGGCTATGGCCGCGTTTCGTCACTCGAGTTACGGGCCACGGGGCACGGGGCACGAGATCTAAGGCAGGCACCCGGCCAAATATCAACTATTCTCGTGTCAGGAACGAAAATAATATCATCTTTCGAACAAATACCCCCGCTTAGTGAAGTCGAAAGAAGATTGTTCGGCATAGGCCAAGGCAACCTGCGCGCTACACCACTGCAGGTAGCAAATGCCATGGCAGCTATCGCACGACGTGGAATCCTCAAACCGCCGCGCCTCTTCTTCTCTTCCGTCATTGCGAGCGAAGCGAAGCAATCTCAAACTAAGAACTTAAAACTTAAAACTCAAAACTCCGATGACATCTCCCTCGGTATCTCTGAGGAGACTTTGGCTATTGTCTATGATGGCATGAGAGCTGTTGTTAGTGAGCCTGGCGGTACAGCATACAATGAATTTGCCAATAGTGGTCTTTCCGAACAAGGCATAATAGTCTACGGCAAGACAGGCTCAACGGAGGAACCTGACAATGCCTGGTTTGGCGGATTTGCCCGAGATAGTACCGAACGAAGTATTGCAATCGCAGTCGTCGTTGAGGGCGGCCAGCATGGTTCACGTGACGCAGCGCCTTTAGCTCGTGACATCATCCAGTTCTGCATCGAAGCGGGATACATAGGAAATCCTCAATTCTGAATCTTGAAATTCGATATGGCATAAACATACAACGTCATTCCAAGCGGAGACCCCTTTCCTGCTTTCGCCTCCTGCCTCGTCTTGCCCCCTATCCTTCTTCCGAAGGAAGCATGGGGGGCAGAGGCAAGCAAGAAAGCACGGGGGCGGAGTTGAGGAATCTGTTTCTTAATAGATTTCTCCGCTTCGGTCGAAATGACTTATAATTTTTTCTACAGAGAAAAATGATTACTGGCAAACTATAATTCATAGCCATGGATAAATCAGAGGATAAACAAGACCAGGATTTCTTTCCTCCGCAACAGCATAGATTATTTCGGCTATTGCTTGGTATATCATATTGCGTGTTGCGTATTTCGTTCGAGATAGTTAAGCGTTTTTTCCAGTATCACCGCAGCTACCGGAGCAGCGACAACACCGCCGGTATAACCTTTGCCGAGCTTTACGTTAGGCCTGCGAATCGATACTAAGACTATCACCTGAGGGTCACCAGCCGGTGCACCAGCCATAAAGGATGCCACATAAGCACCCTCTTCATAGCCTTTGCCATCAGTTCCAGCTAATTGAGCAGTACCACTTTTACCGAAAACCTGCCATTTATCCAAACGGGCTTTCGTCCCCGTTCCTTCATTGATAACGCCGGTCAAAGCTTCGGCGATTAGCAATTTAGCAACCTCCGGCCTAACGACATATCCGATTCCCGGCTTTGGGGGCCTTGCGTCGACAATTGAGCCGTCAGCACTAACCTTTGCCTTGACAAGATATAGATGAACCAGACGACCGTTATTCGCCAGTATGCAAAATGCCTGCAATAATTGAATGGCAGTCACAGAAATTTCCTGGCCAAAAGGTATCCGTGTTTCACTATAACCCGTCCACTGGCCGGGGGGTCTCAACAATCCCTGAGCCTCACCGGGCAACTCAATATCTATTTTTTTTCCGAAACCAAAAAGTTCTAGTCCCTCGTAGAGTTTTTCTTTGCCGAGCCTTTGACCGATCTTAGCCATGCCTATATTGCTGGAATGGACCAGAATCTCGCGCATTGTCAAGTCACCAAAGCCTTGACGGTATTCGCCAATTCGCCCGAAGCCCCTGCCTGAGTAGCTGCCGTGCTCGCAGAATATTTTTTCCTGCTCGTTCACAACGCCAGCATCAAGTGCAATCGCAGCCACAATTGGCTTTATAATACTGCCCGGCTCATACTGCTCGCCTATGACCCGGTTACAGAGACTGTTGGCATCGGCAAATCTGGCTTCGGCAGGCTCAAAATCCGGCAGTGATACCATAGCGAGAATCGCTCCTGTCTTTGGGTTGGCCACAACCGCCAAGGCCGATTCGGCCTCGTAACTTTCATATTGCTTAATTAGCTCGGCTCGTGCAAACTGCTGAATGGCGGCATCAAGGGTCAAAATGATCCCGCACCCATCTCGCGGCCCGTGATTTGTGGCTGATGATTCGTGTATCGATTCACGAATAGGACGGATCGGCCGACGACGAACATCAGCAAGGAATACATTCTTTGCAGGCAAACCGCACAGATCTTTGCAGTATTGAAACTCAATACCACCTAAGCCATGATTGTCTGTGCTGGTAAAACCAACCGCATGCGAAGTAAGCCGTCCCATCGGATAATATCTCACCCAGTCATACCGGACGCCTACGCCGTGGATTTTGCCGGCAGCACAAGCCTGCTCGGATGTGACATCGGCCTTAATCTTCACATAACCTGGATTCTTACTTTCAATAATAAGTTTGCAGATTTCATGCGCACCCATATCAACAATTGGAGCGAGCTTATTGGAAGTGTTCTTAGGCTCCTTTATGATTCTTGGTTCGGCAAAAACAGTTCGGATTCTGTTACTTGCCGCCAGCACTCTTCCGCAAGAATCCAAGACCACACCTCGTTGAGGCTCCAAAAAGCTGTAGAATTGCTGTTGCCTAAGACATTCTTTAATGTAATGGTCGGCCTTGAAATGCTGTAAATAGAAGCATCTCGCTGCTAGAGCCAGAAATGAACCAATTAAAAGCACAAAGTAAATAATAGTAAGACGAAAGCTTCTACCGTACATAGTCTTCGCATCTCGCATTTTGTAACTCTCGCCTCAATGCACACTACAGATGTCACGAGCGACCAAGACGCTCAGAAATGGTTGCAGGATTGATTAAACTTTCCAGCCGTAATTGTTTTTGCCAAAGCTGCTGCTCCAACTGCTTTCGCTCGGTCTCGCATCTGCGGAGATCATGAAATATTCGATTGTTTGCACTGCGCAACCAAACAGCCAAAATCAAAGCAGTCGTAAGAAAAAAAATAACAAAAATAAATCGAGACCCCATTGGTTAATATAGCAAATGCGCTGATACTGAAAGTTAGACACACGCCGTCACTGGATAGGCATCCTGAGTCGCATGCCAACGGCAAGATCGTCCTCATCGTCCAGAATATCAATATTCAGCTTGGATATCTCCATATAACGAGTGCCGTTTCCAAGTTGATTCGCGGCAATCTTCCACAAGCTGTCACCCTCGCGTACAGTATACCATTTACTCTGTTTTGTCCGCGTTTCACGGGTCGAAAGATGTCTTCTGCCAACGGATTTAACCTTCTCAAACACTGTGTCGGGTATCGCATCCGCAGTGTCGTCTCTGTCGGGCATTAATGTTGACAGAGATGGTATTAGGAGTTTCTGCCCGACGTAAACCTCATCGGCAGATCTAATTTGGTCGCGATTCGCCTGAAATATCCTGCTTATATTTATCCGTTTGTTACCTTCCACAGGACCGTAACATTTTTGAGCTATGGCAGCCAGATTATCACCTGCCCTTATGATATAGATACGCGGGGCAGCCGGCATGGAAGATCCCGTATCGGTTTTAAGAGCTGTTTCCGTCGTACCCTTGCTGGCTAAATCAGTACCGGGAAGGGCAAGCACAGAGCGAATACCCTCGCTCTTTTCCCCCGTTGGCCGGCGATCATTAAGATCGAGCGCACTTCCCTCAAGAAGTTCCGTCCAACTGAGGGATTCCTCCGCTTTGCGCTCCCTGGTCGCAATACCTAACGAACGATCTTCTAAGCTGACCATATTTGTGGTCAACTCGTTACTGTTAGCTTCATTTCGAAAATTTGGAAGTCCATTAATTATAAATGCAATTATGAATATGAAAACCAAACCCAGAAGCAACCCAATCTTCGCATCAGATGTCATAAGGTAACTCCATTTTCTTCTGCGTATTGCGTTAGGCTTTTACGCAACACTCAATACTCACGCCTGCCCCGAACACAGTCGAGGGGACCCACTACGAAATTATTGTTTTTGCGCTATTCTCAATTTCGCGCTTCTTGCCCGAGGGTTTTTCATAATTTCGCCGCGTGTTGGCACAATCGGCTTTTTTGTTGCAATCTTATATATGCCCTGGTCTTCGTTGAACTTGAAATTGATTTTGACCAATCGGTCTTCCAGACTATGAAAACTAATAACCGCTATATGGCCGCCTTTTTTAAGCAGCCCTGGTACTGAAACAAGCAACTGCTTCAGGTTTTCCAACTCGTCGTTGACAGCTATCCTTAGGGCCTGAAAAGTCCTTGTCGCCGGATGTATCCTTAACCTTCGTTTCTGTCTTGGCTGTCTCAGTGCCCTGCAGACCATCGATGCCAATTGTCCGGTTGTCGTTATGGACTCGATTTTACGCTGTTGTACGATGAGCCGAGCAATTCGACGCGATGCTCTTTCCTGACCGAACTTATAGATCAAATCAGCCAACGATTTTCCGTCTGTCTTATTAACTATATCGGCGGCAGTGGTCTTTAATCTTTTGTCAATTCTCATATCAAGAGGCATATCTGCCTGAAAACTGAGGCCAAATTGCGCATCGGCCAACTGAGCGGAGCACAAGCCCAAATCTGCCAGTATGAAATCAACCTTATCGATGCCCTGCTCGTGGACTCGCTCAGCTATTTGTGAAAAGTTCGAGTGTAACAGGATAACCTTGCAGGTAAGGTCTTTGAGTCTACTTTGGGCCGCTCGGATTGCATTTTTATCAACATCAAGGCCAATCAAAACCGCCTTAGTGCCCAAATTTTTGCCGAACAGATAACTGTGACCTCCATGTCCTATGGTCGTATCGACCATCACCCCATCCGGCGGTAACGTTATCTGTTCGGCTAATGCTTCCGAAAGAACCGGAATATGCTCTATTTTTATCGCATCTGCCTCCACATCGGCACATACAATATCGCGATCTACGCTGATACCATTTTCACCTGGCTACGCAGCCAAGATAAACGCAGAAGTACTTCAGCCCGTCCCTATTGTGCTGGCTCGGCTCTCGAGTTTTTCAACGTAAGGTGAAAAAGCAACGCTGGAAAATGCGCCACCGGCTTTTTTCAACCGCTCCAGACGTTCGCTGAGAACTGCCAGCGAAGCTTGGGCCTGCTCATCAGGTTCCCTTAGACCAGCGAGGCTCTCACTTACAATATGAAAATGATCTAATTCAACCGCAATCATTCTGCCTCCATCTCAAAAGCTACAATTCCCTATTCTGTTTCTGCAAAACAACTTGGCGGGCTTGTGACATCTGCGCCTGATACTGGGCCATATGGTCTGCGAGATACTGCTCCCAGTCCTCGTCGTTCCACAATTCTATATGGTCTCTGACACCCACGAGGGTGACGTGGTCCTTCAGGCCTGCTCTTTTACGCAACCTTTCGTTCAAAAGCAGCCGACCCTGGGTGTCCAACTCTACCTTGCTGGCCAAGGCAAAGCTCATTCGCTCAAAAGCCACAGTCTCATCAGGGGCAGTTGTACCAGGTGCAATCGAATGCACTATTTGCTCGAAGTACTTCTCAGGGTACAAACATAGAATGCCATTTGCGCCGAGGACAAGATAGAAGTTGCTGCCGTGCTCATCCACGTCTATTTGCGTTCGCAGCTTATTCGAAACAAGAACTCGACCCTTGTTATCCACCACGTGCTGGTATTCGCCTGTTAATAAAAGCATGGCACTTGTCCCACTTGCCTTGATATCAATGGGAAATATTACCACTTCCTCCCACTCAGTCAACAAACAAAATCTATTTTTTCCAGTTTTTAGTTATGTTTTATTATAGGACGGTTATACAGACGAGCTAATTTCAGCCAGCCAAAGTGCTTAGACGATTGGTGTTGATATTTCGGACCTACAAGTTTTTTTTACGCCGGTGCTGGTTTTTCACAGTACACCTGTAAAGTTTACACTGACACTCCTAATCCAATCCTAAAACCATGCTCAAACAAGCCCGTTGCTTTCAGGCCATATAGTGTAAATAATGAGACAATCACCATATCCCCTTTATTATCACCTTTCCGTACTGAGCCCCAAAAATTCGCCCATCACCACCATCCATGAAACTGCAATGAGAATATGCTTTCTTTACCTAAAAGCATGTCCCCCACTTGGCATGAATTCGTGCTCTTGTACCCTTAATTTATCCCGCTCGTATCCAAACTCGTCATGGCGGAGCATGTCGTAGCAAGAGCGGGTGGCGGGAATCGAACCCGCGTAACCAGCTTGGAAGGCTGGAGCTTTACCACTAAGCTACACCCGCAAACCAATTGATTATTGATTATTGACTATTGATTATCTAAAATCAAACCCTAAATAGTCAATAGTAAAATGTTAATGGTGAATCGAAATGACTATAGCTAAAAGTGCCTCAAATGCCAAGGCAGCTTCAATCCAATTGGCGGTCCTCAGTACAGAGGTGAAAAACACAGCTCTGGCAGACATTGCACAGGCCCTGAAGCAGCATAGCGCCGAAATTATCGCCGCCAATAATAAGGACCTTGCTGAAGCCGAGAAGAACAAACTCGCTGCTCCGCTGCTGAAACGCCTTAAATTCGATCAGAATAAAATAGCAGATGTGTGCGAGGGTATCGACAGTCTTATCAAACTCGAAGACCCTGTTGGAAAAACGCTCAGTGCCATCGAACTCAACAAGGGACTTGAGCTTTATAAGGTCACCTGCCCCATCGGTGTAATTGGCGTGGTTTTTGAATCCCGGCCCGACGCCCTGGTGCAGATTTCGACGCTTTGCCTTAAAAGCGGCAACGCTGTATTGCTAAAAGGCGGCTCCGAGGCGGCGAACACAAACCGGATTCTCGCCGATATCATTGCCCGGGCAACTGAAAAGGCAAGCATCCCTAAAGGATGGATTCAGTTACTCGAGACCCGCCAGGATGTCGCGGAGATGCTCGCTTTGGATGAATACATCGACCTGATTATCCCTCGCGGCTCAAACGAATTCGTTCGTTACATTATGGACAATACAAATGTCCCTGTTCTTGGCCACGCTGACGGCATCTGCCATGTTTACGTCGATGGCGAAGCCGACCTCGATATGGCTGTCAA
>CAZFLY010000051.1:0-20860 GCA_964519995.1 uncultured Pirellulales bacterium | reverse complement strand
TTTACCTCCTGTATTTGCTTGATTAACTCGCCGATTTCGGTGCCCTCGAACTCTTCCCATATACTCCTGACGGAGGCCTGGAAGGGCTTCTTATCCGGGTAGCTGACCTGAACGCCGGCTTCCTGAACTATTTTCATATCGCTTTCTTCAGCTTCGGCCCATATCTTACGCTGATATTCAACAGACTCATCCACTGCTTCCTGAAGTATCTGTTGAAATTCGGGCTTCAGATTATCCCACACTTGCACGCTGATTATCAGTATGTCAGGAAGCCTTGTGTGTTCGTCCAGTGTGTAATATTTGCAGACCTCATAATGCCTCGATGTACGGAACGATGGCGGGTTATTCTCCGCTGCGTCAACAACACCCTGGTCCAGTGAAGTATATAGTTCGCCCCATGCAATTGGTGTTGGTGAACCGCCCATAGTGTCGACCATTTTCATAGACATCACGCTTTTCATAACGCGGATTTTCAAACCCTTCAAATCCTCGGGGCTTTTAATTTCTTTCTTCGCATAAAAACTTCTCGACCCCGCGTCATAGAAGCACAAACCACGCAGCCCTTTACTTTGACCTGCCAAAAGTAATTCTTTGCCTATAGGTCCTTTCAGGACATCCCAGTAGTGCTCGGAGTCTCTGAAAAGATAAGGAATGCCGAATATTCTCATTCGTGGCACAAACCCTTCCATTACCGCTGTAGATGTCTTCGTTACCGCTAAGTAACCCAATTGCAGCGCTTCTATACATTCCTTCTCAGTGCCCAACTGCTCGTTCGGGAAAACCTCCACTTTCATCCGTCCGGATGATTTTTCCGCGACCTTCTTGGCCATATATACCATCGCCTTGTGTACAGGATGCGTTATGTCAAGACTGTGGCCTAACTTCAATAATACTTCTGGCTCAGCGGCGTCTTCCTTCTTGCAACCGGCAGATATTGCCAAAGCCAAACACACAAAGCACCGAAGCGATATTACTAATTTCTTCATTACACATAACCTTTACATTTTTCTGGCCAGAATTCTTTCCCGCTGCCCCGACTCGCGCCTGCACTCGCGTAACCGCAGGTGCGAGCGTCGGGAGACGCAGGGGCAGGGTGAGACGAACCGTGTAAGGTTTCTATTTAAACCTCTCACAGCGTTTTCTAGTTGCATTTTTACCTTTTATAACTTTTCTGTCCAGCATCATTTTGTTCGACATTCTCAAGGCCAGTCTAATCCCGATTATCGTTAGAGCGTCTAACGAAATGAGACAATGTCATTCTGAGCGGAACGCAGTGGAGCGAAGAATCTGGCCCGCATAAGAAATTTCTCATTCGTTACCCAGATCCTTCGCTTCGCTCAGAGCCTGCCCTGAGCTTGCCGAAGGGATGACAACATAAGGCTATACTCATTTTATTAGAGGCTTGCTTTGTTGAAAAGAGTTCAAAATGTCATTTCGAGCGAGCCGAAGGCGAGTCGAGAAATCTGTTTTTAAGTAGATTTCTCCACTTCGCCCCAGTGCTTTCTTGCGAAAGCAAGAACGGGGGCTCCGGTCGAAATGACGGTGAGGCCTTTCAACAGAGCATTAGAGGCTCTTAGTTATCGCTCGAGCCACATAGGTGGACAACTCGTCAACAGCGTTATTGACAACCTCGCCAGTTTGGTGTTGTCTCGTTGAGTGAACGCAAGCTGCGTGTGGAGAAACCCAGGTTGCGGAAAAAAGGTAGAGGTACTGGCAAAGAAATATCTATTCCGGCCTATGAGGCCCTGGTCATAAACAGTCGTCTCGGTTCTCGGATTCTGGAGATTCTGATGAAAGGCGTTTCGACGCGAAAATACAAAGAGGTTCTGCCACAGATGGCAGAAACGGTTGGCGTAAGCAAGTCTCAGATCAACCGGGAGTTTATGGCCTCCAGCGAAAAACAGTCATTGAGAATAAATGTCTGCGTCTCTGGGCCACGATTTGACTGGTTTTAGGGTATCATTTGGCAACTGTGAAATAATACTGCAAGCCTGACATTATCATGTGTACGCCGATTGCAGCAATGAACAGGCACATCACTTTTGAAAACACAGTGCAAATCATCCTGCCAAGGAACTTATGTATCGGCTCAATAAACCGCATGATAAGCCAGAGGGTGCCGAAGACTACAGCAATTGCAACTACTGCTTTAGCTGGGCCGGAGCTTTGAAGCGTTGTTAGGCTGGTCACCATTGCGCCTGGTCCAGCAAGAAGCGGACAGGCCAGAGGAACACAGCCGATCTCATAGGGACTGAAAGTGCCCGTGACTTCGACCGACCGACGCAGTGTACCGAATATCAGATGGTCAATTGCTATAATCAACAACAGTATCCCACCGGCAAGTTGCAGATCGGCCAGATAAATATGAAAGACGCGATTCAGTATCACATTGCTGGCAAACGAAAAGCCCAACAGAATGAGCACGCCAACGACTACGGCAGTATTAAAGGCCTTTTGGGCTTGTCCCTTGGGAGTATGCTCGGTGATATGGAGCAGTATTGGGATATTGCCTATCGGGTCAACAATCGCAAATAGTGCTAAAATTGCTTCAACGTAAGACATACTATAATAATCGGCGATTTCAAAACCGAAATACAGTTGATTTTTGAACTGCCCCTATTATGCAGAATGAAGACCGACTGCTATATTTGTCCAAACTTGTGGCCGATGCCCAAGTTTAGCAAAGACGGTTGATAAAACAGAAGCGAAATGCACATAAAAGGCACCGAAATCTTCGACGTATCTACCACTGATTACTTAGCTTATTGGCGATATCTTTTCCATTAGATCCGTGTGAAAGCGTCCCTCAAAAACTCCTTCAACGGGGCCGGTCATATATATTTCTTCGTTGTCGCCGATTTCTATTGATAAACTTCCGCCGGGCATTTTTACATTTATTTGATCATCCACCAGGCCTAATCTGTGAGCTGCTGCTGCCGCAGCGCAGGAGCTGCTGCCGGAAGCTAAGGTATATCCTGCTCCTCTTTCCCAAATCCTAATCTCGATGTTATTTCTGTCTATGACTTTTAGTAGCTGCATGTTTATCCGATTGGGAAACATTTTGTGATTTTCGATGCTAGGCCCTAATTCTTTTGTTTTTTCTTCGCTTATATCTTCCATAGGGATAACGCAATGTGGATTGCCGATTGACAGGCATGTGATCTTATACTTTGTCCCGTTGACGTCGAGTGTTTCGTTGATGATGTCGCGTTTCTCACCAACCACTGGAATCTCGCTACTGGTAAATGTCACTTTGCCCATATTGATTTTGATCAGATTTGCTGTGCCGTCTTCTACTTGGACTTTAACGATACCGCCTAAAGTTTTGATGTCGAAATTTTTCTTATCGACATATTTATTTTCAAACAGGTATTTTGCGAATATTCTCAGGCCGTTACCGCTTTTCTCAGCCTCACTGCCATCCGGATTAAATATACGTACTTCTAGCATATCATCTTTTTTCATGGGACCGTACAATATACCATCCGATCCGATTCCATAATGCCTGTCACAAATCAGACGGATATTAGCTTCTGTCATCTCGATGTCCCGGACGTTCGGGTCGATCACGAGATAGTCATTGCCCAAGCCGTGATACTTCTTGAAATGTATATCCATAATTTCTTCCCCGATTTATCACGCTAATTTCAACTCCATAAAAACCATACCATCTACGTCGAAATACTCATAAGGTGCAATCTCTCGGAATCCAAGGGATTGATAGAGATCCTCTGCTTCGGTCATTCTCCGATTGGTATTCAGCCGCATCGACGCGTAACCAATATTTCGTCCATGCTCAATGACAGCTTCAGCTAAAGCTCTTCCGATGCTCAGTCCGCGATACTGGGTCCTTACAAAAAGTCTTCGCATTTCGCATATGCCGTCACCTAAATTCATTAGCCCAACACAACCGGCAGGTTTTGATTGATATCTTGCAAGCAGCAGACAGCCCTTAGGGGGGCCGAAACGGCCGGGTAAATGATTAGCGATCTCCTGCTCATAATTTTTGAAGTACTCTTTGAAGGTAGGCAATTCTACACGTTCATTGAAGCAGGTCTTTAGAAATTCAGCGTATTCTTGCCAAAGGATTCTAATCTGCTCGAGATTTTCGCTACTTTCGACTTTAAGAATATCCAGCATATATCATTATCCGCCAGCTGAAATTTAGGTGTCTTCAACCAGGATTACTTTTACGAAATCTGTAAGAACCCTTGCCATGTGCTTGTGTTTTTCGCCTGCTGGAATAAAGATTCCGTCACCAGGGCCGAACGTAATTATGTTTCCATTAAAGTTTATTTCCATTTGGCCTTGAAGCACATATCCAATATGAGCTTTGGTGCACCAATCAGGCTCAACAAACTCTCTGGTAAACTCTGCTAATCGTAGTTTTTTGCTGCCTCGTTCATAAGCCTTGAACCTAACGCCGGCTGCCGGCGTATTCCACGGCATCGACTCAAAATCTATCTTGTAAGATTTCATATGATGCTCTCCTATCAACAAACGACTATACCAACTCTCCTCTGGCAACCATTATGACTTTTCCGCCGACGAATACCTCTATCTTGGCATTTTTTTCTTCAGCTCTCAGATAAAGCCGCGATGGCCTGCCGATCTCATAGCCTTGCTCTACTCGAACATTAATTTTGCTTGTCCCGAAGTATTGGTTCTTGACCAAGTACCCTGCTAAGCTACCGTTTCCGCTTCCCGTTGCAGGATCTTCTGGAACCCCATAATAATCACAAAACACACGCACATTCAGGTTATTCTGCTGATTGTATGTCTCTGAGCAGAAAATTAGAATCGCTTTTGTGTTTATATTTTCAATGAACTTGAAATATTCGTCCTTGTTTATCTTGGTCCTTTTCACGGCTTTCAATGATTGAAGCGGAACTATTATATGAGGCAAACCTGTAGAGGTTTCTTGTATTGGGAATTTTTCGTCAATGTCGTTTCTTTCAATTGTCAAAACCCGCACAATATCGCCTGCGTCAAAAACCTCACCAAAGACCGGCTCAATCTGTTTCATCCAAAGAATATCCTCACCCTCACCAGTTTTTTCGAAAGTGACAGGAATCTGGCCGACCTTCAGGTTCAGGATTACTGTTTCGACAGGTTTTTTAATTATTTCTTTTTGTATCACATAAGCTGTACCCAGCGTCGGATGCCCGGCAAAAGGCACCTCTGTTCCCGGCGTGAATATCCGAACATCATAACCACCCTCTCGCGGCTCATCGCTCAGAATGAACGTTGTCTCCGAATAGTTCATCTCTTTAGTTATCTGCTGCATCTGCTCATCTGATAGAGCTGCCGCATCTCGGACTACAGCAAGCTGGTTGCCGGCGTATTTTTCTTCAGCAAATACATCAACTATGTAAAACCTGGATATTTTCATCGGAATCTCCTGACCAATTGTACATCATTTTATCTTGGTTGACATAAAAGCCACGACAAATGGTAGATGATCGAGCTTCTTTATGCCCTTATGAACAAAGCCAAACCTCTTGTACCAGTTTGTACGCTCTGCATCCTCTGCAATAATGCCTATCTCTACCTGCTCGGCTCCAATCTGCCGGACTCGCTCGAATACGTGATTTACTAATGCCGTACCATAGCCTTTTCTTCTTTGTTCCGGCAGCACAGCGAGCCTTTCCAAATAACATACTTTCAAACTTGATTTAAGAACGGTTACTAACCGAACAATCGGTTACCTCTATTTCGTAAGAAATTATACTATTTTTTTTGTACATAAATACGCGGCGAAAAAACCATCTTTGTAATCGGCACTATCTATCTGGAACCCAGCCCTTTCAAGCAGACCTTCCACAGTCCAGTCGCAGGTACTGTACTCCTGATGGAAGTGTGTCTTTATCGCGTCTCTGCTCTGAAGACCAAGCCGGTCGGTCATTGATTGAATGAATTCTTCGATACAGGATTCGTAGCTCTCAATGTCGAACGAAAAGACCACGTCGAAGAGATACAGCTTGCCATCTGTTTTGAGCATCTGTGCCATTCGTCTAAGTCCTATCAGCTTCCAGAAGTCAGGCAAATGGTGCAGCGCAATCATCGAGACAGCCGCATCAACAGGCTCTGCTTCGTGCTCGTATGTCAGAAATCCACTATGATGGAACTCTATATTGTTGAGTTTAGCCTTCCTGGCTTTGCTTCGAGCACGTCTTAGCATTGTCTTTGATACATCAACTGCGTACACTTTTCTATAGTGCTTTGCCGCGTGAATCGCAAAAGCTCCTGTGCCGCATCCCATATCGATAACTGTGCGATTTGCGTCAAGGCCGAGAAGTGCGATTATCTCTTCGCTTTCAGTCTTGTAGTCTCTGAACCTCTGATGGCTTTTGTCATAGAGCCAGGCACGGCTTATACTGTTGTAATTGACGCCGCAAGGCTTCATTTCGTTGTACTGCCATTTTGTTTGGGCTTTAGCCTCAAGCTCAGCCATATAGCTTCTGTAGAATTCAATGTCCATTTCTCTGACTTTCATAATTCTGCATACCTTCCACGTCCTCGCAAGAGCACTCGTCTTGCTGGTAACACTAAAATAAAAAAAGCCTTTCAGGTTCTTTAGCTCCCTGAAAGGCCTTTTTACTTCTAAAGTATATTCTCAAGTTTTCTTAGGGAGCAGCCTCCTTTCCTCGGCATACCAAAATGCTGACGGCAAATGTGCTGGTCGTGCCGGCTGGAAAGCTGGTGCGCAAAAGCATCATAGCCACCTTGTGGCTTGTTAGTTGCTTCTGCTTGTTTTCCCTAATCTGAGACATTGAAAAATTCACCTCGATTTACAATACACGACAATTCTAAAGATCGAGCATGCATCCGTCAAGGACAAATATCGACAAAATCGGGATAAATAGTAAAAAAATTCCTAAGGAGTTCCTGTGATAGATGCAATCACGCTAAAACCGGAGAATCGCACTCCTTTAATCCTTCACAGTGTTCGGCAGTGGGAAGTGTAGCGGCCCTCTGCTCCATACCTAAGACGGACAGCGACTGATACCTTATATGAAAAGAGGAATGAGGTGATTCATAGCTCCTATGCCCCTCAGGGATTCAACAGCAGTGGGTGAAGGACTCTAAATCAAGTACCTCCGCTCCCTCTCGGCAAAGGCACAGCATAGCCCTTTATCATGAACTCAAGATACGGATTTCCCGGCTGGTCGAACAACTTGCGCTGTGGAGCCCCACGGGCATAGCCCGTGGGGCTCCACAATTAAGCCAAGAACTGAAGGAGGATACTCTTGTAGTATTTGACGGCTTTATCCAGATCGGAGATTTCAATATGTTCATCCGGCTTATGGCATAATTCCGGTTTTCCTGGGCCAAATATTATGATCGGTGCACCTAACGGCTTTAAATGTGGTGCATCTGTTGTATAACTAACCGCTTTTGTCTCGCTTACACCAACAGTGTTACAAAACTCTCTAACAAATCCGCAATCCGGCTCTGTTTCTATTGCTTCAACTGCTCTATCAACAGAGACCTCAGCTTCAAATGTCGGATGTTGTTCCTTCAGCTTTATAAGAATCTGTCTTAGGTCTTTTAAAATCACCTCGTGATTCTGCCCGGGCACAGTGCGGATATCCACCCCGACAATGCACTCATCAGGCACGACATTCATAGCCTTGCCGCCGGAGATAGTGTTGACACTCATTGAGCTGGAGCCAAGGAGATTATGCGGCTCAGCATCAATTCTGTATTTGTCCAGTTCGTCAAGCAATGCCCTCATGGAGTTTATTGCATTGACACCAAGCTCTGGTGACGAGCTGTGTGCGGCTTTGCCTTTTGTAGTGACCTTGAGCCACATCATTCCACGATGCGCGGTAACAACCGCAAAATCCGTCGGTTCAGGGATAACGACGCCGGCAATCGAAGGCAGCCAGCCCCTTAGGGGCCAGTCGCAGTTATCAATAAATCTTTTTATGCCGCAACTGTCTGTTTCTTCACCTGCCGCTGCCAAAAATACAATGTCACCCTGTAGTTTTGTGCCTTCGTTGATAACTTGACAAATAGATTTTACAATCGCGGCGATGCCGCCTTTCATATCCACAGTGCCTCTGCCATAGATTTTGCCGTCGCTTTCAACCGCTCCGAAGGGTGGGTGCTCCCACTTTGCCTCGCCTGGCCCCACAACATCAAGATGACAGACAAACATAATGCCGGGCTTAGCTTTTGCTGATCCAACATGAGCCATTACATTTGCCCTGTTTTGACCCCATTTCTCTATTTGCGCATTGATGCCGGCCCCGCCAAACTCAGCAGAAATTATCTCCGCCGCGGTCAATTCACCATTTTCGATAGTCGTCTCAGCTTGAATCAATTTTCGCAGCAATTCTTTCATTGCATGACAATTATACACACTGCCGCCGCGGAAGAAAGAGCGGTCTCGTCCTTGGCGGTATGTAGCCCCATGTTTTATGTGGGTTTATATTCCCTGTGCTTATCAGCCTTGTTATTGAGTAAAAAAACAAATGTATCCGGAAAAACAGAAAATTTGGGTTGCGACCCGGCAAAATAATATACATAATACGGGTTTCAAAATTAAATAGCCGGCGATAAGGAGCGTAAATGGGACCTGTACTCGATGGCCTGGTCAAACTTCAGAGTGTCGAAAATCGCCTGCGTGCCGCGAAGGCAAAGCTTACAAGATGTAGAAGAGCCGTAATCATACAGGAAAATCAAGTCCGTAGTCTCCAAAGTGCTTTCGAGGCGAAAAAGGAAGAAATTCAGCTCACACAGGTTCAGTGCGATCGTCTGGAACTGGAGTTGAAGAGTAAGGATGAGGCGATAAATAAACTGAGAGCCTCATTGAACAATGCCAGAACAAACAAAGAATATGCTGCGCTGCTTACGCAGCTTAATACTACCAAAGCCGACAATTCCAAGCTCGAAACACAGATTTTGGGATTAATGAAGGATATTGAGACTGACCAAGCCGAGTGCAATCGAATCAAGCAGGAGATAGACGAGCAAAAACAACAGCTCGAGCAAATCCGAAAGAAGTCCGAGTCCTTGGCAATTGAGTACCAGGCCGAAATCGAGCAAATCCAGACTGAATGGGACAGCCTCGCCAAGACCATACCGACAGTGCATCTGGAAATATTCAAACGTGTTGCTGAAACGTACGATGGACAGGCTGTGGTTGCGATCGAACAACACGGCAACAGATCAGATGCTTTTAGCTGTGGCGGCTGTTTTATGGGTATCACGGCTGAGTGTGTTAACTTGCTCCTGACAAGAGATGATATAATCCGTTGCCCAAACTGCACGAGAATACTTGTGCTCGGAGCGGAAGAACGTAAATAATCTTATAAATGGATGAGTGAATACGTTAATCCGAAGCGGTTATGGTATTTGACTCGTTCATTAAGTATTCTCATTTTGCATATCCACGAGATACGAGATGCCGGATGCGAGATACGAGGTAATCGCTTACGTAGATGGCGCCAGTAGAGGCAATCCTGGCCCGGCTTCGGCAGGTTTCATTTTAACCGATTCTGCCGGGAATCAACTATCAGCAAAGGCCTTTTTTCTCGGCCAAACCACAAACAACGTCGCTGAGTACACCGCATTGGTAAAAGCGCTCGAAGCCGCAAAGGGAATTGGTGCTGAGAGACTCACCGTCTTTAGTGACAGCGAACTGCTTGTAAGACAGATTAACGGAATATACAAAGTAAAGAGCGACCAAATCAGACCGCTTTTTCAACAAGCTACCGATTTACTGGCTCAATTCGAAGGCTACGAGGTCCAACACATCGTGAGAGAGAAAAACAAACAAGCCGATAAACTCGTAAACCAAGCCTTGAATCTCGAACGAGACATCCGGGAGCCTGAAAACTCAAAACTCAAACCTGTCCCGAGCAGGGTCGAGGGAACCCAAAACTTAAAACCGAGAATACGCCTCGGCGTGCTAATCAGCGGCGGCGGCACAACATTGATGAATATTCTCGAATACATTAAGCGAGGCGAGCTAAACGCTGAGGTGGCTGTCGTGATAAGCTCACGCTCAACGGTGGCCGGTGTTGAGAAGGCAAAAAATGCCGGCCTCGATGTCAAAATCATTCGCAAAAAGGACTATCCGAACATCGAGAAGTTCAGCGAGCGTATAGGAGAGCACCTCGTCACCGCAAATGTGGACCTCGTCGTGCAGGGCGGTTGGCTTTGTTTGTGGAAAATACCGAAACAGCATGAAAATCGTGTTATGAATATCCATCCTGCTCTGCTGCCGAGCTTTGGAGGTCAGGGTATGTGGGGTCATTATGTTCACGAAGCAGTCCTTGCTGAGGGTTGCAAAGTGAGCGGATGTACAGTACATTTTTGCAGTAATGAATACGACAGGGGCCCGATAATCGTACAGCGAGTTTGCGAAGTAAAGGATGATGACACCCCTGAAACGCTCGCCGCACGGGTTTTTCAGCAGGAGTGCATAGCCTACCCACTGGCTATAAAACTGTTCGCTGAAGGTAAAATTCAGGTTCAAAATGGCAAAACAAGAATTGTGAACCGTGATTCTTAAACCGGGTCACAGATGATAGGCGACGAACCATGAATAAACGTCAAAAAGCGCTCTTAGTAGAGGCTGGCACCGTATTGTTCATTACAGCGATTGCTGTAGTGGCGATGATTAACCTAAAAGACTACATCAATCGCTCCGAGGCGATGCGGGCAATGGACCAGCTTGGTCAGAAGGTAATCCAGTACCGAAGAACGCACGGCGCAGTGCCGCCGGAATCTTACATTGACAGCATTAAAGAGACTCTCGAAGGTTATGTTCGCCTCGGTAAATTATATTACAGAGCCAGGTGGGTCAGCATCGATGCGGGACCGGACCAGATTCTTGCTTATACTAAGAAAAGGTATCGTTCATCGTTTCTTGACGATGGATATGCCGTGCTTTGGCTGGACGGTCGCGTGGAGTGGATGCCGATAAAGGAATTTGAGGAACTTTTAGCCCATCAGCAGAGCCCGCTGGAAATTGAGCAAACCAGCCAGTAGCTGTAATGCCGAGGTTGTGTGTTTGTTCTATCTATTATCGGATGTGATTTCACGAGAGCTTTCGATGTGCATGCTCAGAGTGCTATTGTGGTTTTGATACTCTGACTTGTGGGGCTTCGCTTTCTTGTGGGGTTTTTGTCTCGGTGCCTTCAAACTTCAAGTGCTCTTCGTCCTGCACGGTGATATTGATGAGGTTTTTGCCCTTAAATTTGCCTGCAAGAACCGCTTCCGAAAGTGGGTCTTCTATGTAGTGCTCAATCGCCCTTCGCAGGGGTCTGGCGCCGAATTCAGGATTGTAGCCCTTGTCGATAAGGAATTCCTTTGCCTGTTCGGTCAACTCCAGTTTCAAGCCGTGTTCTGTCAGCCTCTTGAATACCTTTGCCAATTCATAGTCGACGATTGTTTGCAGGTCTTCTCTCGTCAGCGTCCTGAACACTATCGTATCGTCAACACGGTTCAAGAACTCCGGCCTGAAGTGGTGTTCAACCTCCTTTTGCAGGACGTCCTTCATCTTTTCGTAATTTGATTCCGGAGTCTTTTTGCTAAAGCCAAAACCGGCTTGGTTCTTAATTAGCTCGGCTCCGATGTTGCTGGTCATAATGAGAATGACGTTTTTGAAATCGACCTTTCGTCCGAAGTTGTCGGTGAGCCTGCCTTCGTCCATTATCTGCAATAGCATATTGTAGACATCTGGATGGGCCTTTTCTATTTCGTCCAGAAGCAGCACAGCGTATGGTCGGCGTCTTATCCGCTCAGTTAGCTGTCCGCCTTCTTCGTAACCCACGTAGCCCGGCGGCGCGCCAACCAGTCGGCTGACATTGTGCTTTTCCATGAACTCGCTCATATCCAGCCGGATAAGAGCGTTCCTATCGCTGAACAGAAATTCCGCAAGGGCCTGCGCAAGAAGCGTCTTGCCCACACCGCTAGGACCAAGGAATATGAAGCAGCCCATCGGACGATTCGGATCCTTCATGCCGCTTCGACTTCGTCTAACCGCCTTGGCCACAACGTTGATCGCTTCATCCTGTGAAACCACAGTTTTATGCAGCTCAGCTTCAAGCTCCAGCAGTCTCTGTGTTTCCTTCTTCTCAAGTTTTGTCAGGGGAACTCCCGTCATGTTACTGACCACTTCCGCTATTACCTCGGCATCCACATGGCCCGTCGCCTCTTTGTTTTCCTGATACCACTTCTTCTGTAGTTGGTTCTTCTCGTCCAGAAGTTGCTGTGCTTCGTCTCGCAGTGCCGCGGCCCGCTCATAGTCAGCATTCTTGACTGCTTCATCCTTTTCTCGCTGCAGTTGTTCAATCTTTCCTTCAATCTCGGTCAAATCAGGCGGAGGAGTCATATTCTTCAATCGCACTCTGGCCCCTGATTCATCCACTACGTCTATTGCCTTATCAGGAAGGCATCTGCCGGCGATGTACCTTGTTGATAGTTCCACTGCCTGGAAGAGTGCCTCATCAGTGAACCGAACTCTATGGTGTGCCTCATAGCGATCTTGAAGTCCCCTGAGTATTTCTAGAGTCTCATCTTTTGAAGGTGGCTCAACGATGATTGTCTGGAAGCGCCTTTCGAGGGCACCATCTTTTTCAATGTACTTTCTGTATTCGTCCAGCGTGGTTGCGCCGATACACTGAACTTCTCCTCTGGCAAGGGCCGGCTTTAGAACGTTCGAGGCGTCTATGGCGCCCTCAGCGCCGCCAGCCCCGACTAGCGTATGAAGCTCATCAATGAACAGGACTACATTGCCAGCTCGCCTTACCTCGTTAATTACCGCCTTTATACGCTCTTCGAACTGTCCGCGATATTTTGTCCCGGCAACCATCATTGCCAAATCAAGAACGACGATACGTTTGTCTTTTAACAGCTCCGGCACTTGTTTATTGACTATTTGTTGGCTGAGACCCTCTACAATTGCGGTCTTGCCGACCCCCGCTTCGCCCAGCAGTACTGGATTGTTTTTCGTGCGTCTGCACAGTATCTGCACTAGCCGCTCGATCTCCCTTTTTCTGCCGATAACGGGGTCAAGTTCGTTGTTGGCCGCCAATTCAGTAAGGTCTCTGCCGAAGCTGTCCAGCGCAGGTGTCTTGCTTTTCGGCTTTCGACTTACTGTCGGGCCAACCTTCATCCCGAGCCCGCTTACTTCGTCTTCCACTCCGGCGCCCAAAAGATTCAGCACTTCCTGACGAACTTCCTCCAGCTTCAGCCCCAAGTTCATCAGGACTTGAGCTGCTATTCCTTCGCTCTCTCGCAAAAGGCCCAGCAGAATGTGTTCGGTCCCGACATAGTTGTGGTTCAGTGAGCGTGCTTCTTCAATTGCGTATTCAATTACCTTCTTAGCGCGTGGTGTTTGTGGCAGTTTGCCCATGGTCACCATATCGGGCCCACTTTTAACCAGCTTTTCTATCTCAAGCCGAAGCTTCTTGATGTCAACATCAAGATTCTTTAGTACCGTTGCGCCGACTCCGCTGCCTTCCTTGACAAGGCCAAGAAGGATATGCTCTGTTCCTATATATTCATGGTTAAAACGCTGGGCCTCTTGATTAGCCAGCGCCATAACCTTTCGTGCTCGATCTGTAAAACGCTCAAACATTTTCCAACCCAAAACGCATTGTCACACTTGACCATAAATTTTTGTACTTCCGCAACGAAAAAGAAGCACAATTTTAAACACAAACCCCGATTGTTAATTATACCACTTTTTCTTTACCTGTCAACACATCGTGGACAATGTCTTACCAGCTCGTCTTAGTTGGCCTTTCTTATTGGCTTATATGCTTCAAACTGACGAATGTTCGATTTTCGGACTATAGTTTTTTGTCTTCGGTTTTAATTTTATCGACAGGAAATGCATCCGACTTTCCGGTTCTGAGCACAAACTATCTTATCTTGGGCATAAAAAGGCCTGTTTATTTGTTTCTATGTATACTGTTGGTAAGCCGGAGCTTGTGAGTGCGTATGTGTTAGGTGGGTGGTGGAACTGTCTTAAAAGTGCTAATGGACTACATCAATCAATTCCGCAGTAGCAACGCACGAGTTTCTCGCGAGACAGATGCAGCCGGTCTTTGACTCAAAAATGAGTATCTGAGTTAATTGCCTTCTTGCTCGTCGCTTTCTTCGAGCAGCTTTCGCAGGTACTCGTTTTCTCTGCGTGTGGCTTCCAGGTCGAAAGCCTGATACTTAATGCATACGCGAAGATAGTCCAGCAATTCCTGCAAGTTGTCGATGCTTTTTTGAAGCTGTTTGTGATTTTCTTGGGCTTGCTTGGCGAGCTTGGCCAGTTTGTTGTATTGCGGCTCAGCCGTCTGCCCGAACTCTTTGACCAACTCGTTGAGCGTGTCAGCCAGCTTGTTTTCGTCCATCACACCCCTCCTTACGGATGAATTTTGTCTGTGGCGGCTCGCCAAAGAGCCGACGAATGGTTCAGAATGATATTATATAGTGCAAAACTTATGCCCGAATGAGCAAAATGAAGGTACTTGCCTGATTATGTCTGTGTGACCAATAAAACAGACTAAAAAATCCACACGATTATATCGACTTTATGTTCTGCCTTTACTTTCATGGATAAGAGTATTGTAGGGGTAGGAATGACGTGTTGCAGCAAAGCGGCGCTTAATGAGCTGCTGATTTCTATTATTGCTCGTAACGATTCTATCAGGCGCTACTTAGTTAAAATGTTGACTATCATAAACATTTAGGTTTGCCAATGACAACAAATGTGGAGGTCAGGCACTGAATACAAGGTCAACCTTGCTGGGCTTTGGCGTGTGCAATTGCGCTCCACAACGCACACAACCAATCTGGGCCAGCAAGTCCTCGCTGAGATGAATGCGCATTGGGACCGGCTAAATGACAACGTCCAGCATATCAGAAAAGGAACTCACAGATGACCGCCGAAAGTGGAGCCCCACGCGCACTCGTGCTACGTAGCAAGCTACTTTGCAGAGTAGCATAGCCCGTGGCTTTCTGCGAAGGCGGGTAAAACATTGGATAGTATCGACATGATTTCACCGAGGTGCTGGATGCCGGTTTCTGCCCTAAGCTCCTGGATTCGTCACCCGGCCGATGAACAAGATACTGCCTGATTGGTTGTCACGGATAAGGAATAGGAACGGGTGATCGGCGAGAAAGACCAGTGTATGGCTTGGACCAACCGATGTTAGCTTCATTGTTACCGCCGTTGCTGCCGCTGCCTCCGTGCCTTCTTCGTTCACGTCAACGTAAGCCTTGTGGATAACCGCTGAGATGCAAAGGTCTCTGTTGCCGGTCATACCGGAGAAATCGGCTTTCCTTGCCGAAAAGGCATCTGTCATTCCCATCGATTTGAGCACAGAAGCCAAACTGAACTGACTTGTAATCTTGAACTTTGGAATCGAAACCACAACCTCCCGCTTATGAAGCTGACCGAGCCACGTTTTCAGATTGTCAAAAATCAGTTTCTGCTCCAGCGGCGCAAGGCCATCGATTTGCTTTGGAAGCAAAATAATCATGGATAGCTCGTTCTCCACGTAAGGAAGCTCGAGAGCCTGGAAATCTTTGTTTTCCATATAACCAAATTCCGCTGTCTGGTTCATCATCGGAACATCGGTCTTCTGCCCATTTAGCAAATTAAACGGCGCATCTTTTGTTTTATTCTCTTCAAATTGTCTTTGCCAGTTTCCTTTGAAGTAGATGGCGTTTGTTAACACTAAGCGTGTCATCGCGTCGAGGACGCCTGGCTTAATGAGCTCTTTGATTTTGTCGTTGGTCTTTTCCTCGACCCAGGAATTTATGGTTTGCCGGGTCGATTCGGTCGCTGCTACAAAATCCACCTCATGGAGGTTTCCTTCATAGTGGCTCTTGATAAGTTCGAGATATTCTTTCAGGAAGCTGTAACCTTTCTGGCCCCAAAGGGCGTTAGCAACGCGAAGCTCATAGTCGCTGGCTGCTGCTCTCTCGTTAAGGTCCTTTATAATCTTTCCAAATGCCGCTGCGAAATCGTCCATGTTCATTACGGACTGCGCCGAGTTTGAATCGTCGATTGTGGGAAAATGCAGCACGCGAGCCATTTGCATTTCTGTTTGGCCTTTGGCTCCTGCGTGGGCAAGTGCAAGTGCGGTCGAAATACTGTAAGGCGAGCAAAACAAATTGCCTTTGCTACTGCAAAGCTTCTGATAGATATCCAGCGCAAACCTGTTATTTGCCTCCACGATAAGCTGTGTTTCTGCACAATTTGCTACCGATGCTATTGTGGCTGTTAGAATAAGTAGGGATTTGATTGCTTTCATGTCTTGGCCTCCTGCTGAAAGGCGATGCGAATACATTTGTTTTTGCTCTCGAGTATTAGTACGTAAATTATAGCTTACCGATCAATGTTTTGTCATTGAATAAAGGTATTTTACTGTTCTTTCACTTATATTTAGCCCCGCGATTTATCGCGGGGTTCACCCTGCCAAATCCCACAAGGAAAATATGAGTTGACGGATGTGGCCTGCGGCAATAGACTTAGCCGCTTGTTCGGCTGGGTTTTTCTGGAGTTGTCGTTGTGGAAGAAGCTATTGCCAAAGCTGATGCGCTGATCGAGGCGATGGAGTACATCCGCAGTTTTTGTGGACGAATTGTGGTCGTAAAACTCGGCGGAAGTGTGCTTGACGATACCGACCTGCAAGGAAAGCTGCTCGCTGATATCGCCTTTATGTCCACCGTAGGGATGCGGCCGATTATCGTTCACGGCGGCGGAAAGGCTATTACACGCGCTATGAACGAAGTGGGCCTCGAGCCCGTGTGGGTCCAGGGTCGTCGCTATACCGATGAGCGAACCTTGACAATAGTGGAGCATACGCTTGTGAATAAAATCAACACGCCGATTTGTCAGCAGCTTACCGAATTCGGCTGCATACCAATGGGCCTGCATTCACTCAGCAGTTGCATATTATTTGCTGAACCGCTGCGACTGGCGGGTGAGGATGGAAGAAAGATTGACCTCGGCCTGGTCGGCCAGGTTGTGGATGTGAATGCAAAGTTACTCCAGACACTTTGTGCCGACGGAACTATACCGGTCATTGCCTCAATTGCGAGAGACCGTGCCGGCAACAAGCTCAACATCAACGCCGACAGCGCAGCCGGCAAGGTCGCCGCCGCAGTAGTTGCGGAAAAACTTGTCATGGTAAGTGATACGCACGGCATCCGTAGAGATATCAACGACCCTGATAGCTGGCTCTCAAGTCTTGACGAGAAGCAGATAAAAGAGATGATCGATGCCGGCATTATCGGCGAGGCAATGTTTCCGAAGGTGGAAGCGTGCATGACCTCGCTGGACGCAGGCGTAAAAAAAGCCCATATTATAGATGGTAGAATTCCACATTCGCTGCTTTTAGAAATCTACACCGACAAGGGCATCGGCACCGAAATAGTCAGAAATTGAATGCCATGGGTCGCAAGGGCCCGATAGAAAGGAAGAAAAATGTCAACTCTGACTTTGGCCTTCGTTAGATCACAATTAATTCCGCTTCTTATGCTCTTGTTGTTGTATGGATTCTGGCTGATTTTGATTATTCTGGCGGTGTTATATGTCGTTCACAGCGTCAAGCAAAGACGAAAGATTCTCGCACAACTGGAACAATTGAATCAGGAGTTTCGTTCGCTAAAACAAAAAATCGAAAAGTCGCCACCAGCCGGAGAATAAACCGAGTCCCACATTGGTGATACCGTTTGGTGTACGAGATACGATTCACGAGATACGAGATACGAACCATGACTACAAAGGAGACAATTGAGTTGTTCGATAAATACGTTATCGCCAACTATGGCCGCGTGCCGCGCGTCATCGTTAAGGGTCAAGGCTGCTATATGTATGATGCAGACGGCAATAAAATACTCGACATGTTTCCAGGCTGGGCCGTCAGTGCGCTTGGTCACTGTCATCCCAAAGTTGTAGAAGCTGTCCGAAAACAGGTCGGCGAGCTTATCCACATAGACAACACCTTCTATTCCGAGCCGCAGGGCGTCCTCGCAAAGCTCCTGAGCGAACGGGCCTTTGGCGGCAAGTGCTTTTTCTGCAACAGTGGCGCAGAAGCCAACGAAGCCGCACTGAAGCTCGCCCGTCTGCATACGCCGCAGGAAAAGTACAAGTTCATAACCGCCGAAGGCAGCTTCCACGGCAGAACCTTTGCAACCGTCACCGCCACTGCGCAGCCGAAGTATCATGAAGGCTTCCTGCCGTTATTGCCGGGCTTTGTCTATGTCCCATTCAACGATATAGCAGCGCTGGAGTCTGCCTTCACCGATGAAGTTGCCGCCGTCATGGTCGAGCCCATCCAGGGTGAAGGCGGAATAAACGTCGCGACGGCAGAATATATGCAGGCAATTCGTCGGCTTTGTGACCAGAAGGGCGCCGTTATGCTCCTCGATGAAGTTCAGACCGGCATTGGCCGAACCGGAAAATGGTTTGCCTATCAGTACTTTGACGTTGAGCCGGATATTATCACAATGGCAAAGGCGCTCGGTGGCGGCGTCGCAATTGGAGCCATGATGGCAAAAGATGAAGTCGCCGCGTCACTTGTCCCGGGTAAACACGCCTCGACATTTGGCGGCAATGCGCTGGCCTGTGCTGCAGCCGTTGCTGTCATTGAAGCGATCGAGCAGGAAAATCTGTTGCAAAGAGCCGTTGAACTTGGAGACTACACTAAGGAAAAACTTCTGGCCCTAAAACAGAAACACTCCATCATCGATGGCGTCCGCGGCATAGGCCTTATGATTGGTGTTCAGTTGTCAGCTCCGGGTACTGAGATTGTCAACAAATGTCTCGAAAAAGGCCTGCGTATAAACTGCACTCATGAGACCGTTATTCGATTTATGCCGCCGATGATTGCAACGAAAGAACAAATCAACCAGGCTGTCGAGATTTTTGATAGTGTCCTTGCGGAGAGCAAAACGTGAAACATTTTTTGTGCATAAATGATTTTTCCGCCGAGAAGTTGAACGAGCTATTGGAAGAAAGTATTCTGCTAAAAAAGCTCTACAAAGCCAGCGACCGCAATCTGTGCCTGGCTGGCAAGACGCTCGCAATGCTTTTTGAAAAGCCGAGCCTGCGCACGCGAATCAGTTTTCACGTTGCCATGACCGACCTCGGCGGCAGCGTCATCTACGTAAAGCCTGAAGATATTGGCGGCATTGGCAAACGCGAGCCGATCAAGGACATCGCGCGGGTGCTCAGCCGATATGTTGATGGCATAATGGCCCGCACCTTCGAGCACAGTGCCGTCACCGAATTAGCTGCTCACGCAACCGTGCCCGTGATAAACGCGCTTACGGACTGGTTGCATCCGTGCCAGGCAATGGCGGATGTGCTTACGATAAAAGAACACTATGGTCGGCTAAAGGGTGTGCAAATCGCTTTTGTTGGCGACGGCAACAACGTTGCTCGCTCACTGGCCTTTGCTTGTGCGAAACTCGGCATGAAGATGGTCATCGCATCACCATCGGGCTACGAGCTTGATTCCGATTCGGTTAATGTTGCGAACGCTGACCGTCCCGACACCATCACGCAGACTAATGACCCGCATCAAGCCGTAGCTGGCGCGGACATAATATATACCGACACCTGGATTAGCATGGGCCAGGAAGATGAAAAGCAAAAACGAATCAAGGATTTTACCGGCTTTCAGGTTAACGCTGAACTGCTACAATCCGCAACAGCCGGCGCAAAGATTATGCACTGTTTGCCGGCTCATCGCGGCTACGAGATTACCGATGAGGTCGCCGAATCGGCTAATTCCATCATCCTTGACCAGGCTGAAAACCGCCTGCACTTCCAACGTGCTTTGCTGAAAAAACTAATGCTCTGACTCCCCGCGTGCCGGTTGTTACACTTTCGCATTCCGGCTCACCGGCAGAAAATACTTCACATTTGGTGATAAATCACTACCATTAGGAAAAACGTATAACAATCTCCACGATGACGGACATAATTATAAAAAATAAAGTCCTCCTTGCACCGAAAGCCATACTATATGCGCTTCTGATAGTGGCGGTGATTATAGCTGCCTACTTTTTTGTTCCAGGCTCTGTATTGCCCAAGCGTAGCCTCTTTCCTGTTGTAGCGGTCTTGGCTATTGTTTTTGCTTTTCTTGGCGCAACATTGGTTTGTCTAACCATAATACTAAAGATAAGAGGAAAGCTTGGACTGTTTTTGGTTTTGACAGGAGCCTCTGCTGTTGGCTTTTTGGTCAGTGCCGTCTTACACAATCTTGTCTATGGATTGTTTATCTACTTTTTTGGCGACGACTTCTGGGACAGGATTGGCATGATGGATGAGCCATTCTTTTTTAGTTTAGCTGTATTTGTTTGTCCTGCATTGTTTCTCGTAGGCTCTTTTGGCAGCATTGTGTTATTCATCAGGACCAAACAAAGGCCGGGTATTACACAACTGTGAATATTGGCCGTCCACATACAATAACGTTTAGCCCCCAGGTTTATCCTGGGGGTTTTCTTTTTCCGTTTAACGTAGGATTTTCTTTGTCATTTTGGACTTGCCTGTCCCATCCGGGAATCCGGAATCCATAGATTAACTTATTATCTCCGTTCTCCTTTTTCAATATATTGTCACCGTCTATAATTGAGCGTAGTCAAACGACTACGCTGTCTGATTTTTCCCTCCTCTCTTCTGTATCCTGTCTTCTATATTCTGTCTTCTGATCCCCTCATTCACTCACCATTTTCCCTGCACTGTCCCATGCTAATAACGTTTAGCCCCGCAAGCCTGTCCTGAGCGAAGCCGAAGGATTTATCCTGGGGGTTTTGTTTGTCATTCCCGCGAAGGGGCTTGTTGCCAAAGTCCCTTTTCATTTCGATATTGCCCGAAAAGCAAGATGGT
>CAZFLY010000050.1:0-21052 GCA_964519995.1 uncultured Pirellulales bacterium | reverse complement strand
CAAATACTTAACGAAATAAGTGTAAAAAATTGGAGTAGACTTTTAACATAGGAGATTAACACATGATTTTAAATAGTAAACTAAAACAATCCTTTTACTATAAACTATAGATATATATATATATATATCTATGATGAAGAACGATACCAACGGAAAACATATAAATCCGAATTTAATCCCGAAAGTTACTCTAAATACAGGGAATAAAATTCCTTGCATTGGACTCGGAACGTTCGGCTCTGATTCGGTCTCTGCAGAAACTGTAGCAGAGACAGTTAAAAAAGCAATCTACGCAGGTTACAGGCACATTGACTGCGCCTCAGTTTACGGGAATGAAAAAAACATCGGTTATGTTCTGAAAGAAATATTTAAAAGCGAATTTCTTAAACGAGAAGATTTGCGGATTACTTCAAAAGTCTGGAACGATATGCACGACCACGTTACAGAATCATGCAGACAGTCATTGGCAGATCTTCAAATAGATTATCTTGATCTTTATCTTGTACACTGGCCCTTTACAAATTATCATCCGCCCAAATGCGATGTTACATCGCGGAGCCCGAACGCAAAACCTTACATTCATGAAAATTATATGAAGACCTGGCGTGAAATGGAAAAGTTAGTTGATGAAGGTCTGGTAAAAAATATCGGAACATCCAATATGACGATTCCCAAGTTGAAGCTTCTATTAAGAGATGCAAAAATAAAACCTGCATGCAACGAAATGGAATTGCATCCTCATTTTCAGCAGCCGGAATTGTTTGAGTTTTGTTTGAAGAATAATATTCAGCCAATTGCCTATTGCCCGCTCGGTTCACCTGGACGCCCTGAACGCGATAGAACCACGGAGGATACAGTCGACCTTGAAGACAAAATAATATTATCTATTGCAGAACGATTAAAAATTACGCCTGCACAAGTAGCAATTAAATGGGCAATTCAACGCGGGCAAATTCCGATTCCTTTTTCGGTAAATCACTTTTTTGAAAATCTTGAGGCTGCAGTTAATGTTCATTTGACAGTAGAAGATATGCAAGAGATTTCAAAAATTGATAAGAATTGCAGGTTAATAAAAGGTCAGGTATTTCTTTGGAAAGAAAACCAAAGTTGGGAAGATTTATGGGATCTAAACGGAGAAATAACTCTGGGATAAAAATCATATATTAAAAAAAAGAAGGTAAAGAATATGGAAAAAATGATTGGTGCAATCTTACCTGGGAACAGTACAGTTGAGTTGAAAGAATTTGATATTCCTGTTCCAAAGCATGGTGAAGTTTTAATAAAGATGAAATCATCTACAATCTGCGGTTCAGATATACGATGCATATATCATGAACATTTAGGTAAAGGTCCTGAAGGATATCAGCCAGGAATGATTGCCGGACATGAACCATCCGGTCAAATTGTAGAAACCGGTCCCGGGTGCCGCGGATTCAAAAAAGATGATCGTGTAATTGTTTATCATATTTCCGGCTGCGGTGTTTGTAACGACTGCAGACGAGGATATATGATATCTTGTACTAGTGAGTACAGACGCGCTTACGGCTGGCAGCGCGATGGTGGTATGGCAGAATATTTACTTGCTGAAGAAAAAGACCTTGTTTATTTACCTGATGAATTAAGCTATTCTGATGGCGCCCAGGTTGCATGCGGTTTCGGAACCGTTTACGAAGGTTTGGAAAAAATTGGTGTTAGCGGAAATGATGCTGTCTTAATAACAGGTTTAGGGCCGGTAGGACTATCTTCAGCTATGCTATGTAAAGCAATGGGCGCACAAAAAATATTTGGAATTGAAGTTATTGATGAAAGATTATCCATTGCGAAAAATACGGGGTTGTTCGATGAGGTAATTAAAGCTGGCGAGGATAATGTTGAACAAATCCGGGATTTGACTTCGGGGAATGGTGTGGAAAGATCAATCGATTGTTCTGCCAATAACAAGGCACGACTTACATGTATACAAGCTGCACGCAAATGGGGGAAAATTGTATTTCTTGGAGAAGGTGGTACATGTGAGTTTCAGCCATCGAGAGATATTATTCACGACCAGAAAACTATTTATGGTTCATGGGTAACAAATATCTGGCGTATGGAGGAACTTGTTAAACGATTGGTTAGATGGAATATTAAGCCGGACGCGTTAATTACTCATAGGTTCAAACTGGATGATGCTAGTGATGCTTATTCGCTTATGGCAAGCGGGAAATGCGGAAAAGTTGCTGTTGTATTCGATGAAGAAATTCTATAATAGAGGAGCTTTTTATGTTAAAGAACATACTAATATTTTGAGCCCGGATCTCCTCAAAATTCTTATGGAGATGGGGCACGGTAATGAAATAGTTATTGCAGACGGAAATTTTCCTGCCGCTTCGGTAGCACAAAAATTAATTCGTCTTGATGGGCTGGTTGTTTTATTTCCCTTTTTACTCATAGCCAAGAGGTTGTTCTCATTGCCTTAACCACAGTGTCGGCGTGTATGAGAAGATCAAAAATCTGGATAAGCGCATAGGTATATGCAACGACATTGGACATACCATGCGTGCAGGAATTGACCCTGCAGAATCTGTGAAGAGATATGCGGACAGACTATTGGATGTACACATCAAGGATGTTACTGAAGCGACAGCCAATGGACGCAACGTAGAAGTGGGACGAGGTGTAATCGATATTCCAGCTTTACTGGAGACTCTTATAAAAATTGGATACACTGGCGTGGCGGCGTTTGAATATGAAAAAGACGAGGATGATCCGCTGCCTGGTCTTGCTGGATCGGTTGGTTATGTCAAAGGTGTTTTGGCGATGCTGTGAAGCATATATTAGGAATGTGGTATGGCATATAACATTAGAATAGCCAGCACGTATCCGCCGAGAAAGTGCGGCATCGGAACATTCTCACGAGACTTAGCAACGGCCCTTGCGCACTTTACTGGCGAAGTTGGGTATGTCAGGATTGCAGCGATAGATAAGGATAACTGTCGATATGATATCCCCGTTGATCTGACTATCGATCAATATAATCCCGAATCCTGGCTCAACATAATAACGCATATTAAATCGCGAGCGAAAGAGTCGGGAAATCCGACCATTGTGATACTACAACATGAGTTTGGGCTCGACCCTGATAAAGACGGCAATGACGGAGAGGGAACAAATTTTGTTGATTTGGCCAAGGCATTTACCGCCGAGGGAATGACGACACTGGTGTATTTACACACTGTTCTTGACGAGCCGGACGAGCACAAAAGGAAGATTTTGCAGGAGTTGGCCCAATACAGTGACAGCCTTATCGTGACAACCGAAAGCGCAATTCAGATACTCGAATCCGGTACATACAAAATTGACCCGGCCAAGCTCAAGCACATCGATCATGGTATAAGGATGCAGCATCCTTCTCAATTCGACCGCCTGGCGATCAAAAAAGAATATGGGCTTGAGAATCGCTTCTTGATCACAACATTGGGCCTGCTGTCTTCTGATAAGGGTATTCAGTACAGCATCCGTGCGTATGCGAAGTTTCTTACTGAGTCCTGCACCGAAGCACAGAGAAAAAGAGCAGTCTATTTGATTGCGGGGCAGTGCCATCCGGAATTTGTTAAGGCCGATGGCGGAGACCCTTATCGGGAGTTTCAAGCCATATTGGCCCAGGTGTTGGAACACTCGAAACTGAAGTGGTGTAAGACCAAAGAGCTGGGTACGACTGATTTTGACCAATATGATGTGGTCTTTCTCGATACTTTTCTTGATGAGACAACGCTTCTGAAGCTCTACGGGGCGACCAACGTCATGGTTCTGCCTTATCTAGATATGCAGCAGATATCGAGCGGTATTCTTGCAGATACTCTTGGCGCAGGACGGGTTGCGATTGCTACTAAATTCAGATATGCGGCTGAGCTGATTCACTCCAATAAGGCCTGTCCACCTGGTGTTGTAATTGGCCGGCACGCGAGGGGCATTCTGGTAGACCCGGGTGAGCCTTCGGTTGAACAGATTGCTCGGGGGCTCGATTATCTGGCCTTTAATCAGGGCAAACGCCTGCGGATGGAAAAACAGGCCCATCAGAGGGGTTACCAGATGAGGTGGTACAACACCGCATGGGCATTATTGCAGTACATTGACTTTGTCAGGGAACAAAAGGAAATTGTCACGGGCCGAGGCGTGAAATTCACCAGAGAGAAGCCTTCAATTCTACAACTCAATAAACACCGCTCGGTATAGGAGGGCCTCTTAAGTTCTGTTTCCCAGGGCTTTATAGCTTGGTCATTTACGCGCTTGCTGGCTGACAAGACAATTGTGATATAAGGATTCAGAAGGTATAATAAAAAAGCACGAAATCCGAAATTCGAAGTTCGAAATAATGTTCAAAATTCAAATGACCAAAAATGACTTTTATGTCATTGCGAGCGAAGCGAAGCAATCTCAGAGATAACGATGATTTGATCTGACTGTTAAGCCAGAGATTGCCACGGCCCTTCGGGCCTCGCAATGACATTCAGCAAATGTTTTCAAAAAAGAGAATTTAAGTATTTAATTGACCAAAAAACAGTTTTGAACATTTGGTCATTTGATAATTTGTGTTTGTTTAGGATTTCGAGTTTAGATATTAGGATTTAAGAGAAGTTATGGCTAATCCCGAACATCTAAAAATCCTTAAACAAGGCGTCAAAGCTTGGAACAAATGGCGAAAAGGAAATCCACGAATTAAACCTGACCTAAGCAACGCGGACCTCCACGGGGCCAAACTTGGTCGGATGAACCTCAGTGGAGCAAATCTCAGAGGAATAGACCTCTGCGAGGCGAAACTCGGTCACTCAAACCTCTCTCATACGGACCTTCACAAGGCGGACCTGCATGAGGCTGATCTCCACGAGGCAGAGCTAAACGAGGCTAACCTCTGCCAGGCCGACCTCCACGACGCTATCCTCCACAAGGCCGACCTCCACTATGCGAATCTCCGCAAGGCTGGCCTACGCATGGCGAACCTTTTTAATGCCAATCTTTGGGATGCTAGCCTCCGCAGCGCGAACCTAAGTGATGCTGAAATCTTTGATGCGGATCTCAGCCTTGCAGACGGTGAGGGGGCAGATCTCAGCTTTGCGACGCTCGTATGTACGAAGTTTCGGAGTGCTCATCTGACTAATGCGGATTTGAGATGGTCCGGACTCATTAAGGCAGATTTGACTGGAGCTGAATTGACCGGTGCAAAGCTTTATGGTTCAGCTAGAGACGATTGGATCATCGATGACGTTAAGTGCAGATATGTGTATTGGGACGAGAAGGGAGAACAAAGGTCTCCGAAGGATAGAGACCTTGAGCCAGGGGAGTTTGAGAGGCTTTATGCGGCACTTCCTACTATCGAGTATATCTTTGAGCATGGAATGTCACCTATCGATCCATTGATAATGGACCGGGTAGTTCAGGCTATTCGTGAAAAACGGCCAGAATTCGATATAAAGATAGATTCCATAAACGCACGAGGCTTAGCACCATCTATAAAATTTACTGTTCAACAAGAAGAGCATAAAAAGCCAGCATTGCAACAAGTGCAGAAAGAATATGAGATAAAACTGAAACAATTAGAATCTGAGAGGGATCGATATTATCAGCTTTTGGCGCGTGCCTTAGATGCGCCCAAAGAGGTCAAACTTATCAACGCTGGTCCCGGTGCTATAGTAGCTACGGATGGCTCTACCATTAATATCCAGCAGCATATTCACAATGCTCTTGAACTGCAAAAAACAATTTCGGCGGAGTCGGAGGAAAGCGAAAGTTTTACAAAGATAGCAAAGAAGACGGCATTGGATATTATTGGCGGGGCAATAAAAGACATCGCCAAGGGACAGGTAAAAGAGGCTGCAAAACAGATTGTCGAGCTCGGCAAAGATTTAGGGCCTATTATCGCCAAGACCGCAGCCTATACGTTTTTCAGCAGTATGGTAGGATAAGTGGAAAGAGATTTACAGCACTTAATGATCAACCAATTTGGTTTTTTCTCATTCCTGGTGGCAGTTCTATTCCAACACGCCCCTTCGCTTCTTTGAAGTCGACTATGATTTTAACCGCCTCGCTTGGTTCGTCCACAACGGTAAATACATTCAAATCCTCCGGTGAAATGTATTTGTGCTCTGCGAGCATTTTCTCCTTCATCCACTTTGTTAGTCCATCCCAGTATTCACTGCACATCAGGATAACAGGGAAGTGTGCCTGCTTTAGCGTCTGTATAAGCACCAGCGATTCGAAGAACTCATCCATAGTCCCGTAACCACCAGGAAAGACGACGAAGCCGTGTGCGTACTTTAGAAACATTACCTTGCGCACAAAAAAGTAACGAAAGTGCATAGAGATGTTCTGGTATTCGTTTGGAATCTGTTCCAAAGGAAGTTCGATGTTGAGGCCGATGCTTCTGCCGCCTGCTTCTGCCGCTCCTTTATTTGTGGCTTCCATAATGCCACTGCCGCCGCCGGTTATTATTGCAAAGCCGGCCTTGGCAAGCTCTGACGCCGTCTGAGTGGCAAGTTTGTAGTACTTAGCTGTGGGCTTTTCCCTGGCTGAGCCAAATATAGATACAGCCGGGCCAACAGTAGCAAGCTCATCAAACCCCTCCACAAACTCAGCCATTACTCTGAAGATTCGCCACAGGTCTTTGACCGGACTATCAATAATATCCATCATGTCTTGTATCTCGTAGTAAGTTTCAAGAGATTAGGACTTTACCACAAAGCCGGGTTGGATGCCGCCGGACAATATTTTGATATCGGACAATTGTCACAGTCCGGTTTACGAGCTTTACAAATATTTCTGCCATGAAAGATTAAAAGATCGCTAAATAGCATCCAGTTCTTCTTTGGTACTATTTCGGCCAGATTGAATTCCAGCTTTACGGGATCGCTGTTATCGGATAGTCCCAGCCGACGTGACAACCTGATAACGTGGGTATCGCAGACTATGCCCGGAACGCCAAATGCGTTGCCCAGTACGACATTCGCAGTTTTTCTGCCCACTCCTGGAAGCATTAGGAGTTCTTCCATTGTGCCGGGCACTTTACCGTTGAATTGCTCGACAATTTTTGTTGTGGCCCCTTTGATACTGATAGCCTTATTGTGGTAGAAGCCTGTGCTTCTGATGTCTTCTTCAATTTGCTTTATGTTGGCTTTGGCCCAGTTTTTTGCGGATTTGTATTTTTTGAACAGGTCCTTCGTTACCATATTGACCCGCACATCTGTGCACTGGGCAGAAAGTATTGTCGCTATCAGAAGCTCTAACGGATTAACGAATTTCAGCGCAATTTTTGCCTCAGGGTAAGTCTTCTTAAGTATCGGCATAATCTTCCTGATGCGTTCAGCTAACTCAGTTTTATCAACTTTGATCTTCGTTTTTTTCGCCATCTTCTTTTATGTCGGCAAGCCTGTTTAGAGATGTTTTCAATTCGTCCGCAAACAGGATTCCGCGCCATCTCATTGGCTCTTTTCTGCCGGGGACGAACAATAAGCTTACGGGCACGCCAGGTTCATTATAGATATTTTTTAGAGCCAATGTTGCGGGTGCATCCTTCGCAGTTGTATCGGCTTTAATCGCCAACACTCCTTTTTGCTCAATGAGCTTGGCTATATTTCCACGAGCGTAGACAACCTTTTCAACGGTTTTGCAGCTAAGGCACCAATCAGCCGTGAATTTTATCAGTACCGGTTTTTCTTGTGCCAGAGCTGCATCAATTACGCCGGAATCGTATGTCTGCCAGTCAATAAGTTCATCGGTAGGAACGGGCAGAAACATCCACCCACCAGCTATGACCAGGACTACAGCGACAGATCTTGTCAACCACTTACGCAGTAGCTTAGTATTGTAACTAACCCACGTACCCCACATCCAGACGCAGAAGGCGAGTATTACAGTGAAATACAAAACTCCCATTCTCCGTGTCTGGGGCAATCCTTCGATTAGCTTTACAGCGATAATTAGCAAGATAAATCCCACAGTTTGTTTGAATATTTCCATCCACCTGCCTGCTTTTGGAAGATGTTTGAGCAAGCCGGGTGTAGAGGTTAGCACAGCATATGGTATGGCCATGCCGATGCCGATAGCCATTATTGCTACAGTGGCGGGTAGCAAAGGTTGCGCCTGCGCCCAGGCGAATGCTGCTGCCAGGATTCCAAAACTGCAGGGTGTGCTGAGTATTGCAGCGAGAAGACCCATCCCAATAGCGCCGGAATAGCCTTTACCGGAGCCTGATTTGCCTGCAACGGCAGAAGGGACTGTAATAGAGAAAGTGCCAAACATAAATAATGCCAGAACCACTAAAAGCAGTGACATTGCGATGACGAATGACGGGTTGCGGAACTGATCGCCCCATTGTAGTACGGTTCCGTAGAAGATTTTCAGGATAATGTTTGCACCTGCCAGTGATGCAAAGAATATCAGTATCCCCAGGCAAAATGCCAAACCCATTGTGGTTGATTTACCCTTGCTTTGTTTGGCCTGTTCAACGATGCGCATCACAATAAGCGGTAGTACTGGCCAGACACACGGCATAATATTTAACGCCAGTCCCGCCAATAAAGCCAACAACAGCGCCGCCCACATCGAGCCGATATCGGAAGCTGGTTCAAAAGGCTTTGTTGTCTTGGCTGGCGTTTTCTGGGTCGGCACTATAAATCTGGGCTTGTCCATTGCTGCGTCACCAGCGATTTTAATTTGCGTGACCAAATCTGGAAACTCCGGCTCCCGGCACTGCATCTTTGAGCAGACTGCTCCCTCAATCGCAATGCGAACTGGTAGTGAAACGACATCCTTGCTTAACAGGCTACCAATATTGAAAGGCAGATAGATAGCGAAAGTGCCGCTGAAGACCTCAAGCTCTTGGTTTATGGCCGAATCGTAATATGGCTCGGAGGGCGGAAATATCGGTTCGCCAAAATCCACCGTTAGTATTGGAGGCCCGACTTTTGTTCTTGTGGGAACAGCGGCGAGAGTTGTTATTTTAAGGTTCATTCCGCCAGGTGCGGTTTTTTCAGATGCGTAGAAGTGCCAATCCTCCACAAGCTCTAAATGGATTACCAAAGCGGATGTGCTGCCCGGCCGGACCACCTCATATTGTGGTTCGACCCAGATAGTGACGACATCGGTTGAAATTCGCTCAGCGATTGTTGCTGAATTCGGTTCGGTTGCGTTCTGTCCCCAGAGGCAGTGACTGGTCAGCAGAATGTAAATGATACAGAATATAGCAGCAGGTTTTCTCCACATGCAAACCCCGGAGGCAGTAAGTTGCAAGGTTAATGTCGTTTTAGGCCTGGTTTTCGCCAGGTTTTGATTGCTCAGTTTTTTTCTGTTCGGCAGCCAATAGATCACCGACAGTGGGCTTGTCCAGTTCACCGCCTTCAATAATCAGCTTCACATCGTCAGCAGAGAGAGTCTCATATTTCAAAAGGGCCTTTGCTATTCTCTCAAGTTTATCTTTATTTGCCTGAATTATTTCTTTTGCTTTTTTGTATGTCTCGTCCGTGATCCGCTTTACCTCGTTGTCGATGGCTTCAGCAGTCTTTTCTGAATACTCCTTTTCAGTCTGGACCACATAAGTAAAATCTTTAATGCCCAAATCGGGAACGTAACTGATGGGACCGAGCTGGTCACTCATACCCCAAGTCAGAACCATTTGTTTTGCGATCTTTGTGGCTTGCTCAATATCAGACTGTGCGCCACTGGATATGTCGTCGCAGAACATTTCTTCAGCGATTCGCCCGCTAAAGCAGACCTGCATAAGTGCCATACAGTAGTTTTTGGTGAACATCGTTCTGTCTTTCTCCGGCAACGCGAAGGTTGCCCCACCCATTGGCCCACGTGGGATGATGCTGACCTTGTGAAGTGGGTCAGCATCTTTCAATAGACTCTGAACAAGCGTATGGCCTGCCTCATGGTAAGCCGTAATCTCCTTCTCCTTTTGGTCGATGACTCTGCTTTTTTTCGCACGCCCCCATCTCACTTTGTCTCTGCCCTCTTCCAGGTCGGCCATTTCGACATAGTCTTTATTGGCCATGGTTGCCATAAGGGCGGCTTCGTTGATAATGGCAGCCAAGTCGGCGCCGCTGAACATAGGTGTTCCTCGTGCCAGTCTTTCTAAGTTAGCGTCTGGACCTAACTTGACTTTTCTTGCGTGGACCTTCAGTATGTCCGCTCGGCCCTTCACATCCGACAACGGGACGACAACCTGTCTGTCGAATCTGCCGGGGCGAGTCAATGCATGGTCCAGAATGTCCGACCGGTTTGTTGCCGCAACCACTATGACCTGATCGTTTGTATCAAAGCCATCCATTTCGACCAGAATCGCATTTAGTGTCTGTTCTCGCTCGTCATGGCCGCCGCCGACAAAGCCGGCGCCACGTCTGCGTCCGATTGCGTCGACCTCATCAAGAAAAATGATACAAGGTGAATTGTCTTTGGCCTGCTTGAATAAATCTCGTACCCGAGACGCGCCGACACCAACAAACATTTCTACGAAGTCGCTACCGGAAATACTAAAGAACGGCACATCAGCCTCTCCGGCTATTGCCTTGGCAAGCAAGGTCTTTCCGCAGCCCGGAGGACCTATCAGCAAGACGCCACGTGGAATACGACCGCCCAATCGCTGAAACTTCTTTGGGTTTTTTAAGAATTCGATTATCTCAGCCACTTCTTCTTTTGCTTCTTCAATACCAGCTACGTCATTGAAGGTAACCTTGATGCGGTCTTTGCCGTGCAGGCGATGCTTACTTCGGCCAAATGACATCAGCATTCCACCGGCTCCGCCGCGAAGATTCCGTGCAAAGATAAAATAGAACAGTCCAACCAACACTACCAGTGGCAATACCCACTGCATTAGCATAATTAGCCAGATACGCTGCTTGGCGAACTTCCACGATATTCCACTATCTTCCAGCAGTTCCATGAGTTTTTCACCTGCAACGTCTGGCTTGTAATTTACTGTGAAAGAGGTAAGTTTCTTAGTCTCTTGGTCATCGGCAGACCTTTTGAACTTGCCCGTGATTTCGGTCTCACCAATCTCAACGCTCTCGACCTGGCCGTTCTTAACATGGCGTTCAAACTCGTCCCAGTCAATATTGTTACTGGCAAGTCCCTGTTGGATCATCATCATAGCAGTGAATATTACAACTGCAATTATGAGGTAGCTGAGTGGTCCACGCTTATAGCTTGGCAGTGGAGGTTTTTTGGCAGGTCCGTCTTGTGGGCTCCTGCGTGGTCGGCTGGTTGTTTTATTTCCCTTTTTACTCATAGTCAAGAGGTTGTTCTGATTGTCTTAACCACAGTGTCGCGAATGGCTGGAAAATGATGTGCGCCACTGAGGCTGACAGAGTCAGTTTCTACCATGTTTTTTCCATTAGTTCTACGATTTTCTGTGCCAGTTTGTTTGCTGCTAAGGCCGACGCATAGCCAAGGTCCTGGTTTTGGTACTCAGAATAGCTTGCTGAAACGGTGACAGACTTATCATCAATCAGCAGTTGGCCTGTCTTGAGGTTTTTCCAGTTGACGACTGCTTTGACATAAAGTTCCTTCTCTAGCGCAAAGCCTGTTTCTCTTTCAGTGGTGAGCACTGCTTCGCTTATTTCCGTTATCTGGCCGTTCATAACCGTATCGGCACGATCGACACTTGAGATTATTTTGTACGGTGTTTCAGCTTCAATGCGCTTGGCCAGGGCATCAGTAAGCTCGTATTCCAGGCCGCGTCTGAAAGTTTGATTCTCGAACATTTCCAGACACACACTATTCAAATCTTGTGGAAAAAGCGACTTGTTTGAGTATCCAGTCAATCCGTCGCAACCATATACATGCATCGGCACGATGGCAATGAAGGCCCATAAGCTCACAGCAATAAAGGACCGGATTATGCGGTATATTTGTTTCTTCATTTTTCCTGACCTTGTGGCAGCGAGCCTTTGCCGAGTAATTTCCTTGCTGTCTGTGCTGCCTCGGTATCTGGTAATTCCCGTATTATCATATCACAATAAAGATTGGCCGCCTGTTTTTTGCCGATTTTTTGGTAGTATTTTGCAATACTGAGTTGCTTGCGCGCCAGTTGCTCATTTATTTCTGTTATGATTTTATCGATATTAAGTTTCTGGGCATCCTCAGGGTATAGCAGTTTGAATTTCTCATAGTAGCTTTTTGCAGTAGTTAACCGCGAAGCGTCAAATAAATGTCTTCTGTGCTCAGTCTGCTGGTTATAGGCTGCATACTTGCATCGTGCCATGCCAAGCAGAGCATCTTTGCCGATTGAGCCTGTTTGCCAGTGAGACGAAATTTCTGACCATTTAAGATGAGCCTCTGTGAATTTCTTTCTCTTCTCATAACTCTCAGCTGCTGCCACGGCTGCTTGTAGCCCGATACCGTTTGGGTCGTCAAGGCTGGCCCATTCGCTTATATGCTCCATAATACTAATGCCCTCGGCATATCCACTTATTCGGAAAAAAATCAGCACCTTTTTTTTCCTGCCGGCAAGGAAGGCTTTGGCTATGGTAAATTGTCTTTCAAGAGCTGCATCATAGAATTTGGTGTTCTCGAATTCGGTTAACAACTTGTTGTAGCGTATAGATGCTTTGGCAAATTTGCCTTTACAGTAAAATAATTCAGCCTTGGTGAAGACGTTGAAATCCGGGCCTGCGGTCTCGCCGAAATCCTTTTTAACCTGAGCGAACGCTTTTTTTGCTGCAGAAGCTTGTCCTGCATCTACCAGCTTCCTTGCTTCGGCAACAGCCTGCAAGTATTCGTCCTTCGGCTGTCCGGACGTAGGTGTATGGCCTTGATCTTGTTCGGATACTTGCGTGTCGGCTGTGACAACAGACGCAACGGACAATGCCATTACTGCAGCTACGACTACAAGTCTTATTCTATGATTCGACTTCATTTTATCCCGACTCTAATTTCAGAAAGTTACGATTGCTCACTAAAATTACCAGACCTCACATTATATCTGTTCCATTGGTGATTGCAAACCCGCAGTTAAAAAAGTAATCCTCCTATAGTTGCGGGAACGATTATTGGTATTCTCTTTTTGCCCTACTTGCCGATGTATGGTGGCTTATCATATCTGGAATAGTAGCGAACCAGCATTACAAGCCACTTTCAAATCGTGGCTAAATGGCAGACACTGCAAACGGTGTCCACCATAAGCGTTGCAATAGGGCTTTCGGGCCTTTGTACAAGGCAGCGTAAATTGAGAAAGTAATATGGTTGCTACGCACTAGTACTCTTTAGCAGTTCAAATGCTCCGTGTTATTGTGAGCGATTCATCCTTCGTAGCAAAGCTACTGCGGAGAATGGAAGCGAAGCACTCTCTAATGTCTGATATTATGAGATTGCCACGGCCTTTTGCAAAGGTCTTGCAATGACAATGATGTAAATCGCGTGTTACAGAGTGCTATCTCGTCGAGCTACTGTCCTATATAAGTATAGCTGCTCTCATTATTGAGCATTTCTTGACGTCTGCTGACAAGTAGCTTATATATAGATTTCTCTTGGGCGTTTTGTGGCTGATTGTGCATTGGAGTTTGCTGCCGTGGTGAAAAAGGGCCAGTGTGATAAGTGTACGGGATTATGTTGCAGATATTTTGCACTGCCCATTGAGACGCCGGAGGATAAGGGAGATTATGACGACATCAGATGGTTCCTATGCCACAAAGACATCACCGTTTTTGTGGAGAAAGGCGACTGGTATATTAACATAAAAAACAAATGCCGACACCTTTCAGAAAAAGACTACCACTGCAAAATATATCCGGAAAGACCCAGAATTTGCCGGCAGTACCGTCACGCAGATTGTGACTATGTCGAGGGCGAGTACGATTACGAGTTGCACTTCACTAATGATAAGCAGATGGAAGAATACATAAAGGTAAAATTTAACAACAAAATTGGAAAACAAAACGCCCAAAAAAAGAGACGCAAGAAGAGAAAGAAATGAAGATACCGACGGTAAAGGGAACGAGAGATTTCTATCCTGAGGATATGGCCGTTAGAAACTGGATAATTGATGGCTGGAAAAAAGTTTCTATCCGAAACGGTTTCCAAGAGTATGATGGGCCAATTTTTGAATATCTTAAAATGTTCCAGTTAAAAAGCGGCGATGAAATTGTCGAACAGCTTTTCAGTCTGACTGACCGCGGCGGGAGAGAACTTGCCTTGAGGCCGGAGATTACGCCGACACTGGCACGTATGGTAAATCAGCGAATAAACTCTTTGTCCAGGCCTGTTAAGTGGTTTTCAGTGCCAAGGTTGTTCCGCGCCGAACGGCCACAAAAAGGCAGATTTCGAGAGTTCTTCCAATGGAATATCGACATAATCGGCGTCGATGATCCCGTTGCTGATGCTGAGGTCATATTCACAACTGTAGACTACCTGCGAGAGGTAGGGCTAACGAGTGACGACATAAAAGTCAAAATATCAAGCAGGAAGTTGTTGGGAGCCTTCTTAAACAGTCTGGGCATTCCAGCGCAAAGGCAGAATCTGATCTACTCTGTGCTGGATAAGAAGAACAAGTTGCCATCGGATGCCTTCGAACGAATGCTGGAGGAGCAGGTTCCCGACAAAGTCACCATCAGCAAGATACTGGACTTTATGAGTGTGGGCTCATTGCCTGAGCTTGAGCAGATCAAACAAATGGAGGGAGAGGAATTTCGTGCGTACAATGAAATAAAGCTGGTGCTTTTTAGCTTAGATTTCATGGGGGTAAGGGATTATTGTTTATATGACCCAAGCATAGTTCGTGGCCTTGCTTACTACACAGGCATTGTATTTGAGGTTCATGCTGTTGGAAGTGAGCTTCGAGCTATTGGTGGCGGAGGTAGATTCGACAATTTGCTTCACGATTTTGGTGGACCGCGAATACCGGCTACAGGGATGGGAATGGGTGATTGTGTTCTGGAGATTCTGCTTCGTGAGAAGGGTTTAGTACCGAGCCGAATCCAAGAAAGACACCTTGATTTTTTTGTTGCTCTCGCGGATAAGGTCTTCTCAAAGCAGTTGTATGAAGTTACGGCGAAATTGCGATCGAAAGGGTTCTCCGCCGTTTTTAGCTATAAACCACTTGCAAGTCTTTCCAAGCAGCTCAAAGAGGCTTCAACTCAAAATGCTAAAAAATGTATAATAATTGGCTCAGAGATCAGAGAAGACAAGGTTAAAGTTAAAGATATGTCAACAGGAGAGCAGCCGACTCTCGATGTTGATGAATTTTTTACACAGCTTGGGTCCAAATCGAGATGAGGGATTTTTCCCCCAATCATTACGAGCGAGCTTTTGAGAATTGGCTTCGAGATAATCAGATACGGTACCTGTCCATAGACGAACATAAAAGGGCGGTGTTTGCACATCAAAAGCTCAAGAGCTTTGATTTTTTATTGTATCCCTGTGCTGGCCGGATAGTAATTGCTGAAGTAAAGGGAAGACGATTCAAAGGTACGACTTTCGCTAAATTGGCCGGTCTTGAGTGCTGGGTCACAACAGAAGATGTTGATGGCCTGGCTCAATGGCAAAAAATTTTCGGCTCTGGTCACGAAGCCGTTTTTGTCTTTGTATACAGAATAGCTAATATAGATGTTGACTTCGATGGCAGAGAAGTTTTTGATTTTGATGTCAGCAAATATATATTCTTCTGTGTTAGACTGGATGATTATCACAGGTTAATGAAACCGCGTAGTCTGAAATGGCAGACAGTGACATTGCCTGCTGACGGATTCCGCCAATGTGCACTCGATGTGAGTGAACTTTTACTCTAAGAGCCTACAATGTTTTAATAAAAGGACAGTAGAGTCGAAAGAACGAGAAACTTACAGGAGGCCTGAAAATGAAGTTTACTAAATTAAGCTGTGTACTGGTTTTTTTTGTTGCAATGAATGCTTATCCGCTCGGGCAAAATCTAATCATCAACGTTGACCATCGTTCAGCCGTCAGTTTGAACGGGAAATGGCAGGCGATTATCGACCCTTTTGAGATTGGCTATTATGATTATCGCTATCAGCCGAACAAAAACGGCTTTTTTAAAAATGCCAAGCCCCGGGATAAAACTGAGCTTATAGAATATGATTTTGATAAATCTGAGGTCCTGAATGTCCCCGGCGACTGGAACTCACAGCAGGACAAACTTTTTCTTTATGAAGGTAGCATCTGGTACAAGAAATCCTTTGACTATCAAAGAAGGCCTAATACACGTGTTTTTGTCTATTTCGGTGCTGCCAACTATCACTCAATAGTATACCTAAATGGCCAAAAGCTCGGCGAGCACATAGGAGGTTTTACGCCATTCAATTTTGAGATAACCAGGCTTGTGCGTGAAAAGGATAACTTCCTTATAGTTAAGGTTGACAATAAACGCCTGCGTGAAGGTGTTCCGACCGTAAATACGGACTGGTGGAATTATGGCGGCCTGACCCGCCGGGTGGAGCTTATCGAGGTCCCGGAGACCTTCATAAGAGACTACTTTATTCAGCTCAAAAAAGGTTCCCTGAAAACAGTCGCGGGTTGGATTCAGCTTGATGGAAAACAAACCAGCCAAACAATAACGGTCGAAATTCCCGAGGCCAATGTAAAGCAAATTTTTAACACCGATGCTGATGGATATGTGGAGTTTGAATTCGATGCTGAGTTGCAACTATGGTCGCCCGACAATCCCAGGCTTTATGATGTAATCATAAAGTCTCAAACTGATAGTCTCTCCGACTCTGTTGGTTTTCGCAGTATTGAAACCAAAGGTTCAAAAATTTTGCTGAATGGCAAGCCCATTTTTTTGCGGGGTGTCTGCATACATGAACAGGCTCCGAAAAGTAAGGCAAGGGCATTTTCAAAAGAGCATGCCGAAACATTGCTTGGCTGGGCAAAGGAAATGAACTGCAATTTCGTGCGCCTTGCTCACTACCCTCATAACGAATATATGCCAAGAACTGCCGACCGGCTTGGAATGCTTGTATGGTCTGAGATACCTGTATACTGGACAATCCTCTGGGAAAATGAAAGCACATTGACAAATGCTCTAAACCAATTAACGGAAATGATAACTCGCGACAAAAACAGAGCCTCTGTCATTCTCTGGTCAATGGCCAATGAAACGCCAGTAGGTGATGCTCGAAATGAATTTCTCAGGACACTTGTCGAACGAGCAAAAAGCCTGGACCCGACACGTCTAATTACAGCAGCAATGGAAAAGAGTTACCAAGGCAAAAATAAGCCAGTAATAAATGACCCGTTCGGGCAGTATGTGGATGTTCTCGGTTGCAATGAGTACATCGGCTGGTATGAGGGCCTGCCGGACAGATGTGATTTGTATTCATGGGGAACAATCTACGATAAGCCGGTTATTTTTAGCGAATTTGGCGGCGGGGCACTTTACGGATTCAACGCCGATAAGGATACTCGATGGTCCGAAGAGTATCAAGAATACCTTTACGAAAAGCAGATAAAAATGTTTGAGAAGATTCCTTTCTTAGCTGGGACCTGCCCTTGGATTTTGTCCGATTTCAGATCTCCGAGAAGGCTTTTACCGCAGATTCAGGACTACTGGAATCGCAAGGGCCTAATCTCCGACAAAGGTGAAAAGAAGAAGGCCTTTTACGTGATGCAACTATTTTACGAAAAGCTCAAGCAGAACGAGCAATAGAAAAACGCATGACCTCTTAGTTAGTCTGTTTGTTCCTGCTTTTAAGTTTCTCTTTATGGGGGGCCGCTATGTGATAAGGCATATCAACTCTAAGATGGGTCGATATGTAGGTGTCGAGAGTTATGCCAAGCAAAATTTCTCGCTCAAAATATTTTGTTTCGGTATATTGTATGCGATGAGAATTATTGCTGGCTCAAGACGAGGTATGAATCTTTTCAGCCCTGAGACCTATGATTCTCGGCCGATAACGGATAGAGTCAAAGAGTCGCTGTTTGACGTTCTTTCCAAGTACGACCTGCCTTGCGGTGCAGTTGTAGCAGATCTTTTCGCGGGCATTGGATCGCTGGGCCTTGAGGCATTAAGTAGAGAGGCACGATTTGTCACTTTCGTTGAGCAGGACCCTAAGATTATCACGGTTCTTGAAAGAAATATTGAGAAAGCAGATTTTGTCAAAGAGTCAAAAGTTGTAAAGGCTAACGCTTTTGTGATTGGAGCACCTGTCAGCTTAGAAAATAACCTGTATGGACTTGTGTTTGTTGACCCGCCGTATGCTGATACGCAGAACATTAGCGAGGATTCTCCATTAGCTGGATTGTTGAAATTACTTGAACAACGGACTTCAGCAGATGCTATCGTTGTTGTAAGGTCTCATCGCAAAGTGTCTTTGCTGGGTGAATACGCACAGTTCAAGGTTGTGGACCGGCGTCAGTGGGGAACGATGGCTATAACCATATTGCGTAAAAATTGAAAAGAGAAAAAGTAGCACGAAATACGATATACGCAATACGAAATATGAGACAAATGACTAACAAGCAGGCAGCGACAAAAATAGTCAAGCGACTACGCCGGCATGGCTTTGAAGCCTTGCTGGCGGGCGGCTGTGTGCGCGATATGCTTCTTGGTCGTCGTGCCACTGATTACGATGTTGCGACCAGTGCAAAGCCGGGGGATGTCACCAGGCTGTTTGACCGCACATTAAAAGTTGGCGTAAAGTTTGGCGTTGTCATCGTCCTGATGCAGGATAAACAGGTCGAGGTTGCTACTTTTCGAACCGATACCGATTACGCTGATGGCAGACATCCGAGCACAGTCAAATTCGCCACCGCTGCCGAAGACGCCAGTCGGCGGGATTTTACGATTAACGGAATGTTCTATGATACAATCAACCAGAAGGTGATTGATTATGTGAACGGTCAGGCTGATTTGAAGAAGAAATTAGTGCGGACCATCGGCCAACCTCGGGAGCGGTTCAGCGAAGATTACCTGCGGATGCTGCGGGCGGTGCGATTTTCTACTCAGCTCGGATTCTGCATCGAGCCAGCGACATGGTCGGCAATTTGCAGCCATGCAAAGAAGATAGCGAGCATAAGTGGCGAACGGATAGCAGTCGAGTTGGAGGGGATACTTGCTAATCCCAATCGTGAAGATGGAGCATCATTGTTGTTTGAGAGCGGACTGGCTGAGGTAATTTTTCCAGGCTTTAGCGGTGAGCAAGGGCAAGTCGCAATTAGTGTTTTGAGTAATCTCCGAGGTAGAATCGATTTTGTTTTGGGATTGGCTGGGTTTTTTGCCGGCTGCCAGACAGACTTTGCCGTTGAGAAATGTCGGATTCTAAAGCTGAGCAGAAAGCAAACCAAGCATCTGAAGTTTTTGATAACTAACAGAGGCAAACTACTTGAGTGGGATATGTCTTTGTCGCGGTTGAAGAAATATCTCGTACAGCCGTATTTCTGGGACCTGTATGAGTTGCAAAGGGCGATACAGAAGGCCGAAGACCCGAGCAGGAAGGGCATTGCGGCGCTGGTAAATTTGCGAAAGAGAATACGTGGCCTTGGTGATGTGGAGTTACGTCCTAAGCCGTTACTTAACGGACATGATTTGATTCGATTGGGGGCGGTTCCAGGGCCGGCATTTGGCCAATTAGCTGAGGAATTATACATAGCCCAGTTGGAAGGCACCTTGCAGACACAAGAGCAAGCCGAAAAATGGGCCACCCAATGGATCAAAAAGCACTCGACCCACCACTGATCTTTTCGGTTCATCCGGTCAGTGCATAAGTGCCGTGGACAGAGGACAGAGGACCGAACTTTGTCTTCTGACTTCTGTTTTCTGACTTCTGTTTCGAGATTGGGTTTGATTGGGTTTGTTTTCCTGGACTGCAGAGGCAGGATCATTTTCATAATCCTCTGTGAAACAGAAGTTTGCATTCATTCTGGCTTTACGGAAATTGGGTTTGTTTTGCATATTAATCGTCGCTAGTCGCTCGTGTCTCGTGTCTCGCGAAGCGTACAGCGTATAGCGTTGGGCTGGTTAGGGAGGATACCTATGGCACAAGTTTGGGTTTCGCTGGCCATCAGGAGGGCCTAATGATTTGCTATACCCGCTTTCACGAGCAAAGGTTTACGGTTTGCTATAATCTACGAACAACGAACCATCCATAGTTAGATACATATTATACTAAATTAATAGTTAAACGTCAAGTAAAATTAACCACGGATTACACGGATTTTTTAGCCACAGACGCCGTCCTGAATTAGCCGAAGCCCTGATCAGAGCCGAAGGGGCAGTCGAAGGATTACACGGATTAGCACGTATTTACCAAGTGAGATGCCAGCTGCGGATAGTCAAATGACTACGAGCTTTTTCATGCTCCAGCCGGTGACAGCTAGGGAAACGAACCATAGTCAAATGACTACGAGCTTATTGTCATCCGGATGTATAGAAACGTAACAGTAGAGTTAAAAACGGTATATGCTAATTTGGAACAGAGAGCTTAAAATTGTTAAATATGCGTGACAAAAACGCCGGATATAATCATAATTCTGCTATGTCATTTAGCCGGGTACAGTGGGAATATATTCAGAAGTGCTATCGATTTTCCGAGAGGAAAATGCAGATACTGAAGCTGTTGTTTGAAGGGATGGAAAACGACAAAATAGCTAAAAAGCTGAAGATACGTTATAATACCGTAAGAGCTCATTTCGGCAATATATACAAACGTGTTGGCGTTCAAAATAAAGTCCAGTTGGTCATACAATTATTCACAATCGTGCAAACCTATAACAGAAGCAAAATGTCTTAGCCGGTAAATAGTTTTTAATGGCGGATAGTCAAATGACTACGAGCTTTTTCATGCTCCGTCCAGCGAAAGGTCGTGAAATAAACCATAATCAAATGACTACGGGCATTTGGGTGTTTTGATCTACAGAAACCTCTTCTTAACCCAACAGCTTAAACCGACAGATATTAAGCAGCGACAAAGTGCCAGGCGGATAGTCAAATGACTACGAGCTTTTTCATGCTCCGTCCAGAGAACGCAACCTATATGCAACTGGTTTGTCGAATTGCCCAAAATTAAGTGATAATCAAAGGATTACTCTGCTTCGCCCTGCGTAGCTTCGCAGAGCAGGGTAACGGTTCAGT
>CAZFLY010000049.1:0-21097 GCA_964519995.1 uncultured Pirellulales bacterium | reverse complement strand
GGAATTTTCCCCATCTGGTGTTGGTTCGGTCTGCAATCATACCCATCATAGGATCATTAATGGCATCCCAGATCTTGGTAACCAAAAACATAGTTCCCGCCGCTTTGGCAGTGATGCCAAAAACATCCGTATAAAAGAAAAGCATATAATATATGAAGGTTTGAAAAAACAGATTCGATGCTGTATCACCCACACTGTAACCGATTTTCTCCTTAATGGAGATTTTTTGTGTTTCAGAATGCATATTTTACTCCTATAAATTCATGTCAGTCACTTCGCTTCAAATTTGGTCATGATGTTATGAGATTTGTGCGCATTTGTCCATTTATTTATTCTACGTCAAATTTTCTCCATAGTGGCTGTTGTATTTAAACATGCTTGTTAAAACAGTCAATAAAAATGGTGTGTTCCTTTTGAGGGGGAAAAGTGTGTCCATTGCGTCACCGTACAAGGGCGATAGCTATGTTATAGGATTACCTACAAATCAGGTAAACTTCCTCAGACGTCTATGCAGGGGGCAATGACAAATCTATTATTGTTGTGCTAATCGACGGAAGCTCATTTGCCATGTCGGAGGTTCATGAGCTCGCAGACGCGATATTGTACGCTTGATATCCTGGCGAGCAGGTTGTTCTCCTGGAAAGCGAGGTATTGATCTTAGTGCGTCTGAATCCATACAGATAGTCTTCACCATGCAATGATTCATAGCATGGCATAGTTAACTGCATTGTGCTCAAATGAGAGCGATTTATAACTCCCAAATAAATTTGGGGCTTAATATGGAGCGCATCTAATTTATATGATGCGTATTATTCGACCAATTCAAACTCTGTTATCAATCCGGATCGTGAGTTGCCACCAACCCATAGATGAAACTTGCCCGGCTCCACAACATATTTCATATCCTTATTGTGAAATCCAAGGGTGTTGCTGGATAAATCGAAGGTTATGGTCTTGGTCTGTTTAGGTTTCAACCGAACCTTCTGGAAGCCTTTGAGTTCTTTAACGGGACGAGTTAAGCTGGCTACCAGATCCCGCACATATAATTGTACGATTTCTTCCGCTTCCGTTTCACCAGCATTTGTCAGGTCGATGGATACCTTTACGCTCTGGCCGATTTTGACGTGCTGCGAAGATAGCCGCAAATTCGCGTATTCAAATTCCGTATATGACAGACCATAACCAAACGGATAGAGCGGCTGATAGCCGATATCCAGATATCGGGCAGCATCGCCGGGCGAGCTTTGAAAAGCGCGAAGCGGAATGTCATCTATCATTATTAGCTTGCGTGTGTGCGGGGGTCGGCCGGTGTTCTTATGAGCGTAGTAAACAGGGATTTGCCCCTCTGCTTTGGGGAAGGTGACAGGCAGTTTGCCAGACGGCGATTCGATTCCGAAAATCAGATCAGCGATTGCCGGTCCGCACATTGTACCCGGATGCCAGGCATAAAGAACTGCCTGGGCTTTCTCAGAGATCTCGCCGATGGTCAAAGGCCGGCCAGCCAAAATGATTAGAACAATCGGCTTGCGGGTTTTTGCGATTTCGGTAATAAGCTCATCTTGTGCACCGGGCAGGTTTAGATACGCTCGACTGTGCCCTTCGCCGGAGAGTATGGCTTCCTCACCAACAAATATCAGTGCAACGTCTGACTTCTGCGCCTGTTCCACGGCCTTGGCAAAGCCGTTCTTGTCGCGGCTGCGGGAATAGGGTAAACCTGCGACATAGTTCACTTTGGTGGATTCACCAAGCAATTGTTTGATCGCTGCAAGCGGGGTCACAGTATCCTCAACTTTGCCGTCTCGGTTCCAGGTGCCCAATACTTCGTAGGGATCATCCGCCATTGGTCCAATGACGGCGACTGACTTGATGTCCTTCGAAAGTGGCAGCAATCTGTTTTCATTTTTTAAAAGTACAATGCTCTTTAACGCCATGGTTTTTGCCAGTTCAAGGGCTCTTTTGCTGGGCTTTGGCGACAACTTTGCGGAATACGGCGATGGTTTTTCGAATAAACCAAGCTTGAATTTGATGCGCAGGATGTTTCTGACGGCATTATCCACAAGCTCCTCAGGGATTACACCCGCTTTGATTAGTTCTTCCAGATGGTCGACATAGGCTGTGCTATGCATCTCCATATCCACGCCCGCTATGATTGCCTTGTGGGCAACGTCTTTCAGATCGGAACAGAACCCATGGTTTATCATCTCAGCCATTGAATCCCAATCGCTAACGACGAATCCTTGAAACCCCCATTCGTCGCGCAAGATGCGCCTCAGAAGATGTGGATTACCAGATGAGGGTACGCCGTTAATCTCATTGAATGAGGTCATAATCGTCGCGACACCTGCCTCCACTGCTGCTTTGAAAGGCGGCAGATATACGTCCCGCAGCAGGCCTTCAGGAATGTTGGCAGTGTCATAGTCACGACCGCCTTCGGCGGCACCATAGCCCGTGAAATGCTTAGCGCAGGCGGCAATTGTATTGGGTGCCGACAGGTCTTTGCTCTGAAAACCACGCACCATCGCTACGGCCAAAGCGCTGGCAAGATAAGGGTCCTCGCCGAAACCCTCTGCGATTCGTCCCCACCTTGGATCGCGAGCGATATCCATCATGGGTGTGAACGTCCAGTGGAAACCAGCCGATGCCGCTTCCTCGGCCGCAATCTGCGCGCAGGTTGTCACAAGCTCCGGTTCCCAGGCGGCAGCCTGGGCCAGTGGAATTGGAAAAATCGTACGAAATCCATGGATGACATCCCTGGCCATTATTAGGGGGATTCCCAAACGGCTTTCTTCGACGGCTATTCGCTGTATCTCCAGGCTGGTTTGCGGATCGATCTCATTTAACATGGAGCTTATTCTACCTTGTCTGAGGCGCTGTTTTAGCTCTTCTGGAATCTTTCCATTAAAGGCGTTGATTTGAACCATCTGGCCAATCTTTTCAGTGAGGTTCATCCTGGCCAGAAGTGACTCAACTCGTTCATCGATGTCATTATTACCTGCGAAAGCACACAAACAGATACACAAAGGGATAATCATCCCAAAGAAGCAATTCGGCATGAAAGGATCTAATGGTTCGTTTCGCAGCATTTGTGTCTTCCTTAATTAGCGGTTCAATTCTCAGTGAATAAGATAAAGGAATTAGAATAGCGATATCCTAATTTTTTACAACAAAATCTATGTTGACTTTTGATAGATTATGGCAAAATTTTCTCTTTGTTATAGCATATTTCTGAAGTTCCGGCGTGTGTAGGACCAGCCATCTGGTGGGTATACATTTGGATATAGTAACACGCTATAACGGGTAGCTTAACGAAATATACCGCTGTAATATCCTATCCTCGATTTATCGCAGCGCCGGTCCAGTTTTCATATTTAGGCCCCATAAATATATTTGCTCCATTTAACCTCGGTAGATAATATTTGACCAAATTGTCCCTTTCAGAATCAGGAGAAGGCGATATGCCAAAGAGAAAAACAATATCGTACGAACAAACACTGCCAATAGGAGCAACTCTTTTGTTTCTGTTAACGGTGGCCTAAGTGAGAGATAGGAGGCATCAGGTGACAAGGACCTTGTCCACGTTAATCGCCGGTCAGGTAATCTTCGCGGTGAGAAGGGAGTCTTTTTTTGGGTGGACACATCATGGCTGAAGTCCTCTACAAATTACGCAAGAACATTAGCATTTGCAGGTCAGAGTGGCAGTTTAGATTCAGTACAAATAAAATTCAAAACAATCTCAGATAAGTGAGGCTATACAATGAACATAATAATCCATCTTATAGCTATTTTGTTGCTATTCTAATTTCCATTTGACGTGTTTGGCAAGCATGGTAGGATGTTTGTCCGCAGTAGCGCCAGCCACACCGCATGGACACCTCACGGCAGAGCACAGCCTGCTCTGAGCAACGTCGAAGAGTCGAGAGACCTGTCTTGAGCGCAACCGAAAGAATGGAGATGCGGAAATCATATAATCCATAGTTGGAGAGAAGAAAATGGGATCGCACCTGACTCGTAAAGGAGACCGATTCTTGGCGAATGTCCAACTGCCCGCAGAATGGCCTCCATTACCAAATAATATTGGGAAAATACGTAGAATCAGAGCGATTAACGGACAGATTAGGCATTTCCGAATCGAGGGCGAGATCATACGAAAACAGAGCAACAGCAAGAGAAAGATCATTGTGCTTCAGAAGATGAGATTCGTTGAGGAGGATCGGATCGAGTTTCGATTTGGGTACTACATGATTGGTATCAAGCAAAGATCGAGAGGAAAATGGGTATGGGGTCAGTTCTGTCTTTTGATTCCAAAGGCTGACTTGATTGCGCTCATGCAAGAAGCACAGAGAAAAAAATGGTTCCGAATATCGTCTGTTTCGGACGGCTAAAAGGAACCACAGAGTCGTATCGTTAGGATGATTCCATCTTGTAGCCGGATTCAGTGGCGAAGAAATATAATATATTGACCATTGAATAAACGTATAAAATGGAGAATGATGTGAGTAACATGCCTTATTATCTGGGCAGAGGCCTGAGTGATAAATTCTCGATAATAGATACTCGATACTGGATACTTGACGAGTATTGAGAATCAAGCATCGAGTAAGATAAGTGAGGTTATGCGATGGGCAGAATAATTTATTTTGTAATCATTTTGCTTCTATGCCGAGAAGTTTTGGCTCAAGAATCCCCGACCTCTGATCCCCGACCTTTGAATCCCGAACACTCAACTGAATTTTTCGGAGGAACAAAGGCAATGATAGATAAAGGTCAAATCGACAGTTTCTTAAGAAGCGCACAAAATGAATTAGAACAGGACATTCTCCCTTTTTGGATAAGGTACTGCCTGGACGATGAGTATGGCGGCTTTATCGGCAGGATGTCTAACGACAGGACCATCGTGAAGGATGCTCCGAAGGGGCTGGTGCTAAATGCCCGGATTTTGTAGACGTTCTCAGCAGCCTACCGACTTGATAAAAACGACGAATATTTTGAGATGGCCAAGCGTTCCTTTGATTATCTGATGCAGAACTTTGTGGACAAGCAGTATGGGGGTGCGTGTTGGTTGCTCGACCACAGGGGTAAAGCGATGGATGACAGCAAAGAGTTGTACGGTCAGTCGTTTCTTATTTATGGCCTATCGGAGTATTACCTTGCTACCGGAGACAGCGCTGCGATCGAGAAGGCAAAGGAGCTTTTTTACCTGATCGAGAAGCACTGTCACGATGATGCGAACAAAGGCTACTTTGAGACGTTCGACCGAGATTGGTCAGCCGCTGAAAAGGCAATGCTGGCAACCGGCGATGCACAAGAGAAAAAAACTATGAATACGCATCTTCATCTGCTTGAGGCATATACAAACCTGTATCGTGCCTGGAAAGACGAAAAGCTAAGGACGAGATTGGAAGAGCTTATTGATATTTTCCAAAAACATATCATCAACTCAGAGAGCTTTCATTTCAAGTTGTTCTTCGATGAACAGTGGCATTCGACCAAGGATATAATCTCATTTGGTCATGATGTTGAGGGTAGTTGGCTGCTTTGTGAAGCGGCAGAACTCCTTGATCAACCGGAATTAGTCCATGAGGTTAAAGACATTGCCCTTAAGATGGCGGAGGCTGTGTACGAACAGGGACTCGATGATGATGGTGGACTTTTCTATGAGGAAAAAGATGGGAAAGTCATCGATGCAAATAAAGAGTGGTGGACCCAGGCCGAGGCTGTTGTCGGATTTCTGAATGCCTACCAACTCTCCGGTCAAGAAGATTTCTTTAGAGCCGCTTTGGAGTGTTGGGAATTTGTCCAGCAGCGCATCATCGATCGAACGCATGGCGAATGGTTCTGGCGTGTGGCCCGCGATGGTACACCCGATCTACAGGAGCCCAAGGTATCAGAATGGAAATGCCCATATCACAATAGCAGGGCCTGTCTGGAGACGATCAAAAGACTGCAAGTTATTAAAAAAGGTGGTCAAGGCGCATGAAAAAAGAAGCATTTGAAAGAGAAGTAAAGTCTCTTTTCGACGATCATGAAAAGCTAATCAAGCGCAGCAACGTTAGAATCGAAGGCGGGAATGGTATCCTTGACCGGTACAAATATCCTGTTTTGACGGCTGAGCATACGCCAATTTTCTGGAGATATGATCTGAACCCAAAGGCCAATCCGCACCTGATGACGCGAATGGGTATCAACAGCGCCTTCAACGCCGGAGCGATCGAGTTGGACGGCAAGATATGCCTCGTAGCTCGTGTGGAGGGATACGACCGCAAGAGCTTCTTCGCTGTGGCCGAAAGCAAAAACGGCATCGACAATTTTCGGTTCTGGGATTATCCGATTAAGATGCCTGAGACAGACGAGCCGGATGTTAATGTTTACGACATGCGACTGACGAAGCATCAAGACGGCTGGATTTACGGACTGTTCTGCACGGAAAGAAAAGACCCCAACGCCCCGAGAGGTGACTTGTCGTCGGCGATTGCAAAGTGTGGTATCGCACGCACGAAGGACCTCAAGAAGTGGGAGAGGCTCGATGATCTGAAGACCAATTCTCAACAGCAGCGAAATGTTGTTCTGCATCCTGAGTTCGTTGAGGGCAGGTATGCCTTTTACACGCGCCCACAGGAAGGTTTCATTGAGGCCGGTTCCGGTGGTGGAATTGGCTGGGGACTTGCGGAGGATATAGAACACGCCATCATCGACCACGAAGAAATTGTCGATGACCGAATGTACCACACTATAAAGGAGGTCAAAAATGGGCTGGGACCCGCACCTATCAAGACCGACCAAGGCTGGCTGCAACTGGCCCACGGCGTGCGGGCGTGCGCCGCTGGCCTGCGATACGTTCTTTACGCCTTTTTGACAAATCTCGATGAGCCTTGGAAGGTCACACATACTCCGGGAGGTTATTTGTTAGCGCCACAAGGGGATGAACGCATCGGCGATGTCTCGAACGTAGTCTTCAGCAACGGCTGGGTAGCCCGAGATAATGGTGAGCTTTTCATCTACTACGGCTCATCCGATACGCGCATGCATGTTGCTATCGGTACCGTAGAGAAGCTGTTGGATTATGTGATAAACACGCCCGAAGATGGTTTGCGTTCCTCTTTCTGTGTTTCTCAGAGGATAGACTTGATCGCCAGAAATCTGGAGCTAATGGGTCACGTTTAGTTAAGGTAGGCCAAGAGACCTTCAATTGATTGTTGATTACTCATCGGCGATTATCTACAATTGTTCATTGAATTGCGAATGGATATTCGTATGTAGTCAGACTGACAATGGCTTATTGGAGGCAGACTATGAACACGGCAGTTGGAACCAGACTTGCGGCGCTCGGGGCCAAATCTATACAAGACATAGGTAACGCTGGACGGTTTGGAAGATTTTTCTGGCAGACACTTGTTACCTCGGCGCGGAGCTGCGCCAGAAGCCGAACGTATCCGCTGATATGGACGCAAATGCACATAATCGGAGTGCGCAGCGTTCCTGTCATTATGATAACGGGGGCGTTTGTCGGCATGACGTTAGCGGTACAGGCGTACGATCAGCTCGCCGGTATGGGGCTCGAAGAGCACTTAGGTGTTCTGATAAACATTTCAGTAGTAAAAGAATTAGGACCGGTACTCGCTGCGGTTATGTTGGCAGGGCGGATTGGAGGGGCTTTAACCGCTGAGTTAGGAACGATGAATGTCACCGAACAAATCGACGCGGTCAGGAGTATGGGCACAGACCCAATATGGTATCTGGTTGCGCCGCGGCTTCTGGCGTCTTTGCTGCTTACGCCTTTTCTTATCATCTACGCTGATTTGATGGGCATTATTGGCGGCTATTTCGTTAGCGTTCTGCAACTGGGGATTAATGCCAGTGCATACTGGACGTTTAGTGCGTATGGAGTTGAGCTGTGGGATTTGTCGGTTGGAGTTGTGAAGGGATTTTTCTTCGGGGGAGCTATTGCTGTTATTAGTTGTTACAAGGGCTTTACCTGCAAAGAGGGTGCGCACGGCGTCGGTCAGGCATGTACAGAAGCATTTGTGGCAAGTTTTATCTCGATATTGGCGCTGGACTTTGCACTGGCGGTTATTTTCAAAGCCATTTACAATACTTTTTGGCCGTTTAGAAGCCTGGTTGGCTGAGAATTCAGGGCCCTTAACCTCCAGATGAGAGAGTAACAAGTGGCAGAAGAGAATCCGAAAGACAAATCGCAAGTTAGTGGTAGTAACGGCGTTCTCAGGATTAAGAACTTGACGAAGAAGTTCGGGTCCAATCTTGTTCTGGATGATATTACTCTTTCAATAGAGAAAGGTAAGACGACTGTTGTAATTGGGCCGAGCGGCTGCGGTAAGACCGTCTTGATAAAGCATCTCATCGTTCTGTTGAGGCCGACTTCGGGCGAAGTCTATTTCAAAAAGCAGCGAATTGACAATCTAAACGAAGGTGAACTGAATAAAATACGAACTCACTATGGTTTTCTTTTCCAGGGAGGAGCGTTGTTCGACAGTCTTAGCGTTGCGGAAAACATCATTTTTCCGATAAAACAGCACTACGAAATAACAGACTGGAGGCAGGTAGAAGAACTTATCAAGACCAAACTGGCGATGGTCGGTCTCGATGGATTTCAGAACTACTATCCGGCCAAACTCTCCGGTGGCCAAAAGAAGAGAGTGGCGTTGGCACGGGCGATCGCGCTGAATCCGGAAATTATTTTATATGATGAGCCGACCACAGGTCTGGACCCTATTCGTGCGGATATAATCAACGAGCTTATCCTGAAGTTGCAAAGAGAGCTGGGTGTAACGACGATTGTTGTTACCCATGACATGGTAAGCGCATACAAGATTGCAGACCGCATAATTATGCTGCATAACGGCAAGATTATTGCCGATGGTGACGCGGATCATATTCGTAACCATCCCCATCCTGTTGTTCAACAATTCATTAATGGACAGGTAAGTGAGGATGACCTTGCAGTCCTGAGAATGAGCGGAGCCATTTCCCAAGCCCAGTTTCTGCCTCGTGATTTCCAGCAATAGGCCCAAGGACACAAGCGCATAAGAGCACAAGAGCGTGAGGCACAGAAACAAAATAATGAACACTGGACCATCACAAGTTGCAGATGACCTGGCAAAGGTTGTTCGAGGTGATGTTTTTGCCGATGTGCTGCACAGAGCCGCCTATAGCACCGATGCGAGCATTTACAGGATAGTACCCCAATGTGTCGTTGCTCCGCATGACGCTAACGATATTGTTGCCGTTATCAACTATGCTGCCGCGAACGGTGTTCCGGTTGCTGCGCGCGGAGCCGGCAGCGGTCTGGCGGGGGAGTCGCTGTGCAGTGGTATTGTCTTCGATATGACACAGTACATGAGAAGGATTATTAATGTTGCTGATAACGGAGCTATCGTTGTGTGCGAGCCGGGTGTAGTGCTTGATGACCTGAATGAACGTCTGGCAGACTTCGGCCGACGGATTGGGCCGGACCCTTCCAGCTCTAATCGAGCAACAGTCGGCGGTTGTGTTGCTAATAATGCTACCGGCATGCACTCGCTTGTGTACGGCCATATTGGCGACTATGTTGTCAGTGTCGAAGGAATTTTGGCCGACGGCGGCCTAGTTGAATTCAAAAATGATTTTAGTGTAAAGCAAGCACAGGACGACGAGGTTGGTTCAATTGCAAAGAAATGTACGTCCGTTCTTGTGGAAAATGAGGCGATAATAGCTAAGTCTTTGCCAAAGACCAGCCGGAATCGAAGTGGATACAACATCGCAGGCATTTCACACGATGGCAGGATAGACTTGGCGCGTTTATTGGCAGGCTCCGAGGGCACGCTTGCAATCTTTACTAAGATAATGCTGCAGACCGTGCCGTTGCCTGTGGCGAAAGGATTATTACAAATTGAATTTGATTCTCTTGAGAAGATGGCGCGGGCGGTTCCGCTTATTGTCGAGAGCGGCGCGTCTGCATGTGAGCTGATGGATAGGACTCTGATTGACCTTGCGCTGGACGCTTTACCCCAATATCGTGACATTTTACTGACCGGTGCCGCAGCGATTCTGTTAGTTGAACATACCGGTGATACACAGGACAAAGTAAAAGAAAGAATAGAGAGCACAAATGAAGCAGTCGGCAAGCTGGCGAGTGAGCGAAGGATAGTAACCGAGCCTAAGGGGCAGGCGCGATTATGGAAGTTGCGCAAGGATGCCGGGCCGTTACTCTATAGAAAAAGAAGCAGAAAACATCCAGCGGAGTTCATGGAGGATGTTTCAGTCGATCACATCAAGCTGGGCGAATACATTGTCGGTCTAAAGAAAATTGAGAAAAAATATGACATCTCCATGTCTTTCTATGGCCATGCGGGCGACGGTGAACTGCATTTGAGGCCTTATCTGGATTTGGGTGACCCGGCTGATGTTGAAAAGATGAGGGTTATTGCGAACGAGGTTTTTTCGCTTGCCTGGTCTTTGGGCGGTTCAATCAGCGGTGAGCACGCAGATGGATTGGTGAGAGCAGCGTTTATCCGCCAGCAGTATGGGGATAAGTGTTATGAGGTGCTGCAAAGTATAAAGAATATATTCGATCCAAAAGGCGTGATGAACCCCGGCAAAATCATAAATGACGATCCGGATATTATGGTCAAGAACCTACGAAGGGAAAAGAGGATCCTGCCGGAGCGAGCGAAGAGTGACTTGATATTTGAGGAAGATGAGCTTGAGCTGGAACTCGAGCAGTGTTATGGGTGCGGGCTGTGTCTTAGCAGAGAGTCTGATTTGCGAATGTGTCCGGTGTTTCGCGCTTTGGGCGAAGAGATGGGCAGCTCACGTGCAAAAGCTAACATTCTAAACTTCTGGGCGACAGGTCAAATGAGCGATGAGGATTTTGAATCGCCACAGTTTAGAGAGTTCCTGGATTTGTGTATCAACTGTAAAGCCTGCCAGTTCCAGTGTCCTTCAGGTGTGGATATTTCTAAATTGATGACCGTAGCCCGCGCAGAATACGTTAAGAAACGCAGATTGCGGCGAGCGGAATCTGTGCTGAGTTACAATCGCTATCTTAGTGCGCTCGGCAGCTTTTTTGCGCCCATTTCTAATATCGTTATGCGCCTGCCGGGTTCTGCCTGGCTGCTGGAAAAATTTACGGGCATCGACCGACGCAGAAAAATGCCGGCTTTTAGGCGCAGGTCGTTTTTGAAAGTCGGGCGCAAATATTTGGCTGCTTCCAAGCCGATAAAAAAGCCTGTTGATAAGGTCGTATATTTTGTGGATACGTACGCAAACTTCAACGACCATGAGTTGGGATTTGCTGTTGTTGATGTCTTAAGGCACAACAATATTGAAGTTGTTTTACCGAAGCAGCAACCGGCGCCATTGCCGGCTGTCGTCTATGGCGATGTGAAAAGGGCGAGGAAGGATTTGTCATATAATGTGCGGCACTTGACTGAAGCCGTGCGCCAGGGCTACAAGATAATCTGTTCCGAACCGAGTGCTGCTTTGTGTCTGAGAGAGGAGCTAAGGCATTTTGTGGCGGGTGAGGATGAAAAGCTTGTCTCGCAGAACACTTATGAATTGATGAATTATCTGTTGGACCTGCATAGGCAGGGTAAGTTGAAGCCACCGATGAAGTCGGTAGTGGAGGAATTTGTATATCATTTGCCATGCCATTTATGTGCTGTTGGCGAAGATACAGCTACGATTGAATTGCTCCAAAACCATTTTGGAGTGAAAGTTGTTAACCTTGGTGCTGGCTGTTGCGGTTTAGCAGGCACGTTCGGAATGCAGAAGAAGAATTATGATTTATCAACGAAAATATCCGAGAGCCTTAGAAAAGCATTAGAAGCAAATCCCGGAAAAGTTGTCCTGACCGAATGCGCCGCGTGTAAAATGCAGATTGAGCACATCAGCGATTGCACCGTTACCCACCCGATTAAGATTCTGGCCGATTGTTTAATACAGCATTAACCACGGAGATCGCAAAGAACGCGGAGAAGAATGACAGAGGTTGTACTAAGCAAACACTTTCATAAATACTACTTTTTCTCTGCGCACCCAGCGTTCTCAGCAGTGAAAAAATTGGCTTTGTATTGGCTTTGTTTTTCCCCGCCGTCGAGTCTCCAAATTCGTCATATTATGTTGTTTTCAAAGAGCTTACGTCATTTCGGGCTCAGCCGAAATTGGCTTTGTTTTGCATAAAAAGGTGAATTTGTCGAACGATTCTCCCGTCGCTCGCATCTCGTCGTTCGTATCTCGTGTTTTTCATCTGAAAACAACGAAAAAGCTTCCTTACGGTTATTTTTTTGCCATTAGGCATCCTGCGGAGAGAATTTTGGACTTTAAACATTAGATATCTTGTCTCATGGGGAAGAACTTTGAATTTTAGGATTAAGTGCTTAGGATTTTATGATATGTTATTTACGATTCATGCTTAACTATTCACGATTCACTATTAAATTGTCAACTAAATATTTTACCTAGAAAACCGCCAAAAAACAAGCAAAATCCACGTTTTTCGACAAAAAATGTCGTTTACTCACCACCATTTACCCGGTGAGATTTTTTTATTTATCTCATTGGGTAAAATCCGCTTTGTTATTCCCGAGAATGCGGGAATCCATATATGAAATACGAGATGCGCTTCACGCTTCACGAAATGCGAAAAATGATCTCACGGGGTGAATTTATTTGCGGGTTTTATCAAGTAATATTAAAATATTTTACGGAAACCATGAAAGAGCAAAATAAGCGGGTGTACAGAAAAGAGTTTTTATGGGGGAGGATCGGTTTTGTCGAGATGATGTACTTCCTATGGGATATGCGGGGACTTTTGATTCTCACTGTTCCACCTTGCTAATAGCGGTTTATCGGAAGGTTCGAGAAGTAGATAATGACAAGGTATGATGATAACGACTTTAAATACGACGTGTTTGTAAGCCATAATCGTCAACAGAAACCGTGGGTTCGACAATTCGTTCGACTCCTACGTTCAGAAGGTTTAGTCGTCTTTTTTGATGAAGACAGCATTGTACCCGGCGCAGACATAATTGAATCGATCGAACATGGAATTGTTTCCAGTCGCTTTGTCGTACTCATGTTATCACCTCAGACTATTAATAGCACTTGGGTCACCCTCGAAACGGCCATTACTGTTTATGCTGACCCGAGTGCTCGTGAGAACAGACTTGTGCCAGTGATGATCGTGCCGCTTTCGTTGAAAGATATCCGTCCGGCAGTACGGCGATTGAACATTGTTGACCTCACAGATCCAGTAACGAGGCGTGATAAGTTTATTTGGCTAGTTGAGCATCTGGGAATTGAAAAAGGAACAGAAATAGAGCCACCACAGTGGCCCGATGAGAATGAAAGCACGCAAATAACTTATAGAAGGTTACTTCCAGCGAAAATTGTCCACGACCTTCCGCCTGCACCGAGATTTGTTGGGCGAGAGTTTGAGTTAAGTCGTTTGGAAGAATTTTGGAATTCAAATGAGGAGAAAGTGCTCTCGCTGATAGGTCTGGGTGGAGCAGGAAAAACCGCGGTTCTTCAACGATTTCTAAGCAAACTACTAACAGAGGAGAGCTTTATGTATGACGGCGTCCTTGTATGGAGTTTTTATGAAGAAACTGATTCTGCTTTGTTTCTACAAACAGCATACGAGTATTTCGCGGGCGAGCGACGATACGACATCAAGGGTGCGAATTGGCTCCATATTTTGAAGGATTGCCTTAGCGGCGGTGAAAAGTATCTTTTAGTCCTCGATGGACTCGAGCGAATCCAGTATACCCGTCATACGGAAAGACATGCCTTTGGAGAACTGGAGGACCATCTACTTCGCGGTGTCTTGCAGAGAATTGCAGCTGCAACGGGTAACACAAAATCAATTATTACAACGCGATTTCCGGTGAGCGATTTAGAGCGCTGGAAGGGTGCCGGTTATGTTGCATTGAATGTAGAGCAGCTCGATGACCATTCCGCGCTAAGGCTACTACATAATCATGACATAAATGGCGACGACCAATCGCTGCTGCAAATAATTCACAAGTACGGCGCACACGCCCTCACGCTGGATCACCTCGGTTCGCTTGTTTTTCGCTTTTTTGACGGTGACCCAAGCCATCTGCTATCGAAGCACAACATTTCTGTCCGCGGCAAGGATCCACAAGCTCGAAAGCTAAAAACGATCTTCGATATTTACGAACAGGTTTTACCCAAAAGAGAGTTGGCTGTTTTATCGCGTCTCTGTGTGTTCCGATTAGGTGTTACAGCAGACCTTCTTGCGAAAGTATTCGTGGGTAGTGACACAGAAAAATACGTTGGCATACAGGATATGGATGAAGTCGAACTACTGGAGTGTCTCGACAGTTTGAGTCAATATCATCTTGTGTTACGCGAGGGCAAGAACAAATACACTGTACATCCGGCCGTACGTGATCATTTTTATCGATTGTTCGCACGGCCTGAGAAACTTCATCATGCGATTTACAGTGAGTTGGCTGGTCTTGTGGATCGGCCTGGCGTCGCGTTTCCTCAGGACACAAAATCCCTTGATAGGCTTGAGGATTTAATTTATCACGCTCTCGCCGCTGGGCAGGTAAAGGCAGCTCAAATGATTTATTACGAGCGATTGGGCGGAGGAGAACATTTGGGGTGGAACATAGGTGAGTACGCAAGGGGCTATCGTATACTTAAGCAATTCCCAGAGCAATTTGATCATGATGGGTGGTGGATCTTTCGTCGTGGTGTTGGTGATATGCCAAGTGAAAAGGAATTCATGGAGATTGTGCCGAGATTATCGTGGTACATGGCGAATGAGCCGGAAAACGTTTTGCTGCTCCTTGGGAACCTACCAGCGTAACAAACCAACACTGCAAAATTTCTTATGGGTATTCCGAAGATTCCTTTTTACTCAAGCGACTTTACTCCAAGATTTCCGGCAATTGTCCGTTTCCCAAGAATGCTAAACCATATAGGTTGGCTTAATGTCGGGTGGATGCGGTCTAAAGAGAATAATGCAACGTTAAATCTTTTATTTGCCGAAAAAGCTTTACAAGATGCTTGTTTAGCTGAGTGCCTTTCCAACATCGAGATGGCATCGGCTTGGATCCTTCGCTCAGCGTCACCTGAACATGTATGTCTTCTACATTTAGTCAAGTCGCATTGTGCGATGGAGAACCGAGATTACACTCAAGCAGGTTCTTTGTTGGAAGAGGGCATACATGTTGCGGGCCAGTGTGGGTTTAGGATTCTTCATGTGGATCTTTTAATTGCGAATGCAAAAGTTCACCGTCTCGAAGGAAACTTAGATCTTGCTACTTCCAGCGCTCGTGAGGCGATTGAGATAGCGAGTGATAGAAAATGCAATTATATTTGGGGAATTGTTGAGGCTGCTGACGAACTGTTTCAGACGCTTGTAAGACTCAACCGTCGAAACGAAGCCGCATCGGTTATCAGAAAAAGTCAGAAGAATCGTGACACCATTGAAAAACTAAAGAAGACACTCGAGATTTGCTAGGTCTAAATGGATAGATTAAGACTATGAAAAAAGTCTGCTGAGCAGATTGCATCATATAATGGCTGTATAGGTATTGCGTGGGGCACACTTGATCCCGAATAAATTGGTGCTTCATTCGACCAGAGCTTATGGCCAAGGGCATGAAGTACTTATATTCATAAAACTAAATCAGCGCAATCTGTGAAATCCGTGGTTATAAATAGCCTAAAAATTTAGCTGCTATTATGAACATGGCGTGCGACCAGGCCAACGGCGATATGGCTCTTTTCGTTCGGTCTTTGAAGATTTGCTCAGGAATGTATCTGTCTACCCTCCGGATAGGCCAATAGAAATGCTTCAAAGCTCTTTTTTTTTCGTTGGCAAGGCAAAAGTAGATAGCCATCCAAAAGCTCAACAACGGCCAGGCCCCCGCACCTGATAGGCTCACCCATCCTTGGCGAACACCGCCGCAATATTTGTCGCTGGGATATCTCAATAACCCTCCATTATCCGTTGTGTTTTTTCTTATAATTTGTTCGACGGTTCTTCTGATCTTTCCGTCCGAGGCGTCCAACATCTCAGATGGATACACTACGCCTAATAATGAAGTGTCAGGCAGCAAGTCGTGTCGTGCCAGACTACTTTCTTTCAATTTTCTCTGAGCCGTGTAGGTTCGTGGAATAGTCTTGGCATTTGAGCGATAAATGTCGTGAAAGGCGCTTGACATTTCCTGCTCCGTTCTTAGCCAACTCTTGCGCTTGCTTAACATCTCCATCGCCAGCCGAAGTCCGCGTATGCACATGGCCAGTGAGTAGGTATGGTGTCTTTTCTGTGTGGGAAGAACGCATCTTTCCTCCCAGAGGTCGAAGTAAGGCAGACGAAATCGACCATCCTTCCAAGAGCTGCAAATGCCGGATGCGGTTTTATCTGTGAGTTCTTTGAATTTAAAAGAGTCCTTGATAGCGAAATGTCTTATATGGTGAGCTATCGCGATCAACAAGGAACCATTTTGGTCCGGCTGGAATTGCGTCGCGTGATGTATCATGTGGAGGTATCGTTCTCTGGTTTTTTGCGGAACCTTTACATCTTTGCCGGATACTAAAGTGCCGTGAATAGTACCATTAACATGGTAAGCATTACAGAATAGGCCTGTTTTTTTGAAATCTTCTGCTTTATTTAGACACCAATCAAAAAATTTCTCGGGGATATCCTTTAATCCCACCAGATCCGCTGCCATGCATACGTATGCTGCATCCCTGATCCACACATAGCCGTAATCTTGTACGCCGGGTGGATATTCAGAATTGCCTGGATTGGCAGCGACTATTGCACCGTTGGCCAGCGAGCAGTTACGAATAACATCTTTGCTTATCTTAACAAGCTCTTCAATCTTGCGTTTGTCCATTTGAATGGTCTTTGAGTGTGTCTTTTATAAAAAAAGCAAATCTTGGTCTTTGTATTCGGGCGCTATTAGGATTCAACAAGCGTAGGATTCAGCTCAAGAAACAGCGGTTGGTCTCTAAATTCTTCTTCCAGCGGTATCCAGATGTCGCTTTTGCTGCCGGAGCCATTTGAGGAAAAGGGCGTTTTGAATGACACTCTTGCTCTGGCCTCCAGTTTAATGGGCAGTTCCGTGTGGTTCGTCGGCTTCGATTTACTGATAATCATAATTCCAACGCTGCCCATAATGCGATTGCCAAGGTTTCTGAACGCTTTTCTGTCTATTCGAAATTCCACGCCTTCTGCGCCCTTGGTATTGTCATATACAGGAGATGTGAACATTTTCGAATACCACGGGTAAGCATGGTACCTCGGAACTGAATCTTCTGCCAGTATTTCTATCGCGTCGACGAGTGTGCCGAGTTCTTGAGGAGCTACATCTTTTGCAAGACTTCTGACAGGTTTGGTTGTGGTTAATATTTCTTTTAGTCTATCAACCATGGTTTTCTTAATAACAAATGGTGGCTTGAGAGTGGTTGTCAGGACGCGAACCAGACATGAGGTATTATTTGTATGGAAAATCAGTTGGACCAAGATCGCATCCTTTCTTTTCAGCTTGTACTCCCATCCTGGCTCTCCGGTCAGGCTTAAGGTCCAAAAGTATTCGTGTATATGGGAGTTGGGTGCCGACCATGTATATGAGCCGGTATTGGGCATAAGCTTTATCTCAGGCAGGTTGCTTGCATGAGGAGCGCCTTGGCCAAGCAATTCAAGGTAGCCGCCTGATAGATTCCCTAAGTGTGACTTATTAAGATAAGTTTTATCAAGCTCCCGACATGTTACTGATACTGCCATTTTCTTCGCTCCAACAGCCTTGTTGTATGGGATTTCCATAGGCTATTCTTTTTCAGTATCGGAATAAGCGCAGTGGGCATTTATCAGATTCTGTAAATGACGATAAGAATTTTTATGTGCTGCAATTGACGGAGTGTAAATTTTATGTGGTTTCGCCCTTGATTGGCCAAGCTTTTAGTCGGGCTTTTATAGTATCAGGCTATCACCGGCATCGGCTTTCCGAACCATTTAGCTGCTTCTTCACAGTAGTGGGCAATGTTTTCTTTGAACCAGGGCGGTTTCTGGGCCTGGATTTTCCCGATGGCATAGTAACCTATCGCCATCATAGCAGCATATCCTGCATCTTTCGGCAAAGGGATAAAGAGATTGTTTTTTCCCCACCATTTGTTTTCGCAGCCGAATGAAATGAATAGTTCGGTGTCACAGGGCACAAGTGTCGTGGCGTGTTGTGCCTGTTCAGTTGTGAAAACATCTCTTGCGATGCGTCTTCCGAACAGTTCCACGAATTTGGTTGTGAGCATTATTCTTATAAGATCGAATTCCTCGGGAACCAGCAAGAAGAACGCATCAAACTTGTCAAATCCGGGCGAAAATTCGTGCAGCGCTTCGTCGATGGCTGTGTTGATATAATCGAGAATGTGCTGAGCATTTTCTCTTGTCTTTGCCAAAATCATGCCCATATAGGTTGAGGTGTTATATGTATAGGGCTCCGGCAGATGTGGGAAAACATATACATCATCGAAGTTGTCCATGTCTCGGGCAGCAGGATTACACGTTAGCAGAATGACTTTTTTTCCCATTTCTTTTACGGCATTAGCGATTCCCGGCGCATGCTTGCTTGCAGATGCTGAGAATAGTACGGCGCCATCAATGTTTGTGATGTTTTTGAGCTTATTTTTGTACGTGCTTTCGTCTGCGAAGATGGCATCTTTTCCTGCAAAGATAATCCTGCCTGTGGCGGCAGCATTTCCACTACCAACGACCAGAGGTCTCTTGAACTTCGAGAAGTCCACCTTGGGAAGTTCGGTTTCCGGATTGGCAAACAGTCTGAGAGCATTCAGGACACATACGTCAAGGTTGATAAGTTGCTGGTCGTTCGGATACTTCATAGTCTCTCCTCTGAATGGTTAAATTGGGCTTCAAATGCTATGCTCATAGAAAAATGAATTGATTCATAAGTTATCATATTGATTGATTTCAGGCGATTCATTCTATATATTGAACCTTGCAAGTAAAGCCAATTTTATCGGTGAGTTCGGATGCCACAAATGGACGAGAATCTAAAACAGGCTGTCTTATGGGAGTTGGCAGAAGATAAGAAGGTGCGGTGCAGTTTATGTGCGCACCGGTGCGTTATTGCTGATGGTAAGCTGGGGCGATGTTGCGTGCGTAAGAACATCGGTGGGACGCTGTATTCGCTGAATTATGATAAGGTCTGTTCAGCTAATCCTGATCCAATCGAGAAAAAGCCTTTGTTTCATTTTCAGCCTGGAAGCCGGAGTTTTTCTATCGCCACGATGGGCTGCAACTTCCGTTGTGAGTTCTGTCAGAATTGGCAGATAAGTCAGGCGGCGATAGAAAGTGGCGGGATTGATGGTGAACCGTTAGCACCCGAGCGGATTGTCGCAGCAGCAGTGCGGGCCGGCTGTAAGAGCATGGCTTATACATATACTGAGCCGACGGTGTTTATGGAGTTGTGCAATGACTGCGGTAGGCTGGCAAAAGAAAAGGGACTGACGAATGTCTTTGTCAGCAATGGGTATATGACGCGTGAGGCGATAGATTTCGCCAGGGATTGGCTTGACGGGATAAACGTTGATCTAAAGGCGTTCAGCGACGAATACTATAGGCGGTTGTGTAAGGCGAGATTGCAGCCTGTGCTTGATACGATTAGCTATATCGCGAAAGAGACAAAAATATGGTTAGAGGTCACGACGTTGTTAATTCCTGGAGAAAACGATTCGCAGGACGAATTGAAGCAGCTTGCCGATTTTATTGTCACCAATGCTGGTCCTGATGTCCCTTGGCATATCAGCAGATTCCATCCGCAGTATAAGTTTCTGGATTCTGTGCCGACGCCGATGAGCAGTCTTGAGCGTGCATACGAAATAGGCAAGGCTGCTAGCTTACGTTATGTTTACCTTGGTAATGTGCCGGGGTCGCAATCAGAAAGCACCTTCTGCTACAAGTGTGGGCGTATTTTAATAGAACGACTCGGCTACCATATATCAGCCAATCATATAAAAGATTCGCGTTGTCCTGATTGTGGGGCTAAGATTGCAGGATTTGAGTTGTAGTGTTACTGTCCTCTGCGTGGGCCTCGGCCCTGGTGGCCTAGTCCCCCATGTCCATGTCGAAAACGGTGGGGGGGTTCAGGTATCGCGGTGGTGTCGAGTTCAACAACGCCGCCTTCAATTGACAGGGCCTTTCCATTTACCAGAGCGTCGGCGATTTTCTTATGGGCAGACTCAAGGATTCTGCCGAAAGTCTGTCTTGAAACATTCATTTGCTCAGCGGCCTGTTCTTGATATAAGCCTTGCAGGTTGGATAGGCGAATCGCTTCAAGCTCATCGACGGTTAGGATTATGTGCTGCAAGACCGATAGAGGAATGCCTCTCGGCTTATAAAATGTAGCCTGTGGCAAATGAGCTACGCGCCTGTAATGTCTTGGTCTTGGCATATTAAAATCCTGCCTTTGCCACTTTCAAATTTCGATAATACTACCCGCTTTTACTTCTCTGAACTGGGCAGGGTACGTTTCTCTTATTTCTTGTTTATACTGCGTGCAATGACACGGGGCAATTAGTTCAATTTTTTGAAGTTTCTCTAATCTCGAGAATCCGTGGAAGCCTCCGACCACACCGTAAATTTTTCCGAGTTCTTTTGACTTTTCAATGATGTTTTCCAGACCAGGATGAGCACAGCCAGTTACAACAACATTTCCCTTTTCAGTATTTACTACCAAAGATTGCTCTTTTATAAATGTTCCAAGAGCTCCCGTTGAGTATATCCCTGTACAAATTTTTGTAGACTTTGAAAAAGATTCTGGATGAAAAACTTGAGCGTTGTTTTTCACTTTCAAAAATTCCTTTAATCCGCCGGTATGGTCCCAATGGTTATGTGAGATGACAACGGCAGCGATGTTTTCGGGCTGAATATTTAGTTGTTTGAGGTTGTAAATCAATTTTTCGCCGCTATCGCCGGTATCAAATAGAATTCTTTCCTGTGTTTCTATCAAGCAGGAAAAACCCCATCCTGATTTTAAGCCGGCATTTGAGTCATTGTCATATACAATTGTGATCTTCATTTTTTCTAAAGTTCAAAACGCAACCT
>CAZFLY010000048.1:0-22266 GCA_964519995.1 uncultured Pirellulales bacterium | reverse complement strand
CCCCGCGTAAAACGCGGGATTAAGTGTTTCGTCATGAGGTTTTCTTTGTCACTTGGGGTGCGCGCAGATAGAAGGGCGTTAGTGTCACTGGGTCAGCGAAATGACCTGCCTGAGCTTTTTGCCATCCAAGTAGATGGACCTTCGCAGCACTAGGACTCCAGTATTCTTCTGCAAAAAATCGAGTACCTTCTGTTTCGAATTTATCTTTATGGTATGGTAAACCATCGCCGAGCAGCCAAACAGGCTTCTGTTCACGAGCAGACTTATTAAGAAACTGCGAAGCGGTCATTAGGGAATCCGGAAGAGTCTTCTTCCAGACTCCTTGACTCGTGCGTTGGTAAACAGCGATGAAGAATTGGCCTCGCTTAGCATCGACAATGGGTGCGACTATCTCGCAGTTTGTGGCTGGAGCGGACAAGCCAGCCGTTGGGTCGGTTGTTGTAAAGTCGATTACGTTGGCTGCGATGACATCGAGTGTATCGACTGCCACGACTCTTACGGCATTGGCAAAGTGCATTGTTTTTGCGATGGTGACGGCGATGCGCAGGCCTGTAAAACTGCCCGGCCCGACAGAAATGTAGACGTGCTGGATTTGTTGCGGCTCAAGTTGGCACTGTTTGAGCAGATGCTGGATGGTGGGGAATATCTCGGCGCTATGTTTGAGGGGTGCCGAAAAACTGGCTTCAGTAAGCAATATCCGGCCTATTGCTACTGCAACAGAGCCTATTCGGCTTGAGGTTTCGACCGCTAATATGGGTATTTTATATGTCATAGTGCCTCTTTTGGCATTCTTTTACGATTGAGGTTTTAATGCTTTCACCAGGGTCTGACAGGGCACTGATAATATGGGGATTTTAGGTTGCGAATTTCTCGGTAGTACACCCCACAACATAAGCTTGCTGAATGGCTTATTTGATATTATCGGCCAAAGAAACCCAGTGAAATTTTTCTCTTGCAAAAAAAATTATATTTTTATACATTAGATGGTTGTAAACCCAACCTACCTTACTAAATGGAGGTTGTAAATAGTATACAATTTGTTTATTTGTTTCCCAAGAGGGTGATTTTTGGCAGGAGGTGAGTTTTGAGCAAGCCAAGTTCCTTAATCAAGTCCTTGGGCAGATGGTCTTTGTCCATAATTTTGGCATCGATATTTCTGCTGACTATTCTATCGGAGGTTGCTCCATCCCAGGGGGCACAAGCTAACGAAGATGACGATCAGGTGATGAGTCATGTGGTACAGTATTTAATTCGAATTGGGACGCAGCAGCATGAGCGCGGTTATTACGCACAAGCGGAAAAAACGTTTCTTATGGCCCAGGCCTACAAGGAATATTTGACGCCTGTGCAACTCAGTAAGTTGGAAAGGCTTACTAAAAAGGCACATACTGCTGCGCTCGAAAGAAATCGTGTATTGGAGCACAGGCAGACTGCTGACGAGTTGGGTCTAAAAGGCCAGTGGCTCGAAGCTAAAGACCATCTTGAACAGGTCAAGGATAATGAGTTTCTAACCGATACAGAAAGAAGCCAAATTACGGCTTTGCTTGGCAAGATAGAAGAGCAGTTAATCGGCTCTACGGAATCTATGGGACTAACCGATAAGCGTCAGGGGGCTGCAGAAGGGTTTGTTGTATCGGAGAATCGCCTGAGTCAGCGCAGAGAAGAAGAAATCGCTGATATTTACTATAGCAGCATAAGAGCTTACCATGCTGGCCAGCTTGAAAAGGCTCGCGAGGGCTTTGTTGAAGTCATGGAGAGCGGATCGATTCCCCCGATAATGATGAAAACGGTGGAGGATTACCTGCTGCGGATCGACGGCATTCTTGGACCCAGAGCGGCGGATACAGAGTCTTTTGGTATGTCGGCGTACAGGACAAGACATGATTTATCTGAAATTCCTTCTATAAACTCAATTGAGTCATCGCGTCGACGTAGAGCCGGGAACCCTGAAGCTCTAAGGTCACGAGGTTTTGCGCCCGATACAATGGCCAATTCAGAAGTTGCTATGTCACGGATTGATTGGCCTGCTGCTGTGCCAGTAGCAGAGCGTGGCAGCCACATTGACGTGATTAATCGCAGAAGAAACAGCATCAGAAGCTATACAAGAGCCGTGGTTCATGATGCGATGGATAAATCGCAAAAATACGTGGACCAAGGCCAGTTCGATAAAGCGGATGAAAGTATTCAGAACGCCCAACGCATAGTTAACCAGAACCAATTACATCTGGGTGATGAGCTTTTCAAGCAGTACACAGAAATGCTGAAGCAGTTGAATGAGAAGATGACTGCGGTAAAGCAGGTAAAGACGCAACGATTAGAAGAGAGGACGCGTGCGGAGGCAGAAGAGGCCCAGCGGCAGTACAGAGAACAAATGGAAATTGACAGACAGAAGAGGATAGAGTCGCTGCTGGATAAGGCCAAGGCATATCAGAAACAGCAGCGTTATGAGGCAGCTCTTGGTCAGTTGGAAAGCCTGTTAGCGCTCGACCCACAAAATGACGAAGCACTGATACTTAAAGACACGCTTGAAGATACAATTTACTACCGCAAGCAATTGGACGTACAAAGAGAATCGAACAAGCAACAGGCCGATATGTTACTGAGAGCCGACGAGGCTGGAATTCCGTATGCGGAAGAGCTTACCTATCCAAAGAATTGGCGGGAGATTGTCCAAAAACCGACGCGTCAACCTGATAAGCCGATTGGAGTAGACCCTGCTAATGTGCTTGTTTATCAACAGCTTGACCAGATTGTTGACCTTTCTTACCTAACACCCGAAATGCCTTTCCGCGATGCGGTTGAGGAGCTAAGAAGATCGGTAGAGCCGTCGTTGAAGATAGTTGTGCTTTGGCGTGATTTACTTGACAACGCAGAGATTGAACCAACCACAGAAATAAACATGGACGGCATACCCTCGGTGCAACTTGGCACGGGTTTGGAGAAGTTGTTGCAGGCAGTCGCTGGCGGTTTTGCAGAACTTGGGTATGTCATTGATGGTGGGGTGATTACGGTAGCGACGGTGGAGTCGCTGCCGAGTAAGTTGGAGACACGTGTTTATGATGTCACTGATCTTCTTGGCGAGCCAGCCAACTACCTGGGAATGGGCGGCATGATAAACATGATGGGCGGCATGATGGGCGGCATGGGCGGCGGCATGGGCGGCGGCATGGGCGGCGGCATGGGCGGTGGCATGGGCGGCAGCATGGGCGGCGGCATGAGCGGCGGCATGATGGGCGGCGGCATGATGGGCGGCGGCATGGGCGGCGGCATGGGTGGCTACGGCGGCGGCATGGGCGGCAGCATGGGCGGCTACGGTGGCGGCGGCATGAGCAGCATGGGCGGCGGCATGGGCGGCGGCTACGGCGGCGGCGGCATGAGTGGCGGCATGGGTGGCGGCTACGGCGGCGGCATGGGCGGCGGCATGATGGGCGGCGGCATGATGGGCGGCGGCATGATGGGCGGCGGCTATATGCAAGGTATACGAGCCCAGGATTTAGCATATTTGATTCAAGAAACAATTGAGCCAGAGAGCTGGTACGAGTATGGAGGGGAGGGAAGCATAACCATGTATCCCCGTCAGATGCCCAAGAAGTTGGCGGTGCTTGCAAGCCGTGAGGTTCATAGAGAAATAGAGAAATTGCTGAACGAGATGCGTAAATCTCTCGGACACCAGGTTTCAATCGAGGCCAGGTTCTTGGTGGTTAGTGAGAATTTCCTCGAAGATATAGGTCTTGACTTAGACATACGGTACAACTTTGGTGGTAATATACGTGATGTCAATTTCAGCCAGGAATCTTTTCTTGGTGCTCGATCGGAGGCAACGAAAATACCGGGTAGTTGGGGAGGAGAAGGCACTCCGTCAGCCATCGGTATCCAAGGTGGCTACGGGACCTGGCTTGATGATCTGGAGGTCAGTTTGCTTCTTCGTGCAACCCAGGCTCACGCGGATGCCAAGGTCTTGACTGCTCCAAAAGTTACCGTTTTGAGTGGAGAGTCAGCTTCGTTCTACGTCCAGAATACTATTTCATACGCTTTGCCACCCAACGTCCAGTATGGCGCATATAGCGGTGCATATGCTGGCGGCGGTGGTACGACTTCTGCTGTGCAACAGAATGTGGGTATGATTCCCGTTGGCAGTGTTTTGAATATTACACCAACTATTTCTCGTGATAAGAAAAATGTGCTTCTGAACATACTTACCCAGCAGCAGGATTTGCTCAGGTTCAGGACACACAGGGTTGAGGGACCTGTGGGTGCCGAAGGCGAGGTTGCTGAATATGATGTAACCGTTCCTGAGACAGAAATGTCGCAGGTTATGACGCGTGTAAGCGTACCGGATAGAGGCACGTTACTACTGGGAGGTCAGAAAATCACCGCAGAAGTCGCAAAGGAAGTGGGGGTGCCCGTATTGAGCAAATTGCCTTTGATTGGTCGAGCATTCACTAATCGCAGCAAAGTTAGAGATCATAAAATTCTACTTATCCTGGTCAAGCCGACGATAATTCTTCAGGACGAAAGTGAAAGAGAGGCAATTGCTGCGATGGAGAATCAATTTTGAGATGTTTTTCATTCTCTGGGGCTTATCGCGAAAGTGGGGTTTATCACCCATTACTATATTGACGAATTAGAGGGAAAGAGAAGACAGGAAGCAGACAAATGAGGCGACAGATTCAGAAGCGACCGAAGAGTTGGCGGTTTGCTACGCAACGCAGAACTTGGCGGCTTCTGGTCGGCTCAATAATCGTTATATGCGCGCAAGCCGGGTTTGTATCTGCTGAGGATTTTTCGACGTTACCGGTCGCGGATTTGTTGCAGTATCACTATGAATCGGCGGCTTCTCTTAAACCTGGCGAGCTGATTGTTCGTTTTGTTGAGACTGATGCCTTACCACGACGTGGACAAGCCATATATGGCCCGAGGACCAAATGGGCAATCCGTACAGCAGTCTCAGATTTCATAGTCGCAGGTGCTTCTGTTGATGAGGAATATGACCGAGTCGTATCAGGCCTTACTCTTGTAAAACTGCCTGAGGGAACGTCGGTTTCAGATGCCATCAACAAATTCATGCAGTCGTCTGGTGTCTTGTACGCCGAGCCAAACTACAAGATTCGAGCGCTGGTCATCCCAAACGACCCCCAGTTCACTAATCAATGGGCGCTGAACAACGTTGGGCAGACAGGCGGATTAGAGGATGCCGATATTGATGCGCCGCAGGCCTGGAACATCCTCAGTAATGCTCCTGGTATCATTGTTGCAGTGGCGGACACAGGTATTGATTATAATCATCCCGACCTTGCAAATAACATGTGGATAAATGATGGCGAGGTAAACGTGCCAGGCACCGTGGATGCGAACGATATTAACGACGTGGATGATGATGAAAATGGTTACGCGGACGATTTTTACGGTGCTGATTTTGTTGATAATGATGGTGATCCGAACGACGAACATTTTCACGGCACTCATGTAGCCGGTATCATCGGCGCAGTGGGCAACAATGGAACCGGTATCAGCGGTGTCTGCTGGTCCGTCAGGTTGATGTCCCTGAGGATTCTCGATGCTGAGGGTGAGGGGACGGTAGCGTCGGCCGTATCAGCCATTCAGTATGCTGTTACTATGGGTGCCGATATTATAAACGCCTCCTGGGGAAGTTATTATTACGACCAGTCGCTCTATGACGCCATTGCTGCTGCAGGACAGGCAGGGGTGCTTCTCGTGGCCGCTGCAGGCAATGACGGTTATAGTGATGCAAATACACCAGGTTTTGGTGCACTATATCCGGCAGCCTTCGGTGGTGTGGAGGGCCTGGACAATGTCATTTCAGTTATGGCAACGGACGAGTTTGACCTTAGGGCCTGGTTTTCCAACTACAGCGCCAGGCGAATCGATTTAGGTGCTCCTGGCAATGAAATCCTCAGTACCTTGCCGACATTTGAAACCGATGCTATGGCCGATCTGGAGTTAGACACGGATTATGGGGTATTGAGTGGTACGTCGCAAGCTGCGCCTCATGTAGCTGGTGCTTGCGCTCTACTGAGAGCTATTGGTCCTGGTTTGACTCATGTCCAAGTAAAGAAAATAATTATGCGCTCGGTTGACCCAGTGCTACCGGGTTTGTGTGTCTCAGGTGGTAGATTGAACCTTTACCAGGCCCTGCTTACGGGCAGACCTGGTTCCGTAATAATTACGAGGACGTACCGTAGATACCCGACTATCCAGCAGGCGATAGATGCTGCGAGGACTGACGACGTCATCATAGCTGATTCAAATCACTGGTATATTGAATCCGTCAACTTCAAGGGAAAGACAATCACTGTACGCAGTGGCGATGTGAATGCTCCCCCCTTGTTCGGTACTCCTTCGCCGGAGAACACGTATATCTCCGGCCTTTTCGATGACGGTACAGTAGTGACGTTTGACCAGGGTGAAGGTACCGGTACGATTCTGCGGGGATTTACGATTGTCGATGGTACAGTTGGTACGCACATTGAGAACTCCTCGCCACAAATCAACGAGTGTGTTGTTACCGGCAATAGTGCCGGTGGCGTTTTTTGTGGTAGTAACGCATTGCCCGAGATAAGCGACTGTAATATTGCCAGCAATATGACAGGCGACAATGGTGGAGGTCTCTATTGCGCCGGAGATTCGGAGCCGAACCTCTTTAATTGTGCGATAGTAAGAAACAGTGCGTCGGGTGAAGGCGGCGGCATTTATTGCGACGAGGACTCCAGGCCCAAATTCAGTCACTGTACAATTAGCGGCAACATGGCGGAATGGGAAGGCGGCGGCATCTTTTGTATCGGCAGCTCACCTGATATCAGCGACTGTGTAATCACCGGCAACAGAACGGCATGGGACGGAGCAGGCATCTATTGCGACGAGGGCTCAGAGCCTAACATCGTAAATTGCACGATAACCGACAACGTTGCTGATTATGACGGTGGTGGAATCTATTGTAACGGCACTTCTCCACTGGTTAAAAACTGTCTTATAGTTAATAATTCCGTCGATAGCTGGGATGGTGGTGGCGTATTTTGTTTTGATAGTTCACCTACAATTCTTAACTGTACATTCGTCGGCAACTCCAGCAATGATTACGATGGAGTAGGTGGCGCATTGTGCTGTGTGGGAATATCATCACCTACAGTTACAAATTGTATATTCAATGACAACAATGATATCGCGATCTACGAGTACGACGAAGATGCCGACATTGACGTGACATTCTGTTTGTTCTACCTCAATAAGGACGGTGATTACTACGACAAAGACAGTGACACAGCCTATTTTGTCGATAGACCATCGCCGGGCAACGTGTTGTCTGGCAGGAACAACTTTAGCGGTGATCCGATGTTTGTCCGCGGCCGATTGGGCAATTATTATTTGAGCCAGTATGAAGCTGGACAGATATTAGACCCCAACGGCCAGATTGTCGACCCGAATATTAATCCGGAGGATGCGACCAGCCCTGCTGTAGATGCTGGGAGCGATGAGGCGGTCACGCTGGAAATGCATCTGTTTTCAACTCGTACGGACAACTATGAAGATCCCAACGGTCATAAGGATTTGGGGCGAGTTGATATAGGTTATCATTACAATGATCCAATACCCACTGTCCAGTACTTCTTGACGACGGATGTTGACCCTGGTGGAGTTGGCTCAATCACTCCCGACCCGTCGGGCAATCCTCATACCTATACCCAGTACACTCAGGTGGTTCTGACAGCAACGCCCATTGATCCTAATGTCTATCAGTTCAAAGCCTGGAGCGGAACCGATGATGATACCCGCAGAGACCTCACTGATGAAGGGAAGGTCGAGGTGGTTCAAATCAATATTGTCACCATGGATTCGGATAAGACTATTGTTGCTCAATTTCAGACTATCTTAGTTAGATTGCGTGCTCGTATTGTGGGCGGTGATGGTAGGGTCAGTCCGCGCACCGGTTCGTATCCGCGTGGCACAGTTGTTGAGCTTGCTGCCACTCCAGTTAATCCCGCAAGTGCGGTCAGATGGAGCGGAACGGATGACGATTACTCAACAGTACGGACTAATACCGTGACTATGGATGAGCCGTTTTTTATAGACCCGCAGGGCAGGGAATTCAAGGAAGTGGAAGTGACGTTCTATCTGCCGCGTACTATTGATGTTCCTGGTGACTACACTTATCTACAAGCTGCCATAGATGCTGCAGAAGATGGGGACATTATTGTAATTGCGGCGGCCAACGAACCTTATCTAACTCAAGAAGGTTTTTGGATAGAAGGTAAGGCAGTTACTATTACCGGCACGAATCCGGATGACCCATGTGTTGTTGCCTCAACAGTTATATCGCAGGGTTACGGCGACGAGGCTGGTGTTGGCCAGCCGTTCGTATTTTACATGGTGAATCGTGACACGGTTCTGAGCGGTATTACTATTAGGGGATTTACTCTAAATGGTACGGACGGATTAGATGGTGATACAGGCTTCGAGCCACCTTATTGGGATGGCACGCAAGGCTCCAGCTTAGTTGGTGCAGTAGTCTGCTATATGGCATCACCTACTATTAAGAACTGCATAATCGCTGACTGTAATACGAGCGGCGGCGACGGTGGTACTGGTGCAAACGGTGGCGCCGAACATCCAGATGGCGGCCACGGTGGTTGGCCTGGCGGAGCCTATGGTGGTGGGATGGCCTGTCTGTATGGCAGCAATCCATATGTTATCAATTGTACCTTCCAGAACTGCCGAGCTAATGGAGGAAACGGCGGTGACGGTGGCGACGCTGACAATCAAGGGGGCTGGGGCGGACGTGGTGGCGGTTGGTATTATTCTGGTCCTCCACCTACGCCCTATGAATGGGGTCCATTCGGGCATTACACGGAATATAGCGGCCATGGCGGCGCAGTATATGTCGATGGTAGCAGCTCTCCATTATTAATGCACTGTACGTTCACGAATAATCGCAGTAATGGTGGTACTTGTGGTATTTCTGGCCTGAGCCAGATCGAAGGCTTAAGATACGAGCCGAGTACTAATTGGAAGATCGACACTTCAGGTGGTGCGGTATTTTGCGAGGAAAACAGCTCTGCGGTGTTTATCGGTTGTGAATTCAATGATAACGTCGCTGATATGAATTCTCCCGAAGGAAACGCATACAGATATGTCAGTTTCGGTGGTGCGGTAGCCTTCCATGAAAATGCGACCCCAAACTTTGAAAGCTGCATATTTACCGGCAACCAGGCCACCGTTGGCGGGGCAGTCTTTGGTAGGGATGCACAGTCTCTTGTCGAGGACTGCAGCTTCTTTGATAACAGTGGATTCCGTGGCGGCGGTGCTTACTTTGCAGGTGGGGCAGTTGAAGTTGCCCGAAGCTATTTTGGTGCAAATCAAGCCGTATCCAGACCCACGAGTGACCCCAATGATCCGAACGTATCTGCCATTCAGCAAATGTCGGGCTCTGGCGGAGCATTGTGCTGTTTTCAGACAAAATCGGATATTATCGATAACTGGATAACTAATAATCGGGCGGCAGCATCAGGCGGCGGGCTATGGATATCCGGCAGTGAGAAAGTGTTGTTGAAAAACTGTCTTATAAACGATAACTCCGCTGGCCGAGATGGTGGTGGTATTTCCATTAACCGAAACGCGCAGCCTATCGTCAGTAATTGTACTATTTCAGATAATATAGTAACGAGCGGCGGCTTTGATGCCGGATATGGCGGCGGACTGTATTGTTCCTACGGTAGTTTCACGAATATAATTGACACGATTATATGGAATAACTTAGCTGGAACTGGTTCGCAGATTGCCGTCACTGCCGGAAGTCCATACGACCCGATGCTTTCCACAGTGAACATTTCATACAGTGACATACATAACCTTCAGCCCAGAAAATTCGTTCCTATTGACGCGAATACTTTGCCTGTCATCCGACCTGGATTCAGTTCCAGCTCACTGCCTGCGAATGATGACGAATCAACCGGTTTGGTTAATATCGGATTCGAAATCAATTACTTTGGCAAAGCCTATTCCCAGCTCTACGTAAACAATAATGGTAATGTGACGTTTGACGCGAACATGTGGACTTATACGCCGTTTGGTTTGACTACCAATATTGGCACATCAGTCATTGCGCCGTTTTTTGCTGATGTTGATACAAGACCGCCTGCCGACGCCAATTTCATTCCGAATATAGCGACCTTTGGTCCCGGTGTTGTGGATGGCCATGCCGCTTTTGGTGTCAACTGGATCGATATGGGCTATTTTGCCATTCACTACGATAAGCTCTGTACCTTCCAGTTGGTTCTCATTGACCGTTCTGACCGTGCACCCGGCGATTTCGATATGGAGTTCAATTACGAAACGATCAATTGGGAAACTGGTGATGCAAGCGAGGGAGTTGATGGCTTCGGTGGATATACGGCCCGTGCGGGTTTCTCCAACGGTACCGGTGAACCCGGAACATTCTACGAGTTAGGCGGTTCAGGTCTGAGTGGGGCATTTTTGGATGGTAGTCCTACAGGCCTGATTCACAGTAGTCACAACAGTGATGTTAGTGGGCGGTACGTCTTTTCTGTTATGATGGGCGCTCCCGAAATACCTATTGGTGAGCCTATCTATGTTGACCAGTTCAGTATGCTCAACGGCTGGGATCCTGACAGATGGGACCCCAACATTTGGGACCCCAACACTCACAACTTCAGCGAAAATCCGCTTTTCAAAGACGGTTACTATCTGAGCCAGGTCGCTGCGGGACAAGATGTAAACAGCCCCTGTGTTGATGCCGGAAGCGCTGATGTGAACGACCCGAATGTTGCCTTGGATCCGAATGTATATACGACCCGTACGGATGGTTTTGGCGACGTCAATATTGTTGATATAGGATACCACTATCTGATTGATCATATGGCACGGTTAATTGTTGACGTGGTTGATGACAAAGGGTGTGTTGTCGATCCAAATATTAGCCATGGATATGTCGATCCGAATGACTGGTTCTATCCGATAAATGCAGTTGCGGAGCTTGTTGCACATCCTGAGCCGGGCTATTGTGTCAAGGCCTGGACCGGTACCGATGATGTTGAGACTAAGGCCCTGACTAATACTGTCACAATGATTGGGGATAGATACGTTACTGTGCAGTTTGAGCCTGACATCTGGGACTTGACTATAATTGTGCGTGGCGGCCATGGTTCGGTCGAGCCAGGCAGTGGTATCTACAACGGCGGTGTCATTGAACTTACAGCTTATCCCGATCCAGACTATCGTGTTAAAAGTTGGATTGGTACGGATAATGACCCCTCCTGGAATCGCAATACTAATACGGTGAAATTAGACAGTGACAAGACAGTCGTTGTAGAATTCGAGCGTGATATTACGCGTAACCTACTCGTTCCATCTCAATATAGGACGATTGAGGACGCAGTGGCTGCGGCAGGCGGTGGTGGCACCAATATTATCGTGAGCCCCGGTGTGCATTATATAAGTTCTCAAGAAGGCATCGACCTTCAGGGCAAGACTATTACCTTGACTTCCACTGACCCGGATGACCCGGCCGTGATAGCGTCCACGATAATTGACTGCCAAGGCACAAGATATATTCCTCGTCGTGCCTTTCATTTCCACAGCGGAGAAGATCCCAACACAATAGTAACGGGTTTAACCATCAGAAACGGTTACATTCGTGGTCCTATAGGTACATTCGGGCGGTATGGAGTCTTCACTCCTCAACCGTTCGAGCTGATCCCTGTGGACAATCCTAATCCTGACACGACCCCACCGAGAGCCGAACGCGCTGGAGACGCCACCGGCGAGGGCTATGGCGGTGCTATCCTATGCGAGAATGCAAGTTCTCCGACTATTAAGAACTGTATAGTAACTAACTGTACCGTTACCGGCGGGCAGGGTGGCGATGGTGCACCTGGCCAGTCGGGAACTTGGTCATGGCAGCCGGTCGATCCAGAGGTAAATGTGCAAGAAACTCAGGATGGCCAGTGGGGCGGCTATGGTGGTGTCGGCTATGGAACCGGCTATGGCGGCGCTATCGCTTGTCTTGGAGAGAGCTGTCCGGTTATTATCAATTGTACCATCAAGGACAATATTGCCAAAGGCGGCTGCGGCGGAGACGGTGGTCCAGGTGGGCCAGCCTTGTATGTTGGTACGAACTATCAAGGTGAAGAAAGTTCTGGCGGTAATGGCGGAGAAGCTCACGGCCGTGGTATCGGTGGCGGAATCTACTGCGAGGTTGGAAGCTGCCCGGTTTTCGAAGGCTGTACCTTCATCAATAATATCGCTATGACAGGTAGTGGCGGTCCTGGTGGAGCAATAGGTGAAGGCAATGAGCGAAACGACCCGGGTCCTGCCTGGGTGGGCTTCCCTGGTAATGTGTATCCCGAGCCTGGCATAGCTGGTGGCGCAGCCTACTATTTCGACGCGGATCCAAACTTCATTAATTGCAAATTCATTGGCAATAAGGCACGCGAAGTATTTCCTATTTACTCCGATATTTACCAGGGTATATATGGCCAGCAAGAGGAAGTTCATTTATACACTATTGGTGGAGCTCTGTATTCCGGGCCTGGCAACATTACCGCCATCAATAACTGTCAGTTTACGGATAATCTTGGTGGAGCTGTTTATGTAGGATCGAACAACGTTGTTGATCTGAACGATTGTCTCTTCAAGAATAACGAAATGATTGACCGAAGAGACAAGTACGAATATCAATATTATCCATATCCTTATTATGATACTGCCAGGACAGAAATAGACTATGTAGGCGGTGCTGTCTACATTGGGCCGGATTGTAATGGTGTAAACCTTCGGGATTGCGGTTTCCATGGTAATTATGCCCTCGAAGATGGTGGTGCTATTTGTTGCGACAGTGACGCCAACCTCACGGACTGTTCGTTTGGTGGAAACGAGGCCGGTGATAATGGTGGTGCAGTAGATGTATATTGTGATACCGGCGATCCAAATACCCGGAAAATATTGACAATTGATGTCGATTCCTGCGTCTTTACCGGCAACAAGGCTATCGATGGTATGACCGGGTGGGGCGGCGGCGTACGATTTCAGGACTTCAATGCCACATTTACTGATTGCTACTTCATGAATAATACCGCTAAGAACGGTGCCGGTTTATTCCTTGTAGGTGGAGATATCACCTTACGCCGGGCAGTCATAAGTTCGAATAAAGCCATAGGTGGCAGCGGCATCGATACCAAAGGTTACTTGGATGCTTTTCGCTATTATCCCTTATACGCAATTGACGACCTCCAAAATATTGATCACTGGTATTATGATCCTGATGATGGTCTTGGCGAGATTGATATGGCCGGTGGCCGTGATATGGGTGGTGGTCTGGTCTGCGCCGATACGCATGCAACGATCGAACACTGTATCCTCCAGAACAATGTGGCCGAGGGTGCTAACGGCTCTGGTGGCGCAATCAATTTCTCTGGTGGATATGTTAATCATCTTGTAAAGAATTGTTTGCTAACGAGTAACACCGCTACGAGCGAAGGTGGTGCAGTCTCTTGCAACCTGTTTGCAAAGCCAGAATTCCAGAATTGTACTTTCAGCGGCAATACTGCGGGCGCTTTGGGTGGCGCAATATTCTGTGACTGGAGTTCTGATGCGACAATTACTGACTCTGTGTTCCAGAAGTGCAGCAACTATGCAATAGCTGAAGAGGACTTTGACGGCGCGGTCGTAGAATACTGTTTGTTCTATAGTAATAGCGATGGTGATTATGGGATTTATGATACGGTTGCAGAGCAGACCAGCACTATTGCGCCGTCAGAGCTTGATGTTACTAACATTGATGGCGATCCGTTGTTCGTGACCGGGCCATTCGGTGATTACTATTTTAGTCAAATTGCAGCAGGCCAGTCTGCGAATAGTCCCGCTGTAGATGCAGGCAGTGGTTTAGCCTCTGACCGTGGCTTGAGCACGTATACAACCCGTACGGACGGCAATGAGGATACAGGAGATGTTGACATCGGTTACCATTACACGGACCACTCGGGAATTCCGCAATACAATTTAACTGTCACTGTGGTTCAAGGACACGGCAGAGTCGAACCAAGCAGTGGTACTTACTATGCCGGAACGTTGGTAACCCTCACAGCTCAGCCTGAAGTAAGCTGGCGCGTTGCCGGCTGGTCTGGAACTGCTGATGATGGTTCAAAGCCTCTAACAAATGTTGTCGTCATGAAGACGGATAGGCATGTGACTATTGCCTTTGAACAGACAAGGACAATTGTTGTAGGTAGTGACACCGATTACACATCAATCCAGCATGCGATTGATGATGCAAATGATGGTGATGTCATTATTGTGGAGACCGGCGAGTATTATCCTCCTAAGATTCATCCATATCGGGTATGGGCCACTGATATGATCGAGATAGGCAACAAGGCAATTACTCTTACGGGCACCAATCCCGACGATCCAGAAGTTGTCGCAGCCACGGTCCTTGATAGCTACTGGTTCCGCATCTTTAACGTTGGCCCCGAGGCAATCATTGATGGCATTACCATAAGGAATGCGCAGCGTGATGGTCTTGTTACAGTAAATGTCAGTCCTGAGAATGACGATGGTTATTATGGTGAGAGTATGTACGGTGGTGCGATGCAGATTCTCAATGCTTCACCTACAATTCGCAACTGTGTCTTTGTAGATTGCTCAGTCACAGGTGGCGATGGCGCACCGGGTGACCCTGGTACTCAACAACACACTGTAGGATTCGATGGCGGCTGGGGCGGCAAGGCTTACGGTGGTGCTGTTTACTGCGGATACAACAGCAATCCAATGTTTGAAAACTGCTCCTTTACAAATTGCTTTGCACGTGGCGGCAATGGCGGTAACGGTGGCGATGGCGCCCTGGGCGACAAAGGCGGAAGAGGTGGTGGCTGGGAATGGAGCGATTCTCATGAGGAAAAATTCGCCAACTATTGGTGGGACGGCTGGGAATACGGCGACAAACTTAATATTATCATCGGGTACGATCCGTACGATGCGTACCTTGACCCATACTACAAATATAGCGGCTACGGTGGTGCTGTCTACTGCGAAAACTACAGCGCACCAAAGTTCATAGATTGTTCATTTACAAACAACAATACATATGGCGGTGTTTGCGGCATTGGCGGTATAGATGCCGCAGGTATTCGGACTCCGGACAGAAACATTAAGATTGAAAACCAAGGTGGAGCAGTCTATGCCCGTGACATGAGTAGTCTCGAATTCGTAGACAGCAGATTTATTGGCAATTCAGCTGACACATCGAACGACTTTATTGCTACCGATGGCACACCATCCACGGTTCAGAACAATGATGATCCTTACACTAGCTACGGCGGCGCTGTTTCCATCGAGGATGACTGCTCAGCGAAGTTTGTAAACTGCGTCTTTGGCGGTGACGAAGCTTGTATCGGCGGAGCAGTGTACTGGTCTAACTCAACTACGACAATTATTGATTGTAACTTCACAGACAATGTAGCCTACCATGGTGCAGGTTTGTACTCAGTTGATTCGACGAGCACAATTGCAGGCTCAACTATTCGTAGTAACAGTGCCTTAGCAGCTCCTATTGAACCCAACGACCCCAATGATCCTAATGCAGCTATTGGCTTTGTCAATGTGTTGGGAGCGGGAGGTGGTTACTATTGTTTGTCCTCAGTAGTTGACATTTCTGACAGCGTCTTCACAGACAACCGAGCGACCAAGTCAGGCGGCGGCATCTACTTTGGAGGCAGCGACCAAGATACGATCTTCTCACCATCATTGCACAATTGCTTGGTGAGGGGCAACAGCGCCGGCCGGGATGGTGGCGGTATATCTGTCAACTGGTACACAGAGCCTAAAATTACGAATTGCACGATAGCCGACAATATAGTCACCGGTTCTTTTGGCTTGGGCTATGGTGGAGGGCTGTACTGCTCGTATGACAGTAATACGGTAGTGACTGATTCAATTATCTGGGGTAATTCCAGCACCTACGAGGGCTCCCAGATCGCAGTTGGCAGTGGATTTAAGTATGGGCCGAGACCATCAACGCTAACTATTTTATGCAGTGACATTGAACCCGACCCTGATCCCAACGAGCCGGCAAAGCCACTTGATATTGTCTTCTGCATCGACTCTACAGGCAGTATGTACGATGACATCGACGCTGTAAAAGGTTCCGCAACAGAAATCGTAGGTTTGATAGCTGAAAACATCCCAGATTATAGAATTGCTGTTGTAGACTATAGAGATTTCAACGATCCCAATCTCGGTTATGGTGCACCGGATGATTATCCATATCAGGACGTGGTAGAATTCACAAGTGATCTAACTGCGGTTGTGGATGGTATCGATTCGATAGTAGCTGGAGGCGGCGCTGATTGGCCTGAGGCGGTCTACTCGGCGCTAATGCATTGTATTGACGGCGAGTCTCTGGGAGGTTGGCGTCCAGGCAGAGTCACCCGCGCGATTCTGCTCATGGCTGATGCTCCGCCGCATGATCCTGAAGCTCCAACCGGATACACACTAAGCACTGTGACCTCGGCAGCCTCTGCTCTGCCGGCACCCAAGCAAATTCTTTCATTGCTTGTTGGTAACGACGCTGCCGCATCAGCCTATTTGAGGAATCTATCTGCGGGGACAGGTGGGCCGATGGTACAAGCGGCCAGTGCCGATGAAGTTGTTGATGCGGTTATGGTTGCTATCGAGTTAGTTACAAGAAAGGCCCCATCGGTTAATGTTGAAGATGATTGTATAATTACGTCGTGGGACGACGGTAGCAGAAGCTGGGATCCAGCCAGCCATAACATAGAGCAGGATCCTAACTTTACAGCGGGTAATTACCTTAGTCAGATAGCTTCCGGCCAACCCATTGATAGTCCCTGCGTCGATAGCGGAAGCACCGGCGCAGTGGATGTAGGCTTGGATCAATATACCACGCGAACCGATGGTGTCGGCGATACCGGCACTGTTGACATGGGTTACCACTACGGTGAAGGATTAACTCAATATCGACTGACTGTTAGCGTAGTGCCGGATCCGAATGGTGAGACCCATGGCTATGTTGATCCCAATGTTGCGGTGGTTTACGAGGGCTATGTGGATGATCTCATAACGTTGACGGCGTACCCTGATGAGGGCTACAAAGTCAAGGAATGGACCGGTACCGATGATGATGCTTCAACAAAGCGCATTAATACTGTTACTCTCACTGAGGATAAGCATGTCACTATCGAGTTTGAACAGGCAGCAAGATACAATTTGACCGTCGTGGTAATTGATAGAGGAGAAGGCCCACACGGCATAATCGAGCCAAACAGCGGCGCATTTTACGATGGTGAAACGATACACTTAATTGCCATGCCAGACCCAGGATACAAGGTTAAAACCTGGACGGGAACCGACGATGATTCATCCACCGAGTTGAGCAATGCTGTCACCATCAATGGTGCGAGTGTCTTTGTATCAGTTGAATTCTGGAAGCCAGTACCTACGGTCATAAGTGTACCCAGTGATTACCTAACAATCCAGGACGCAGTCACTGCCGCCAAAGACGGGGACACGATTGTGGTCGATACAGGTAGGTACTATGGTGGCTACTTGGCCTATGCGCTACTGGTCGACAAGTCCATTCATATAACATCCAGAAATCCCGATGACCCATGCACTGTTGCTGCAACAGTTATCGATGGGTATATGGGAATAAACGAATTCCACAATCTTGGAGTTGCTTTTGGTTCTAATGCCGACGCCAATACTGTCCTAAATGGCTTTACAATCGAGAACTGCGGTGGCCAATGGGGTAGCGGCGACGACGGTGACCGGGATGAGGGTCATCCTAATGGCGAAGACGGCGAATGTGGTGACGGCGCAGGGATAATAATCGGGGTTGGAGCCAGCCCTGTCATTAAGAACTGTATAATACGGGGCAACTTAGTGTATTCGGGTGACGGTGGAGATGGTGAAGATGCCGATGAAAATAACAACGCCGGTCGAGGCGGCTGGTCAGGCTGGGCACACGGTGGCGGTGTGTACTGTGGTCCGGACAGCAACCCGAAGTTTATAAACTGCACAATCATTAATAATACAGCCCGTGGTGGTGACGGTGGTATTGGCGGCAACTATGAGGAAGATGGTGGCTTTGCCAACTATGGTGGTAACTATAGTAGGCTCGGAGGCACGGATGTTAGCACAGAGCCTAACAGTACCAGTACTACTACGGTAGAGGGTAATCTCTGGGAGGTCTGGGATTGGGACTTTGGGCTTGACTACTGGTCTATCTATGGAGAGCCAGGCAGAACCTCATACTTTGGTGATTACCGATGGTATTCTGGATTCGGCGGTGGTGCATTCTGCGACATTAGAAGCAATGTGACGTTTGTACACTGCGAGATTATTGGAAACCGCACTTATGGCGGCATGAGCGGTCAGGGCGGTGAAAGGAATGAAGCTGGTAGGCAGATGGAGCCGTTGGTTTCATTCGAGATGCCAAGCTATGGAGCAGGTGTCTATTGCGGGCGTGAGTCGACAGTGACATTTAGAGGCTGCACGTTTGAAGATAATATAACCTCTGGAATAATTGCTGGCGAAGATCCAAATCATCGTCTTAGCCCCTATATGGGTTACGGGGGCGGTGTCTGTGCTGAGACAAGCGCCACGGTTATGTTCGCTGATTGCAACTTTGTCGGTAACGAAGCCGACTCCGGCGGAGGTCTTTATGCCAGTGGTGCATACACCACGATAACCGACTGTAATTTCACAGCAAATACGGCGCTTCGAGGTGCCGGTTTACTTGATGTTGATGGAACAATAGAAATAATCGGGACTGATATCATCAACAATACGGCTGCAACTGACGTTAACGATCCGAATGATGACAACGTTTTGTGCCTTGGTGCTGGTTTATGTTGCTGGTCGGCTGATGCTTATATTCGCGACTGTAACGTTAGTGGCAACCACTCTAACGCTTCCGGTGGCGGTGTATACCTACGTGGACAAAAAGTACCGTCGTTGATTAACTGTCTGATCAAGGACAACGGAGCCGGTCGAGACGGTGGTGGTATTAGCGTGAACTGGCACAATGAACCACTCATCACAAACTGCTCGATGGTAGGCAATGCCGCTGCAGGAACTATCGGCGAAGAGGACAATACCGGCTTTGGTGGCGGACTTTTCTGCTCATTTGAGAGTCGGTGCACAGTTACCGATAGTATTTTCTGGGACAACTACGCTTTGAAGGGGTCTGAAATAGCGGTCGGAACCGGATTTGGGCTCGACCCAAGATGTGCCAGCCTGATGGTCTCGTACAGTGATATCAAGTCAACTCCTAATGACGTCTGGGTTGATGAAGGTTGTAAGCTAACCTGGGGCAATGGTAATATTTCTGCAGATCCATTGTTCGTTGACGGACCACGTGGCGAATATTATCTCAGTCAGACCCGTGTAGGTCAGTCAAGGAACAGCCCATGTGTGAACTCCGGCAGCAAGCTCGCAGGTCATCTCAGTATGTCTCAGTACACTACGCGAACGGACGGTGTGCCTGATAGAGGCCTGGTTGATATGGGTTATCACTATCCGTTGGCAGAGCCTTGTAAGTTCTGTGATTTGGTCTTTGACGGTATCATTCAATTTAACGATTTCGTCCAGTTCGCTTCTGAGTGGCTTAGCGAAGGTTGTTCAGATATCGACGGCTGGTGCCAGGGTGCAGACCTGACGTTCGATACTGATGTTGGTTTTAGAGATTTGTTGTTCTTTGGCCAGTGCTGGCTTGTGCAAGACACAAACGCTCCGCTTCCAGATCCGAGTGAGTGGAAGACAAGGCCTTATATGGTAACGTCGGTATCAGCCAGGATGACGGCCAAGACCGCTTTTGATGCTTGGGGCTGGGATGTTGAATATTACTTTGACTGTGTCCAGGGCGGATGCCATGACAGTAGCTGGCAGTACAATCCTATCTATCAGGACAATGGCTTGGCCGCAGGTGCAGAATATGGATACAAGGTCAAAGCTCGTGACGGAGTCGGCAACGAAACTGCATGGTCTAAAGTTGCATACGCAGGTGTTGTAGATATGCTACCGCCAACGCCTGCCCCTCACATACAGACGATTGATGCCAACTCACCGAACATGGTTATAATGGAGTCCACCAGGGCCTACGATGAAAACGGCGCTGAATACTATTTCGATAGTAATGATCCTGATGTAAATGATAGCGGCTGGCAGGATGAGCCGAATTACATAGTGACGGGTCTCGATCCGAACACGGAATACTGTTTCAGAGTCAGGGCCAGAGACGAATCGGCTAATCAAAATCAGACCGTGTGGTCACCTTGGGTTTGTGTTGAGACTCCTGTTCCTATAGAGACGATTCCTCCGACGCCTAATCCGATGGCGTTTGATCCGAATAGTATGCCCAGTGAGTTTTGGGGTGGTGGTGGAGCGTTCGACTATTATGCTGAGATGACAGCAGTAGTGGCTACAGACGAAAGCGGCGGTGTGGAGTACTGGTTCGAGTGCGTTGATGAGCCGCGTCTCAGTAGCCTCTGGCAAGTGGACAATACGTACACTGTGCGCGTGGGTAGAGCTGGACAAGGTTTGCGGTTCCGTGTCTGGGCACGTGATGTATATGGTAACAAAACTGACCCCTCGCCTGCTGTACCTACAAGATGACACACCACATACAGCGCACAGATTGCGATTTATAGTGACCGGATATATGAAGTTGAGCGTGAGTTTCCCACGCCTCCGGCAATAGAATCGGAGGCGTTTTCATTTAGCCACTTTGGCCTTTAGTGCCTGATAGCCGTAGTGCATGAGCAAGTTGTCGAGGATGATAAGCGCAGTGTAATTCTCAGCGACCGGCCAAATGCGAGCTACAATCGTTGGATCGCGTCTCGTGATAGCCGCAAGTTCTTTATTTTCCAACGTATACTTGTCGATTGTTTTCTGCGGCTTGTCTATTGTGGATGTGGGTTTTACGGTGAGTCTGACAATTATAGGTTGACCTGTTGTAAGCCCGCCTGTAATGCCGCCGGCGTTGTTTGACTCAAATATAACCTTTCCGTTTTTGGCCCGCATCTGGTCGTTGTTCTGAAAACCGGTCATGTCTTTAACATTAAAGCCAGCCCCAATCTCTACGCCTTTGACCGCGCCGATGCCCATCATTCGTCCCAATTCGGCATCAAGTTTGCAGAAGACGGGTTCGCCGAGCCCTACTGGTACACCGGTGACAACCACCTCGACCACGCCGCCGGCAGAATCGCCCGTGGATGAGATACGATTGCACGCATCCACCATTGCCTGTGCAGCGTCAATGTCTGGGCAGTTGACGATTTCGTGGACATTGTATTTGCCACGGATTTCATCGGCGGACATTTTGGGGGCCTTGCCGCGGATGGTGTCGATTTCCTTTTCCACCTGGGCAAGAATAGCTGTTTTTTCGAGGAATCGCATATCCATATTAATGCGACCGCTGACATAAATCTCTTGATAGAACGGATCGAGGTCGCAACGCATCTGTTTATAGTTTTCTGTGTATTCGAGCACCTTATCGTGGGAAATATCGGGGCACCGCGTGCCTGCGATTTCCTTGGCATAGGCAAAGACTTCAATGCCGCATTTCTTCAGGATCTTCTTTGCGACGTACCCGGCTGCGACAATCGTAGAGGTATATCGTCCACTGAAGATCCCTGCGCCTATTGCATCGTCATCTGGGCCGTATTTTATGAATGAAGCGTACGATGCGTGACCCGGACGTGGAGTGCGGTTGGTGTCCTGGTACTGCTTTATGTGAATAAAGTGACGGTCGAGATTGGGAATCAAGATACAAAGAGGAGTGCCATTAGTATGATTTTTGTTCCCAGCATCTTCGATTGTATCTGCTGCGTTTAGGCCGGAATATATAATCGGCAAATCAGGTTCTTTTCGCGGACTGGAGAGTTCATCCGCACCGGGTTTTCTAAGAAGTAGATCTCCGTAGATTTCCTGCTCGGTGAGCAGCATTCCCGGCGGAACACCTTGTACAACGGAGGTCAAGCCTTCCTGATAGGAGCCGCCGGCAACAGTTACTTGAAAACAACGCCCTATGTGACATCCTAACATCTCTAATCAATCTCCTAAAAACTTATTACCTGAATTCTTCGAATTAGCCGAAGAGCCTCATTTAGTAAGTAGAATATCGAGCCTGTCTTGTAAAATCAAGATTCTTAACTTTGTCTTTGAGACAAGAATTTCAATATGGTCAAACAAGTCCCTTGGGGACAAGTTGCTTAA
>CAZFLY010000047.1:0-22923 GCA_964519995.1 uncultured Pirellulales bacterium | reverse complement strand
ATGAGATAAAGTCATTTCTATTATTTACAGCCTATCTCACGGGGTAAATCAAAAGCCAAAGTGCAAAACGCAAAACCACAACGCAAAAATCAAAAATCGGAGACTATTTGCTTAACAGGCCGTAATTTATGGAGACTTTTTTCCGTACGAAATCCAGATGCAACTCCATCGGTTCACCTGTGGCAGGCGGAATTCTACAATTGTCGAGAATCCTCTACAAATCGGCCTATTTTTATGCAAAACAAAGCCAATTTTCTTAAGGCCTAAATGAATGTAAACTCAATTTTGACAAAGGATTATGAAAATGAACGCCTTCGCAGACCGCCTGGAAAACAAACCCAATCAAAGCCAATCTCAAAACGGCTGCTGTCTTCAGAGTTCGGCTAAAAGGACGGGTAATTGCCTGAGTTCGTGGATTATATGCCGCGCGGCGGCGCGTCGGGCAAGAGAGCAGGGGGGAGGTGAGGTTTCTCTGTGAATGCGGGCGGGACGGATTACCTGAATAGTCAACATGCCCAATTTGTTCGGTGCAATGAAGTCCTTTTCTTCGTTGTCGGCAACGTACACAGTAGTTTCAGCCTTCGTGTTCAGTGTTTTCAGCAGCTTTTCAAAGCCGGCTGGCGATGGTTTCCAGTAATTTCGGCCGAGCTGCTCAGTATAAATTATGCACTTAAAATATTTTTCGATTCCAAGAGCCTGTACCTTTAACTGCTGGGCCGGCAGGAAACCATTCGTCAGCAGAGCCAAAGTGTATTTATCGCTCAGCTCAGCAAGAACATCTCTGCTGTCGTCCGGCAGGGCGATTTTCGGAATGTGATTACGGTACACCTTTATCAGCTTCTGGATAAGGTCGTCATCGTAGTTAATGCCAAGCTCATCGAGGGCGAAGTTGATGGTCGTGACAGTGAAGAAGTCGATTGCCCAAGACATATCCAGGTGGTTACGCAAAAATGGCAGCCATGTAGTCGATCTTTCGCGAGGTTTTCGCGGCTTGTACATGTATTTGCCGATTGTGTCATTGCATGGTGGGTCGTAGTTGAGAAGCAGAAGCGTATCACGAATCCTTTCAGCGCTCCATAAGGGATTCTCTTTACTTAGCTTGTAAATCAGGTTCTGCATCTCCTTGGAAATCGGAGGTCGACCACCTTTTCTACGCGACTTCCATCGCCAGAAGTATCGGAAAGCTGTGTTATGCCATTTCTTGACTGTGGCTGGCTGCATAAGGTGGACAAAATCTTCCCACTTGTCCAGAGATTTTGAGAGCAAGACCCATAAGAGGCGAAAACTTGCAGTAAATCTTGGCAGCCGGCGCTTCCTCTGCCCGATCTGGTGTTTACAAGCAGCGAGCTGGCTCTCCACTGCCAGCAGCCTGGCAGCCAGCACTGCCTTGGGAGAGAAGAGGGCCAACAGGAAAATCGGGGCATATCGGAACAGTTCGCAAGCACAAACAAGAAGATTGCAGAGGTTTATCAGAAGGTTCTTTATGGTATTCATGCCGCCAAGATAATACAATTAGTCGCATGTAGCAAGTTCACGTAAGTCCTTTACTGACAAGGATGACCGAATTTTTCGGGTGGACAGGTCGAGCTTCATTTGGCCGTACTGCTTTCGCCATTTGTAATAGGTCGCATCACTGATTTGGAGCTGTTTGCAGGCTTGTTCAACAGTACCTCCCTGGGTTATAATGGCATCAGCTTCTCTTAAGTTTTTAACGATTTGTTCTGGCGTGTGTAATTTACGTTTCATTTGGGTATCCTTTCATAAAAACCTGCCTATCCGCTATTTGTATAGCGGATAAATCTTATCGGATACCCTCTAATCTACAATGGTACAGTTTTTGGGGGTCACACCAACTCCACGTCTACTGGCCACCAACATCTCAGTCTGTGCGCATTTGGCATTCTTGGCGACATGAACCTCTGAACGTCTAGCTTTACACAGTCTGCCTTCCCGGTCGTAATCGTATTCGACCGCATAGAGTGGCTTTGATTCACCATCTTCTGAAAGCTCAGCGCTGGCTATAAGTACCCGACTAAAGGACCCTACGGTGTAGTTAAAGTCGACCTTATACGGTCCCGCTGAGATAGACTTAACCATCCTGGAGTCAGGTGAGACGGCAAAGGAAGCGAACCGGCCATCAGACCTAAACGCAATTACATTTCCTTGCTTGTCGTGCAGCCGAAAAGACGCATCCAGCATTAAGTTCAGAACCTCAAATCTGCTTGTCACTCCTTTCTTGGGGATGTACGCACCAATCTCCTCTGTGAAAACGAATTCCTCACTGGAGTTGTTGAGGAGGTCTTTCACAACCATGACCTTCGGTACGGACACGTTGAGGACCTGAATACGCTCTTGGCCGGCAAGTTGAATCTGACATGGCGATTTCTCGAAGACATCCTCAAATGAGTCAAGATATTCAATCTTGATATGATGGTCGCGCGAGAATGACATATCGGTGAGGTATCCTGCCTTATCGAAACAAAACTCATTGCCAAGCTTGTCCACCAAGCGGTACGATGCGTCCGTCATTATGAATAGACCAACCACCTGGCTTGATTTTATCTTCTCCGGCACATATCCGGCAGCTGTATAGCGCTCTGTGTTAAATGTGAGCACCTCCTGTTTGCCACTAATGAGGTTCTCCACAGCCATCTTTTCCGGTATTCGCACGTTGAGGAAATCTCTCTTGGCTGTGCCAAAAGGTTTGATGCGATAGGGAATCAGCAGATGCCAACCTTGACCAAACTGGCCTTGTGTTTTTCGCTTAGGATTGAAGAAGCGTACGACTTCCAAATCGGTTTGATAATACGCATACTTTTTGGCAAGCGCCGTCAGATGCTCGTCGCTGGATGGCCCTAAGGCACTTTGGACAGCCCTTGTGTATGCTTCCTCACTGTCATATTTCTTTCCTATCAGGTTCTTCAGATTCTGCAAGTCGTTAGCGACCTTCTTCCCGGCCTTTTCCCAAGTCTCCTTGTACAACCTTTGTCCATCGCTCTCTAATTGACTCTTGCTTAGAGTGTCAACGTAGTGATTCCATTGCTTGGCAAATTCGCGATACGTGACGTCGTGCTTCAAGGCCTCCCAGGACTGCTCCGTCAGCTTGAAGCCCCTCGCGCGCAATGCGAAATCCGTCTGGTAGCGTATTCCCCTGCGGTCTTTGCCGGAAGTCAGAGAGTGCTGAGGTACAACAGAATAACTCTGCCCACCTATGTCGAAGGAGAACGACCGTCCTACTGAGGGTATTTCACGGTCTCTGATAGTCGGTTTAGGTGCGGTCCCGTACTTGGAAACAGCTTTGCGAATGGCTTTTACAGCTTGGGAGTCGTATACATAATTGCCTTGTACACCGAGATCGACGCCGCCCTCGATTCGCAGATTCTTAAAGTAATCTGAGCCCTTGGCCAAGGCTTCGACGGTCCCAGGTGAATCCTCGGTCAATACGAGATCTTTATTGGCCATCAGGAACCAGTAAAGTGGCACGCCGCTTTCCTTCAAGTATTTCGCCAGGCTCACCATCTTCGCATAGTCGAACAATTCTTGAAGCACAGGATGTTTTTCAGCAAACTGGTCATATCGGTCTGTCAGGAACTGCGCGAACTGCTCGTTCGCCGGATCGGCATTCATCCCCGTGTTATTGTCAAACAAGTACTCGGTCTTAACGGTCATTCGCCCATCGTCAAAGAGCAGCGTGTTACCAGCCCGTTTGAATCTCATATCTTCGGGGACAAACCAAAATCGGCTGGCACCAAGATAAGCATAACCTCTTCGGCCCGAGATATTGTCTGGATTGCGGAAGCCTCGGATATCGGGCCGCTGGGTCCCCACAGACCATTTCTTCATCAGATAATCTGCGTCTCGCATGACACGCCCTAGATCGGTATTGATAACCTTGCCGATATAGCGAACTATATGCTTGTCAACTCCTGGAGCTATCGGGTCGATAGAAATGCCTGGATCCTGGTTACTATAGTAAACCGACCACAAGGCCGTGACGAACTTGCGGAATGCCTCAGGAGCGATTCGTGCGCCTTTGCCGTCAACAATGATGGAGAAGTTGCCGCTCGTCAGATCGACCTGAACCTTTCCTCCGGAACCAACCTTGGCAACACCATCGAGCATCACACCACCAACATTCGAAGAGAATTGTTGAGGAATCAGGTTGTCGTGTATATTTATTTTCGGCATACTTATTTGTGGATTTGAAAATGTCCTATTCCAAAAATCTTGACGGCCCATGCCTGAGATTTCGCGATCCAAGGAGAATCCGCCGTTATGCCTCCGTCGCACGGTGGACTGCTGATACTCGCCCTCTGTCTCAGCATACCCAGGGATGCACCAGCCTTCAAGCGGCACGCGCCACGACAACGTATTCCGGCTTGGTCTCGACTGAAGAACGGCCTCCCGCAAAGCTGTGACATCACCTGCCCGAAGTCGCAAAACAATGGGGTTCAACTCTATGCCACCCGTAAACCGCAATTTCAGAGTTCTTCCGCCAGAGCATTCTATATCGACATTTTTCTCAATGACATCATGATATTTGGGAGTGTCAACCTCCACAACTTGGTATTCGTTCAGCCAATAGTCAAGTTCAGGCTTAGGCTTCAATAGCTTCATGCCTTCGGCGAGTGTCGTCAAGGTAAGGAGTGTTTGTAAGCGCGCAATCTCTGGATAAGCAGCGCACAAGTCATCAAGACGTCTCGTGACTTGTTCTGTGAAGACATCACCTATCTTGTCCCTCACGCCTTGAAGGTTATCCACGGGCTTGCCATTCACGACAGCATAGTCCACTCGGGTTTCCACACCGAGAACTGACTCCCGGATTGTGGCAACTCCCTGTCGCATGGCGAGAGATGCCCTCTTTGGGTAGAACCAGAAGCGCGACCTTATCTGGTCCTCGAGTTCTCTTGGATTAGTGCCGATGAAATTAACTGAGATGGCGGGATAAGACTTAACACCCCAGAGCTCAGCACTTATTGTACCAAGAGAAATCTCCTTTAGAATAACATCGGCCCTTAGCAGGTCGTTTCCGAATTTCGTGCCGTGTATCTGCCCTCTGAAGTTTACGGTCAGCTTCCCGGTCTTGCTTGTCTCCTGTGTCTTGTCAATACTCACATAGGGATACTCGTCCACAGTTAGTACAGCCCGCATGGCTACGACGAGATCATCCAGAGTAACAGTGTTATCTCTGTTGTCCCTTCGTCCAACCATGATAACGTCCCCCGTATTGTTGTCATATACCATACCAGCAATTCGGCTAATCCCTGCGAGTTTTGACAGCTCTGCGCTTTTCTGCTTCGTATGCTCCATACGTCTCTGTGCCTCTCCGAGGGAAAACGCGTAGAACGATTTCCCGTGCAGAGCCGTGCTCAACAGGCAAAGGATGATGCTAATGCAAAAAACGCGGTATCTTAACGAGATCATTTTGATATCCTCCTTCACTCTTCGACCTGCCGTCTGGCAGGAGCCACGTGATAGGCCAAGCTAAACCAGGTACCCACACCCCAATCTCCTTCGTCAATGTGAGCTCTTCGCATGCTGAAATCTACTCCGCCGGAATGAACATCTGGCACACCACGGGAGCTTAGAATATCCTTGTTTATGCCAATCTGATTATCTAGGTGCCTATTCCAATTGTTGGAAAGAGCTCCGCCGACAATAGGGATGGCCGCTACACTATCGGCCATCGGCCTCCAAAGTGTCTCCATCCGGTTAAGACCGTTTGCGAGATCTATGTTTGGAAGCTGGTTCTTGTGATTCCACGAGTTGACGTACCCAGCGTCCCTCTCCAAGCTGAAACCTGGCGCATCTATCTGACTCATGGCAAGCTGTATCAAGTCCTTAGGGAAACAATACTCCAGAAGTAACCTGTTCAACTTTCGTATCTTTTCCTTTTCACTTTCTTTCATCATGAGGAAGTCGCGACACCGCGAAGACCTCGTTTCTACTATGAGCGCAAGCATTTGTCTCACGCCCGGCTTGATATCTTCAGACTGTTCAGGTAGAAGTACCTTGTCCCTGTTTTCATCGTAGAAGTAGGGGATTTCCAGGATTTTGTTAAAAACTGAAACTACAGCTTCGTCAACTTCCTTGGGTAAGTCCATGTCTCTGAAATACTTGTGCAAAATGCTTTCTGGGTCACGAATTGCGGTCATCAGAGCGGACCAGTCTGCAAGGTCGAATTTTGAGAAAAAGGGGAATTGGGCCCGCTTGGCTGCAACAGCTATGACGCTGAGGTTGTGGCTGATCACCGACATTATTCTGTTGTCGCAGCTAAGATACGTGTGTGCTTTCGCTATGCTATGATTTGCCTCTGTCCAACGTCCGAGCGCAAACTCTGCACACCCTTTTCCGTTATGAGCCAACGCAAAACTTGGAGACAGCTCCAGAGCCTTTTCAAATGCCATTGAAGCGCCCAAGGGACCGAGTCTTCTTTGAATCCACATTGCTCCTGTGCTTGCGTACACATCGGCAAAAGAGGCGCCTGAGATCGTCGCTGCTGTCAGGTCAATCAGCGCACTATCCCAAGCACCTTTTGCGCAATATGTTACCCCTCGTGCGTTCAGCACCAATGGGTGATTTGGGTCAATCTTTAATGCAGTGTTGAAATCAGAAATTGCCTGGTCCCATTGCTCGAGGCGGGCATAAGAGTCGCCTTTGAAATAATGAGCGATAGGACTAGTTGGATATTTCGCTGCGAAATTCTGAGACCATGTTTGCCATTTTTGCAGGTCTTCTTTCGATGTGGCGCTTAAGAACAGGCAGAGGGATTCGTTGTTGCGATTCGTGGCTAAGCAGGCGTGTCCTTTGACCAGCCGAAGAGCTGCTGGCAGATTCGGCTCAGCCTCTGCCGGCAGCAAACGCAAAACTACTTCCCAGTTTTCTGCCAGGATGGCCTCCTCCAGGGCGTTGTCCAGTGCCGTCGCCTGGGCACTGGCCTGGGATGCTGGAATCATCGCCGCTCCAAGTGTGACAATCACGATAAACAAGACTCTGCCACAATGCATGTACCTGTGTGTATTGTTATGTCTTTTTCCGTTCATTTTTTTACTCCTTTCTTCATGGCGTTCTGCCACACTATGTGTTTATTTTATTGATTCATTTTCTACCTTTTTCATTTTGTTATGGTTTCTCTTTATTTAGGAATTACACCTCTGTCACCAGGACGGTTACCATCCGAGTTAGTGGATGTCTTGGAGAAGATGAATGTCCTATCTTCCTCTGGTTCCCATGAGTACGGGATTTTGCGACGTCTAGCTTCCTCAACGGCCAAGTAGAAAGCCCCTATGGAATCTTTACATACCTGGAAATTGACATACTCCTTGTCAGGATTAAGATTGGACAGGAGTTTGTCCAGGCATCCTCCGGTTTTGATAGCCTGGCTAATGGGTTCTCCTTCCTGAATCCGCTTCTTCTCTGCTGCTGGGACTTTAATGCCATTCTTTATGATGTAACCATAGGTAGAGCTGTAGTAAGGCTCATCCATGGGTGCGACACGCCCCTTGTATATCATCACATATACCTGTCTTTTATTCCGAAACTTTTCGTGGATTTCACAGCCTTTTGAACGATCAGACGTGGCCATTGCTTCGGAATTAAGACGGTTGAGTTTTTCTTCCAGGTCCTTTTTCTCACGCTCGTCTTCGGCCAGTTTCTTCTCTAGTTGCTCAATAGATTGCTGCGGTACTTCCTTCTGTTTCGACTCAATAGCTCGTTTCAACTCATCAATTTGGTTCTCGAGCTGCTCAAGTTTCTTCTTTAGAGCATCATATTCCTTCTCAAGATTATCAAGCGCGTTCGCAAGATCAGGCTTATCAAGTGACTTGAGTCTCTCAAGAAAAGAGGGGAGCTTTTCTTGAATAACACGGATGATAGGGTCAATTTGATGTAAGTTGTAGTCGACTTGCTGAAGGCGCTCTGTGTAATAATTTCTATTTTCTGTTTCAGACAGAGATTTGTCTTGAGGATTGGTTTCAGTCGCATGAGCAGCTCCCAGTAGAGCAAGACCAATCAACATGGCTACCACGATGACAATAAGTGATCCTGAAATTGAGTGATTATTGAAAACTTTATGGTTCATCCTTATTTACTCCTTTCTGAGGTATTTCTCGATGGCCTCTTCAGCCTCAATGGGCCAGAAGCTCAAAATAATGGTTTTATCTTTTGCTTTATCATTATCAGCAAAGTCTGTAAGGACTTTGTAGAATTTAGCATACGACTCTTCAAACCCACTTGGCCGGACGACCAAAGCTGCGGCACCTGCTGCCCGTATCTGCTGTTTGAGCCAATCGATTTCCTCATCCGAGGCTTTCAATGGCACTCTTTTCTTATCTGGGTACACAACAACTCCCTTATCGTCGCACTCTAACAGAACGTATGGCCCTGTGTAACTTCCGCCAAAAGGAGAGCCCTGCTCAACGGAGGTTTTTTTGACTTTTTCCTCCACCTCTTTAATTATCTTTTTTAGTCGCTCAATTTCCTTATTGAGCTCATCAATCTTTTTCTGCAGAACTTGAATATTTGCTCTTTTAGGGTCAATTCCAGCAATCCCATCTTTCAGTGTATCTCTTTCTTGCTCGAGTTGCTGAATTTTTTGTTTAAGGGTCTCTATCTGGTCCTTCAGAAACTCGCACATCTTTTGTGGCTCTATTATGTTCAATAACTGATCCAACTTACTGCGCACTTCAGCGAGGTTTTTCTCGGTTTGGGCAAGCTGATACTGTTTGGTCTCAGTTTCCGTGAGTGTGGCTTGGAGTTTCTCGAGAGGCACACTGCTGCAATTATTGAGGACTTGTAGCTTCTGATCAAGGTTATTGGCCAGTTCTTCCTTAGACGCCAACTTATCCTTGAGGCGTTTATACTCTTCTTGCAACTCTATATTTGCCGGCGGTGTTAGAGAGCGGACGAGTCCAGCAGTACTGAACATAATCACCACCAGAACCAAAAGCATATCGATTGCTGGTAGGACCTTGTTTACTTCGCTATTTCCCATCGCACTATCCCTTTCAAATTTGAGAGCATGGTTTTATATCCGCCGGGAGGCTCGCTTCAACATTTCGCTTGTGCTATGATGCTGTAGACCTTCTAAGTCATGCTCATCGCTGCGGTTTTGTTGTTCTTTTAAATCGGAAGTATCCATATCCCTGATGCCGGCTTGGATCATCGCGAGTTGTTCAGCGACATCAGGAATCTGCCCTAACAGATCGTACGTAGTGGCCTCTAAATGGTTTATTAGCTGGTCGATTCTCTGGGCTAACTCAACTCGGAGTTGTTCTTTCTGGAGCTTTTCCTGCAGCGTTTCAATCATTCTATTCAGCTCTGCGAGCTTGTCCTTTAGCTCTATGATCTTTGCTTTGAGATCGTCAGGTGGCTTCGGGCCGTTATGATCTGTGGGTGGAGGACTAGTCAGCAGGACGAAGGCACCCACGCCGATCAAACAACACAACACCGGGACAACAAAAGCTGCTACCATTAGGATATTCTTTTTAGGCAACATGGTTCAGTTCCCCATTACCATTGCGACTGTAGCTAATGACGAGTTCTCGTGGAATCCGCTCATCAATGGCTCCGGCAAACCTATTAAGGGCCGAGGTCACATGCTTGATTGCATCGCCGTTATGTGTGATGATTAGTTCGCCAACGCGTTCCATGGCCTCGTCCAAACATGAGGTGAGGGCCCGCACTAAAACCTCTTCGCTTGCCTCATTAGCGCCTTCGGGTTCCCTCTGGTCAGAACGTTTGAGGGTGGCACAAATGAGTTCTTCAAGACTGCCGAGATGCTCCTGGAGCCTTGACGTGATCTCTGTCATGTTCTCACCCATGGAGGCTCGGAGCTCCGCTCGGACCGTGTCTACAACATTGGATGCCTCCATTGCCTCTGCAAACCTGTTGATGGCCGAGGCAATCGTACGAGTTGTCTCGCTGTTATGCGTGGTAATCAGCTCTGCGATGCGGGCCATTGCCTGATCCAGATATGAGTTAATGGCCTGCACGGCAGCTACAGCATCGGCTTCCTGATCGTGTCCGGCTTCTCGCTGGACGGAACGCTCGAAACCAACGCGAACGAGCTCTTCAAGCCTACCGAGTGACCCTTCGAACGTCGATGTGATCTCGGTCATGTTCTGAGCCACGGATGCTTGCACTTCAGCCGTCACTGTCTCAGCAATATCTAAGTCCCGAGTGTCCCTTGAAGAAGCCGGGCGGTCAGCGTTTAGTTGGAGATTAAACCCGTCCAAGCCAGAGACCGCGTGTATGACGGCCGTCTGTTGCTGATGGAGCAGTTTCTCCTTTCGGTTGAGAAGCCATGCAGTTGAGCCGGCGACCATAGCACAAACCAGGGCCAATACTGTCGTGTCAAGGGCCGTTCCAAGCGAGCCTACGAATGTCTGAATCGAATCAGACCCGAAGCTGCCCTTTGAGAACGCTGCAGAAAGTGCGCCGCTCAAGCCGAGCATTGTTCCAAATAGTCCCAAGGCAGGAAGAGAACATACAAGGAAGTTAATGACGTCACACGCTCGCTGGCAATCCTCCTGTTGCTGTTGTGCAAAACGTTCGGCGTGGGAGAGGGCTACCCTTCCACCGTGGCGAGCCAGCGTATCTCTTAGCGTACTGATGTGATTGTTGAGCGGCGAGTCACTTATTTTCCTCCAGTCTTTACAATACTGAATTTTGCGTACTTCCCTTTTTGACCGGACATATCGTATAAAGCGATAGCCTATGAGGGTCATTGCCAGTGCAAACGAAAAAAGGGTAACATACTGTACAGCGCTACGGTCAAAAAGGAAATCGTGAATCCGATCGCCCGGATCGAACCGCCAAGAAACTGCGCAACAAAGCAGAATGACCGAGTCTGCTGCAATTCCAAACACAAATAGTGGTTTCATGATACGCATTTGTTTGTTCCTTCTGTAATAAAGTTATGTTATGCTATATTCAAGATTATGCTTGTGTCGCTTTCATGCTCCCTTTGTTTGATCTTTTAAGTACTTCCTTGAATTAAGTACTTCGAATACTGACTCGATTCGTTTATTTTCCAAAGAAGCTTGCTTCCATAGTCATATACCCTGAAGGCCGGTCAATCTTGCGCACAGATCCGCAAGTTTTTTATTTTGGGAGTCCAACCCGTTGCCTAACTTTTACTATAGGTGTTTGAGAACAATCGGTACGAGAGCAATCGTTACCCCACGGCGCCTCCTCGTCCCTGAAACGGCAGGTTGGCTTAGCAGATGGGAAAGTAGCAACCTGATTAACAAGTTCCAGATAAGTACAAGGCCTGCATTATAAAGGCAGATTTATTGATTGATGCGCGCAAGATCACGTCTCCTTTTGTGTACATCCTTACAGAGGCACGCATGCCCTGAATAACCAGATATGCGGAGTTTTTTCGCACGAACAAGAAATGTGGCTGTAGTACTATGCCTGGTCAAAATGGCGCATCTTGGTGAGATACTATAAATTTAAATATAGAATTAATGAAAAATATAAAAGCCTGTCTGATAAGCTAATGTGCATTTGGGCTTCACTATAGCGTAATTTGGGAATCACACGGCCTGGAACAGATAACACTGGGCAAACCCTGGAGGTAGAAGTGATGCGCCCTCAAAGCAGGTTAAAAAATTATTGAAAACACCGTATCGTACGTATACAATTATTATTATGTCTAACTTTATTGGGAGAGAACTCGGGGATTACCGCATATTAGAGGAGATTGGTGCGGGCGGAATGGGCAATGTTTTCCTCGCCGAGAACATCCACCACAAAAAGGCATACGCTCTGAAAATCCTGCCCAGCGAACTTGGAAAAGACACCAATTTCCGCAAGCGATTTTTCGATGAAGCCCGTGTCATGTCAGAACTAGAACATCCAAACATAGTCCGCGTCCACCACACGGGTGAGGACCAAGGCACCTACTATTTGGTCATGGATTATGTGACATCTCCAAATGGCTTGCCGCGGTCGATACATGAGGAACTGGCTCAAAGCCCTAAGCATCGAATCAACTCGCGCAAGACGCACAGTTGGATTCTCCAAGTAGCTGAAGGATTAGCTTATGCACATAAACAAGGTGTAATCCATAGGGACATCAAGCCTGCTAACATACTAATCAGTTCAGACGGCAGCGTGAAAATTGCAGATTTTGGATTAGTCAAAATGGTTGGCAAGGAATTTCTTCTAAGTCAGATCCATGATACAACCCGGCGTTCAGATTCTCAAAAGCTACAGACGACGGCTCGGTTAGCTGACAACAGTCAGCAGGATATATCAACCCCGCTGGACGTCAGCCATACGGTTATCGAGACAAAACGCGCCTCAGATTCGAGCGAACGGTATGGAACGTATGATTACATGTCGCCGGAGATTCTTGAAGGGAAAGAGGCGACGATACAAAGTGATATCTATTCGCTTGGAGTCACAATATACCGAATGCTCACTGGAAAGCGCCCCGTTGGAATGCCAAAGCCTCCTTCCAGACTCGTATCTAGGCTTCCGAAACGCTGGGACGTCATAACAAAGCGTTGTCTGGCTCCTGCGCTTGAAGACCGATACCAAAGTGCTGAGGAGCTCTTGGTGGACCTTGGGAAGATAACTAAGCCTCACTGTGCATGGATGATGGTTTTGAGTGTCTTGCTCCTCATTGTTGCGTTGGCAGGTGCAGCCAATCTGGCGGGTATGAGGCCCGACCATGTCCAAAAAGCGTTGAACAAAATGATAGCTCATATCAAGACGATCTTTTTCAAGCAGGCCGGCCCTAACAAAGAACACTTGCGATCTCTCGACACACAAGTTGACCCTAACATATCCCCCCCTCGAGCTTCTGCTCGGAAGCAGTTGCACCCAAGTGTGCAAGACCAACAGAAACTGGTAGAAGATCTTAAACAGATCCTTAGCGGTCACCCCGAGTTTCGCCATTTGCTTCGAAAGGCTAATGAAGAACTGCAAAGGACAGATAGCCTACTTACGGAGGGCAAGTACACCGTTGCAATCAAAGAGTACGGAAAGACAATCAGAGATATTGTAGACACTGTTGGTAAAGAAGCGAGCCAAAATCTTACAATATTAGCTAACTTGCCAGGTGCTAAAGAATTTTCTTTGGAGGTCCAAAGGATTAGGACGGCGAAAGAACAGGCCGACATGTTCCGAAACCAAGCCAAATACACTGGGGCCGTAGAAATGTACCTTGAAGTAGTTAAAGATGCTAAACCAGTTGTTGCAATATTGCGAAGGCGACAAGAAGTATTGGCAAGCAAAAGAGAGACAGAAAGAGCACAGATCAAGGCTGAACAGATGGAAACTAACATTTGCATCTGTCCGCGCGAAAACGCGGAATGCACATGCTTCCGAAAGACCTACAACCAGGCCCGAGTCTTGATGAAAGAGGGTCAGGGCAGTTTCGAGCAGCGACAATTCGACGTTGCCTCGGAACGCTGGAAGGAGGCCAAAACCAGCTTCGAGGAAGCGATCGCCTCGGCCCGGCGAGAGGTGCAGAAGGCCCAGAGCAAATGGCAAACTGCTCTGCAGAGGCCTATGCCAAGCAGGCTCAGACAGTATGCAGATGAAGCGGAACATGAAGCGAACGAGGGTCAAGCAGCTGAAGGGCAAGGGAGACTCAAGACGGCCATCATGTGTTACCGGCGAGCCACGAGACTTCGATCAGTTCAGGAAGAACTCTCTGTGCTTCTTGGTGATGAGACCGAGCTTCTGCTCGTGTTTATTCCATCAGGGGAGTTCGAGATGGGTTCGCCTTTAGATGATGAGGATCGCCGAGATGAGGAATACACGCGGCATGCTGTGGTGATTGACACAGGATTCTACATCAGTAAGTTCGAGATAACGCAGGCGCAATATGCGGCCGTTACGGGCGATAATCCAAGCGCCTTTCTGGGGCCTACGCTTCCGGTTGACAGTGTGAACTGGCACGAAGCAGAGCACTTCTGCGCCAAACTGACTAACAAGCTAAGCTCCTTAGGATACGGACGCTTCCGCCTCCCGACAGAAAAGGAGTGGGAATATGTATGTCGGGCGGGAACACGGAGCGCATACTGCGCTGGCGACGGAGAAAGAGCCCTGAGAAAGGTAGGCTGGTATCGCCAGGTTGGGTCAGAAAGCGCTGATAGGACCAAACCGGTTGGGCAGTTTGACGCCAACAGTTGGGGCCTACACGATATGCATGGCAACGTATGGGAATGGTGCCAGGACTCGTACGTTGCACATCCAGTCTCTGGAGAGGTTGACCCTAATTCGTTGCTGGACAGTTCCTCATGCCGTGTTTTACGCGGTGGATCGTGGAATGCGGATCCGCCCTATTGTAGGTCAGCATCACGTTGTGGTGAGCCCCCGCAGACAAAGAGGAATGACATAGGCTTTAGGGTTGTAATGGAGACAAAGTGACGTATGTTTCCCGTCCCTGAAGTTGTGAGCTCTGTGTGACGCTGTGGCACGGGGATCCAGATAAGTACGGCGCTCTCTACTGTACTCATTCGGCGCGGATTACAGGAAGGAGTAATGAAATGAAGATAAAGCACATTCTCAGTTTAATAATCGCGGTGGGGACCGCAGCAACCATTTGCGGTTGCCAGGGCGAATTGTGCCCTGAGGCCAGACAATTAGAGGACGAAGCCCAGTCAGTGGAATTAGAGCCTCACATTCGGTTGGAGCGACTGAAAGCAACAATTGACAATTACAGACAGTGTCGCCAGGCCAAAGCGAAATCAAAAAGTGCCCGTATGACAATCGATAAGGATCTCGAGGATCTAACACATAGATTCGCGAGTCTGAAACTTGCCCAAATTGGCCAGTGGCCAACCAGAACGGTAGCCCAGTGCACTGAAGTGATATCCGAACTGGAACGAATTCTGGGCTATGATGATCCCAATGAGGGTATTCGCGGGGCTCTGGCGCAGTACCGTGCCAAAAAGCAGAAGCTAATGCAAGAGGTCAACAGATTACTAAGCAAGGCCGCTGACAAGAGATACGCTCGGCAATGGCAAGAGGCCGTATCATTAGTAGATGATGCCCTTGCTGTCGATCCGGAGAACGAGGAAGCCAGGCGGATGCGACGAGAGGTCATTTCTGAACGTGATGCCCATTACAAGCGGGCAATTCAGGAACTGTGTGAAGGCGAGATTTATGACAGTTGCAAAAAGGCCGAGTCACTTCTAAAAGCATTTAAGGCTGAAAAGCCTGACCCGGATAGGGACTTGGTCGCTGACCTGCAGGGTCTCATTGAACGCACAAAGGCAAAAGTTGCTGAACAGCTCATCGGGCAGAAGAAGTATTTCACGGCCTACACACTGGTAAAAGACGTGAATACCCCAAAGTGCCAAGACCTACTCGATATCATCGTGGCGCAGGGTGGTGCGTTTTACATGGCCCTAGCCAACGAAGAGTATAGAAACGTCAGGGATTTCCATGCCTATGCAGCAGCTGTAAAGGCAATGGAGTTACTCGGTAGCGACAACGATCATGCCTTCAAGTTGCATCGTGACTGTGCTGATCGTGTTGATGACTCCATCCAAATAAAGATTGGAATAGCAGTTTTTGAATCAACCGGAGATGAACCAGATATAGGAACGACTTTCTCCAATGAACTGCTGAGTCATTTGCACCCATTGTTGCCGTATGGAATAGAGATTGAGGAACGTAAGAAGATTGAGTTTGGCATTGAGAAGGTCGGATCCAAAGAAGCTGTTAGACTTTTGGGGCTCAAATGGGCTGTGTTTGGCGATATGCAGTGCAAGGTGGTACGAGAACGTGACGAGCGGCAGGTTACAACGTGGTCCCCGGTCTCGAAAACGATTCCCAACCCTCACTACGAGACGGAGTTGAAGATAATTATGGAATCTGACAAACATAGCTCTACATGGCCGAAACCACAACCTACTATCACGACCAAAGTAAGTGAAAAGGTCACGTACAAGGTTGGCGAAGAACGACTTCACGGTCAATTAGTGTGTTCGGCGCGCGTCTATTCAGGCAGTGAAGGTTATATAATTAGCCCCAGGACCTTTACGGCCACGCGCGATGCCAAGGATTTGTTTCAAGATGAAGCTCCTGCTGCCAACATAGCGAGGGACCCGTTAGAGCTACCCCCACAGCTCATGTTCGTGCAACAAATGCTTAAAGAAATGGTTAAACAGGTGGGTGATTGGTTGCTCAGTAATTTTGGCCAGCGGCAACGCCGTTTTTGTGAAGAGGCGGAATACTTCGTCCAGCGGAAGGAATTGGACCATGCTGTAAGAGCGGCCTGCCAGGGTTATCTATATTGTCTTCGCGACAATGTAGCAGAGGATGACCGATGGTTCCGTAGGCTTCGCCAAATTGCTCTCTTTGATCTAACCGAAGGTTATACGCATTGAAACTGAGAGAACTGCTCCGGAGAGAGTGAATGGCACATAGAATACTGGTGTGCTGGTTTAGCACCGCGGGTTAATGAATTCTACAAATTAGTGTTTTATCTATCACGCTGATCTTTGGCCTTACAGTAATCGATAGCCCTCCGAAAGAGCACCTGGAGTTGGGAAGGCATCCATTCCTTGTCAGCAAGGGTGACAAAAGACCTAAGTAACTCCTGATAAGGTAATCGTGTAATTCTGACGTCATGAGATACGAGCGAGTTGGCAATGGTACCATAATAGATGGTAAGTCCAACGTCATGCTGTGATGAATTTTTTCCTTCTGAAAAGAGGCTCTTGCCAAATTCCTTCAGCTTTTTGAGCACAGAGGTTGTTGTCTTATGGTTACAAAGCAGGTCACCAACTGTCTCTATCCGCATGAGTGCAGTAGGATGGCAGGGGATATTTGAAAGTTCCGATGTGCAGAAGCTGAAATTGTGATCGGATGAGAAAGGCTGAGCAAGTTGGTCTCGCAGTAGCTCTGCAGTATTCTCCTGCACAACAAATTCATGTTCTATATCTTCTTTCTCTGAGCCGATCTGCAGGATGTGAACCACCTTCTTACGGCTCAGTCCATAAGTCGTCGGCTCTTTGTTCATCTTGTCTCTTGCTCCAAAACAAAGGTAAAAAACAAACTTGTCATATTGGCAAGTATCCAAATAGAGACTCTGTTTAGTTTATTAAATGGTCAAATCACAAACATCTGTTTTTACAAACATCTCCACAGGTCTAACCAATTTTTTAACTTCATGCAGAGAGGGCCTCAACAAGTTCACAGAATTCTGCCTCCACCGTTGAGTCTTCTCGGACGAACTGACGTAGCTTCAATTCCAAGATCGCCCGGAACCGACGCTTGACAGTAGCTATCATATTAGAGGCTTTCGACTCTTCATCAATCCCATACCTGCCACAGAGCTCCCCTATCGAGGGAGGCTTGACATCCTCAAAGATTGGAGTCAAGACTCTGTCCCTAAAGACTTCCCAATAAGTCGCTCTTCCTGTTTCGTGAAGACCGTTCTTGACTTCAGCCAACACTTCATCGAGCATGGCAGTTGCCCATGCGTAGTTAAAAGCTTGTTCTGGGTTGGCCTCCAGTTGCTCTGTTGCCAGCTCAGGTAGTTCGCCTATGTCAAAATTCTTCGTTTGACTGATAGGCATTCGTTTCATGGCAGTTTCTTTACGATGCTCATTACTGACATACCGGTTGAGCGCCGTCAACAAGAAGGTGCGAAAATGGCCTCTGCTTTTGTCGGCTTGGCGGATAAGGTCTCGTCCAAGGACGATTTCATGAAAAAAGCCTTGTGTCAAATCCTTGGCCTGTTCATTGCCGTACCCCTTTTGTCGTAGATAGCAGTAGATAGGCTTCCAGTATGTTAGGATCAGATTATTGATAATTGATCTTTGTTGATCTGAATCACCGGTTCTAGCCAAACTGATTTGTGACCAGCGTGTCGTCTCGAACATACGCTTTGGCCCCCCAATAGCGGTTTTATCCGAGAACTTTGACATTATGACTCTCCGTAATGCGTAGAGCTTGATATGGTATACCAAGCCAACTTTCCCAGCGGGAAGACCGTCAAGGAAGCTTGGGCCAAACACAAACAGTATAACACAGCGAAAGTACCTGTGCAAGTCCCAGAAGAGGTTCAAACTTAAGGATTTCTTGGGCGCTTTTTTGGAGGCAGATTCAATTCAAGACGCACCCCTGTTCGTGATGATGTAAGCGGTAGATACTGAATTCCTATAAGCCCTTATGTAATAAAGAGATGTATTATGTTGAAACGCAAAGCCCAAATCAGTCTTTATCGCAGAATCTACACCATTTTTCAACAAGACAAGCAAAAAATTCATCTTGCCCGCCAGAAAATTCATTAGAGACACGCTTGTGGGGCTGCCACAGGCGGGCAAATGGGTTGTTTCCCAAGTGGCGCGGCATCTACCAGACCAACGAACAAAGTTCATATCACGAATCGACGGTCTGGACCGACATATGGTAAAATGTAACACTTTGACTTCAACGCTAAAGAAGCGTTAGCTTCCGAAAACGCAAATCATCTTGGCATAGCGCAAGATGGCTTCTTGGAACGGGTATATATGGGTGGAGGAAGACTTTTGGGGCATTTAGACTAATGATATGGGAACGACTAATAACGACATATTGAAAACAGAAAAAAAAGGCGTCCATGTTAAACGACCATCTCTTGTTGGTAACGCTGGTGAGTTTGAAGGGCAGATTATCGAGCTGCCCGAAAGGATAAGGCTGGGAAGGCATCCTCAGAATGATCTGTGCTTCAGTGATCCTACTGTCTCTGCCTTCCACGCACAGATAACAGCGATCGGCACCAGATATGAAATTATGGATCTACGAAGCAAGAACCGATCGAAGCTCAATGGGAAGAGGATTCATCGGCCTGTTTTCCTGGCAGACAATGACTTGATCCAGATAGGAAAGAACAGCTTCCGCTTCAGACTACCGTGGTCTGTAGACGGAGCGGATGCGCCTATTGCGCCTGATCGCGATATTATTTCCAAACCGAAAGTTCGGCTTCTGTCATCGGATGGAATTATGCACACACAGAAGACACGAGGGCGTAGTGCGGCTTGTTCCAATCATACTGGCGTGCGGGACGATTTTCAAGGGAGTGCTGTAAAGGTCGCGGCTCAGGCGGCTGTTAAACCGGAAGCCAAGATGAACACAAAGAAACCGAGGAAAGCTGGACGAGTTGTTGCGAACATAGCTTTGCGCGGCTTGGCAGCTTTCATTATAGGGCTAATCGTTGCTTGGCCGATTGTCACGAGGTTTGTACTCAACACGTCTCCCGCCGCACCCAAACAGAATGCCGTGTCGGAGCACGAGTCGTCGTGGGACTACTCAACTCGCTTGGCCCTGATGCGGCGGATCTGGGAAAAGTGGGAGTCCGAACTTCCGGAGAAAGAACCAGATATAGGCGACATCGGTAGTTTTCTGGATAAGACCTTGAGGCAAGCCGATCAGATGCAGGTCAGCACACCAGATGTTCGGTGGCGGTTCTACAAGACCTGTCTAAGGATAACCAGAGCCACAAAAGGTAAGCCGGAAGATTCTGAATACAGGAAACAAGCTGAGCAGCTTCTTCTGAGAGTCAAGATAGAAATAGAAGACGAAGAGCGACGGTTCTTCAAACTTCTCCAGCAAGCCAAGCATGCTGGAAAGCGGTCTAACGCTGTTGCAATACTTCAGCACATTAAGGATCTGTTAGACCTTGAGCATGACAATAGAGAAAGTGAGCTGGTACAACTGTACTGTGATTTGGAGCAGGAAATCAAACAGGAGCAGGAGAGTTAGGCTGGGTCGTAGAGCCAAGGAATTAACCCGATTTGTTGAGCCACTCGTAGGTTACGCTGTATGTGCTTGAGAAACATAACACTATACTTCCTGTCAGGGACTGTCATCCTACTTGTCGCGGTCCTGGGCTTGGCCTACATAGGCGTCAAAGATAAAAAACCCAGGCGCCCCATAAACCAAGCAAGTTCGGAACTCAATCTTCCTGATCGGCAAGATCGAGTCAATGATGATTCCATGCAGCCTCACCCAGGGCAAAGTACCGCGCGCAATAAACCCACGAGCCACCCGGCCAGCTCCCTTTACGAAGAAGGCCAAGCCTATGTCGAGAAAGACTATCTCTATGAGGCCTTCGCCAAGATCCGCGCAGCATTCGAAAGGCGTCCGACAGAGACCAAGTATCGAAAATCCCTGATTGTCCTCCAGAAACTCTCAAACGCTGAGTTTGCCTTGCGACGGACTAAGGCCAAATGGGAGAGCCAAGTAAGGGTACCCCCACTTGAGAACCTGCTCGCGGAAGCGCAACAGATCAATCAACGTGTGAATGATATTGAAATCGAGGATTACTCGCTGCCAACCACTTTCTCTGCAGCTAGGACACGACTGTTGCATAGGGTGTCCAACCTCGTGGATGAGATGGCTCTGGAACTGAGTGAGAGGCCTATGAGACGGAAACTCGAAGAGGCCTGGCAAGAATTGGACTGGAGTGGCCTAGAAGGGCACATGGGCATTAAGCCGCAATGGCGTATTGGGCCCTGAATAATTTCAATAAGTTGTGAGTGAGGCAAACAATCGCGTAGGGTGCAAATATTATCTCACCATAACCATCTGAAGTATATAGACTTAAAGCTTTGTCTAACGAAAGCATTTGCAAAGCTTTCTCTGATTTATTAGCATTTCCTGACTATGGAACAGAAATTTTGGATTACATTAGTGACTTATCTTGCCTATTGCATCGACAAGGAACTTTATAAGGCTATTGATTATCTTCGAGAACAGGTGCGGGTGCTCGTAGAGCAGCAGGAAAAACAGAACAAACGGATTTTGCTGACCAACAGCCAACGGATGAGAATAGCAGCCAAAGCCAAAAAGCTCAGCAGAAAAATGCTGGAGCAATGTACTATTCTGTTTACTCCAGACACAGTGCTGGGCTGGTTTCGCAACCTCATCGCTGAAAAATATAATGGCTGTGAAAATCGCGGCAAAGTCGGAAGACCACAAATCAGCCAGGAAATAGTAATTCTTGTAATAAGATTCAAGGAAGAAAATCCTCACTGGGGTTATCAGAAAATCACAGATCAGGTCGTTTACCTGAGATATAATATCAGCACATCAACCGTTAAAAACATCCTCATCGAAAACGGCTATGATCCTGAACCTGACTTAACCGTAAAAACTACATGGTGGGAGTTTATCAAAAGCCACTGGGATGTCCTGGCTGCCTGTGACTTCTTTACTGTTGAACTGCTCGTAGGCCGAAAGCTGATAAGATGCACGCTTTTCTTTGTTATAGAGCTTTCAACGAGAAAAGTGTTCTTTGCTCCAATTAAACCTCAGCCTGACGGTGGTTATATGAAGCAGGCAGCAAAAATTCTAACCGATTATGAAGATGGATTTCTAAAAGGCAAGAGATACCTGATCCATGACAGAGATCCGCTTTATACGTCTGAATTTCACAGCATCTTAAAAAGCACTGGAGTAAAACCGGTGAAGCTCCCACCGCGAAGCCCAAATTTGAATCCTTACGCGGAACGCTTTGTGAAATCAGTTAAAGAGGAATGTTTGAATCATCTGGTACTGGCTTCAGTTAAACAGCTTGAGTATGCTGTAAATCAGTATTGCGAGTATTATCACCACGAGAGAATTCACCAATCCTTGGGAAGAATAATTGAACCGATTCACAAAACAAATGAAGATGCTGAAATTGTTTGTATCGAACGGCTTGGCGGATTGCTCAAATCATATCACAGATTAGCTGCGTAATACAAGCTGCTACCCCTGATATTTTAACAGAGACAGTATGCGCATTACGGGAATCTCTACGCCAGAGACTGTCAAGTTCAAGAGCTTCTAAGGGCTACCGGAAAAAACCTGCTCGGATGAAGATTACACAAGCGGCAAGTTGTACCCAACCCAGGTAATTTGCGGACAGACGATCCAGACGCCGAAAAACACGACCAAATTGACACAGCAATGCATGACCACGTTCCACAGCACTGCGAACCCGTCCAATGCCAGCTATTCTGGCCTGGCCACGTTTCGGAGCACGCATCCGAAAACCATGGTGCTCAGCCCGCTGGCGAGTCGGTTCGTTTCCATATGCTCCATCACCGCGAGCCGAAGGCAGATCACGTAGATCAGTGTCACGGGGTATCACTTCAGGTGCTGGCGGCTTTATCACCAAAGATTCAAGTACATCGCCAGCCTGCTGACCATCATTAGCGTTGGCACCTGTAATGACCGCCCCTAATGGCATACCACGCCCATCGGTAGCTAAATGAATGTTAGTGCCCGACTTACCACGGTTTATAGGGCTTGGGCCTGTATCTTCGCCCCTTTTTTTGATGGATGTTTTGGGCCATCTACACATATCTGATCCCAATTGATTCCTTTCAAGCACTCGTACCGTTGGGCAAGGCTCTGCCATGCCCTCTGAAAAACTCCTAAACGCAGCCATCTCTTGAAACGCGTTAAACACGTCTTGTATGAAGGGAAGCCCTTGGGCATCATCTCCCAAGGAATTCCGGTAACCAAAACATATAGGATACCATGTAAACAATCACGATTACTACAAGGTGGTCGCCCATTTCCGACCCATACGACTTGGGGTAAGAGTGGCTCAAAGACTTCCCATATCTCATCTGGTAGTTCCCGTGCAATATCTTTGAGTTTCATAAGAAAGCATCCTGCTATAATCGGCTAACGCTTATCGGACGCTTTCTGTATCGTTAACACAAGCTCCTATGCTTGAGGTTTTTTCCGGTAGCCCTAAGCAAAACTGAAACGCAAACCACAGACATTCGGATTTATCGCTGACGAAAATCAGAATATTAACTCGTTAAAGAGCAAAGAGTTAATAGCTGATTAATATTTGCACCGCACGGGATAAAAAAAGAGATAACTTCTTGCTATAAAGGAAGTTATCTCTAGGTCTTCATAGCGGGGGCAGGATTCGAACCTGCGACCTCCGGGTTATGGGCCCGACGAGCT
>CAZFLY010000046.1:0-23117 GCA_964519995.1 uncultured Pirellulales bacterium | reverse complement strand
CTAGCGACTAATGGACAAAAGATAGTAAATGCTCTAAAATAACTTGATACGCAAAGGAAATCAGAAGATGAAAACAAACGACTATTTGAAGCCAGCTTGGACACACAATGATTCTGTCAGAACCGACTTGCCTCTAATGGTGTTTCCAAGGTCGAAAGAAAGGTTGCCACGGTTGTAGTGCCGGGGTAGCTCTGTTGTGTCGGCGAGATTTATCTGAGTATGCATGGGGGTCTATTAAGAATAAGGTAATCAGACTAGAAGGCTATACATTGAAAGGACGAAAAGATGAAGAAAAAGGTTTCAAAGCAAATCTCGATTGGTATTCTCCTATGCTCGGTGGTTTTTGTTGCAGGATGTTGCGTCCAGATCGGCGGATGTCCTATTTTAGCACAGTATCAGAGGCTGGTTCAGTTATCAGCGCCTATGGAAGAGGGAAGTTTATTGGAGGCCAAAACCCACAACGGCTCAATTACAATTGAAGGTGCTGATGTAACCAAGTGCAGCCTTACAGCCACCATCGTTGCAGGCGCGGCCACGGAAAAAGAGGCCAAAGAACTGGCTGAGCAGACGCAAGTAAGACTCGATCGTTTAGGTGACAAGTTGGTTGTCAAAATCGAGAAACCGACCCCCCTTGTCAACCGGTCGATAAAAGTCAGTTTCAAGGCAACAGTACCAAATTGTATGAATCTGCAACTGACTACACACAATGGGGCTGTCAGTATTGCAGAAATTACGGGTGATGTTACCGCAACAACTCACAATGGAAAGATGACGCTGATGAAACTCACCGGCGCAGCAAATCTCCAGACGCACAATGGGTCAATTAGATGTGAAGAAATCGCTGGCAACGCCAAGCTTAGGACACACAACGGTAAAATAAGTGTATATTACATCCAGACCGCCCCAGCCGTTTGCAATGTATCAGCGGTTACTCATAATGGAGGCATAGAATTTACAGCGCCGCCCAATTTATCTGCTCAGGTCGATATTTCAACGCATAATGGCTCAATAAAGACTGATTTACCAGTATCAGTGGTTGGGAAAATAAGTAAAAGGAAAATCAAAGGGACGATTGGAACAGGCCAGGGCAAACTGCGCCTCGAGACGCACAATGGCTCTATAAATATAAGATAGCAGAAAAAGTTTTCGAAGTGAGTTATAAATCTTGAAAGGACGAAAATTTACAAGGAGGTAATCATAGGATCCGTTGTGTTCGTGAGTATCGCAGTCTCGATAATTGTTGGTGTGCTGGTTTCCTATTTCAAGAGTCGGCGTGAACACAAGCGGATTCTAACAGCTATCGAAAAAGGCATATCTTATGTGGTGTAGGCATCGGAATGGTGATACGAGGCATTTTGAATAGAAAATACTACTTAAAGAGCCAGCGTGCAGGAAAGGCCAGTGCTGTAGATGTCAAGACTTCACCACTTGCTGCCACACCGGAGACCCCACAGCAGAACACTCAGTGATCCAACCAGAATGGAGATCTACTAAAAAACGCTGCGACAGGTATGTTTGCTAACAAGCTTTCTGGTGAGTAGATTGGAGTTTATATTGTTTCAGCAGTTCCAGCCACTTTTTCCAAGCCTGTTCGTAGGTTTTGTTGGATTCGATGAAGCTGCCATTGTGACTACCGGAAATCTCGATAAACTCTTTTGGTTCGTTTGCTGCTTCGTATAGCCTTAGGCCTAACTCAAATGGTATGATCTCATCGTCTTTGCTATAAATCAGCAAAACAGGACAATGAATGTTCTTAATGAAGTCGATAGTTCTGTAACTGAATCTTGCAAACCAGCGTACGGGCATATAGGGATAGAATTTTCGTCCGATGTCAACATACGACGTAAAGGCGCTTTCCAGGACTAACGCTTTTGCTCTGACTTTGCTTGCCAGATGAGCTGCGATGCTTCCACCCAGTGATCGGCCGAAGATAATAATTTCGTCCGGCAGCAATTTTTTCACGTCGGTCAGCCATTTATAGGCAGCTTCGGCGTCCAGATAGGTTCCCTTTTCGCTGGGTCTGCCCTCGCTGTCTCCATAGCCACGATAGTCAAAAATCAAGCAGCTGATTCCAAGATTGTAAATAGCGTTTATGATCTCCAGGTGGTGCATCATATTGCCTGCGTTGCCATGGCATAACAAGATTGTTAACTCCGAGTTTTGTGCAGGAATGTACCAGCCGGACAATCTCAAACCATCACTGCTTGTGAAAACAGCATCTTCAAAATCCAGTCCCATAGCTACGGGTGTGCAGGTGACTTCTCGCAAAGGATTATATAGCAGCTTTGGCTGTATAAAAAACAACGTTAATCCCCATGCTCCATAGGCAGCAAGCAATACTAATGCAACAAATATCAGCAGTGAACTCATAATAGTATTCAAGAAAACACTTAATGGTCTACCATTGGTCAGCAATGGTCGCGGGCATTTTAATTTGCTCGACGGCATAAGACAAGCTACAATTTTGATATGATAAAAAGAAGAAAGACAAAAACGGTCAAAGTTGGCTCAGTTATAATCGGTTCTTGCGCTCCCATCGTCATTCAATCGATGACGAAGGTGCCTACTACTGACATTGCCCGCTGTGTTAGGCAGATAAATCAGCTTGTTCGGGCAGGCTGTGGATTAATCAGGATCGCTGTGCCCAGACGTTCTGATACGACAGCTTTTGCGCAAATTGTTCAGCGAGTAAATGTGCCACTCATTGCTGATGTGCACTTCAGCCCCGAAAGGGCTATCGAGGCAATTGAAGCAGGAGCAGCCAAGATTAGGCTGAATCCTGGCAATATAAAGTCCCATAAAGCAATCCACCGTATAATTGATGCGGCAAAAATGCACAAAGCCGCTATTCGCATCGGCATTAACGAAGCAAGCATCAGAGACCTGAAAAAGGAGCCTATTCCAATTGGCAAACGTACTGCGTTGATGTTAAGAAAGATGAAAAGTTACGTCCGGCTCTTTGAGAATTGTAACTTCACTCAACTGGTCCTCAGTGCAAAAAGCAGTGATATCCTGAGGACCATCGAAATCAACCGAAAAATTGCACAGGCATTTGACTATCCTATCCATGTTGGCCTAACTCATGCCGGACTGACCAAAGATGCCCAAATACGCTCAGCTATTGCTTTAGGAGTACTTCTTGCTGAGGGTATAGGTGATACTGTAAGAGTAAGCATTGCGGGCGCTCCCATACACGAGGTAAAAACCGCAAAAGAAATTCTTGTTGGTCTTGGTCTCTATAAACGTTTGGTTCCTGAGTTGATAGTATGTCCGACTTGCGCAAGGGCTCAAATCGATGTAGTCAAGCTTGCCAATCGTGTAGAAAAAGCTCTGATAACTGTGCGAAAGCCCATACGCATCGCGGTCATGGGCTGCGTCGTTAACGGCCCCGGTGAAGCTGCTGATGCAGACCTGGCTATTTGTGCTGCCAAGAATAAAGCCTTTCTCTACCGCCACGGTAGAAAAGTTTCAGTAGTACCGGAAAGTAGAATCGTTAGCACATTGCTGAAAGAATTGCAGGCTCTTTAGTATTGCATGTCTGTTAGTGACGCAGCACATATTTTGATTATACATTACGGTATTTGCCATCGTGCTTGGTTTGAAATACTTGAAGTAATTTAATACAATCGAAATTTCAGTTTGGGGATGAATGGTCTGACGAGAGGAGCCTTTCGATTATGAAATCAGAGCCATTAGACACTACACTGAAAAGATTGCTCATTGTCATTATTTTCAGCGTTGCCTTTGGGTACATTGAAGCAACCGTGGTTGTGTACCTGCGAGCTATTTTTCATCCTGACGGATTTGCTTTTCCGTTGGAGACTTTTGGTCTTAGCCCGCTGTGGAAACGGCTGCTCCTGATCGAAATTGGCAGGGAGGCATCAACGGTAGTTATAATGCTGACCGGTGCTTGGTTATTTGGCTGGAATTTACGGCAGAGGTTTGCTTATTTCTTGATGATTTTTGCGGTTTGGGATATCTTCTATTACGTTTGGCTAAAGGCTCTTCTTGGCTGGCCCGCCTCCATTATGGATTGGGACATACTGTTTTTGATACCGACTGTCTGGGCCTCACCTGTTCTTTGTCCCCTCCTTGTTTCAGTAGCGATGTTTGTATTCGCTGTCGTAATTTTCTACCGTGATTCTTACAGTGTGCCTATTAAGGTGACTGTGCTTGACTGGTTTGGATTTATTATCGCTTCTATTATTATAGTCGTCTCGTTCTGTGTGGCCGGTCTACATGTGACTGAACCGGATTTTCAAGCTTATTTCTATTGGCCGTTATTTGCGCTTGGCTACATAACAGCCATAGCGTTTTTTCTGAAGTGCTTTTTTAGCTCGGGATAAAAAAAGAGCACAAGCATTTCTCTGCACGCTTTTAACTTGTTTAATTCTGCAGTTCCGCGCGCAGCTATATTTTAGGTGGTCCTGGTTTGCACAGGTTTTTTGTTTGCTGTACGCCTGTAGTTTCCGTTCCTGTCTCCGCCGAACCCTTCGAATTTACCGAAAATCATTTTTCCAGCCGATGTCTGTAGCGAGCTTGTTATGCTGATAAGGACATCTTTGCCAATTTTGTTACGGGCCCCTTCTACAACGATCATCGTTCCATCATCGAGGTAGCCTATGCCTTGCTCTGCCTCCTCGCCGGGTTTTATGATCTTCACCTGCATAGTCTCGCCCGGCAAAGCAACCACCTTCAGAGAATTAGCCAGATCGTTCATATTGATCACGTCAACGCCACGTACCTGCGCCACTTTGCTAAGGTTGTAGTCTGTAGTCGCAAGCCGGCCATTACGGATCTTGGTGAACAGCGTTATTTTCTGGTCTACTCCTTTTGCTTCCTCGACCTCTGGAAACATAGTGTCATCAATCTCCACTTCAATCGCGGTGTTAGTTTGCATCCTGTTGAGCACGTCAAGTCCCCGTCTGCCGCGGTTCCGTTTGAGCTTATCAGCCGAATCAGCTATGAGTTGTAGTTCGTTGAGAACAAAACGAGGAACGACGATAGGAGAATCAAATAGCTTATTCTGGCACATATCAGCTATCCGTCCATCCACAATTGCGGAAGTATCCAAAATCATGGGCCGTGCACCCTTAGTTTGCTTGGCAAATTCAACGTAAGGAACTACAAAACGCACATCATCCTTAGTTCGCATTACGGTGCTTATAGCAAGATAGCATACGCAAATCCCCAACATCCATTTGATTGCCGCCACTGCTTCGGGAGTCAATCTATTTACTCGAGATCCTTCTGCAGTTATCCGAACGAAGTACGTGTCACTCATCATATCCACGACAGGCGCCAGTGCCACACTGATAAGTAGTCCGACCAGCAGGCCAAAGAACACTCCGGCAAGGGCGCTGAGTTTTTCCTTGGGTGTAAGAACATCCAGCAGGAAAACAAAAGCTGCCATTCCCAGTCCACTCCATACTACCGCCCAGAAATTAGATGGTTCGGCTGCTCCTGCTATTGCCTCAGAACTCGAATTGACGAACAGAACTCCAGCAACCACGATAAGGAAAATAAACCTGAAAATCCAAAGCAACATTTTTATAACCTCCAAATGATTACTATTGATAGTTGAATAAACAATGGAACACCTGGACTGTCACTCCTGCGAAAGCAGCGCCGTAGGGTGTCCTGAGGAGAGTCCAGAAAACATGTATAAAACGGCTGGATTCCCGCTTCCGCGGGAATGACGTCTTTCGGCCATTGTCCTTATAATGTTTCATTAGATATTAAAAGTTCAATAAGTTTTAATACGGATATCCACGTGACCAATTATATTATGCGTTCAAATCAATATCAATAATATTGAAGGGATTATAATACAGAATCTTTGTTGACATTTCCGAATGTTCGTCGACAGGAGCCCATATTGTGTAAGAAAAACACCTTTTGCACAATTTGCTTAGCAAAGCGATGGTACCGTTATTGCTGTGCTGAGTCCTGCTTTTACGCATAATGGTTTCTGATGGAAAAACATAGGAAGTCTTAATGACAGATGGTATGACATCCCAGATGCCCAAACGCTTCTGTATCAGCTTACTGAACGCGAGTAGTGACAGAGCCGGTCCTGAGCGGTGATAATAGAAACTGTTGTTGCTGGCATTTTTAACTCTTGATTTTGGCTAATCTCATGCGAAACAGAGTAGGAGAGAGGTGGTCTTCTGTGAGTCTCTCGAAGCCGTCGTTCGCAAATATATGCTTGTGTGGGTGAGCATTTCTCCCCAAGAAACAACCAGGGCCTATTCTGAATGAATCAGAATAGGCCCCGGACAGATGCAAACACTTAAACTAGCTAAGTAATGAATTAGCCTCTCTTGCGAATGCGAAGCAGAGCTAATCCACCAAGGCCCAAAAGTGCCATCGTTGCAGGCTCAGGGATAATCTCCTGAAGTTCAGCCTGGCTCAACGCATTGTTGTAAATCTGTACATCGTCAATTAGGCCATTCCAGAGGCGTGTTGGTTCATCGGGGTTATTGCCAATATAAACGACCTGGTAACTAAGGCCTATGGGCGCGTCAGCCGCAACGGCCATGTCAACCTCACCGTCCAAATATACAGTCAAGTTTCCACCAGTTTCATATACACCTGCTATGTGGTGCCATTCGTTGAGTGGAATTTCAATAACTCCATCTTGTGAGGCGATGGGTTCCGACCAGAAGGTGACACCAAAGTGAGCCATCGGACTCACGTTCGCATTACCAAGCCTCCAGGCGTACTCACCCTGTGCGACGGCAGCCATCCACGCGGTGCTGTGCTCCCTAATTTGTACCCATGCTGCGACTGTCATATCGCCCGTCATATCAAAGAGTGGGTCATAGCCGCAATCCACGTAGTCATTAACGCCGTCAAGATCCAGTGCGCTACCTCCTAAAACGGGCACGCCAGCTACAAAATCTGGAGCGCCCACAAAATTGCCCACTAAACCATTGGCAGAGTCAGTTACTGTGGTCCCAGCGCCTTCGTCAAACGTCCAATGTGCTACTTTATCGGCTGAGGCGCTACCTGCTACGATTAGCAACAGGACAGTAGTAAATAATAAGGTTTTATACATCATTCTCCTCCTTCTTAAGGAAAAGTCAAAAAACTATCAACTTGCTTTGATTGCTTCAAAGCGATAATTGTTGGACGAGCATTCAGATCTGTGACTGCCGACCATGCTCGCCACAAACAATCCTTTACAAAACAAGCAACAATATCTTCACCAAACCCTATGCCTGTTTCAAATAGATTGTAGATTTGACTTTTTGCTCTTCCGTGGGCAATCCTTTTCCTTCCGCCCAGCCGCAATGATAGGGGTTTGCTCAGGGAACGCAAAACCCTTCCTCCAGCTGTGCGCTTAATCGATTCCGCTACAGATTTACCCAAAAACACAAAATATTCTGCAGAATGTAAACACTATCTACAGAGTTGGTAAGTTTCTGCTTACCTACATATACTAAATTATCCATCTTCTCGTCAAGGAAATTCTATTGTACTCAAGGAAAATTTTCTCCTTTTGGCCCTTTAAGGCTATATAAGTTATTATATAGTAGTTACTTACAACGATTCCATCGCAGTCGAAGCGTGATAAAATTAGGTTCTGAGAGCCTTTTTTTATCGAATTGTGTGAATTTTTTAGCGACTGTGAGGTAGTTTACAGATATGAATGTTAAACAGGTCGTCGAGAATTCTTTCCAAGCAGAATCAAATACATACTATTACGTGTTTCTTTTAATCTTGGAACAAGCTGCTGTCATTATGTCTGTTCTAAGCTGATGTTGTTTTGGTAATGTTATTACTCTATTGATTCTGCTCAGTCTAAGCTTGTGTGGACTCCTGTGGCGGATCAAGTTCCTTTTCTTCCTGTTGAGTCGTACCCTCATCAGTATCAGTATTGGTGGTGTCTTCTGTTTGGGGTTTAGGCGTTTCGGTGACCTGTTTACTTTGGCCTTTCGGCTCAGACGTGTTTTCATCACTAACTTCTTCGTGCGGCATTGCACTTTGGTCGGTATAAACGGAAGTTGCGGTTAAAGTGTCGGCTGAGCCTTCATGATGAGCTGAATGTCCAGTTTGGTCCTCCGCTGCCCATTGTACCCTTCGCAGACTTAAACCGATTTTGCGGGCTTCGCTATCTACTTTAAGTATCTTAATTTCAACTTCATCACCAGGTTTTACTACATCCTGGGGTTTGTCGATCTTGTGATCAGCAAGTTCGGAAATATGCAGAAGGCCCTCCAAATCCGGTTCAAGTTCGACAAAAGCCCCGAAATTAGTGAGTTTTGCAACTTTCCCTTTTATGATGTGCCCCGGGATATATTTCTCAGGAATGGCGTGTATCCAGGGATCCTCAGTCATCTGCTTTATACCCAGAGATATTCGGCGTTTTTCTTCATTGACCTCCAGCACAATGCACTTTATTTCCTGGCCTTTTTGCAGGGCCTCACTAGGATGACCATATTTTCTTGTCCAACTTAAATCTGAAATGTGTATCATGCCGTCAATACCAGATTCTATCTCGACAAAAGCACCAAAATTGGTCATGCTCCGTACTGTAGCTGTGACGATTGTACCAACCGGGTACTTGTGAGTAGCTACGGCCCACGGATTCACTTCTGTCTGTTTCAGGCCAAGAGAGATTTCTTGTTTTTCCTTATTGATGTTTAAGACGACAACTTCAATTTCATCACCGAGATTAACAATCTCACTGGGGTGTGACAGCCGTTTTGTCCAGCTCATTTCGCTAATGTGGACGAGCCCTTCAATTCCGTCTTCAAGCCGGACAAAGACGCCGTAATTCATTATGTTTACAACCTTGCCTTTTACTTTTTCTCCTATCGGATAACTTTCTTCGACGTTCTCCCAGGGGCTGGGGGTCTTTTGTTTCAATCCGAGTGAAATCTTTTCATTTTCTTTATCGACTCCGATGACAAAACATTCAATTTCTTGGTCGATATCTACAACCTCCGCTGGATGGGAGATTCTGCCCCAGCTAAGATCAGAGATATGAAGCAAGCCGTCCAGACCGCCAAGATCGACGAATACACCGAAGTCAGCAATGTTTTTAACTATGCCTTTGCGTAGTTGACCGGCTTCTATTTCCGATAGTATTTTATCTTTGCTACTTCGCCGTTCTTCTTCAATGAGTTTTCGCCTTGATACGACTATGTTTCGGCCTTCAACATCGATCTTGAGGATTTTGCATGCTACATCTTTACCAATGAATCTGCTTATGTCGCCCGGCTTTCTGATATCAACTTGTGAGGCAGGCAAAAAAACCGGTACTCCAATATCAACGAGCAGACCACCTTTAATGCGCCTTACGACTTTTCCGCTGACAACATCTCCTTCTTTCTTCGTGTTAATTATTGTCTGCCAACCGCGAATACTATCAGCCTTGCGTTTGCTCAGCAGAATAAGTCCGCTTTCTGAATCGGTGTCTTCCAGAATCACTTCAATTTCTTTGCCCGGCTCTATTTCGTCTGGGCTGGTGAATTCGCTTGCATCGACGAAGCCCTCGCTTTTCAGGCCGACCTCGACAATGACATCATTGCCTATTTGCGAGACGATATGCCCCTTTAGAATAGCTCCTGGCAGGCGCGAGTCTACTTTTTTTTGCAGCACCTCTTCAAGGAATTCATTTTCATCTTTTGTGAACATTTCGTTGACTTGTTGATCAAGCTGCTCATCTGATAGGCCTAATTTGCTGATTAAATTTCTGTCTACCATAAACTCAAATTCCTCTGTGGAGTCTTCGTTCCCTACCCAAAGGCGCCCCACATTTACGCCAGTAGGTTCTCACATAATCCCACAATAACACAGTTCCTTTTGCATTAAAATCCTAATTATTATTGCTTCTCAATAGTAACGAAAGCCTTCAGATGCTCTACAAACTCCTCTATTACCCATTCGGGTGTAGAAGCACCTGCCGTAACACCAGCTACATTTTTACCGAAAAGTACATTTTTATCAAGTCCATTCCAGTTTTCCAGGTGAAAAGTCTTCTTATTTACTTTTTTGCAGATTTCGGCGAGTCTGCATGTGTTGGCGCTTTGCAGACCGCCGAGCACAAACATCACGTCTGCCTGTTTGCACAAGCGTACGGCTGATTCCTGCCTTTTTACTGCCTCTTTACACAGGGTATTGATTACTTTCAATTCATCGAAGCTTGTCCGTCCTATTGCGCCTAGCATGTTGCCGAAGTGTTCCGGGCTTTCAGTAGTCTGGCAGACAACTCCTAATTTGGCATTACTTGGCAACTTGCTTAGATCTGAGTTATCGCCGATGACAATCACATTCTTGGCGCAACCCATCACTGCCTGTACCTCGGGGTGGTCCTCATCCCCGATAATTACCACCCTGTAATCGTCCTCAGCAAGGTGCCTGGCGATGTGCTGAACTCTCTTTACAAGCACACATGTAGCGTCAACTATTTTGAGTTTTTTTTCTTTGAGTTTTGCTATTTGTCCGGGAGCCGCGCCGTGGGAGCGAATAAGAACTGTTCCTGCTTGGATTTGTTCAACTGTATCCACGGTTTTTAGTCCACTTTTTGCCAGACGTTCTACAACATCCCTATTATGAATAATTGGCCCAAGGCTGTAGACTTGCTTCTCTTGTACCAGCACATTCTCTGCGATGCTGATGGCATTTCTAACACCATGGCAAAATCCACACTTTTCAGCAATCAAAACCTTCATATTACCATCTAATTTCAATTTCACCCGCTGATTTTGTTTGTATCAATTACCTTTTCGTCTTTTTCACTCATGCGTATCGCATTTAATTTGTTTATGCTGTGCCAGACTACAAGTATTTCACACCAATAAAGACATACACGCATCACTATTTATTGATAATTGTATGGCTGTTTACCTTGCTTGAACCTGCACTGCTCTTGCATTTGTCGAACTTTTCTGGTCAGAATATCTGCAAGCGCCTTGTCACCAACGTCTTTCAACTGCTCGGCGTTTATAGCCTGTCCGTAGCAAATTGAGACGGCACCGGGAGAGAAGATTCTCTTATACCTCGGCCAGCATTCAAAGGCACCATCGATTAATACTGGCACAATTGGTGCCCCGGTCTTTTTCCATAAAAGACTAAGCCCACCCTTGAAAGCCGCGATGCGCCCGTCATTTGTTCGCGTGGCCTCCGGGAAAAGACAGACACCCTCACCATCATTGAGCTTGGCAATAACTCTTCGTATCGAAGCAATATCCGCCTGACCACGCCTGACCGGTATCGCATTAACCGAACGAATAAGTCCACCAAAAAACTTATTGGAAAAAAGCGAGTCCCTCGCCACAAAATATAACGGTCGCCTCAGCGGTACCCCGCAGAAAAGCGGATCTAGAAAACTCTGATGGTTGCTCGCTAATATAAATGGACCCTTCTCCGGTACGTTCTCCATGCCATAGGCCCGAAATCGAAAAAAGAAAATGCAAAGAAATCGGCAACCCCAGCGCGCAAGCCAGTACCAGATTGCTTTTAATCTTTCCCAACGCATTTTTCGTTGATGCAATGCAGAATTTTTTCCACAACTTGTTCTACGTTCAAATTCGTAGTATCGATAACAATGGCGTCATTAGCCGGCTTTAATGGACCGACCGCTCTATTTTCATCGCTTTGGTCTCGCTTTTCTATGTCTCTTTGTATTTGCTCTAAGGTGTGGTCAAGACCTTTGGCTTTTAATTCCGACTGTCTTCTTCTTGCTCTTTCGGCGGGTTCAGCAGTCAGATAGAATTTGATGTCGGCATCAGGAAAGGCAACAGTCCCCTGGTCTCTACCTTCAGCGACAATCTTTTTTTCTTTGGCAGCGAATTGCCTTTGCATCTGAACAAGCTTCTCACGCATCTGTGGTAGTGAAGCGACATACCTGACGTTGTTGGTTAACTGGGTGTCTCTTATCTTTTCAGTTACATCGATGCCGTCGACGTAAATTGTCATCTTGCCGTGCTGTGGCTCGAACCGAAATTCGTGGTGGTCTATAATGGCCAGCAGTTTCTGTTCGTTAGTCATATCTACACCTGCCATTATGGCCGCCAATGTCACTGCACGGTACATTGAGCCGGTATCGAGAAAATTTGCTCGGATTTGCTCAGCTACCAGCTTAGCAACTGTGCTCTTACCGCTCGCCGCGGGACCATCGATCGTAATAATCAAAGCCGCCATCTATGTAAACGAAATTGTTTCTGTTATATGGGTTGCACTAACTATCAGCGTCGTGTAAGTCAGTTATGTGGTTTATTTTGTCAACTTTTAAAGCAATAAGGCTCGTGTCATCAATTTGGCTTGCGAGCCCTGCAAACCGTCTTCTATAGCCGAGGATATTTCTGACCATGTGGTCGGCAGAGTTAGCTGTGAACTTACGAGCGATGTTGAGCATACTTTCCCTGCCCCATAGTTCCCCGTCGAAGTTGACCGTATCAATAAGACCGTCCGTATAAAATAAAAGGCAATCATTTTCTTTCAGCGAGACGGTTTCGATCTTATATTCCGCCTCTGGATCGACTCCGAGTACCAATCCACCTGTCTGTAGGGCCGTGATGTTTCCGTCTCTTATCAGTACCGCTGGCTCATGTCCGCAATTGCAGTATGTGATTGTCTTTTCCTTTGAGTCTATGGTAGCATAGAACAGGGTGACAAATTCACCGTCTCTACACTCATTGTAGGCCATTCTATTGAATTGATGGATGGCATCTTTTATGCGAGCTACCGTTCGCACGTCACTATTTCTCTCTCCTTCAACAGTACCTACAGTTTCTAGTACTTGGCGGAAGCCGTCAGTATAAGCGCGAATAGCTCCCCGAAACCAGCTCATCATAAGCGCCGCAGGCATTCCTTTGCCGATCACGTCAGCTATTGTAATTGCCAGTCGTGTATCGCTTATCTGCATGAAATCGTAGAAGTCGCCACCAACTTCAAAACACGGAATATAGGTCGCGGCAATATCAAGCCCTTGGATTCGTGGAGCCTTTTCGGGAATCATTCTACGTTGGATCAGCCCAGCCAGTCGCATCTGTTCAGCCATCCTGGCACCTTCGATAGCCTCAGCGTAGAGTTTTGCATTTGTTATGGCAGTTGCGCATTGAGAGGCAACCGCCCTGGCGAGATTGATATCGTCTTCGTCGAATTGCTTGGGCTTTGGACTGTACAGCCGGAGCACGCCTATGGGCTTGTTGCGAAATTGCATAGCAACGGTGAGCTGGCTGACAAGGCCTTCTCTGATAGTGGCTTGTTTGTATTTGACCCTGTCATCAACGCGCATGTCATCCAGAATGACCGCCTCGCCGGCGAAGGCTGCCTTGATGACCGTATCGTTCTTGGAGACAACTCCTTTGCTGCGGTACTCTTCACTGAGGCCATAAGTGCTGCGCATTTTAAGATCATTGGTTTGGGCATCGAGCAGTCGGATGGAGCAGGCTTTTACACCAACGATTTTGACCGCCGCTTCGGCAAGCTTATCCAGCACCTCTTGAAGCGAGAAGTCTCCCGCAACGAGTGTGGTTAGCTGATAAATCTGCTCGTCTCTTTCTATTTGTTTTTTTGTTTTCTTTGCCATAAGCAATCACAACAGTCGATTTCTTTTATTATATGGCACTTTGTGCTTGTCGTGAATCGTAATTTAGACAATGGTCATATTTAGCCTATATCTTGGGGGACTGTTCGTGAAACTGATGAAAAATTCTGCTTGGTTAGTGGTATTGAGGTTCGTTGATGGATATATGGGCATTGTTGCAAGTAGTAAGCCGAAGAGATGCTAAAATGGGCCGGGCACATAAACGTCTTTGCCGATCGCTGGTACATCAAAAGGAATATAGCGGTTATTGTCCCAATCCCACATGAGCCATCTAAGAGATGGATCCTCCAGAGAAACTTCAAACGTGAACATCGCCGCTGTTGGTAGGCCATTGTCATCGACTTCAAGTACATTAACACACATCCGTGGCAACTCGATACGATAGCCGGCCTGCATTGGTTGCCCAGCGTCTCGAACGGCTCCGATGTACCTGTAGAAATAAACGAAGTGCAGGCAGTCTCTTTCCTGGTTTGACAGAAGATTTCCGAGCCGAGCCCGGAGCAAAACGGTCTTGTTATCTGTGCGGGTTATCTGAAGCGGCCCGAATCCGGGAGCCAGCAGACGAATAGTCCGAGGTAATGGCTCTTTCTCATAGGCCTTTAAGAAAGGTATGTATTGAAAGCCAATCGGATAGGGGGCATTGACCACGACAATGTCCTGATTTTCTGATCCGGGTGGTAGGTTGAACTGCATTGTTGACATTATCTCGTCCGTAATCGCGGAACTTGTAAATGGCGCTGCAACTCTTCGAGCAGCGGCCACAGGTAGATGCGCCAACACCAGAAATATGCAAAGGACCCAAGCCCCCGTTTGCCAACTACGGGAAGTGGATAGCCAGTTCTGCTTGCTCAACAAGCCGCCGACAAACTGCGCGACTAATCCAAAGGCTCCGATTCCTACAAATAATAGATTGCGACTCATAGGTATGATCGCGCAAATCGGCACAACCGATAAAAGCGTTCCCACCAACCAGAATCTTGCAACGCGGTCCCTCCGTAGTAGAGGTGCAAAGATAATCAACACAAAGGCTATAAAACCCAAAGCGGCTGGCAGGCATACAGTCTTGGCTGATTCGGACAGATAGCTGAACGCATCAGCGGGCACGCTGCTCAACTGACCGGCAAGAAGAAACGGTCCCCGTTCCAACAATGCTCGTGCGAAGCGCAGAGGTTCTTGAAATGGATCTAGGTACAATTCTCCGCCGTACGCACCGTATCCTTGTAGGTTATAAGCCACTCGCCAAAGCAATACCACAGCAGTTGCCGGAGCTAAACTTAGAAAACGCCGAGCCCAGTTGGTATGCTCAAGTATAACAGCGTAAGCAATCAGATATGCAAAGGTTGCCAAACCGGCTTCAGCCGAAAGTAGCGAACAGAGAAAACAAGACACAGCTACAACTGCTGCGGTCGCAGAACGCTGCTTACGCCATCGATGATGGGCAAGTAGTGTGGCGAGCCCAAAGAATAGCGATAAAAGCGAGTTTCTACTGGAGATCCACAGCGTTGGAAAGTAACTGCTGTCACTTAACAAGTAGAACACCGCTGCCAATCCTGCTACCCAGCCGGTCACAATTAGCGACCGATAGAGCATCGCCAATAAAGCTACTGCTGCTGCGAACCAGACAATGCTATGAGCGTGCATAATCATTTCCGACCCACCAAACACACGGTAGTCGAGCCAGTGGGTAAAGCTGCTCAATGGCCTCCACGCCGCAACCCTAAGCCGATCGTAAGTCCACCACGGCAGTGCTCCATACTGCATGAGCTGCTTCAGGTTCTTGTCAGGACTGACAACTACAAAAAGCTCCGAGAGCGTCGTGGAGAGTTCGCCGGACTTGTTGGGGTCTATCCCAACCTCGGACAACCGCTCATCAAGCTCAGAAGGCCCAGCTAATTCCGCCCAGTGCCACCAGTCATCGAAGAGTAGTCCCTTATTCAACGTAGGCAGTGAAAACACAACTGCCGCGATTGCCAACACGATTGGTGTGTACCTACTTTGAAGAGCAGCGTGTACTCGATTTGTAACTCTCTTACCAATCATATCAATTCTATGTTGTTTACCAATAAAAACTTGGTTTGCATGCAAGATTATTTCACGTTAGTATACAGCCGAACGCGTGTGGGTGAAAATAATATCCGTTGAGGCATAGTCAACAAAAAAGATCCGGTTGAGCATGGACCAGATAGCACGATGTATTATCTTCACTGGCCGTGTACAAGGCGTAGGCTTTCGTTTTACTGCGCGTAGTATTGCAAGCCGTCATCAGATTACCGGCTATGTACGCAACCTGCCGGATGGTACTGTTGAGATGCTCGCCCAGGGTCCTGTGGAAAATGTCGAAAGCTGCATCGCCGACATAAACGACTACTTCGGCCACTATATACGTAAAACTGACATCCAGGAATATTCCATCGATCCCTCCTACACCGACTTCCGCATTACTTTCTAAAATTCGTTTTGCAGAAAGAAGAAAAAGCCTTGGGCTATAAAGCGCAGATTGATAAAATTATTCATCAATAAAGGAGGTTCAAACCATGAATTTCAGGCAAATCACTTTTTGGTTATTTACGGGATTATTGTATATAGGAGCTTCATCGCTCTTTGGCTCTGAGGTCTCCATCCAACCGGTGACACCAAATCCTTCTCCTGAAGCAGTGAAACTGTTGAAATATATCTACAGCATTTCCGGCAAGCACACACTTACCGGCCAGCACTGTGTGCCTCTTGTCGGCTCCACCCGCCTTGCTGGCGTGCATAAACAAACAAATCATTATCCTGCTGTATTTGGACAAGATTTCGGATTCAGTGCGCCGGGCACCTGGGACGGCATTAACTATCGCCAGCAGATCGTAGATGAAGCCATTCGACGACACCATGAGGGATTTATCATCACCATTATGTGGCATGCGGTACGTCCCATTGAAGAGGAGCCGGTCACCTTCAAGGAGTCCATACAAGGTGAACTTACAGACCAGCAATGGCAGGATCTGATCACGTCTGGGACTGAGATTAACGAACGCTGGAAATCCCAGGTGGATGTGATCGCCTTTTTTCTTAAACAACTGCGCGATGCCGGCGTGCCCGTGTTGTGGCGTCCTTATCATGAAATGAACGGTAATTGGTTTTGGTGGGGTAAAAAAGCCGGCGACACGGGTTATAAAAAGCTGTATCGCATGCTCTTTGAACGGCTGGTAAATTTTCATAAATTGAACAATCTGATCTGGGTATTTAATGCCAATGAAGTGAAAGCATATGTAGACCCTTATGAAAAGTATTATCCTGGACACGATGTGGTGGATATTCTTGCAACAGATGTATACTCGGAAGGATTTAACCAGATGAACTATGACCAGCTCCTTGCTTTAGCTGGCGATAAACCCATTGCACTGGGCGAGGTGGGCACCGTGCCAAGCCAGGAAAAACTCCGAAGTCAGCCACGATGGACATGGTTTATGTACTGGTTTGAGCCTTCCGGCATCCGGCAACCATTTCGAGCCATCTACGACTGTGATGAGACGCTGACCTGGGAAGAACTGCCCTGGGTCAAAATAGCTCAACCTAAGATACATTATCCGATTCTGAAATAGTTCGTAGTGTGTGCTCTGCACATCCAAAATTATTTGAATTCAGAATCAAAATGAGATACGAAGGTCGTTAGAGAAGACAGGAGTCAGAATTCAGGAGTTTCAACTGGCGATATACGAAATACGAGATACGAACGACAAGAATTGAACCAGCGGCTGCACTTGAACACCACGTGTGCTGCGCCACTGAGCCGCAATGTTCGACTAAGGAGAGATAACAGAACATGATGCCTGAAATTTTGGGTACGGTGATTGCCGCGTTGGCAAGCTTGCTCGGCGCAGGATTTGCGTCAACTGAACTTGTGAGGAAGATTCTGTATCGGTTCCTCGGCAAACCAGAACCGAAGAAACCCTATGGTGAACGCCTCGCTGAATTGACTCGCAGTCTCGCCAACGCGTCCGCGGAAGTCGACTCCATCTTGTCTGAGTTGTCCCGCGTTGCCAAAGAAAAACAATCCTCAGTCAAGCAACTCGAGCAAGGCCTCTCGGACTTGGATAAACGAGAAAAGGAACTGAAGGATCGAATCGCAGCATTAGAGAATGTTCCCATCCCAGTCGCCGAGCACTTTGCCAATCTGATGGCATCCGGGCAACGTCGGAGTGCCAAGAGAGACTATGTTCTCTTCGGGGCTGGTGTTCTTGTCACGACTCTGATCACGATTATTATTCAACTTGTTTCAGGATAAAAGAGTCGAACAACCAGAGTAATAGGGAGATCCACCTATTACTGTCTGGGGACAGTGCAGAGAAAACGGTGCGTGGATGCGTAGATGAGTAAATGCGTGAATGAGTAGATGCGTAGATGAGTGGATGCGTTGATGAGTAAATGAGTGGATGCGTGAATGCGTGGATGTGTGGACGAGAACCTCGGCGTGCCGGACTATCAGGACAAACGCTCTGCTACGGTCTCGTCTCGGCAACGTTGTCAGACAGAACAGGAGGAAAATTGGCTAAAGTGGTCCCGAGTTCACAAATCTGTGAAACAATTCTCAGGGCGCATGAACGCGAGAAAAAGAAGAAAGACGGCACCTAACCAAGCACTCTAGCGGACGTGTCAAAGCGGTGCCGGTGAGATTGATGTTATGGGGGAATCATAAAACAATAGTCAGGTGAAGATGAATTTTGGTGTGACACGAAAGAAGCAGGAAGGGCTTGAGGCGAGGATGGCGGCACTGGGGGTGCAGGAAGCGGACATAAAGGAAAAATATGTTCGTTCATCGGGGCCGGGCGGACAAAACGTAAATAAGACAGCGAGCTGCGTTTATCTGAAACACATCCGGAGCGGGCTGGAAGTGAAGATGCAGCGGGAACGGTCGCAAGCCCTGAACCGGTATTATGCACGAAAACGATTGTGTGAGCTGATCGAACAGGAGAAATTTGGCTCTGAGAGTCCAGCGGCATTAAAGGCTGAGAAGATTCGCAAACAGAAACAGCGGCGCAAACGCCGAAGCAAAGGGGCAAGCCCCCATTAGAGTTGACGACACTCCAAACAATGGGGCAGGCAAAATCAATTGACTATCTACTATTTACCATTTATTATTTTGTGGTGGCTAAATAAAAAGGAGACCTCTCGCGGCGATGCAAAAGCCGTCAGTGAATGGATTCTATGCGACTATATCTGATCAATCCCTCAAACCCGCTTGTCAGCATCGTCAACGTCAAGGAGAGCCGCTGGAACCGCTACCGCGTGTGGAAACCGCTGGGCCTTATGGTTCTGGCCGGCCTGACCCCGCCGGAGTGGGAAATCTCAATAGTGGACGAGAACCTCGGAGCACCTGACTATCAGGCCATGCCTCGGCCGGACCTGGTGGGCATTACCGCTTTCACCTCGCAGGCGAACCGCGCCTACGAATTGGCCGGTCACTTCCGGAATCTGGGTGTGCCCGTCGTTATGGGCGGCATTCATGCGACCATGTGCATGGACGAGAGTCTAGAGCGCGCGGATTCGGTCGTCACGGGGGAAGCCGAGGGCATCTGGACGCAGGTCCTGGAGGACGCCCGGCATGGCAGCCTAAAACGCCGGTATGACGGAGGGTTAGCCGAGATGAACGATGTGCCGCTCGCCCGCCATGATTTGCTGAATGGTGGATATGCCTTCGGAGCTATTCAGACCACACGCGGCTGTCCCTTGAACTGCAGCTTTTGCAGTGTGACAACGTTCAACGGGGCCAAGTACCGGCAGCGACCCATTTCGGATGTCGTGCGGGAGTTCCAGTTGATTCGTGAGAAACTTGTTCTGGTGGTGGACGACAACCTCATCGGCACGCGTCCTGAACACATCGCACGCGCCAAGGACATGTTCCGCGCTATGGCACAGGCGAAGCTGCGAAAGGAATGGATTGCCCAGGCCACCATTAACTTCGCCGATGACGAAGAGCTTCTGGCGCTGGCCGCGAAGGCCGGGTGCAGAGGCGTCTTCATCGGCTTTGAGTCCCCCTCGCCGGAAGGGCTTCTGGAGGTCGGCAAGAAATTCAACCTTCTGAAAGGTCGGGACTTCCGCGCCTCCGTACGGCGCATACAACGGCACAAAATTCTGGTAGTTGGCTCTTTCATCATCGGTCTGGACATAGACGAACCGGGCATCGGCAAACGTATCGCCGAGGCGGCCAGTCAGTACGGTGTGGACAATCTCAACGTGCTGTTTTTGACTCCCCTGCCCGGCACGCGCCTGTGGGACCAGATGACATCGCAGGGCCGCATCGGCCTCGATACGTTCCCGGAAGACTGGAAATATTACACGCTGACCTTCCCGGTAGCTCGGTATAAGCATTTGTCTCTTGACGGCATCATCGAAGAAATGACCTCCTGCGACCGGGACTTCTATTCGATATCGCGCATTACCCGCAGGGTCTGGGGCAACTTGTGGCAATACCGCAAACCGCTGATTAGCTTGGTGGGCAATCTTTCATACAGGAGCAATCTCCGGCTGCACTGCAAGGCATACGCGGACCTCAAGCGTTACTGGGACAAGAGGTATAATTGTGTAAAGGATTCATGAATGAGTATAGTGCTTGACTTTTTGAATCAACCGATTTGAGGAAAATAGCCTAACCACACGCTGTAGTTGACGCGTTGCCCACGCGGCTGAGCTTTTCATTATCTACGATTTTGAACCCTTGCGTTCCGCCTTTTTATATTTTTATATGCTCCTATGCTCTTGTCGTGATTTTCTTCTTGCCTTTCCCGACAATCCCGACAATAATAACACCTGCATAAGCGGAATCAAAACAAGATTGTAGGGTGGGTTTATTCCTATCATCCAGGTATGATGTGCAACTGTTTATATTCTATGCTAAGTTTGCTACGCATTAAAATGGAACCTGCTTATCATATAGAACTAATATAAAGATATGATTCGTAGAAGAAAACAAAATCAAAGATCTAAACAGGCTCGGAGAAAATCCCCGACATGGAAAGGTCAGCAGCCATGGGAACCAGTCAAAATGAAGATGTTTGAAGTACCTGAGGTCTTCCCTGAGGACTGGCCCAAAGAGAAAAGGATGGGGGTTATCCGGGACATCGGAAGAAAGGCTAAGGAGGAATTCGACGAAAGGTATCCATCCATTATCAAGTGGTTCGAGGAGTACGAAGCTCTCTATATTCTCTCCTTTTGCGCCATATACTTCCTATCCTATCCAGAGGGCACAGATCCAGAAGCATATAAAGGAGAATTGGATTTCTATTATCACTATTTAGAGATTATGCAGGCCTTCGCGCTCATGCAAGAGAGGGCTATATCCGTCAAGCCACTTGCAGAGAAAGCCGAGGCACTGAGGACTGAGATGAAGGAACTCGGAGATCTAATGGGAAGGAGGCAGTATGATGTGCCTGATAATGTCACTGAAGAGGAATTGTTAGAGCATATTCTGCTTTGGAGAATGAGGGATCAGACAGCGGCAATCAGAAATTGGGCTTATCCTAAACAAATGTTCATGTTGACAAAAGGTTTGGCTCGCGGTGTGAGAGATAAATTTAGATCATTGTATGGCATTGACCCTGAAAAATTAGTCGACTTGCTAATAGGAATTGTACATAGTGCCGGTGAAAAGCTTAATACGCACCTTGCTAAGGTGCGCGGCTTCATGAAAATCCGAAACTACGAGAAGGTAATAAAGGAATATAATGAAACCTGGCAAGATATGGTACCCATTAGTAATGAAGAGGCGAAAGAGCTTTATAAGAACTCAGGTGAGAGTTGCAGAAACCTAAAGATAATGTTGTTAGCACATTCTGATTTACGATTATCAGATATATATACTTTTAGCTTGGATGACTTGATGCGTCTGCTTAGTAGTCAAGAGAGTGAAGTTGCATTGCGATGTATATTGGATAACTGGTCATTCGAGTTCGGTGATTTGAAAGACCATAAGACCGAGTATTTTGTTCTGGACAATCCCGTTCTGAGGAAACCTTTCATCAAAATAGCCAAAGATACTTACTTTTCGTCGATATTGGGTATATTGCCACATATGACCCTAGGCCTACTTGAAGGATTAGTTGCTGTTGATAAATCTCTGAAAAAAAAGTATGACCATCATAAGGGAGATTACTTGGAGGAAATCGCAGCCGATTTGATAAAGAGGAATTTCCCAAATGGTACCCTCTTCCGTCAAAGTCAATGGAACGACCCAAAAACTGGCCTGCAATATGAGAATGATCTAACTGTTATCATTGATTCTTTTGCCATAGTAACTGAATGCAAAGCAGGTGCTGTTTCTGCTCTTGCAAAGAGAGGCGAGCCTTTCAGATTCAAGAGAACGCTCGAAGACCTGATATTAGAACCAGCAGATCAGGCAAATAGATTTATCGAATATCTTTCTAGTTACCCAGGAATGCATATTTTAAAGACCAGAGACGGCAAAGAAAACAGAATTGATACTACGCTTGTTAATTATTATATCCCGCTGACCCTTACCATTGAGGACTTGGGATTCATAAGCAGTAACATTAAGGAAGCGATCAATGGTGGACTTATAAAGAGAGAAGTTCGTTCTCTCGTTCCCTCCATGTCAGTATCTGCATTGGAATGCGTTTTTGAATTGCTCGATAATGAAGTTGAGAAGATACACTATTTGTTGCGGAGAAGGGAATTTGAACACCATGTCGATTATGTAGGCGATGAGTTGGATTTGCTAGGATTCTATCTTGAAAATGGATTCAACATCGGAGATATGGAATATACTGGCTTACATATTTCTCTGGCCAATAAATCAAAAGAGCTTGATCCATATTTCACGGCGAAAGAGGTTGGTAAAACCGTGGAGAAACCCTCCCTGCAGATGACAAAATGGTGGAAGGATATAATCAACCGAGTATGTCTGAAGCGTCCGAAGCGGTGGACGGAACTTGGTTTTATTCTACTTAATTCAACAAAAGAAGATCAAACGACCTTTGAATATGAGATGTTTTGCCTGAGGAGTAGGGTCAAAACAGGCAGGGTGGAACATAAGCATAATTGGGTAACGTTCCTTTCAGGCCCAGAGAAAAGGAGATATTTAATCGCAGGGTTTCCATATAAGCGTTTAGCAAGAACCGTAAGAAACTCTGTAATGCAAGATATTTTTGCATCAGAGCAAAGAAATCAGACGCGAGGAGCTGTTTGTATCGGAGTAAATGTCGAAACAAATGAATACCCATATAGTGTCATCGCGGCAGTTGGCGAAACATGTTTTATAGACTCAAATCTGCAGACGTCATTTGGTAATGTAAAATAAGAAACTTCAATTTGTCGCAAATCCCCCGACTACAGCTTATAAACATTCGAGGGCAGGCAGGACAGAACTCGTTCATTGCTCACTCTTTTATTCGGCCTGCCGAAAGGCATGGCTAAGTCCATTAACAATCAACCAAAAAGAAAAAGCTCATACGTAAAGCGCGTACCTGTGGCAGAGCTACGCGCTTTACGTATATGATATGCGAACTCGGAAAAATGATTTATTCCAGTCATAAATTAAATGCGCCCAAATAGTAAT
>CAZFLY010000045.1:0-23303 GCA_964519995.1 uncultured Pirellulales bacterium | reverse complement strand
TCAAAATCCCGTCCTGGCAACAGGGTGAGGGTTCGAGTCCCTCCTCCGGCAGTCATTTTCTTGTTGCGTTCCCTCGACTGTGCTCGGGACAGGCGTGCTTAATGCGTATTGCGTATAGTTACTTTTCCTTCCAGAACTTCGTTACTATGCCATCTTTGAGCTCAAAGTAGAGAGTTGTGTGCCGTTCTTCTTTGTCATCCAAATCAAGAAGCAAAAACAACTCGAATTCGCTATCGACCTTCTTCGTATAACAGTACCTCAGAATCTCCGTACCCTCCGGGGTTGCGCTTTGGCTCGAAGGCTCACCCAGCGTAGCCAACAGCCAATCCTTGGTAGTTTTGCCTACCTGGACCTGTCTGAGGGTCTCATGTCCGACTGCCGGCCCTTTCGAACCATAGGTAACTTCGTTCCTGCCGGAAATACACCCACCCACAATTAGCCAGGCAAGTAAACAAACAACGACGATGTTTGCACCTGCTACGGCTTTCCGGTCCCATATCTCGATCATTTTATTCTATCCTTTCAAGCTTCCACCCAAAATGAATAATAACCATAGGATTTGTTATCACAACAGCAATATAACAAGCCGTTGTGGACAGTCAACCCCAATCCGCCTAATTTGGAACATGAGATGTCACTCAAAAACCATCGCAGGCATCCTTAAAATACACCCAATAAATTTTTCCCAAACTGCTTTTTTGAACCCGATTTATAGCTGCTAAATATTGACAAAGCTCGACAATTTTTGTACAATTTTTTACGTAAACCGGGCCTGTGGATATCCCGATATAACTGGAGGTAGGATGATGAAACTCACGACTATCGTGCTGTGTATACTGTCACTGGGTGGGCCGCTCTTGGCGGACCCTGTTTATTTTGCTGATGCGAGTCTCAAAGCCGCCGTTGAAGCCGAGCTTGGTATCTCAAATCCAGAACCGAGTGATATGCTGGCACTTACGTCTCTCATCGCTTCTGTCAAAGGAATCACGGACCTGACAGGCCTCGAATATGCCACGAATCTTACTGAACTATATTTACCTCAGAACCAGATCAGTAATATTTCTCCATTATCGGGATTAACTAAGCTAACATCGCTGACGCTATACAGCAATCAGATCAGCAGCATCTCTGCATTGGCGGGACTGACGAACCTTGAGTTCCTCCATCTCGGCTGGAACCAAATCAGCAACATATCAGCCGTATCGGGACTGAAAAAGTTGAAAACCTTGAAATTCTGTCGAAATCAGATTACGGACCCCTCACCCGTGTCAGGTTTGACAAATCTGGATGCGCTGGGGCTATGCAATAATCAGCTTACTAACATTTCTGCGTTGTCTGGACTGACTAACCTCACCCATCTAAGGATGGATGTAAATCGTATTAACAACATCTCCGTATTGGCGGAATTAACAAAGCTGAAGAGCATATATTTGGGTCATAATAAAATTAGTAACGTCACACCGCTATTGGGATTAACAAATCTAATCTTCTTACAGTTATCAAGTAACCCATTACATGAGGACGCCTGCAATATTTACATCCCTCAAATTCAAGCCAACAATCCGGGCGCAGTGATTTATTATGACGCATGTACTAACACAAAACGCACACTACTGATATCGTCGACCGAAGGCGGATATGTACAGACGCCTGGCGAAGGGTCCTTCCAGTACGATCATGGAACATCGGTCATAATTCATGCAACGGCTGATGAAAATTACAGCTTTATGAACTGGACAGGAACGGCCGTAGATGTCGGAAAAGTAGCAAATCCAAATTCTGCTCATACTATAGTCACCGTCAGCTTCGATTACACGCTCCGAGCGAATTTTGAGAGTAACGTCTACTTTGCCGACCCTAACCTAAAAGCCGCTGTGGAAGAAGAACTCGGCATCTCCAATCCCACATCGACTGATATGCTCTTATTGACAGACCTCGAGGCCAATAGTAGAGGAATCATCGACCTTACAGGCCTTGAATATGCCACGAATTTGCGAGATCTCCGTATAAATAACAATCAGATTACCGACATCAACGTCTTATCTACTCTGTCAAATCTGGATTGGCTGAATCTAGGCGCAAATCAGATTACCAACATCAACGCCTTATCGACTCTGACAGATCTCGAGGATTTATATTTGGGTTACAATCAGATTAAGAATATCAACGTCTTATCAAATCTGACAAATCTGGGGTGGCTGAATCTGGGGGACAATCAGATTACTGATATTAACGCCTTATCGACCCTGACAAATTTAGGATACCTGGATCTGTATAACAATCAGATTACCGACATAAACGCCCTATCGACTCTAACAAATCTGGATTCGCTGGATCTGCATAACAATCAGATTATCGACATCTCTGCATTAGCAGGCCATGAGAATTTGACCACCTTATCCCTTACCAACAACCCGCTAAATATAGCAGCATACTGTTTGTATCTACCCTTAATCAGACAGAACAATCCCGACATAGATTTAAGCTACGACGTTCTTGATCCATTTCCTTGCGACTGTGACGCCGATGGCTTCGTAGACTACTTCGACCTTGAACTGGTGGGTGCCTATTGGCTCGAAGATTGCTTAGAGATTGATTGCCAAGGTGCCGATTTATCCGGTAACTTCATCGTTGACTTCGATGACTTTACATTCCTCGCTCAACACTGGCTCGAAGTCTGGGAGTATAACGGGGACTAACAGCAAGTGGAAGGCACGCATCGCCAGCGAGCGGATCAATTCCACTTCGCTCAGGATAGTGTCTCGACTGCGTGCGACACGTCAAATGTGAGGGTGTCATTTCGACCGAGAGCCTGCCCCGAGCTTGGTCGAGGGGCCGAATGGCCGAGCGGAGAAATCTGGTCTCGCAGAGAAACAGCCTCTATAATGCCTACGTGCCCTCAAGCAAAACCTACTACGTCTATATCATGATTAATCAATCACGGACTCTATATGTTGGTTTCACTGACAATATCAAAAGGAGAGTCCAGCAACATAAGGCTGGATTGACTGAAGGCTTCGCCCATCGCTACAACATCGACACACTTATCTACGTTGAATCCTTTGGTGACGTCTGGTCCGCAATCGCGAGAGAGAAGCTAATCAAGCGCTGGCGACGAGAGAAGAAGCTCCGCCTGATTGCAAAGGAAAAACCTGAGTGGCGCGACCTCAGTGACGGCTGGTACGATTAGCATCGCACACAACGCAGATGTCTCGACTGCGCTGAGGCTCCGCTCGACATGACAAATGGATTGGATACAATCTTATTAGCATTGATATTGATAATGCCAGTAAAAAACTTGAGCTAAGGAAACCTGTGCTGAATAAACTACCCACCGATGTACAAAGCCTTTCAGCATAGTCTAAATCACAGTGGGATTAACTGGAATTAAGCATCCACATAACGATCTGGTTCGTAACTGGCTATATCCGATACAAAGCGAACAAACTCTAAAGCCTAATCAGACAGTAGGATTCCTCAAATCATAAACGGGTCCCAGCGCTATCCGGCTGAATTGCTCTTGGATATTACGGATTCTTTGATCTGCATTTATTCTTTTGAACTCATTCGGATAAATCAGGTCAAATACTCTGATGGCATCTACACCGCATCTAACACACGCCAACAAGCACGCTTGAAACACTCCTTTTTCAGTATTTAATAGTTGAAGGATAATCCGGCCTTCCTGCAATATCAAATTGGAGGTAATGGATCGTTCGTTTGGATGCGCTCCGAAGTCAATACAACGGTTATAGTCTTCTTCCACGTTTTGTCCGAAAGATAAACTTTTCTGTTTCAACTTCTCCAAAATGTCTACCGGCTTGAACTGTTTTATCGACTTCTTCCTTGAATCATCATCCTGGTGCCGCTCAAACCATACTTTTGCCAAACCCGAATCAAGGTGTATATTGAAAGCATACATAGCATCCTCAAGACATGTACGCAGTTGTGCATAGCTTTCAGCCAATTGACCACTTGATGATAGCCGCACCGCAGCAAAGTAGTTCCCACAAGCCCGTCCTAAAAGCGAGGCAATTGCAAAACTGGAATCATCCGAATATCCTACACTTTCGAAGGCCATTTTAAAAAGCTCCCCCAGACTCTCAAACATCTCGAAATAACCTTTCAGCTTAACATAAGATATCCGGACATTCTTCTCTGCCCTACCGAGGAAATCTGTAAGGTAGGTCTGCCCCCACTTTGTTTTGGCCAGACGGTTATTTAATTCCACATCCGTAGGATCATGCGTCCGCTCCTGTTCTGGTCCTTGCGAATCTTTCTTCTTTGCTTTCCTCAGAAACCTCGTCTTGCCCATAATATGTGTCCCTCCGGATACCCCACGAAATTACCATGACTACCTTGCCACAAACGGCGACAATTCGCGGAGCTGATTGACAATCTGAGGCAGTTTTTCGATTGTATAATCGATCTCCTGCTCGGTATTGTATCGGCTAAGGCTAAAGCGGATTGAGCCATGTGCAGCGGTAAAAGGCACACCCATTGCGCGAAGGACGTGAGACGGCTCCAAAGAGCCGGATGTGCACGCTGAGCCGCTGCTGGCGCAGATGCCATATCTATCCAATAAAAGCAAAATCGCTTCACCCTCAATATACTCGAAGCTGATATTGCTCGTATTGGGTAAACGACTCTGTTTGTCACCATTAAGCCGGGCACCCTCGCAGCTCCGTAGTATCGCAGTCTCAAGTTTGTCCCGCAGATGCTTGACTTTTTCACCTTCCTGTTTGATATTCTTTGCGACAAGTTCACAGGCTTTACCCAGACCAATTATGCCAGGGACATTTTCCGTTCCAGCTCTGTGTCCACCTTCCTGGTGACCACCCAACATAAATGGCGAAAGTCTCGTGCCCTTGCGTACATAGAGCACCCCCACACCCTTCGGCCCATGCAGCTTATGAGCCGAAAGGCTAAGCAAATCGATATTGCTCTCTGAAAGATTTAGTGGAATCTTGCCAACCACTTGCACCGCATCAGTGTGAAATGTCACTCCCTTGGCCTTGACGATCTCCGCAATTCTTTCAACTGGAAACACAACTCCCGTTTCATTATTCGCGTACATTATCGAGACGATTACCGTATCTTCGTCAACCTCGGCCTCCAGTTCTGCAAGGTCAAGCCGGCCCTGCCGGTCGACCCCAAGCTCAACCACGGTATATCCGTGATTCTCCAGATCTCGACAAACGGCCAGAACCGCAGGATGCTCCACACGAGTCGTTATTACTTTACGCTTGTTTGGAACCGCCGCCAATGCGCCCTTTATCGCGGCATTGTCACTTTCCGTGCCGCCGCTGGTGAATATTATCTCACTCGGATCGCAGGCAAGCAGTTCCGCTACTTGCTCACGAGCAAGCCGAATTTTTCTGCCAATCTGGCCCCCAAAAGTATGCATGCTTGAAGGATTGCCGTAAAGTTCACAAAAATATGGCTGCATTTCCTCCAGAACTTCTTCAGCAACCTTCGTCGTGGCATTGTTATCAAAATAAATTGTTTTCATTGACTATTCCCTGTGGTCATGCGGCTGAGCCGCTGATTCCTTGTCCTCTTCGACGAACAAATCTTCCGAGACAAACTCGCGCAGCTTAGCTTCGACGACATCCTTCATGGTAAATTCAGCCAGCCGACACTGTGCACACATTCCGCGAAAGGCAACAATAACCTTGTTGCCTTCGACATCAATAAGCTCGATGTTTCCCCCGTGTGCCCGCAGCGCAGGGCGAATTTGCTCATTGATTGTCTGCTGAACCGATTGTATCTTTTGGATGTTGGTGAGCTTGCCAGCCCGTCTCGGCTCTACTGCAATAGCTGTTGCAACCTTCTCACCCTGTACCGTCTCAATGATTTTCTCTATTTCACCCTGACATCCACCGCAGCCGCCACCGGCCTTGCAATAGTTTGTCACCTCCTCAACGGTCTTAAGATCATTCTCGCGCACCACGCGCTCAATCTCTTTGTCTGTCACACCAAAACACGTACAGACGACGTTGCCTTCGAGTTTGTGTTTTTTCTTGCCGCCGGTTTTATAGTTTTCGATGGCCGCTTCGAGTGCTTCCCTACCCATCACCGAGCAGTGCATCTTCTGCTCGGGCAGGCCACCAAGATAATCTGCAATATCCTTGTTGGTGACTTTAGCGGCCTCATCAAGCGTTTTTCCTTTTATCATCTCGGTAAGTACCGACGAGGTGGCAATGGCGCTGGCACAACCGAACGTCTTGAACTTGGCATCTTTGATCCTGCCGTTCTTGTCCAGCTTGAATGTCAGCTTAAGCGCGTCACCGCACGCCAGCGAGCCAACCTCACCAACACCATCAGCATCTCCAATCTCGCCAACGTTACGCGGATTAAAGAAATGATCCCTCACCTTGTCCGTATATTCCCACATGTTTACTTACCTCTGACTTACCTTCAGAGCGGCGTCAAAATCGGCGATGATGTCCTCAATGTGTTCGGTTCCAACCGAGACACGAATATAGTCTTCTGTCACCCCGGCTGCAAGCTGTTCTTCTCTGCTGAGCTGTTGATGTGTCGTGCTGGCTGGGTGGATGACAAGTGTCTTGCTGTCGCCGATATTTGCAAGGTGACTGGCTAACTTGACGCTATTGATGAACTTTATCCCTGCATCTTTACCACCCTTGATGCCAAAACCCAGAATAGCTCCCTGACCCTTGGGTAGATACTTCTTCGCAAGCTTATAATCCGGATGGGATTTCAAGCCAGGGTAATTGACCCACACAATTCGTGGATGTTTCTCAAGCCATTCTGCCAACTTTAGCGCATTCTCACTGTGTCTTGGCATACGCAAATGTAGCGTCTCTATGCCCTGCAAGAACAGGAACGCATTAAAAGGCGACATACAGCTTCCCATATCGCGTAAGAACTGCGTTCGCGCTTTGATGATATATGCCAACTCACCAAACGAATCGACGTACTTTACGCCGTGATAGCTTGGGTCAGGCTCAGTCAGCTCAGGATACCTGCCGTTCGTCCAGTCGAATTTGCCCGAATCAACAATTGCGCCGCCGATACTCGTCCCATGGCCCCCGATGAACTTTGTGCAACTGTGCACAACAATATCTATCCCATGCTCGATAGGCCTGAACAGTATCGGCGTTGTCACCGTATTATCGCAAATAACAGGCATACCGTGCTTGTGCGCAATATCTGCAATCTTCTTATAGTCCAGAATATCGTTCTTCGGATTGCCGATCGTCTCGATATAGACAAGCCGAGTGTTGTCCTTTATCGCCTTTTTAAAATTCTTCGGCTCTCGTGGGTCAACAAATGTCACTTCAATCCCGAGCTTCTTGAACGTCTGACTGAACAACGTCACCGTCCCGCCATAAAGGGAGTTCGACGAGACGATGTGCCCCCCTGACTCGCAGATGTTGAAGACGCTGACATAAATCGCCGACTGCCCCGAACTAAGCGCCAGCCCTCCGACACCGCCTTCAAGTGCGGCGAGGCGCTTTTCCAAAACATCCGTCGTTGGATTCATCAGACGCGTGTAAATGTTGCCGACCTCCTGAAGTCCAAACAGCCTTGCTGCGTGCTCCGTATCCTTAAACACATAGCTTGTCGTTTGATAGATCGGCACCGCCCTGCTAAGCGTTTCAGAATCAACCGTCTGTCCTGCGTGCAAAGCAAGGGTCTCCAAATGATATTTACTGTCTTGAGCCATCGTCAACCTCACCTATTGTGTCGGCAAAATCTCCACCATTCGCTCCAAAGACCTCTTCGCCTTACTGCGCACCGGTTCCGGCACGGTTACTTTGTACTGCAAATCTTCAAGCGCCCATAGCACCTTATCCAGCGTAATCTTTTTCATGTTGGGACATATCGCCCGATCACTTGCCGCGAAATATTCAGCCCGTGAATTCTGCTTCTTCAGCGCATGAATAATTCCCGTCTCAGTGCCCACAATAAATCGCTTTGCGTTGCTGGTATCGACGAACTTTAGCATCTGGCCGGTGCTTAGGATTTGGTCGGCGATATCCTTTACAGGCTCACTACACTCCGGATGAACCATCACCACCGCATCCGGATATTTCTGTTTAGCTGCTCGAATATCATCCTCCGTTATCACCACGTGCGTCGCACAATAGCCAGGCCAAAGAATAAGTTCCCTACCGGTTTCCTCCTGAGCAAAACGTCCAAGGTGCTGATCCGGAACAAAAATGATTTCTTTATCCTCGGGTAATGACTCAACCACTTCAACTGCATTGGCACTTGTGCAGCAGTAATCACTTTCGGCCTTAACCTCAGCAGAACTATTCACGTAACAAACAACCAGAGCATCCTGATGCTCCTTTTTCAACTGCCGTAACTGCTCGGCTGTTATCATATCCGCAAGCGGACATCCAGCGTGTTTTTCCGGCAACAGCACTGTTTTTTTCGGTGAAAGAATAGCTGCGGTCTCTGCCATAAACTGTACGCCGCAAAAGACAATCACGTCAGCATCAGTATTCGATGCCTGTATGCTCAAGCCGAGCGAATCACCGCAGAAGTCGGCCAGGTCCTGTATCTCACCTGGCTGGTAATTATGCGCAAGTATCACAGCGTTGCGTTCGCTCTTTAGTTCACTAATTCTGGCAAGCAATCTTTCGTCCATGTTCGTTCTCACACTCGTTCAATACGTCAACGCTTACGCTTTTTATGCTTGGTATAGACCAACTCCGGATTGGCGCTGGCTACAGTCACACCTGCCGGCACCGACTCCTTTATCCAGACATTGCCGCCAATCACTGCTCCCCTGCCGATCGTCACATCACCTAATATTGTTGCCTCGGCATAAATCGTAACATTATCTTCGATTGTTGGATGTCTTTTTCCGCCTTTTATTATCCTGCCGCGATCATCCTTTGGGAAGCTAAGCGCCCCAAGCGTAGTCCCTTGATATAGCTTGACGTTGTTACCGATTATAGTGGTCTCGCCTATAACGACACCGGTGCCGTGATCAATAAAGAAGTTCCTGCCTATCCTTGCACCGGGGTGTATGTCCACACCCGTTTTTGCATGGGCACACTCGGTCATTATTCGTGGTATGAGTGGCACCTGCTTCACATACAGCTCGTGCGCAATCCGGTATGTTGCAATCGCCGTGATACACGGATAACTTATCACAATCTCCTCGTAAGATTTCGCCGCTGGATCACCGTCAAATGCCGCACCTACATCACCTTTGAGCGTCTCTCTTATCTCGGGCAACTTCATTAATAGATATCGTGTCACATCATTCGCCATAGACCGGCAATCACAGCCATCACATTTCTTTATCTGGCACTGATACTGATACGCACGCTCTATTTGCTCTGAAAGTTCCGTGTAAATCTGCCACAAAATGTCGCCAATAATGAAATTGACATTCGACTTCGTAACCGCCCTATTACCGGTGTACCCCGGAAACAGCACCTCAAATAACAAATCGAGTATCTTAATTATCTTCCTACGCACGGGCAGATTGTAAGCATCGATGAAGTTTATTCCTGAAGCACCCTTGTAAGTAACCGCAAGCTCCCCAACGAGCTTGTCTATATCCTTATCCGTCAACTTTCTCCTGCGCATCCGAAGCTCCCCTCAAATAAGAATCTTTCATTCTTATCCAAACAAGTCCGTCGAAATATATCTTTCTCCCGTGTCAGGAAATATCACTGCAATTGTCTTACCTTGACTTTCAGGCCTTTGCGATATTTGAATCGCGGCGTACATCGCTGCCCCTGAGCTTATCCCCACCAGTATACCCTCCTTCAATGCCAGCTCGCGAGCTATCTCCATCGCATCCTCATTCGAAACCTGGATAATCTCGTCGAGCAGCTCCTTGTTCAACACATCAGGTACAAAACCGGCACCGATTCCCTGTATTTTATGCGGCCCGGGTTTGCCTCCGGAAAGAACCGGTGAATCCTTCGGTTCGACAGCCACCACCTTCAGGTCCTTATTGTGCTGCTTTAAGACTTCACCGCATCCGGTTAAAGTTCCTCCGGTCCCTACGCCGGACACAAAGATATCCACTTTGCCATCTGTATCCACCCAGATTTCCTTGGCTGTTGTCTCTCGGTGAATCTGTGGATTGGCAGGGTTCTTAAACTGCTGCGGCATGAGCGAGTGCGGATTCTCTGCCACTAATTGTTCAGCCTTTTCCACAGCACCGGCCATACCACGTTCTGACGGTGTGAGTATAATCTCAGCGCCGAACTGCTTGAGCAACTTACGTCTTTCTATGCTCATCGACTCGGGCATAGTCAACATCAACCGATATCCCTTGGCGGCGCAAATAAAAGCAAGTCCAATTCCTGTATTGCCGCTTGTTGGCTCAATTATGACTGTGTCCGGTTTTATGAGGCCTTGCTTCTCCGCGGCTTCAATCATAGACTTAGCAATCCTGTCTTTGACGCTGCCGCAGGGATTGTAAGATTCAAGCTTAGCAAGTATAGTCGCTTTACTGGATCCGAGCTTATTAATCCGCACCAACGGCGTGTAGCCAACCGCCGCCGCAATATCTTCAAATATAGCGCTCATAATCCCACCTGTTCATATATTTATATCTGATAATCCAATGTTTTTTTACTTCTTGCACGCTCGACCAAATCCTGAAGCGTTACAGACTGCAGGACGTCTTCAATCGCCCGTTCCACCTGCACCCAAAGGTCTCTGGCAACACAATCAGCAGACTTTTGGCAGTAGTTCTCATCCTCGACACACTCAGCGGTGGTCACCGAACCTTCCAGGCATTTGAAGACATCGCTAAGTCTAATCTCCTCGGCGGCCTTAGCAAGAACATATCCGCCCTTGGAGCCTCTGATACTTCTAACAAAACCTGCTGACTTTAGCACGGTGATAAGCTGCTCCAGATACTTAACGGATATGTTCTGCCGCTGAGCAATGACTTTGAGCTGCAGCGGCTCTTCTGTTTTATGTTGGGCAAGCTCAATTATGGCCCGTATCCCATATCTTGTACGAGTAGAGAGCTTCATTTTGGGTCTCCTACTATTCCTACTTCAATAGTATATTATTTTACGATTTAGTCAATGGTTTGTGCAAAAAAAAATAGAAATCAGCTAAGAAAATCGCCACTCATCTATAAAATCCCCCATTTTTACATCTGAAAGCATAAAATCTGTCGGCCCCCAAAAAAGAGCACACCTTAATATCGACATGATAACTAAATTGCTTGACACATTAAACGAACGTCCCTAACATAGATATAGACTATCCTGCAGCTACTTGAAAGAGATTATGTGGATGAAACCCTCCGCCAGAAAAGTTGTCTTTATTTCCTCATTCCCGCCAAGAAAATGCGGAATTGCAACCTTCACATCAGACCTGATCAAGAGTATGGCGTTGGCTGCAAAGGGTGAATTTGAACCACTGGTAGTCACTCTTCGGTCGGATAAAGAGCTAAAGTATAACAATCCAGTCAAATTCGAAATAAGGCAGGACGTCAAGAGTGATTACATCTGCGCCGCGGATTACATCAATTTTAGCCATGTCGACTTCGTCTGTGTGCAGCACGAGTTTGGACTGTTTGGCGGAGACGCCGGCTCATATCTAAACCTGCTGCTAAAAAGATTAAAGTCTCCGATAATAACAACTCTCCACACCATTCTTAATGAACCAACTCCAGACTATAAAAAAGCGATGGTCGATGTCTATGACAGCTCATATAAAGTGATAACAATGAACGAACGCGGCGTAAGCATGTTGCGAGACATCTACAGGATCCCCGGCAAGAAAATCGACTTGATCCCTCATGGTATCCCGGACTTGCCTTTCGTTGATAGTAACTACTATAAGCATCAGTTCGGCCTAGACGGGCGAAGAACTATACTGACATTTGGCCTGCTGAACAAAAACAAAGGTATAGAGTTCATGCTAAAAGCAATGCCTGACATTATTAAGGCTGAACCATCCGTGATATACATAGTTCTGGGCATGACGCACCCATCAATACTGAAACAGGAAGGCGAATCATACAGATTCAGTCTGCAACACATGGTTAAAGACCTCGGCCTGCAAGAACACGTGATCTTTCACAACAGATTTGTAGATGATGAAGAGCTTCACAACTTTTTATGTGCTGCTGAAATCTATGTCACTCCATATCTCAACACAGAGCAATTGACCAGTGGTACATTATCGTTTGCTGTTGGCACCGGCAAAGCCGTTGTTTCCACGCCTTACTGGGCGGCTACAGAGCTTCTGGCTGATGAACGAGGTAAGCTTGTCACGTTCCGCAGCCATGAACAGATAGCACAGGCAATAGTAGAAATACTCCGAAATGACTCGTTATTCTATTCACTTCGAAGGCGAGCATACGACTATGGCAGATCCAGAACATGGCCCAAAATAGGGCAGGTCTACTGGAAACTATTCAGCGCAAAACGCCCGCCTGTCCGAATCCCCACTAAGAGCACCCTCTCGGCAGCCGAGACAATATCAAACATTGAAGTACCTGAGCCAGCATTAGACCACCTTAGAAAGCTCACGGATAATACTGGCCTATGTCAACATGCCATATTCACAATACCAGATCGCAAATCTGGCTACTGCACAGATGATAACGCCAGAGCAGTAATTGCAATGGCCAGGTACTACGCACAGTATCCGGAGCCACAGGCTTTGGATCTTCTCGACACATACTTGTCTTTCATCATACATTCTCAAAATGATGATGGCTCCATTAGAAACTTTATGAAATTTGACAGAACCTGGCAGGACAATGAGCCTATGAATGACGCTTTCGGTAGAGTACTGTGGGCGTTCGGAACATTAATGGCGATACCGCCGTTGCCGTCATATCTGTCGATCGTAAAGGACCGCTTTGACAAATCTATCGTTCATGTACAGAAACAACACCCAAGAGGAATGGCCTATTCGATCCTCGGCATGTGCGACTACCTTAAACAGTTTCCGGGTGCCAGTGATATTAAACGCCAGTTGGAAATAGCAACAGACGAGCTCGTTATTCAATACGAAGAAAACAGCCTTCCCGATTGGCGCTGGTTTGAAGACGTCCTCACTTACGGCAACGCTACACTGCCTCACGCGCTATATGCCGCAAGTATGGTACTAGATAAAAAAAGATATCTCGAAGTTGCACAGCAAAGCTGCAATTTTTTGCTATCAAATATTCTCAAAAGTGATCACTTCAGCTTTATAGGCTGCAAAGGGTGGTATGAACGTGGTAAACCAAGAGCTGCGTTTGACCAGCAACCCATAGAAGTTGCAAGCACAATCATGATGCTAAGGGCGGCTTATGACGCCACAACAAATGACAAGTTCCTGACACTTCAAAGAAAAGCTTTTGACTGGTTTCTTGGCGCAAATGATTTGCACATCCCACTTTATGACTTCAGAACCAAAGGATGTTATGATGCCCTTGCACCAGGCAGTGTTAACACTAATCAGGGTGCAGAAAGCATGCTCAGTTTTCTTTTGAGCCTGCTGGCTATCGTCGAAAGTTATCCTATAGTTGACAGAATCCAAGCCAGCAAGATCGTTTCCTCGGGGCGAGCTGGTCTGACAGATCAAATAGCCAAAAGCCCAGCAATGATAAAGAATGTGTCAACCAAGAAGGCAAAGCCTAAAAAAAAACACGTAGAGGAACTAGCCTGAACATTTTGTCTGGCATTGCTCAGGTTATCACGGAAGCTTCGTATTAGGGCGAGCCGACTATCTTCACCGTGCCTACGCTCAAAAAATAATCACCGGTTTTCAACTGGCCAACAGTATAGATTTCCACATCGCCATTCTCAGGCACTGCAGCCATCAGTTTGTTCTTATCAAAAAACGCAAGCAAGAAAACCCTTTGTCCGAACCACTGAAGAATTAACTGCCTAAGCGCTTTGATCTGCCCAGGATACAACTCAAGCATCCGACTGCTATCGATTTGACCTCTGCCAATGCCCTTCGGCAGATCAATAACTGCTAATATTGTCGTTCTCCCGCCGTGACGCTGGATTCTGCCTGGGATAACTCCTAGATTCCACTTCACGGCTTCGACAATCGTCACTACGACCTGGTTCGGCTCAGAGTCCTCGATACCATCATTAACAAAAAGCTCGACTATATGCTCACCAATCCCAAGCTCGATATTGGGATTGACGCCTTGTGCAATCTCATGGCCTGCTAGCATCCAACTGTAAGTAAGAGTACTCCCTTCAGGGTCATAAGAGCCAGAGCCGTCAAGAACAACGTTCGCCATCTCATTATTTAAACATGAGACCGTTTGATCACTTCCAGCATCAGCTATGGGAGGCCGATTTCGAAATTCATCTGCACCCATATCAACTGCTGCACCGAGAAGGCGAAGATCGCCATCGAAGTCAGTCTCATTGGGCTCAGTTACATAGTTCGGATCACCGGCGTCAATACAGGGCGAGCTCGGCAACAAATGATAATCGCTATCAGTCCATAAACCACTGTTTGGATCCCAATCCCCCATTTCAATAAAGCATGGATTAGCCTCAATATTACCGACACCATCTAACCAGCCTCCCTGCACGTCACTGTAGTCGATAGCAATTGTCGAATTGTCGTTTTCCCATACTTCATCTCCATACCCACCATCCCAAAGGATGCAATTCAGCACTGTTATGGTACTCACAGCAGATGGCGGGCTCTGATAGTTATCGCAAGCCAAAGCAGTTCCCAACACTGCTGAATTTCCAACAAATGTGCAATTTATCAACTCCACCTCGCTGGGGAAATTGTGAATAGCGCCACCTTTACCATCCTGTTCATCCACTGTCCAATTGCCGCTGAATACGCAATTCACAAGCTTTGGCTGACTACTGTGCCTATTGTGCATCCCACCCCCGCATAATCCAGCGGAATTACCGCTGATAACGCAACATGTCAGTATTGGAGCACTGCTCGTATCGTTATGAACACCGCCGCCATAATGTCCGGCTGAGTTCGAACTGATAATACAGTTTTCTATCTCCGGCTGGCTACTGAAGTTTATTATCCCACCGCCCCACAGCCCTGCATTGTTCTTGTCGATGACGGAGTGTTTCAGGCTTGGCGCAGAACTGCCGTTGTATATTCCACCCCCATAATATCCAGCATGATTCTCAGTAATATTGCAGTTGGTTATCGCTGACCTGCTATCGGTTCCATTGTACATCCCCCCGCCGTTGGATCCGGTGTAGTTTCCTATAATAGTACAGCCTGTAAGGCTTGGGGAACTCATAGAGTTCCTTACCGCACCTCCCCTTTGTACAGACCAGTTATCCTCAAACGTGCAGTTTGTAAAATTTGGATCGCTCTTTTTGTTATATACCCCTCCACCGCCAATCCCAGCATAATTTGCGATGATTTCACTATTGATTATTGTTGGCTTACTACCTGCATCGTTGTACAACCCGCCACCACGGCTATCTGCTGAATTCCCAATAACATGACAGCTAGTCAGCGTAGGACTGCCGTTATTATTATATATCCCACCACCGTTTGTGCCTTCGTCAGAGGTACTCGCGTTGCCACCTGTAATGGTAAAACCGTCCAAAACCGCCGTTTTATCGGTTCCGCTGCCGGTTACAACATGAAGGCTGTTATCGGCACGCTTCGGCTCGTCCATCAAATCACTGATATCCCGGACTTCGATATCATTACCTTTAAGGTCGCCGCTCAGTATAGTTTCGTAAAGGTTAATATCACGAGCGTTAGGTTCGACTCCTGTCGCGCCGGCATAGCCACCCTTTATTTTCACACCCGTCTTGAGCTGGAACGTCGCCGTTGGATCACCGTACTTGATTCCAGAACCTCGGTCAGGTCTGTAAACACCCTGCGCCACAAGTATTTCGTCTCCGTTCGTAGCTGCAGCCAAAGCATCCCGCAAGTGCCTGTAAGCATTAATCCAACTTGAGCCGTTATTAGCCCCGACAGCACTGGCATCTAAATATAAGACACGCCCCACTAAACCATGATCTCCTCCATCGCCCTCATCCACCCCTCCATCACTACCATTTCCCCCCTCACCGGTAACCCTGAAAGAAATGGAAAAGACAGCGTCTGTGTTCGCTCCAAAAAACAACCAGTGACCTGCTTCCAGCGGGCCAAATGAACCTTTGAGTCCGGATACCGGCTGTAAAAAAAAGCCCTGTGTGCTGGGAGGTGCTTCGAAAGCCAGCTCGATAGTCTTGCCGACATAGTCGATGTAGAGAACAGGCTTGCCGCCCATACGTTGCTCAGCCAAACGACAGTTGAGGAATACTCTGGTAGGACCAGAAAAGCGAATCACATCAGTCGTTGTGGGCGCATTAGGTTCGATACTCCAAAACCGCGGTGGAGATATTCCTGAAACCCAGGACACCTGGTTAGCAGATACCGCTGCACAATGTACCAGACCAACCAGCACAATAATTACCGGTATGATAGCTTGCTTTCTAATTTCCCTCGCTCCTTTATCCTTTCAACAACTCGCTCCTTTATCCTTTCAACAACTCGAGGCCTATAACGGCCCCTATACTACTCCTTCCTATAATTCCCCATTTAACTTGTTTTCCTATTATACCTTGTATTTCATTAAAAGTCAAGTTCTTCTTTGCACAGTTTTACAAAATCTTTTAGACTTAACTTCTGCACTCTTTAAGTCTCGCTCAAATCTAACTATACAAGTAGTCCTGCCAATACATTTTTTTTACCACCGGTTACTATCCTTGGTACTCATTAAACAATAATTAAAATTATTATCGGTCATATCAGATGTTGCAGCAATTCAATACCCTTAAGCATCCATTTACGATGAGGGGAAAAGAATCTTTAAAAGCTGTACGCTTTAAATCCTGTAGAGATATGTAGATAACATTCTGGTTGAGGGTAGATTCTGTGGCTTACCCGCCTCATCCGCCCATACATACGCACAATTAAGTAGCAGAAACTGGGGAACCAGGATTCGGACCTGAACTAACTGATCCAGAGTCAGTCGTGCTACCGTTACACTATTCCCCAAAAACCTTTAAATCAAAAATGCCCTCAGCCAAACTACTTGTGACCGGTTATTCTCCTGCATCGACCAGGCCGGTGAATTTCAATAATCCCCAGGCCAACGGCAGAATTAACGCTGCCAATATAATCTTCAACAAGTCTCCGATAATGAAAGGATACAAGCCCGCAATTAACACAGTTTTGTTAACACCCATAAAACAGCATAACCATGGCAAAGCGTAAGCGTACATAGTTACACTACCAAAAATCATCGCCAAGATAGTCCAGCCAACCCGACGGTTCCAGCCTCTTTCAGCCAGCAATCCGGTGATGTAGGCAGCGGCGATGAAACCAACAAGATATCCTCCTCGCGGCCCAAGTAGCACCACTAGACCCCCTTGTCCTGCAGCAAACACGGGCAATCCAATTGCCCCCTCGATTACGTATGCAATCACTGTAAGGCAGCCTCGCCGAGCGCCAAACAACGCTCCTGCCATTAACACAGCGAAGGTCTGTCCCGTTATGGGAACAGGACTAAAAGGCAACCACACCGCAATCCGCGCACACACTCCTATAAGCAAAGAACCAACAACAACTAAAACAACCTCATAAAGCCTGGCCCATTTGATATGAACCGGTCGTAATAAATCCGCTATTGTTACATTCGCTAACATATTCTCTCTTAAGTTCAATAAGATAAACAGCTTTCGACAACTTCACAGCTATCAAGAATAAGAAAATTTAGATATTCGACGCAATTATATGGAAGCCACCTCTGGCCGTCAAATGCCAAATTACAAGCTTTCAGAATCTATAGAACCGTTGTAGGTGTCGACCGGCACTCAATTAGAATTTGGAAGCCTTTGCCGAGAAACCAGCGCCTTTTTCCTCCGTTTACAAAGAAGGCCATCTGTTGCCAAAGACAATCAGGGCCTATATGGTGAAACATAGGCCCCGATTAAATGCAATATTTTCGCTAACTACTCAGGCCTGCAGCGACACTCACTGTCACGGCCATAATTGCTCTTCAAGCCACATTTTCACTAAAACGGCAAAGTCCATGAAGTTGATAACCCTGGAGCCTTGTGGCTCGGTCTTGTACAACTCAGCGGGCGAAGACAGCGGAATATACACTTCACCGCCTGTAGAACCTGCGCTAGCTAAGTACGCTATCTCGGACTGCGATAACGCATAGTCGTAAATACGAACATCATCGATGAGGCCATCCCAATAGCGTCCTGTGGCTTCGGGATTATCGCCAATCAATACATTCAATGAATTGGTACCTATGGGCTCAGTAGTAATGGCGCTGGCGTCAAGCACTCCATCCAAATATACGTTGATGTTTGCACCATTAAACGTTCCGGCGATGTGATGCCATTCATCGTAGCCAACCGCAGTGACTCCATCGACTGAAGCAGTATCGGGGGCATTCCAGACAGTGATACCAAAGTGAAACCTCGGATCCAAATTCACGTTACCAAGCCTCCAGGCACTTTCGCCCTTAGCGACAGCAGCCCGCCATTCACCGCCGATTGCCCGAATAGTCACCCATGCTGCGACTGTAATCTCGTTATTCGCCATATCAAAGAGCGGATCATATCCGCAATTCACGTAGTCACCGCTACCGTCAAGATCCAGTGCATTCCCTCCCAACAGAGGCATGCCAGGCACCCACTGTGGATTACCCATAAGAGTGCCGTCGTTTCCATTACCGGACGCATCCGCCGCCGTGGTGCCGGCCGCCTCATCCAGAGGGTAGTAAGCAATAAGATTGACTGTGCCTGGCTCAGTTATTACATCTCTAACAAGCCAATCGCGTGCCATCATCTCAATTTCTTGATAGTCTATCACGCAATCACCGGCAGGATTACCAGCCGGAGCGTAATCTGCCTTAGCGAAATCGGCTGAACGTTGCGAAAGTATACATCCGCGCTTATACAACCGGACATCATCAATGTATAGCCTGCCTGTGCCATCAGAGGCCGGATTATCCCTGTCACCTACGCCTATGTACATCTTCTTGATGCTCTTCAGATCCACGCCGGCATCATTGATGTCCAGCAGGGATATGGGCCATTCCTGCCAAGTGTTATGCTGCGTTCCATTTGGCTCCGAATGCTCAACGAGCTTAGAGTGGCCAGCGTCGTCTTCGACAATGACGTAGAGCCGATCGGCAGAGTTGCTAACTATGCCAATATCCTGCGAGGTAGTAAACGGCCCAGTTGGACTGACGGTACCAGTAGTGCTGACGTTTGAGAAGACCGCTTCACCTGTCGCAAGAGCGTCATGCGAGGTCAGTGCCAGGCCAATGTAGGTATTGGCGCTCATCGGGATGTCCACCAAAGATGGGTCATCACTTTGCACATCAACCCAGTTCTGGCCATCGGCCGAATGTTGTGCTGTGAAGGTGTTCTCGTAACGCGTCAATTTCACCCAGTGTGGTGCGTTGACATCCGTCTGCTGCACGTTTGCGATCTCACCGGCTTTTTCAATACGATACTGAAACGCAACACCCTGCGCCGGAGTAATGACGACCATCGCATGGGGTGAATTCGCATCGAGCGTCTCTCGAATCATCACGCCAGCCTTGGCCCATTCATTGGTGTTCACGACGTTTTCGACCTTGGCGATAATCGAGCCTACACCGGACAGTTGTGTGTAGGCGAAGTGGAATTCATCATGGAAGCCTGTCTCGCGCGGATCAGTGAGATCCTCGATATCTTCGCCTGAACCGGTCATCGTGTAGGTCTGTGTCGCTGAATCGTAGCTGATGCCTCCTACATACTCTCGCATACCATGGAACCAGACTATCAGGGCCGCAACATCGTGCTCCGTCCAATCCTGAGGTGTATCCCATGTACGAGTAGCTTCTGAGTAATAAGGCGACACAGAATTATCATAAAAGAGCGGCATCGACTGGCCGCCACTATGGATAGTTAGCTGTTCTACAAAAGGCTTCTTTCCCCAGCCTACCATTGAACCAGTACCATTACCGAGTGAAGGTGCAATTCCACATGTAGTAGAGCCGGAGTGGCCTGCACCATCGGCCCAAGTAAAGAATATCCTGTTACAGACATCGTTGTAGTCCTCAAAGTCTTCCAAAATGATGTAATTAGCAGTCGTAAAGCTCCAGACATTGCCTTTGTTCGTTGTTGCATCGGTATTGTACTCATCGATTCGCCAGTAATAAGTCTTATTCCATTCGAGAGGAGCCTCGGTGGGAATGTACTTGGTGTTATCGAGCACCTGTCGGCCACGGTAGATACCTGTCGTCGTTGTGTCGGCATTTTCTACATTATTCGGATCATCACCGAAGTACACATCGTGCTCGGCTGCTTTATCTCCAGCAGTCCACCGAAGAGTAGGTGTCTGCCTGATCCCTGTGGCGCCATTAGTTGGGTTTGGACCTGAGGCCATTACTGGCAATGACAGCACACTAGTTGGGATGATTTGTCGTGGTATAGATGGACTTTGCCAGCTTAAAGATGCCACTGCGCCACCACCGCTCTCATAGTACTCCATTAAAACTGATACACTCTGCCCCGCAACAAGGTCGATTGTACCCTGATCTTCTGTGGCAGCGTGAACAGTCCAGTTTTCGATGATCAGTTCTCCATCTACCCACAATCGAACGCCATCATCACTATTGGTAATAAAGGTGTAAGTCTCAGTAAATGGCACATCTAGCTCAGTGGTCCACCTGACGGAGAAGTTATCTGTGTTAACTAAAATATCCGGAGAATCATCACCCCAGTCAAAGTCTATTGTATAATCTGTACGAGTGAGCACTGGTTGGCCTGTTAAAGTTATGTTGTTGTAGTACTGGCCCTTTACACCATCACTGGGACCAGCAGTGGTAAAACTCCATATCTCGCCTGTATGCGTGGCGGTACCATCAAACACGTCAATGCGCCAATAGTAGACCTTCCCAAAATTAAGTGGTCCTGGATTATAGGTCGTACCTACCACGGTACCTTTGTCTGTACCCCCGGTGCCGGCTTCCACATTCTGGAGGTTATCACCGAAATAGACATGATGCTCAGTTGCATCTGCACCTTCAGTCCATTCTAACAAGATAGTTGGATCAACATATTCAGCTCCATTGCTGGGAACAGGGTTAGAGGCGGTCTTTGGGAGAATAGTAAAGCTCCAGACATCGCCCGGGTGAATAGTAGTGCCATCAGCCAGGGCCTCCTCGATCCGCCAGTAATATGTACTGTCAGTTTCCAGGTTCTGAGGCGAATAAGAGTTCACATCAATCAAGCCTTTGTCAGTGTCTCCGGTCCCGTTGTTCACATTCTCAAAGTTCTCGCCGAAATACACGTGGTGCCGAATAGCGCTCTCTCCAACTCTCCAGCTAAGTGTAGCCGCTGTCGTGGATATTATTGCCCCATCAAGCGGATTAGGAAACGTAGCCTTTAACTGCGTCGGCATCAAATCCCTTATCTCAGCCTGCGATAGAGCCCGGCCGTAAATCCGCACATCGTCGATGAGGCCATCCCAGTAGCGAACTAAATCATAAGGATTGTTGCCAATAAGTAGGCTCTCGGTATTAGTACCTATGGGCTCAGTAGTAGTGGCGCTGGCGTCGAGCACTCCATCCAAATATACATTTATGTTTGTACCATCAAATGATCCAGCGACGTGATGCCATTCGTCGTAGCCAACCGAAGTGACTCCATCGACGCCAAAGGTACTGGGAATATCCCACCAAGTTATACCAAAGTGAAACCTCGGATCCATGTTCACAGCACTAAGTCTCCAGGCGTATTCTCCCTTAGCGGCGATAACTTGCCATGCATTGGCATTCGATCTGATAGTGACCCATGCGGCGACTGTCATCTCGTTAGTCGCTATATCAAAGATCGGATCATAGCCGCAATCCACGTAGTCACCGTCACCATCAAGATTCAGTGCTCCATTTATCCACCCAGATGCCCACTGCGGGTCACCCAACAAAGTACCATCGTTGCCATTGCCGGACGAGTCAGCAGCAATAGTACCGGATGTCTCATCCAGCTTCCACCAGCCAATAAGATTAGGATCAGTATTAGGATCAAAACCGTTGGCTGTGCTCGCTTTAACCAAACCAAGCAACAAAACCAAAGAAATTAAAAGACACATTTTCTTACACATCATATTCACCCTTTAAAATGAGCTAAAATAATCTCCTCATCACACTATAATACCTGTTGTTTTCGACGAATACCAAGAACCTTATGACCGATCACGCCCGTCTCAAATAACTTCAAAAAATAACATCTGATAAAATCTGTCTTCTCGGGCAAGAATTTGGCTCTTTTAATATATTGAAGTTGACTTTATATCTTTCCTTAAAACATGCACTTAACGCGGTTATATGACGTGTATACATCCTTCCTCCAAGACCAAAGGGACTGTAACACCCATGAATAACTACTTGAAGCAGCCAAATTAAAGAGCTGTACACACCTAAAGCCACCTCCATCTAACATTGATTATACACTTTTAACGTTGCCTGTGGCAAGACCAATTTCTATAGATTTGTTGTCGTTCCTCGTGTCAGATCAAAAAAACCAGGGCCTATGCAGTTGCATAGGCCCCGAAATAATACAGAGAATAGTGTCATTCTTACTTGGTAGCGCACTTACAATACCGGCCAGATACGCTCCTCAAGCCAGGATGACGCCAACTTCGCATAATCACCAAAGTCAACATCGCCATCGTCATCAAGATCGGCTACAAGCGTAACCTCTTCTGTAGCAGTATCCAGCCACTCATTAGCCATAATCTCAAGGTCAGACTCGTCTACCACACAATCGTCATTGATGTCTCCGACAGGTTGTAGCTGCGATGGTACACATCGAGGCCAGTGCAACCTGATGTCATCGAAGTACATAGAGCCTGTGCCTGCAGATGCAGGAGCAGCCTTGTTGCCAACACCAAGGGTCATCTTGGTAATGGCTGCTGTATTTACGCCAGCATTGGTGAACTCACGCATGTCAATGTTGAAATCCTGCCATTCATATATCTGTGTTGCATTTGGCTCGGGATACTCAACGAGATGGGAGTTATCATCATCGTCTTCGACGATGACGTAGAGCCTGTCGGCATCGTTGCTCAGTATGCCAATATCCTGCGATTGGGTGAACGGCCCCGTTGGAGTAACGGTACCGGTAATGCTAACGTTGGAGAAGACTGCTTCGGCCGTCTGAAATTCTTCATGTGAGAGCACATGCAAGCCAATGTAGGTATTGGCGCTCATCGGGATGTTAGCCATTGATGGATTATCACCCTCAATGTCAACCCAGATGTTGCCGTCAACCGAATGCTCAGCAAAGAAGTCATTCTGAACGCGTCTTATTCTCACCCAATGCGGT
>CAZFLY010000044.1:0-23693 GCA_964519995.1 uncultured Pirellulales bacterium | reverse complement strand
GGAGTTATCGACATAGAGACCTTTATTTCTTGAGCTTAATTCGCGCTGTAGTATTCTATTTTGCGAGAAATATTGCATCCGGATAAAACGAATGTGGCAGTTCGGTACAGTCTGGCGTACGCTAAGGTTAAGCCTGGAGAGAAAACCAGGCCGCATAGACTGCGGTCAACGGAGGTGTATTACATCTTTGAGGGACAAGGCATGATGCATATTGGCCAGGAAAGCCAGGAAGTCGGGGCTGGTTGTGTGGTTTATATTCCGCCGGAGGCGGTGCAGTTTATTGAGAACATAGGAAAAAAGGATTTGAAATTTTTGTGCATTGTTGAGCCAGCGTGGCGAGAAGAAGACGAAGAAATACTTGAATAGATGTAAACCCCACGTGAAACGTGGGGCTAAATAAGACCCTGTTTTTTTCACGATTGCTTTTCATGGCAACTCCAACCCTGTTGACATTTATCATTTACTTTGTCCTTCTCCTGGGCATCGGTTTATACTTCTATCGCAGGAATGTGAGCATTGAAGATTATCTGCTCGGCGGACGGCGGATGGGAGCGTGGGTGACGGCTTTTTCGGCTCAGGCGAGTGACATGAGCGGCTGGTTACTGATGGGCCTGCCCGGCGCAATCTACATTGGCGGCATGGGAAATATCTGGATAGCGATTGGCCTTTTTATAGGAACTGTGCTTAACTGGAATCTCGTATCTGCAAGACTGCGTGTATATACGCAATCGACCCATACAATTACATTGCCCTGTTTTTTTGAGCAGCGTTTCGGTGACCCAACAGGCCTGCTACGCGTCGTCTCTGCGATCGTTATCTTGATATTTTTCACGATATATGCGTCGAGCGGTCTCGTTGCGACAGGAAGATTATTTGAATCGACCTTCAGCGTAAAGTACCAGACCGCTGTAATTGTGGGCGGAGCAATTATAATCGCATACACGTTCCTTGGCGGATTCTTAGCAGTCTGCTGGACAGACCTGTTTCAAGGTTCTCTCATGGTGTTGGCGCTCGTAGTTGTGCCTCTGCTGGCATATATCGATGTCGGAGGAATCAAGCCAATAAGTGAAGCCATGACATTAAAAGGAATCCAGAAAGGCCTTATAGGTCATGCAGACGGTTCAGCTATTGTTGCGATTGTCTCTTCTATGGCATGGGGCCTCGGATATTTTGGTCAGCCACACATTTTAGCACGATTTATGAGCGCAAAGTCGCTGACCAAACTAAATAAATCAATGATTATCGCAATTGTCTGGGTGTTCCTGTCACTTGGCGGAGCGGTGATTATTGGCTTTGTCGGTATCGGGATGTTTGAAAATTTAGCGGTGACTGAGGGTGAACATGAAAAGGTCTTTATATATATGATAAACGAAGTGATGCATCCCTGGCTGGCAGGAATAATGCTGGCAGCGATCCTCTCGGCAATTATGTCAACTATAGATTCGCAACTTCTGGTCTCGTCCTCGGCTTTGACGGAGGATTTCTACCAAAAGGCTATAAGAAAAAAGGCTACGGAAAAAGAAGTCGTCCTCGTAGGAAGAATATGTGTGATAATAATATCAGTGATAGCACTAATTCTGGCGCTGCCCGGTGACGAGACAATACTGTCGATAGTTGCTTATGCATGGGGGGGCTTTGGAGCGGCGTTTGGGCCTTTAGTGCTTTTTGCGTTGTTTTCGCGCAAGACAAGCTGGCAAGCTGCTCTGGCCGGAATGGCGGTTGGGACCGTTGTGCTAGTAGTGTGGAAACAGGCTGGATTAAGCCAGTATTTGTATGAGATCGTTCCTGGATTTGCTGCAAATTGCCTGACGATATTCGTCCTCAATCGCTTCACCGAACAGACAAAAAGAAAAATTCTAAAGCAATATGATGAGGTGGTAAAAACAGTGGCAGCAAAAGAACTATCAGAGATTCGAGCAGGAGAATGAAATGGTTAAGAAAGCTGTTGATGTTGTGCTATTACCTGAAGAAGCGATGATGGATAGAGCTATCGAAGAAAATGCAAAACTTGTCACGGAATTCGGCAGTGAAATTGTTCTCGATAAGAACAACTGTCTGCCACATATTTCGCTTGCTATGGGTTGTATTGACGAGGCCGATGTTGGGGAGATTGAAAAGGTACTTGCCAAGATTTCAAAAGAAAGGCCTGTGGACAGGCTGAAGGTGTGCGGGATTTTCACGTCTGTTAATGCTAAAGGCGAGAACGTCTCGGTTTATGTCGTTGAGAAGGCCGAGCAGTTGCAATTGTTGCATGAGGATGTGATGGAAAGACTACGTAGGTATTTTAGCTATGATGTAACTAAAGAAATGATATGGGGCCAGAAAGATGTGGCCGATAGCACTTTGCTATGGATAAAGAACTATCCCAAAAGGTCAAGCATTGCTAATTATCTACCTCATATCACTATTGGATATGGCTGGATGGAAGGATTGTCATCCCCAATAGAATTCAAAACGTCAAAGCTGGCTCTGTGTCACTTAGGCAATCATTGTACGTGTCGGGAAATCCTTGTATCGGTCGACCTTTGAAAATAATAATGATACCAAGCGGTCGTTTCAGTGTGCGATGACGCTTGATACTCTGAAGACAGGTAGTAACAGGGCTATTGCAATTGTTCCAATAATAGCGCCGAGAATCGTGATCATCAGAGGTTCAATCATAGACATAACGTTTTTAATCGAAGCCTCAAGTTTTTTCTCATAAAAAATTGACACTTTGTCGCATACTTCACCGAGCTTGCCGCTTTTTTCTCCTGCTCGGAGCATTTGTATAATTCCCGGGGCGATAAGATCAGCACTTTTTGAGAGCTGAATAGATTCCGACACTTGGTAGCCGTCTTGTACCTTTTCGTCAACTTCGGTCCAAAGTTGCTGAAAATAGTAATTTTCGCAAGAGCCCTGAATCACGCGTATTGTGTCCAGCAACCTCACGCCTGTATTGACCATTGTTGCCATGATGCGCATGCTACGCGTTACAACTATATCAACAAACATGGTTCCAATAATCGGTGTGCGGATTTTTATAAAATCCATTGTCTTACGACCTGTTTTCGTTCCTGCCCAATAATATATGGCCGCTGAGAGTATTATCAGCGCAGTTACAATGGCCGCCATCATCTGAAAATCGCCAAGGATTTTGCTGAATTGGACAAGTACCTGAGTCAGTTTTGGCAAAGCTGCGCCTCTGGACTCGTAGATCTTCATAAAGCGAGGCAAGACAAAGAACATCAATGTACCTGTTGCAGCTACAGCCATCATGGCCATGATAAATGGATATGTAAGTGCGCCTTTGATTTGTTTGCGTGTTTCAGCTTCAAAGGCCAGATAGCCGCCGAGTACCGTCAGCATTTCCACCATCCTGCCGGATGCTTCGGATGCTTTGACCATGCTAATAAACATGGAGTTGAAGACCTTTGGATAGTCAGCGAGTGCCTTTGAGAAATTTTCACCACCTTTGACTTGCTCTGCGAGCTGAATAATAATGTTTTTAAAAACACCGTTTTCAGCCTGAGCAGCAATTGAATCGAGAGCGTCACTCAGTACAACACCACTGTCGAGCATTACTGATAGCTCTGTCGTGAATAATATAAGCTCAACATGTTTTACTTTCGCATTTTTGAGTCGGTTAGATGGTTCAAGGGCAGTCCATTTTACTTGTTGAGGACTCTGCTTAGACAATCGCTCAGCATCGGTCGTTGTTTTATTTGGTGTTGCTAATACTTGTGTTCCTGATTTGGGCATTTTTTATATCAGTTACTATCAAGATTTCAATTGATGTATCACATCTCCATCTGTGTTGTCCTTAACACTTCTTCTATGGAGACAATGCCAGCCTTTACTTTTTCGATTCCATCGACCTGCAACGGTATCATTCCTTTTTCCAGCGCTTTTACTCTGATTTTCTTTGAGCTGAGGTGTTCATTGATCATCTCGGCAATTTCATCATCTGGAACGAAGAGTTCGTGAATGGCAAGTCGACCGGCAAAGCCGGTATTTCGGCACTTTTTACAGCCCACTCCGCGATAGTACATTCCAACTTCGCCGGTAACTTTCTCCACAACTTTTTTTAAGCTCTGTGCCGGTTCATATTCGGTTTTACAATTTGGACATATTCTCCTCACCAATCGCTGTGCTAAGACACCAATCAATGAGGCACTGACGAGATAAGGGGCAACATCAAGATCCAATAGACGTGTAACGGCTACCGGAGCGTCATTTGTGTGCAAGGTTGAGAGCACCAGGTGACCTGTAAGAGCAGCCTGTACAGCAATATTTGCTGTGACTACATCACGAATCTCACCAACCATTATTATGTCCGGATCCTGCCTCAGTAGGCTTCGCAGAGCAGTCGAAAATTGAAATCCCGCGCTGTTATTTACCTGGAACTGGTTTATGCCCGACATATTACATTCGACCGGATCTTCGACCGTACAAATGTTCACCTCCTCACTATTCAGTTCAGCAAGAGCTGCGTAAAGCGTGGTGTTTTTGCCCGATCCCGTTGGTCCTGTTACCAGCACTATACCGTTTGGTGATTGTATTACTTGCCTAAAGCGTTGGAGATTGTCATAGGTGAATCCGAGCGACTCCAGGTCAAAGAGAATCTTTTGTGGATTGATGATTCTGATAACGACCTTTTCGCCGAAGTTGCCTGGCATAACCGAGACACGAAGGTCAACGGGTTTGCCTTCAACTAAAACGTGAATGCCACCATCCTGTGGCAGTCGTCGTTGAGCAATATCCAGTTCGGCCATAATTTTTATGCGGGAGACTACAGCTGAGTGCATTTGGAAGGGTGGACGCAGCCTTTCATAAAGTCTGCCATCAACACGATAGCGAACCCTGAGTTTCTTATCATCGGGTTCTATGTGAATGTCGCTGGCGTTTTCTCTAACGGCATTATAAAGCAGATAGTTAACTAATTTTACAACCGGCGACTGTCCAGCCACCTCCTCAAGGTTACCTATATCCTGTGTGATGTTCTCTATCAGGCTGAATTCTTCCAACCCCTCATCGTCTATAATGTCATCTATTACAAAGACATTGGCCGCTGGCAGGTACGTTTGAAGCGTGGCCCTTATATCCTTACTGGTAGAACATACTACCTGAGCTTTGCAGCCGCTTAAGCGCTCTATCTCGTCTATCAAAAATACGTTTGTTGGCTCACTTACCGCTATTGTGAGAACGCCATAGACTTTAAACAGCGGCAGCACCACGTGTTCTTCGAGGAATTCTCGCGGCAGTAGTTCAACGACCTTTGGATCACATATTTTAGGACTGACCTGAGCATAGGGCACACCATAGGCTTGAGCCAGGGCCGAGGCTATTTGATTCTCACTGCAGTAGCCCATTTCGACAAGCAGCTCGCCGAGCAGTTTGCGATGGCCCTTTTCTCTCTGTTCTGCAAGTGCCCTTTCGATCTGCTCAGACGTTACGATGCCACGAGCTGTCAATAACTGGCCAAGCTGCATCTTGTTTTGTACTGTTATCCGACTCATAACGTGTCTCTTATGGTGTGTTGTTGCTTTCTACACAAAGCTCTTTACGGCCTCGGCAAGCTCCGCGTAGCGGTCAAATTCGTTTCCAAGGCGAGTGACTTCAAGGATTTTTTCGCAGTTTTCATCAAGGCCAGCCAATCTGAGCTGTGTCTTGTTCTGGTTACAAAAATCACGCACCCATAATAACAATTCCAGGCCTTGGCTATCCACAAATCCCACGATGCTCATATCGAGAACAATTCCGGTTCTGTGCTTTGCCACTGTATCGGTAATTTTGTTTTTGAGCAGCTCGGCAGAATCGCTGTCCAGATCACCCTGTAGTTCAACCACCGTGATGTCGTTATAATCTTGTGTACTTACCCTCATCTGATTAACGTCCCAACAGCAGCCGTGTCGTATTCGGAAAATCCACCACTTTTATAGGCATCGGTGCAACCATATTGCATAATCTCCCAGAGCTTGTAGACATCGCTGTCAAGAAACACTCTGCCAATTGTCTCGTCAAATTGTGAGCCCAAGAGATTCGCTATCTCCTCAAGGGCTTGTTCTATGGTCATGGCATTTCTGTAAGTTCTTTTTGAGGTCATTGCATCAAAACTATCTGCCAAGCCAACAATTTTGCCTATCAGTGGTATTTCATGTCCTCTGAGACCATTAGGGTAGCCTTTTCCATCGGGTCTTTCATGGTGGCACAATATGCCAGGTACAATGTCACTCATCTGCTTTATTCCTCGTAGAATACCCGCACCAATCGACGGATGCTTTCTTATACGGTCAAGCTCTTCTTCTGTTAGAGGGCCCTTTTTACGTAATACCGCCTCCTCGACTCCTATTTTGCCTATATCGTGCAGCAACCCCGCTAAATATATTTTATGTATCTGCTCTTGCTCCAAAGGCTCTCGTTCAGCGAGCCTTTCTGCGATCCACCGCGAAATAAAAGCAACCCTATCTGAATGGCCTCGCGTATATGTGTCTTTGGCATCGATGCTGCTTGTTAAGGCCTTCAACGAGCCTATAAACAGTTCTTTCAGATCGTTGAATAGCCTGCCGTTCTCGATAAACACGGCACAACTGCTGGACACCGAGTTGAATAGTTTTACATCTGTGCTGTCAAAATCCTGTTTATCAATTCTGTTGATGGCGACCATCAAGCCGATTATATAGATGTCTCCTTTGGCTCTGTGCGCCGAGTATGACTCCTGGCCTCCTTTTCCACACAATGGCACCGCAATGATGTTCCTGATATTGTCGGGCCAATCATATTTGAAGGGAGAATATACTTCACTATCCAACAGTGCTTCTTTGCCATTGTCAATTTCTTCGGTCACTCTGTCGTGCAGGATAGCAGCCATTCGCTCATCGATCTCGATTAGACCCGATCCTGCTGTGACGACTAACTTCCTTTCGCCTTTTACATTCTTCTCGAGTAGTATCGCAATGCCTTCAACTGAGACAACTTCTGTTAGACTGTCGCAGGCCATTTGCAGAAAGTGAGCGTCTGATTCGGTAACCCTCATATTTGTATTTAGCTTGTGAAGCAGCACAAGTTCCTCATAGACTCTCGCCAACTCGGTGCCCACAATCTCGATTTGCCCCTCGACCTCTTCAGCAGCCTGAAAGTCTTCTGCCATCTGTGCAAGCATCGCCATAAGGTACTTTTCATCGGTCGGCGTTGTACTTGTATTACAGAGTTCAGACGCGTCACGCACAATCCGATGTAACGTGCTGCCGAGTTCGATTAATGCTATCCCAAGCGTTTCTTCTTGTCTGTGGCCGACTGGTCTTGGTCTTAGGACTACCGCCAATACAGGATTTTCATCGCCAAATTGCCATACCGGTACATCAGTGCCGCTTTGAATGCTATTCTCACGACAACAGGTTAGGGCCTGCTGACTCAAGTCTATTAGCCTTTCCTTGTTGCTTTTGAATCTGTCACCCTCACATAATAAGACAAGCTCACCCTTGGCATCACACACTGCGAAATTCGCGCCGAGCTGATTCACCTTCTGACCAAATGTTCGCAGCCTGCGAAGTTCTGGTGAGCTTATACTTTTACTGATGGTGGTCAACATTGTTGTTTTCACCCTGCTGCCGGTATACGCAGCCGTTTATCAGATATTATCTGGCCGATGTTCAGGACTTAGCTACGAGTTCTTTCTGGTGCAAAATGTCTTTGACATTCGCCAATAACTCCTTTGGGCTGAATGGCTTGCTAAGACAGCCTGAAATCTGCAACTGTTCTTGTTGCTCCTTCTGAATCGCGAAGTTCCGGGCGGTCAACAGGATCACCGGTATATCTTTAGTCGCTTCGTTTTGCCTTAGTTTCTGCACGAGTTCCAGTCCTGTCATAATCGGCATCTGGAAATCCGTAATTACGATGTCGGGTTTTTCCTCACAGGCCAACTCAAAAGCCTGGGCTCCGTTGTCCGCAGATATTACGTCGTAGCCATTATTACGGAGTTTTATCGCCACGACATGGATAATGTGTATTTCGTCATCCACAACTAAGACTTTGTAATCGGTCATCATTCACGCTCTCCAAAAATGAGCACATCACTTACGCGTCCGTTTTACACCCTCTCCTGTCAGCATTGTTTATACAACGTTGATTTCTTCGGTCTTTGCCAAGGGCAATTCAAAACCAAAAGTGCTTCCCACGCCCACCTGGCTTTTAACAAACACTTGTCCATCGTGAACTTTTTCAATTATTTGTTTAACCAGATTGAGTCCGAGACCCGTTCCCTTTGCTTGCCTATTATTGGCGTTTACTCTATAGAACTTATCAAAAACATGGTCGATTTCATCCGCAGGGATGCCGACACCTGTGTCGGTGACAGTCAGACGTGCGATACCGGCATTTTCATCGACCTCAGTATTGACCTGTACCGAGCCTTCAGAGCGAGTGTACTTCACGGCGTTACTGAGAAGGTTGACAATCACCTGGGAAAGCATGTCTTTGTCGGCATACACTGGATCGTACACAATCGGTTTCTGCGTAATAATTTTGATGTTTTTTTCGTCCGCATAGCTTCTTATCATCTGCAACTGCTCTTCTAAGAGTATTGTCAGACTGAGCGGTTCTTTACTCACCTTAACCAAGCCTGACTCTATCCGTGAGATGTTTAAGATATCATCGATTAAACGATTCAATCTGTTGGCCTGGCTTTGGATAATTGAATAGAATTCTTTTCTTGTCTGTTCGTCGTCGGCTTCGCCGTCGGCAAGCATTTCTGAGTAGGCTGTAATAGAGGCAAGAGGTGTCTTTAGCTCGTGAGAGACGTGGCTGACAAAGTCATTTTTCATCTGTGATATTTCTTTTTCACGCGTGATGTCGTGCAACACCGCTACAACACCGGAAACCTGCTGCGTGTCACTATGGACACATGAAACAATACAATCATAAATCCTTGGCTGCCCATTTTTGCATAGTTCAATTTCACGTCTTGTTGCCTCAGTTTTATTTTTCCGACACTGGCGTAGAAAGGCTACGAACTCAGTCTTGCTCGCGTCTATCAGCTCATCAATAGCAGGATGTTCCGAGACCCTAAAGTTAAAATTGAAAAGCTCTCCGGCTGCGCTGTTTGCCATCAATAATCTGTCCAGCTCATCGGTGACAATGACTGCGTCACGAAGGCTGTATATGATGGCTTCGATGTTTCCTTTTTGTTTTTGTGCAAGTTGCGATTGAATTTGCAGGTCATGGATTTGTCTTTGAAATTGTTCTATTCGCCCCGAGGAAGCACCGAGGCGATTGTTAATTGCCTCACGCAAGTCATTTATTGCCTCAACGGATGTTGGTTCGGAACGAATCTGTTGGCCCGTTTTGAGATGTTCGGCTATGGACGTGACTGATCCGGATAGTCTCCGCAAGTGCCATCCCAGCCAAATCACGCCCACAGCCGCAGCGCTATGTACGATACCGCGCAGAGCATCGTACCAGCTATTCCAACTAACCGCGCCGCTGGAAAACTGCCACTCAGTAACGCTTATGGCAGCGATGCTTCCGACAACAGCAACGGTGACTATTACATATAGTCTTTGTGCCGGTTTCAAAAGAACAACTCCAAATGGATTAAGCACCAATTACCTGTCACGTATTTCTCTAACTATCGCTAACACATTTCCTATCTTCGTATCCAGTTTGGAGCATCCTGTTGCTCAATATCCTCCTGTATTATCCTATCCATCTTTTCGATTTTGTCCGGGTCCAGTTTAGCAAGGACGTTTTCCTTGAGCCGGAGCGCTTCCAGATAAGTCGGGCGCAGCATAAGTGCGAGCTTAACATAATTCAGTGCGGTGTCGTAATAACCTTCAACATAGTATTTTGCCGCTTTGGCATAGCATTCCTCAGCCAACCTTGCTCTGCCAATTAGCTGCATGCCGTCCTGTGCGCCAAACCTCTTGCGGCGGATATCATCGTTTCGCTCATCGCCATTTGTTTCGCCCGGCTCCTCTATTATATGCGGAGTAAGCATAACCATTACTTCCTGGCGCTCGACACTATCTGCTTTGCCTCTGAAAACCACTCCAACAATTGGCAGATTGCCAAGCAAAGGAACCTGCGTTCTACCTGTTGTGACCTTATCTCTGAACAATCCTCCAATGATCACGGTTTGTCCGTCTTTGACTATAATGTTAGTGACTAACTCAGCAGATGTTTCCTCAGGCAGGTCCTGCTTTAAGTCACCGGAACTGTCCTTTGGGTGAATATCCATCCGGATATAACCATCATTAGCGATGTAGGGTCTGAACGAAAGCTTCGTGCCGGTATCGAGGAACTCCACCTGCTGAGTAAGTTGAGTATCCTGAGACACAGTCTGTTGGGACCTATAGCCGATTTTCTTGCCGATGTAGACTTGACCAAGCTGCTTATTGACAGCTAATATTTTCGGATTGGCCAGAATGGTAACATCGGTGACTTCCTCTACAGCTTGTATAAAAGCAGCTATATTTTCACGGGCAAAACCAATGGTCAGGCCGCCTGTTTTGATAACCTGAGAGGTTCCAGCCGACCTGAAGAAATCCGGCGAATTTCGTGCAATATCCCCGGCTTGTGCCGTAACGCCCGGTATTTGTGACAGGGCGCCCCGAAGAGTGCTCCAGTCAATACCGAACTGCATGTCTTCCGTCAGTCTGACACTCAAGATTGTCGCTTCAATCAGGACCTGTTTTGGTCTGACATCAATTTCTGCCAATAACTCGGCTATCCTCTGGATATTTTCAGGATAGTCGAAAACAACCAGCGTATCGTTCATTGCAGTGGTATCTCCACCACCAGTGACTGAACTAATAGACTCCCCGGTAGGGAATGTGGTTTCTGCTGCAGCGGTTGTTTCGATTCTGCCATTGTTGCTGAGAACGGGTGTAATCAGCTTTTTGGCCTCCGCAGCAGAAATGTAATAAACAGTAAAGACTTCGTATATCATTCGTCCTATATCCTCCTTGATCTTTCTGTACTCTTCTGCGGTATAGACCTTGATCAGATTTCCATGTTGTTCGTACTTCAAGTCTGCTCCGAGAACAGCATCCAAAGCCTGCTCGAAAGTCACATTTCGGAGCTTTGTAAAGCCCAGCAAACCATCGACCTTCGAGGAAGGCACAATGTTCTTGTTGTAATATGCTGCTAAGACTCGAAGCCCATCCTTAATAGTGCTGTTTTTCTCAAATGCAATCAGTGCCATCCTGTCGTCCGTGGAGACTTCTGTTTCGCCACTTTGAAGCAGCGCTGCCGGGTCCTGCCCGGCACCGCCGAGTGCAACCGCGGCGGTGGTAATCAACGCGAATCCCCACAGAAATAGAGTCTTGACTAGTTGAACTTTGCTATTTGGTTTTTTATCGTGACACATAATTGAGCTCCCATTTTTCAAAAACTGTTTTTTTTCAGAGGCTGTTGAATCCCAAGACGTATTCCTTCACACCCGGAGATCTAATGCCTTTATCATTTAATCAACCACATCAACCTCTCGTAACAATTTCAATGTTATCTGCGCCTGTCCACATTTTGTAATTACAGTATTATCATTAATCGTTACTACTTCAAATTCGTAAATATCGGTCCCATCTTTGACGGAAAACCTATCCCCGACTGAGACGAGCTTGTCATTGATAAAGGCTAAAGGGATTTCGCTCATCACTATTGCCTGCAGTTTGATTTTCTGTGCGACCTGAGTTGTTACTCCATCAATACCATCTGTTGAAACAATACCCACTTCTACAGGGCCACTTGAATTTTGTCTGTCTTCGGTAAAGTTCTGCCAGCTGTCTGCGGCGAAAAAGTCTCTTGTGATAATGTCGTTACGACCTGGTACGTTTGGGGGCTGTATAAATGTTATGTTCATCTGGGAATCAGCTTGGTTATTCTGGTCGTTCTGTTGTGCTGTAGATTTCGCCTTTGCAGCGTTCGGTTTATTGCCTGTAATTGCTCGAACCCACATAAAGACCATCACTACAGCCAGACACACAGCCAATAAAGCCTTTTTCTTTTCCACCACCAAGTTGGCCATAAGCTTGTTAGCTCCGTTGCCGATGTTATTTATTTTCTGATTCATGTTTTTCGTTGCTCCCAGAAGCTCTTAGAAATCATGAAATACATCACACCTGCTTTTTCTGTGTCCTGTAATAGATCACCGCCTTGGTATGCATATCCACTATGCCACTGAAGGCATCGTCGTTTACAAGTGTTACCTGTTCAATGCGCACAAGTCTGTCCAACTCTGCCAGATCATTATAAAACTCAAACAATTGCGTCAATTTACCTTTACATTTTATGTCAACCGGTATGCAGTTAAGACCATCAGCTTCTATCTCCTTAGCGGGGGCAACTACCTGCTCGTTTAGATTGTGTTTCGTCATAAGATTGGCAATATGTTTTAAGAACAGGCCGAGGTCTCTTTCCGTAGGTACTTTCTTTTCGTAGTTTGTAACGAGCCTCTGTAGGCTCTGTAGCTGCTGTTCGAGCAAGAGCCGCTGCTTGTTTTCAGCGGAGGCTTTCGCAATAACGTGTAGCTGTTTTGCCCTTGCTTGTTTGACGGACTTTAGCCTCTGGCGCGAAGGCATGTAGCCGAGAAACACAAAGTCAGTGACCAGCAAAGCCGCGATGATGTAAATGAGTGTTTGTCGTTTTTGTATAATCACGGTACGAAAGTCCCCTAAATCGATTGTGAGGTATCGGTTGTTGACTCAACATAGTTTGCCAGGTAGCAGCTTATTTCGAACTCAGTACCATCGACAACATTTTCAGTATTGCCATCTTGATTCAAAACATCTGAGGTTCCTGAAGAAACATTAGACGCCACTTTGAGCTTAGTGTTTCGCGAAAAGGATGGATAGACCCGCTGAAAATAAGGCGAATCTTCTAATCTGCATATCAGGGCTGCAACATCACTCGCATCCGCAGCAATGCCCTGCAGCATAATTCTTAAGCGGACGTCACCAAGAGGAGCTTTTTGCTTTTCTCCGAGCTTCGTTTTAGCTACCCTCACAGATGAGGTTTTTTTCTGTTTGCCCTGTTGCTCATCCGTAAATCTCTCAGCAATGAACTCCACCCTGCTTAATACTATTCTCTCTCCTACCAGAAAGCTAAATTCTGCCAGAACACCTCCGACATCAATTCTGGAATCAATCTTCTCAATAAACTGTGCTTTTTCGTGTAAATGTGTAACCTGGTTGTTAATCCTGGCAGTCTGCACAATAGCGTCCTCAGCCTCTGCTCGTTCAGCCTCGGCCTGAGAGAGCTGTACGGTGGCTTTTGAAATTGAATTCGTGGCGATCAAGTTCCACATCATCATAGCAACAAAAACAGTCCCCAGAGCAATGTACTGGCGACGCATGCTTATCTGACGTCGTTTATTGTCCTTATACCAAACTGGAAGAAAGTCAATTTCAGCCATAATCGTTACGTGTGCCCAATCACTTCCTTGGGCACGACAGTTTTCATGGGGGCCCCATTCCAACCGCTGAGGCTAAGTCCGACAGCTACTGCCCATTCGCAAAAAATGCCGCGACTGTCACTATTGAGATTCAAATTCTTCAAATCAAAACCGCGCAAAGGCTCAGCTACCTCAATTTCAACGGCCAACTGACGCCTCAAGACATCGAGCAAAATACTCTCATAGGCACCACCGCCTGTAAGGAATGCCCGCTCGATGCGCTTGCCCCTAAATGTCACTGTGTAGTACCTAAAACACAGCGATATTTCTCTTGCCATCTCCTCGGCAACAGAGCTGAGCGCATCGATAATTGTTTGTCTAATTGAGGCGTCGAGCTGAGTTTCTGTCTCCGATTGCGGTGAGCCATGTGGGTAGGCCTGTCGTTCACTATTGTTAAATGCCTCTGTCTGTAGCTTAACACGCAATATCTCAGCCTCGCTGACGCTAATGCCCAACTTCGCTGCGACCTTTTGATTAAACTGCTCACCTCCGATAGGCATTTGTTTAACGAAGCATATCTTTCCGCCCCGTCCGAAGACAACAGTTGTGAAAGCATCTCCAACGTCTATGAAAACGACGGTGTGCTCTTTGTCCTCCTGGCGGCGCATTAATCTTTCGAAGTTTCTAAACAGGGCGCAGGGAACTGTGTCTATTCCGGCCGGTTTGAGTCCCGTTTCTTCGAGTATCCCGATGTGTGTCTTTATAGTTTCGTTATCAGTGCCAAATATAATTAATTCAGTTTTGATTTCATCGTCCTGTCTAACATTGCCGGCGAGTAAATACTTGATTGAGTCTTTGTTGGGGTCGAGTCCAAAACGGTGGGCAGCTTCATTCAGAAGAGTTTGTTCGTTTTGGACGACATCCGTTTCAGCCAATCGCAAAGATGTTATTCTTAGACTGTCGTTCGGCAAGGTTGAGACAACGTCCCTTCCACGGAAGTTGTCTTCGTTGAGCATTTGCTTTATAGTCAGGACGATAAAACGTCTTTTTTCTTCGCCGTCGGCCTTCAGGTTTGGATCAATCGGAGCTTTCTGGGCTGCATGGACGGTAATTTGGCCCTCATCAATTGCCAACTGAATCATCTTGATGGAGTTATGGCCTATATCCAACCCGATAGGCTGTAGATGCCGAGTTCTGAATTTCCAGTTAATCATCACCCTTTGCCCTTGATCATTCTGAAATTGAGATATACCCCGTGACAGGCTCTACACTAATCGTTCTGGTCATTTCCCCAGCTTTCAATCTAACATCACCGCTGTTCAGAGGACTAGGAGGGTCGCTGCCATCATAAGGACTTCCAAGATAGTCGAATTTGACCTCATTGCTGGTTCCATTGAAATTAGCGCTGTCAATGTTGACTCTGCTGAGTCTGCTGTCATTTTTAAAATCCACCTCGTATGGGAATCCCTTTTTTACGGGGTGCTGTATTACGTTGCCATCATGGTCCTGTATTTCGTAGCTCTCATTTACACTGTCGAAAACCACCGAGTAAAACTGTCCCCTGCTAATTGCCATGCTCTTGGCATATTCCAGATCCGCCGCAATCATATTCGCAGCAGAACGTATCTGAAAAGTTTCAGCAGATGATATCATCGGTACGGCTAGCATTGCCGCTATCGCCATTATCACAATAACGATGAGAATCTCTACAACTGTAAAGGCATAGTGCGAGGCCTGTGTCTTCGGTGCTATGCTCCTGCAGCCCCGGAATGAGGCATCAGCAAAGACAGGAACCGTTTGCAGTGCGTTGAACCTATGCGTGGAATACGGATTAACCGTATTCGGTGCTTTCGTATGTTTTTTGCACATTTTGAACCCTACCTCTTGTCTTTTTTTCGACCCATTTGGGATGCACCTTTACCAGTGAATCATCCCCCTGTTAGCTGGGATTTGGACTATCGGAAGCAATTGATTTTTCAAGGCTTACACCCTATAAACTATCCTGGCAGTTTCGTGCATATTCTAAGCGATACAAGTGTCAAATCTCATACTGTACGCAGTCAAGGCCAACACAATTGGTACAACCATCACTCCGGAATAACCACAGCTTAAAAGCTGATACGCTTTTGCATGGAAGCAGTGATATGCAAAATGATATTGGTGTATTTGGGATTTTTCTGTCAGGCGTATATAAAGGCCGATAAGCAACCTGTGCTCTTAACGGCTCAATCCTGCCCTCCAAGGTTGCGGTTACTTTCGCCTGATACTTCTAAAGAATGCTCCTGCAGCCTGGCCCCAATTTTGTTTGTTGTCCGGGTCTTCTTCTGACCAAATCCAGATTGCGGTTTTTTCTGGCGCGGCTGTAATATTAACGGTTGATCCTACCTCATCAAATTTCCAATGCCCGATTAGATTTGGATCGCCGTTTGGAGGCGAGGGTACTTCATTTGCATCGAGGGCACGGTTGTATACTCGTATATCATCGATAAGCCCCCCATAAACATACGACGAGGAGGCAGTTCGGTCAGCTCCTATGTTAAGATGTCCGTAACCATTGCCCGGGACTGTAGACCACGCTTGCGTCTTCCGTAGAGTTCCAACACCAGTAGGATCAATGTAGGAGATCATTGTGGAGCCGTTCCTGACAATAGCTATATGATGCCAGGCACTAGCGAGTTCGCTAAGTGTTATTCCAGTATTCCAACTGCCAGTAGGATGGAAAATAATAATCTTTTTAGGATTACTTGTATCAAACTGGAGAGTCCAGTGGTTATATGTACCATCAGAATTAGTTTTTGAGACGATTCCGGCCCAGTTTTTTTGAACAGAATCGGCCTTTATCCAGACCGACAAGGTATAGTCATTTGTAAGCTGAAGTTCAGTCGAGTTGTCGGCTGTCTGCATATAATCATCAATTCCATCAAAACCAAGAGCATCATGGCCATCCATAGACTGCCAAATTGGACCATTGTGTAACATGCCTACAATTCCGTTGCCAGAGGAATCAACGTTCGTCTCAGTAATAGTGCGTTCAGTGAACAGCCCACCGAGGACAGTCAGGCTTGCAGAATCAGCGTTTATCAGGGTGTCTCCTTCGACAACAGCAAGGCCGTTGACATACAAACTTGCACTTGCGTCTATAATCAAGTCCCCCGTGACGTAGAGCGCAGGCAGGTTTTTTGCTGCTGTGATTATGTTTGAAGGACCTTGAACGGACAAATCACCGTTCACTATGAGCATACCGTTGACTATGACGTTCCCGGCAATGGTAAGATCGCCATCGCGGCAGCAGAGCCGTATAGGATCACATGAGCCAAGCGTCTCGCTTGACAGGCTGTTAAGAGTAACGGTTTCAGTGGTATAGTTTGCAATGAAGTCGTTAACGGTAACATGAGGCCAGTTCAATGACAAGTTGATCGTAGCTTCTTGCTGACCCACGATAGTCCCACTAACGGTATTTACAAAAGCATCACCGTTGATATAGCCGCTGTTTATCAAGCTGCCGTTACAATAGACATCGCCATAAACTTTAAAGCCGTCCCAGACAGTAGTGTCGGTCTCTGTCCAAAGTGCGATGACAGGATCAAGCCTAAGCTCAGCAGTCAAACTACAGCGACCAATTTCTTCGCCATTTCGCAGCCTATAAGAGTTACAGTCAATGGTATAATTGCAGCGGTCGTTCGGATCAGAATCATCACGGACAACTGTCACATCATAGAGATCAGAACTGTTAGAATCGAGCTGCTGGGATGTATTTCCGCTCCAGTACTGCTCAGTTGTAATATCCTGAGGATTCAAGATCAGCCCTTTTGCGTGCTCAAGACCTGACTGGGCTAAATAGTCCATTTGAGCACGCAGCTCCATGTTTTTTCCGGAAGCCAGTTCTACATCGCTGCGCGACAAATATCCGAGAGACAAAATGGTTATCGCAATGATGATAAACAGGACAACGAGCAACGCAGTCCCATGTCTGTTCTTTCTATCCTTTCTGATGTTCATGTTTAACTGTTACCTAATATAAAAAATTCACTTGTCTTAGCAAAAATCCGAAGCACTAAATCCGAAATTCGAAACAAATTCCAATTACAAAAATTCAAAATTCATGATTTTTTGATCATTTTTACATTTGAATTTAGATATTGTTTCGTATTTAGATATTCGGATTTCGAATTTGTTTTTTTTAATCATCATCACTTACTATAGCGGTTCCGTCTTCATTAAGCAGATTGCCCGCCCAGCTTGAGAGAGCTGAATTTATTTGATATTGATGAATGATACCATTTTCAGTAAGGTCAAAAGTTATACTAACTAATTTGGTCCCAGTCCATGGCGCCGAGGTGATCAGAACAGAGTTTGAGTCATAGAGCTTAAACTGGATATCATTGCAATCAGATATGAGTGTCACAGGAGTAATGCCATAATCAATCGGTGAGAGTGCAGCAACCTCAGCAAGGCTTTTCTGAGCTGTATACGATGATGGAAACTGGTAGAGCTGCAGACGTAGATAATTGGGATCGGTGTCATTTTCTTTTTGTATATAAACAAGCTCATTGATGTTTATCAGTCCGACGTTTGGGTCGTTTGGCTCTCCATCGTCTCGCCAGACAGCTATACCGGAATCAGAGCGAGCGCAAATCAGTCTGCAATTGTGAATTATATCTGTAATTCTAAACGTTGCGAACCTGACCTGGGCCTGCTTGTAGCCGATATCGTCCGTAGCGTCGTTTGCCGAGGAAACTGTGAAAGCAAATGTGGCCACGGCGGCCAGGATTATGCTGGTGACGACCAGTGAAACCAACAGCTCGACCAGCGTAAAAGCGCTCTGGTATCTCGTATCCTGCATTTCGTTCCTCGCATCTCATAAAGCGAGCAAAATCCAAACTTCGAAATTTGAAACAATATCAGATAACCGAACGTTATAACAACGTAGGGCAGGCAGTGCCCGCCGACTCCATTGCGGTGCGTACAACACACCCTACCCATCAAGTCCAATATTCTCTATTCGGCCACAAGCCGACTCAAGGTTACAATCTCTCTGTCGTTATAATAAACACGAACGGTGATGCGAATAAAGTTGGGCACTGTTGCGTCATCTTGTTGAGGCATGTGCACGTATTCGCAGATTGCTTCCCTGCTGAAATTAGCATAGCGAGGATCGGTAAACATAGAACCGGTTGCATCCTTTATCTGGCCCTGGAGCTCGATATAGGTATAACCGTCAACCTGTGCAGAGGGTGTAATAATAATTTGCTCCATCAAATCGCTCGCCAATTTTGCCGATAATGTTCGGCGTATACCTTCGGCCTGAACCTTTGCACCGGTTGTAAACGGCAGCAGTATTCCTGCCGCTGCCACGCCCAGAATGACGGTGGCCATCATTGCCTCGGCGAGTGTGAATCCGTCGCTCGCCTGCCTCTGCGACTCTCGTCGCAAGACGAGGCAGCAGGTCGCTCGCCCCCTCGCCTGCGCGGGTGCGAGCCTGTCCCCGCGAAAGCGGGGATCGCTCGTATTTTCAGTGCTCATAATTTGTCGTGCGTATGACGTATATCATCTATGGTGAAACCCCCAGGTAAAACCTGGGGGCTAAACGCTATACCCTATCCCCTAATAATCACAGTATCGTTTTCCATTGCTATCGGAACCGCTGTTACCGGCTCGTATCTCCGAGGTAGCGGCCTTGTATATCCAGCCGACGGTATCGTCTGCATCGGCCGGGAAATCCTCGTCATCACTAAGCATCTGAAATGTGCTTTTCTCGTTGAACGGATTGACCGGTATACGAGACATGTATGGACCACGGTTAAAACCTGACGTACCCACCGGTTGCGTCTGGCCTTGAGCGTTGCTTGACAATGTGGCTTGAGCAACAAAAGCATCCTCAGTAGGTGTCTCAGAAGTGTTGCCATTCGGATAGCCCGGGGCGACTTCAAGGTGTTGGCCCTTATAAACCAGAACAAATCTACGAAGCAGTTTCAAATCAACCGCAAGAGCACTTTCCTTGGCCGAAGTACTGCTACTTGCGACAGAGGGTATAACTATTGCCGCCAAGATGCCAAGCAAGACGGTTACAGCGAGAACCTCAACAAGTGTAAAGGCCCTTGCCATTTTCATAATTTTACCTTTCTCATTGTCTCACACTTTGTCATTCCCGCGCAAGCCTGCCCTGAGCGCAGTCGAATGGGCGGGAATCCACAACTCGATAGATTTCTGGATTCCTGCCTCCGCAGGAATGACAAGCCTGTCATTAAAAAGGCTGGCCTGCCTGGGCCAAGAGCCTCAGCACGGCCAGCCATGGTAAGCTACAACTTCTTGCTAACAGAAGCGAACGTTACAGGTCCATATGGTTTGGATCGACACTGTCCCGTGCTGCCCGTATCTCGCCAGTGGCTTCTTTATATTCCCAGCCATTGGTATCATCTGCTGCGCTGCCAGCCCAAGCACAAACGCCATTCTCATCCTTGAACGGATTCGTTGGAATGGCCTGGAGATATGGTCCAAACCGATAAGTGGCGTCAGCAACTTTGCTACCACTTGTAACTCCATCTATATCGCTAGTCTCGGTCATTTGCGCCTCGAAGTCGTCAAAGTCCGGAGGATTATCGTTGTGCTGCACCTTATATAGCTCAATTTGTGAGCGTAACGTTTGCAAATCGCTCATCAGAGTCGACACCCTGGCTTCGGTGCTGGCCTCTGTAAACTGAGGAATCACGATTGCCGCCAGGATACCCAAAATGACAACTACAATCAGAATTTCCACTAATGTAAAACCACTTTTCGCTTTCATCACTTACCCCTTTACAATAAAAACCTAATTTTCAAATTTAGGACTAAACGCAAAACTGTGATATGAAGATTTCCTCGGATTTTTAGTATCGACCCAATCGATACAATACTTGACGATCGATACGTATTTTTGAGTCGCTAATCCCCCTAAAACAAAATAAATGATATTTCAAAAACTTCTTGCATGGCTTAGATCGCTATGTCCGAGAACGTTTACACACCTGTTGAAAAGAACGCACATTCGAGCGTCCAACTAAAATATATGGAATAAAATATCGAAAGCCAAATTTCCTGTTGGATAAATGGGCTCTGATAGAAACGAAGGTGAAGGTTACCTGCTGAGCGGTATGTCCAGCGAAGTTCGCAACTTCAGCTTGCCAAGACCGACATTAGATGCGGTTGAGATATGCCGGAAGGTTTGTAAAACTAATCTCTCGGGAGGCCTTTCCGGCGTGAGCAAGCTCTATGCGGATATAGTCCATACCTTGTAAGGCCGATTCGATCTTATCGGCCCACTCAATCAGAACGACGGATTCAGGATAGCAATAGTCGTCAAAACCAAGCATCTCAAACTCGGCTATTGAATTGAGTCGGTATGCGTCTATATGGTAAATGTCCAGCCGGCCTGCGTATTGATTAACTATAACAAACGTAGGACTTGTAACGACTTTGCAGCCTTTAGAGCCTGCACCGGATGCAATACCCTTGATAATATGCGTCTTGCCACTACCTAAAGGTCCACAAACGGCGATAACTTCGCCCCCTTTGAGTTGCGAACCAAGCTTTCGGCCAAGTTCGATGGTTTGCTCGGGCGAATTTGAAACAAGATGCCGAGTCATAAAAATAATCAATAATCAGTAATCAATTATCTCAGGTGGTTGTATCCTTTTACCTTCAAATCAATAGTTCTGTCATCCGGCATTTTAATTCGCATCTTTTTCGTGTCTGTAATTCTGCCAATCTGCGTAATCGGCACCGGCTTATGCCAGTTCTGGAGCAGTTTTTTGCACTGCTGTTTTGAAAGAGTGAAAAGCAATTCAAAATCTTCACCATCATGCAGAGCTGAAGCAAGCGGGTCTTCAGTGCGTTTTGCATCTCTTGAGAGCGGAATCTGCTCTGCATTTATGACGGTGCCAACGGCACTATAATGACAGATTCGGTTCAGGTCACTGCTTAGTCCGTCGCTTATATCAATCATCGCGTTGACCTTAACCATTTGGGCGATTTTCAAGGCTTCATTTACTCTCGGCTTAAACTTCAGATGCTTGCCAAAATGAGAACCTCCGAGTGAACCAGTAACGCAAATAGCGTCGCCAACTTTTGCGCCGGAACGCTTTATAGGGTCATTCTCAGCTTTGCGGCTAAGCATCGCAACGGATATTGCAAAAGGTGCATCCGTTCGCCATGAAGTGATGTCACCACCTATAAGTACACAGCCGAACTTTTTTGCAGTTAGTGTAATTCCGGAATGTAACTGCTTTAGATGTGTTTTTCCAAACTGCTTTGGCAACGCAACGGCTACGACGGCGGCGACCGGAATGGTCGCCATCGCGGCGCAGTCGCTGAGATTAACAGCCATGGCTTTGTAACCTACCTGCTTTAGTGTCGTTTTTTGCAAGTTGAAATGAACGCCATCCAATATCATATCCGTAGTGATGAAGACCGATGTGCTTTTCGACAGGCGAATCTCAGCCATATCATCGCCAATGCCAATCGGGAAATCCGCTCTGGGCAGCTTGCTCTGACGCTCAAACCAGGCGACAATTTCGTCTTCACTTGTGGTCATCGCTTTGAGAGGTGTTCGTGCCAATATGCAATTTGCCTTTTGGCCTGTTTCGGTCCGGCGGCGCCTTCCGTGATATATTTGGATACAACATTTTCAGCGCCGAGATATTCGTATACGTCTTCATCAATATGCGCTGAGTATTTCTTAAACCTCTCCAGGCTAAGCTCTGCCAACGTGATGTTGTGTTTCTCGCAATAAACAACGAGCGAGCCAACGATTCCGTGTGCCTGGCGGAATGGAACACCTTTTTGGACAATATACTCCACTAAGGCAGTGGCATCGAGAAAACCATTAGCCAGAACACAAGAGATATTTTCTGCGTTAAATCGTGTATTCGATACAACTGCTGCTGCGATATCAAGACAGGCCTCAACGATGTCACTTGCGGCAAAAACGTGAGTTTTGTCTTCCTGTAAGTCGCGGTTGTAACCTGAGGGCTGTGCTTTTAGAATTGTTAACATCGCCATTAGCGCACCATATACGGAGCCGGTTTTGGCACGAATAAGCTCGAGAACATCGGCATTGCGCTTCTGAGGCATAATGCTCGAAGATGTGCAAAAGCTGTCGTTAATCCACACAAATCCAAACTCACTGGACGAATAAATTATCCAGTCTTCAGCTAATCGAGAAAGATGCGACATAATCAGTGTACAATCGAAAATGAACTCTGCGCAGAAATCCCTGTCACTGGTAGAGTCAATGCTGTTATAAGTGATGTCGGAAAATCCAAGCTGGTGAGCAGTGCTCTTTCGGTCTATCGGCAGAGTGGAGCCGGCTATCGCTGCGCTACCTAATGGGGAAAGATTAAGCAAGGTTCTACAGTTTTTCAGCCGAATAAAATTACGCTCGAACTGTTCCACAAAACTTAGTAAATACGCAGCAATGACCACCGGCTGAGCACGCTGCAGATGTGTGTAACCGGGCATTATATCCTCAATATGTGCTTCAGCCAGTTTGATAAATGATTTTTGAAGGTGCGTGATCTTATTCTGCAGCGTCTCTGTCTGGTCACGCATCCATAATCGGATATCGGTGGCGATCAAGTCGTTGCGACTTCTGCCGGTATGCAGCTTTTTGCCAGCCTGGCCAATTTTTTTTATCAGGGCTGCCTCAATAGCCATGTGTATATCTTCATAGACCTTGTCGAACTTGAACCGCCCTGCTGCTATTTCCTCGCCAATTTCGATAAGTCCAGCCTTTATTACTTTTAATTCCGACTTGTTAATGAGTTTTTGATCCGCAAGCATCTGGGCATGAGCAATCGATGCCACAATGTCATACTTGTAAAGGCGTTTGTCCACAGAAAGAGACTCGACGAAATTGAGCGTCAATTCATTAGGCTGACCGGTGAGACGCTTTTCCCAGCTTCTTTTAGCCTTGGCCATTTTATCTGCTCCAAAGGTAATATGCTATTGCCGCAGATGATAAGTATCGCCGCCCTCTATGTCAAGGTAGACTTCGACCTGATTACGAGATAGAGTAGTCCTATAATGTAAGAGGCAAATGAACTGATAGATTAGCTAATGACGATGAAAGGGTGATCTTGGTAGATTCTGTAGTGTGAACATTGCAGGTACGAAAACGAGAGAACTTAGCTGTTTTCGGCAGATAGTACATGCAACGCTTTGCAAAGAATTCATGCTGAGTAGTATCGCTCAGGCGCGGTTCTAACGACTCCTGACAGCTAATCGTTGTCTACGCCTGGTGATGGTTCAGCGGCCTGCCAATTCACAACGTCATTGCCATAATCAGAGGGCA
>CAZFLY010000043.1:0-25487 GCA_964519995.1 uncultured Pirellulales bacterium | reverse complement strand
AAAGCACAACATCGATTATCTGCGGACGAAAAAATATCGCCTCGGTCACATGCTTAATGAGGATTTGTAGCCAATGAGCATATCTATTGTCTTCTTGAGGATATTACTGGTCTTGTTTGTTCTGCTTGTGGTCGGCTGTCGTTGGCTGTCGCCTGTCACCGAGCAGATTTCTAAACCTGATAAGGGCCCTGACATTTCCGTATACACTGTTTATGCGCCCGTGAAGATTGACATTATGCCGCTGACTGAATTTCGCCGGGCACAGAACACTCAGGATCAGCCGAAGCTAAGTGTCTATTTGAGTCTGCTCGACTCGTTTGATTGTCAAAAGAAGTTCCCTGGCGTGTTTCGTTTTGAATTGTATGAGCATCTACAGCGTTCAGCCGAGCCTAAAGGCAAAAGAATCGCCATTTGGCCTGACATAGATTTAACCGATCCTGCTGAGAATAACCGATACTGGCGAGATTTTTTGAGGGCTTATCAGTTCGATCTGGATGTGCAGCCCCAGGCTGGCCAAAGTTACATACTGCAGGCCACCTTCATGTGCCCCACGGGCAAACGACTTTCAGCCGAGTTTGAACTTAAGTACTCCGACTAATTCATCATCAGGATTGTTTTCTCAGTCGCAATACGGTGTTTCCTGTCTTGTCCTTTTGAACATTAGTGCTTGCTCAGAATAGATTTAGCAAACCTAAGCTCAGATTGTGCAATGTCGTTCACGCGAAATGCCAAGGTCGATGCGACTCAGCATTGGCTCTGTGGGATTGTATCGGTTCCATAGAAATTGGCCTTGCTACGGGTAATATAAAAGTGTATAATCGTTGAATGTCAAAAGCGGCTTAAATTGGTAGATGCTCCATGTAGCGATTCGTTGGCATGATGGTCTTTTTGGTCTTGGAGGAAGGATTTCTGCATATCATATAGCCACGTCAATTAGGTGCTTGGAGGAAAGAGGTAGCGTCAGGCCCAAAGTTTTGGCAGAACCATATTCTTGTTTGTTTTAGGAGGAAAATCTTATTAGATGTCGTTTTTGTGAGGGGGGCGTAATAAATCATAAGGTTCTTGATACTTTTTCGAAGACAAGAGGCTTTTTGAACACGCACTAAACTTCATTGCTTAACTCATTTTGAAGGAGGAATATTATTATGTGTAAGAAATCATTTCTTTTGATTTTTCTTGTTTTAGTGCTGGCTCTGACTGCGCCGACATCTGCCGATGAACTTCTCGCCAGCTACGAGCCCAACGAGATGACCGATCTTTCATTCAGGACGGATTCAGGTAAGGATCCCACCCTCACAATCATGAGGGTGCTTGGTGGTGTCGGTGGTGCACCACCAGCCACCGATGGTGACTATATCCTTAAGTGGGAATGGACCGACGAAAGCGGAGGCTCAATGCCATACAAAGTCGAGATATGGCATGAGTGGGATACCCGTCGATTAGACTTAGCTCCCTATAATCTAATCACATGTGATGTTTGGTTCGCTGAGCCGGGCGCCCAACCAGCAACCATCGGAATATGGGATGATGTCTTCGGCTGGGCTGGAGCGCTTTCGGTCCCCATTGGAATAGGCCGGTGGCATACGGTTGAGATGGATATCGGTGGCATGTACCAGAGCGATATAGATCATATCCTCGCTTTACTTTTCGAGGGTTTGGCCGGGAAGGCCGGGGTACTATACACCGACAACATGTGGCTGCGTTTCCGTGAACAAGTACAAGCGTTGGGTCCTATTCCTTTTGACAAAGCAGTATCAATGGACCTAAATGTAGATCTTAGCTGGACCACAGGTATCTATGCGAATTCGCACGATGTGTATTTCGGTACCGATTTCAACGATGTTAATGATGCAACAAGGTCTTCGGCTGAGTTTAAAGTCAATAAATCTCTCGAAGACACTATCTATGATCCAGGCACTCTCGAACATGGAAAGACTTACTACTGGCGGATTGACGAGATCGACGAGGCCGGCTCCAACATCTGGAAAGGCAATATCTGGAGCTTTAAGACAGCCCCGAGAGAGTACGTCGAGGTTCCTCTCGTCAGCTATGAGGACTCTGAGAACCATTACCAATTGTATACGGGTATAGTGATCACTGGGGATGGTGACAGCAGCCTCGCGCTTGAGGACAAGCTTGTGGGTGGTTCAACATGGGAAGATGTTGTTGTACCAGAAGCCACCGATGGCAGCAACGTCCTCGGCCTGAAGTGGACTAACGAACAGGACCTAGAGGTCGAGCATGGCTGTACTTTCGAAAACTCATCACCTCCTTTTAGGTATGATTTATACGGCTTTGATGAAATGGTCTTTGATATTTACTATGCACCCGGTAGTCCCCTGCCGCACTCCCTGGGAATCTTTGATTGGAATTTTAAGCCTGCTCATAGTGACAGCAGCAATCTGCCCACGACAACTGGCCAATGGTATACGATAGTAATTGATGTCTCCCACCTTAATAACAGGAGGGTGGATACTATTTATGACATTGTGTTCTCGATACATGGAGAGGACTTTAATCCTGACCCTGACAATCCCGATAACTGGGCCGCAGTAGCGTTTATGGACAACGTCAGGCTACGCTATGCCGCCAGCCGATATGCGACCCATCTAAGCCCGACAAACGGAGCAACAGATGTGTACCGAAATGCAGATATGAGCTGGCGTGCAGGTAACCATGCGGCTTCGCATGATGTGTACTTCGGCACAGATTACGACGATGTCAACGATGCCAGTACCTCAAATCCAGAGTTCAAAGGCAACCAGCCTCTTGATGCTAACAGCTATGACCCACTCGGGGACCTTGAACTAAACACCACTTACTACTGGCGAATCGACGAGGCTAATAATGCTCACCCAGATGGACTGTGGAAAGGTGAGGTTTGGAGCTTTACGGTAGCTGACTTTATTATCATAGACGATTTTGAAGACTACAACGACGATAACGACTTGATATACCGTACATGGAGAGATGGTTATGGCGAACCTTCACAGAGTATCCCCGGCAATGATACGGGCTCAATAGTAGGCTGGGACGATAAGCCTATTGCCGAACAGGAAACCGTCCATAGCGGTTTCCAGTCGATGCCACTCTTTTTTGATAATTCTATCTCACCGTTCTACGCAGAAGCTGTGCGTACCTGGGAAACACCGCAGGACTGGACGGCAGAAGGTGTCGCTGCCCTGACAATCTGGTTCCAGGGTATGAGAGAGTGCGTCGGAGGCATCAGCTATAATGCAGCGACCAACACTTACACAATGACCGGCTCGGGTGAGGATATTTGGGACGTTACTAATCCACGCGAGGTAGGCTATCATGATGAATTCCACTTTGCCTACAAGCAACTGTCCGGTGCAGGCTCGATTATTGCAAAGCTCGAAAGTCTCACCAACACGGACGCTTGGGCCAAGGCCGGCGTGATGATCCGTGAGACACTTGATGCTAATTCGCCACATGCTATGATAGTCATTACCCCTGCAAACGGCGTTGCGTTCCAGTATCGCATTGACCAAGCTGATGTTAGCACTAATGTGCAGCAAGCAGACGTCAGCGCTCCGCATTGGGTGAGATTAAAACGTACTCAGAATACCTTCACTGCCGATCATTCGACTGATGGACAGAACTGGGTTAGCGTAGAAGGTGACCTCCCATCTACGGTCGACATTCCGATGAGCGTCAATACCTACATTGGCCTGGCGCTGACAGCCCATAATCCTCTTGCGACAGCCGAAGCGGTCTTCTCCGACGTCAGCACTACTGGTACCATGAGTCCGACGGGGCCGTTCACTCAATCGCAGGATGTTGGTATAGAAAGCAACGTTGCCGACAGGCTCTACGTCATTCTCGAAGACGATGCTGGCAACTTCGAGCTTGTTGAGCATTCAGAGCCAAATGGAACACAGGTATCCAGTTGGCAGGAATGGAACATTGACATGCGTGAGTTCACCAACGCTGGCGTAAATACAGCAGCCATTACCAAGATGACCCTTGGTGTTGGCAACAAGGCTGCTCCTGCATCTGCAGGCACAGGCTCTATGTACTTCGATGACATCAGGTTGCATTGGCCTCGATGTGTACCATCGCAGCTACAACCTGTCGGAGACATCAATGACGATTGTGTGGTAGACGAGTCTGACCTTGAGATTATGGCTAATGAGTGGCTGGATACTGCTACAGAAGAGGTTACGCTTGTAGCCGATCTTGATGACGATGGCGATGTTGACTTTGGTGATTATGCGAAGTTGGCGTCATCCTGGCTTGAGGAGCGTATCTGGCCGGTATTGTAAGTGCGCTACCAAGTAAGAATGACACTATACTCTGTATCGTTTCGGGGCCTATGCGGTTGCATAGGCCCCAGTTTTTTTATGATGACAGCCCCGCAGATAGTCAAAGAGGCGAAGCCCCTGCATTATAAGCAAAGTGAGTGTTAAAAGCTGGGTAGCATTGTCATTTGTTGGTTTTGGCTGGACCAAATTGGTTTGACCGCAGAGGTCCAATCTGCGATTATATTCCGTAGTTTTATTTAAATAAGGAACTTTTTTGGTTGTAGATAGGTCTAAATAAGAGAAGAGATTGTGCGCACTGAATGGGCAAGCGTCAATATTGACGATACCGCGTTGGTTGAGCAGTGCCGGACTGGCGATTCAGCAGCGATGGAGAGGCTTGTCCTCAAGTATCAAAATCGCATTTATAACGTGATATTGAGAATATGTGCCAACACTGATGACGCTGCGGAACTTACACAGGATACGTTTGTCAAAATAATAGAAAGCATCGACAGGTTCAAGGGCAAGAGCAGCTTTTACACTTGGGCGTTTAGGATTGCTGTTAACTTGACCTTAAACTATTGTCGGAGAAGCAACAGGCTCAGCTTTAGATCGCTCGATGCCGATGATTATGAAAATGGTGGCAAAGCGGCGCATGCACTGAGTGAGTTTTTGAGCGATGAAAGGGCGCCTGATCCTTCGACCGTTGCTCAAAATAAAGAGTTGGGCGAAATAGCACTCGAATTGTTAATGAAACTTGATGATGAGCACAGGACTGTTATTGTCCTGCGTGATATTGAAGGTATGAATTACGCTCAGATTGCAGCGGTATTGGGTGTTGAATTGGGAACAGTAAAGAGCAGAATCAGCAGGGCCAGGAGCAATCTGAGAGAAATTATGGAGGCTATTCTATAATGAAGCCTAATCCGGATATCGACGAATTGCTCAATAACTTCATTGATGGAGAGTTGACGGAAAGTAAGCTAACTGATGTCCAGCAGATGATTACGCATGACTCATCGGTTGCGAGGCGTCTGCAACAGTTACAGCGATGTAAAACTCTAATTAGTTCTATACCACACGTGGCGGCCCCTTCTGGGCTGTTGGAACAGGTCAAAGCGTCGCTGGAGAGAAGGACGTTGTTGGCAGTTCCATCTTCTGTGGTTGGCCAAGGTATGAAGAGCCTGCTAATGCGCAAAGTTATAGCTGCGGCGGCGATGATTGCCTTGGTTAGTGTTTTGGGCGTGGTGATCTACACAATCATTGCGCCTGATACCGGCGGTCGCCAGGTGATTCATATCGCTGACTTGCAGCCCGCCGCACCAATTGGCGTGACAGACTCCGGCATCGGTGCGAGTTTAGATAAAGGCTTTATCGGCAGGCTCGAGTTAAGAACCGCTGACTTAGTCGCGGTTGACGCATTTCTCAATAGAGCGATTGAGGATAACAGACTTTCGGATTGTGTCACGTCGGGACACCTTGGTGATAGGAAATTATACTCTCTTAGCTGTAGTAAGGAGGGCCTGAATTTGCTATTGGCGGATTTAGGCAGTATATGGGGGAGATTTGATTCAACAAGGCTGCTTGTTGAGACCGAGCAGTTTGGCTCACCGATTGCGGTCGCTGCTATCACCGCTGAACAGATTTCGGATGTTGTCAACCAGGACAATCTCAAGACATGCGCTGAGGTGGCAAGGGGCTTTGCAGTTTTGAACAACGTAGCTATGCTCATGCCGGGACAAGAAGTGTTAGCTGTCATCGAGAAGGATGCTGCTGATTTACCCGCTATACCAAAGCCTGTTCTGACCTGGAACCAAAAGAAAGTTGAGAAAACAGCCGTGCAAACCGAGGGCAAAGCCCGGGTTAATCTGACTATTGTGCTTATCGGCACCGAATAGCAGACTGCCTGCTCTTGAACTTCCTGCCGAATACCGATCGACAACGAGAAAGTAACGGAGTGCTCATACTGCAGAACACCTTCATTGCAGGCAAATCGCGAAACTCGTCAAGTAGCCATAGCCTTTCGCTTTTGCTTCGAGCTCGCAGCGGAATTGTCTTAAGTTCCGGCTTTGATGTCGTATGCCATTAGCGCATCACCGTGGCGGACATACAGCCGACCGTTGGCAATCGTCGGATGGGCCCAATTCTGGTTAGCGCCCTCGGTAATGGCGAATTGGCTGACCGGCTCGAAGGCCTCAGGATTGGGCTTGACCAGATGCATCGTTCCTTCTACCGCATAGATATACAGCATTCCGTCAGCGCATATCACGACACCTTGCTTGATTGCATCGGTGTTCCATTTAACCTCACCCGTTTTCCAATCCAGGCAGACAAGTCCCTTATTAGCGCTCTGAGCGGTTCCGTATATGCAGCCGTTGATCAAAATAACGCCTTGCATCTGGCAATCCAGCGTCTTGTCCGTCCATTTTGGTGTTACGCTTTGGCTGTCTTCTGACAGTTCCAGCATTGTGCCGCCTTTGCCAGCGCCCGAGCAGATGTATATCATGCCATCGGCATAGAGCGGCGGATTGGGCTGAACACCGTGCCGTTGCGGGTAATCATACTGCCATAAGACCTTGCCTGTATCCGGGTCAACGGCTACACAAGCCTTCTCTACCATGGTGACGAGGAGTTGTTTTCCTCCGTGGTTGATAATCCTGGCGGCGCAGTAGGCCGTCGGCTGACTAAGGCCCCTGGTTTGCCAGACTGTCTCGCCTGTATTTTTGTTCAGGGCCACGAGCGATGCGTCAGGTCCGCCGGGTGTGCAGATGACATTCTTTGCATCGACCTGCACGCACTCGGCAAAGCCGAATTTCGCCTGCTCGGCACCGAATTGCTCCAACAGGTCAATCGTTTTGAGCACTTTCCCCGTCGCGGCCTCGAATGTGATCAGCTTGCCGAAGCCGGTCATTAGGAATATCCGGTCGCCGTCGATTACCGGCGTGGCGCGTGTGCCTGGTACCGCCGGGCCACGTTTTTCCAGCTCCGGTCCGTATGCCGTCTTACATTTCGGTGAACCATCCATGTTAAAGGCAAACAGATAACCCTGATTCTGGTCGTCCATACCCGTTACATAGACAGTCTCGTTGACAATTGTGGCTGAAGAAAAACCCTTACCAAGCCCCTTCGCAGACCAGGCGAGTTTTGGCCCGCCCTCGGGCCATTTCTTTAATAGTCCGGTCTCCTCGAACTTGCCGTCGCCAGCCGGCCCTCGAAAACGAGGACAGTCCCCAGCATAGACACTCACACCAGAAACGACCATCACTATCAACATTGATAAAGCTATAATTCTTCTCATGGTCCAACTCCTTTCATAACGGCAGCCAACCACGTTTTTCAACAGTCCCGCTATAATCTTAATTTTTTGACTGTACGTCCTTATTATATTTACGTAAAGCTGTGGCCGGTGACATGAATATAACTTTCTGCGTCTTCCAGTTCCAGACAGCAAGTGGCCGTTTTTCCTTTTTATGCCGCTCGATTACTTCCTTTACGGCCTCCCTCATAGCCAACATAGCCTTATTGTGCAAAGATAGACGTTTCTTCATCATACATCCGTTATTTTAACCTCTCTGATGCATTAAATCCATTCAAGTAATTTGGTATAGCCATTGTCATGTCGAGCGAAGTCGAGACATCTGCTTTGTGTTCGATACTTATCTTACAATCCGTCACCAAGGTCACGCCAATTAGGGTTGGCCTGAGTGATTAACCGTAGTTTCTTATCTCGTCTCCAGTGTTTGATTTGCTTTTCTCTTTCAATTGCAGAAAGTGCATCATCGAATGATTCAACATAAACCAGCGTGTCAATCATATAACAATGGGTAAAACCTTCGACCAATCCTGTCCTATGCTCCCAAACTCTTCTACGGATATTGTTGGTGATCCCGACATACAAAGTACGCGATTGGCTGGCCATGATATAAACGTAATAAGTTTTGCTTGCAGGTATGCGTCCATTATAGGGGATACCACCTTGCGAAACCAGATTTCTCCACTACACGATGCTACGCATCGTTTCGGTCGAAATGACATATTGAGGGACTTTTGGCTGTGTTACCATGTCATGCCGAGCGAAGCCGAGGCATCTGCTAACGAACAAGATGTAACATCAACTATTTGCAGAGCCCTTAGACAGAATCCCTCTTGATAGAATAGCTACGAGTCCCACTCCATACTGTCGCGGCAATTTTATTCAACTTTTGGCCGGAACAAAATACGAATGCTGAATACCGATCCACCGATCCCTTACTACCAACTCATTAGCCGCGAACCACGTTTTTCATCAGACACGCTGTCCAAAGTTTCGTCCCTAATGCTTATTGTAAGAACCCAGAGGTTTGGCTTGCCCGCACTTTGCTGGAGCGGTATGTTCGCCCCCTATTATTTGTCCAATTCTTCCCGAAGGCTTTGTGGTAGCGATGCCTCAAGTTGTGGATACCTCTCTATGATGCGAAAGATATCAGCCAAATCCTTTTGTCGTTTGCTCTTCCGCCGCGATTTATCCATGTACGCCCAGACTTTGCCCTGCAATACGTCTTCAAGCCTTGCGACCTTCATCTTGTAACCCAGCACATTTCTATCCTCTGAAACTGAAACAAACTTCTGGTACCGGGGATCGGCCTGAAGTTGAATCCGCAGGTCGGAACTCTTGCTCGTGATGTTCACGCTATGCTCGAATTGCTCAACCTTTAAGCCGTTATCTTTGGCCGCGTTGCAAATAGCCTCAATATCTTCAACCGCTGCGACGATATCCAAATCAAGGCTTACGACAGGTTCAACATAAGCGTTTACTGCAAGTCCTCCGATCAGGCAATACCGCGAATCCGTTTTTGAAAGAATATCCAGGAGCATCTGGATAATGTCTGATTTCCCATTCGCCAGAGAGTTAATGAATTCCTTACCTGTCATCTCATTTTTTCCTTTAAGAGGCTAATTATAAGCGAACACCCTTCAAACCGAAGGCCCGCGAACAATATTATTCAATTGCCTCAATTTATCTTGTTTACTATATGAAGATGGTGGATGTCCCTAATTTCTATTTTCTTATAGATGTTTTCTATTATATTTTTGTATTCTTCAGCACTCGTTGACGCGCTTCTTGTTCTTTGATCTTTCGTTCAAGTTCTTTTCGTTTCGCTTCCTCCTCCTGTTCCTTCTCTTGTTTAACTCGGTTTTTATATACCTGATTTGCTTTGGGCAGCCAACTTTTAAAAAAGTCAATGATTTCTTGAACTTCATTTTCACTGGCTGTTATTACTGCTTTGTCACCCGAAACAGAGAAATCCTTAGGCCCCTTACCAAAAAGAGATCCATAACTACCCATGTTATTCAGTGCCCATACCCACTCATTATTTACGGGACAGCTAAGGTATAGAGTAAGCGTTCCGCGATCCCAGTTAAAATTAACCAAGTGAGGAGGATCAGCAATCAGAGGATCATCAATTTCGGTAACCGGAATGACGGTCTCTTTCAACTCACTGAGATGTTGTCGAGATATAAACTCATTCCGTCGACCGATGAGTTGTTGCTTAATTTCTTCAATCGATGAGAACCTGTCTTCTGGAGATTGGCTTAACATCTGTGTTACTAGATCGTCAAGATAGGCATATTCGGGAGCAGTTTGGGTGATGGTTTTGTATTTTGTACCATGAGGAACCTGCCCGGTGAACATCTCATTGAGAATGAGACCAAGAGCATAGATGTCAGCGCGGTGATCTACTGCAAGAACTCGACTTCTTTGTTCTGGAGCGGCATATAGGAAGTTGGCCAACCTTGTTGAGTCTCTAGTCTCAACTGCGGTGAACAGTTCATCTTCTTTAAAATGTGCAATTCCAAAATCAGCAATCAGCAAAATATCATTCTTATTGTCATATAGTATGTTCTCTGGTTTAAGGTCCCTGTGAATCACTCCTTGTAAGTGAGCAGCTTCAACTCCATCAAGTATATTTGCGAAGTACTTTAGAGCTTTTTCATTCGGTAAGCCTGAGTTGAGTAGCTTTCTCATTGAACCGTCATATAAAGGCATTACATAGAAAGGCGAATACTTCATATCCTGGGCATAATTGCCGTGATCCGTTACGGTCACTATATTCCAATGCTTGTTCCTATGGCAAAAGAGCAGTTCGTTCTTGAATCGCTTCTTTTTTTCCGTAGTAGCTTTTGAGGAGTCTAACAGCTTAAGGGCCCAGATAGCTCCAGAATCATCGACTACCTTGAAAATACGGCCAGAACCACCCTCACCAATGATTTCCTCCTCTGTGTATGTTGTAAAAGTAGTTCTAAATATCTTTTTTTGTTTTGATCCCATCTTGATCTCTGTCACCTAATATTTGAATGTCACATGGTATTTATTATTTACCTATTAGGTTTTACTGCTGGATCAAAGTTGCTATATCCACTTTGTTTGAGTTAAATCATTGTCATGGTTTTTGTAAAAGGCAAGGAAAAAGTGCACAAGACCACAATAGCACAGTAGCATGGTGATTTTGACAATTCCAGCTACTCGGAGCCAAGTAGATGCCTAACCAGGGCGTAGATGCTAACACCGATACAGACCAGGCCAAGGCCAAGTAGTATGAAGCCGAAAACATTGATGACTGTTGCGATAAAGGCCTCTTCAAAATAGGGCGACTTAGCTGATCGCTTTTTGATTATAAGCCCAACAATACATAGTGGACATGCGACGCCCAGCAAGCCAAGTCCCAGCAGGACGCTTCTAAGAGGGGCCTTGAAAAAGGGCTGCTCAGACGCAGGCAAAACCGCGAGTATAGTAAAAGATATAGCGGCTATAACAAGTGCAATACCGATTGCAGACAAGACCGTCTTAGTGGAGAGCCTTATCTTGTGATTGGCCCTACCCATCGTTATTTTCACAATCCACTAAATTATTCAGTATCCGTTGCAGGTAAGCCTCAAACTTATCGATCTCAGCCGCTGCAAATCCCTTGTACCATATCTCCGTCATCTGTTCGGACAACTTAACATACTCCTTCTCCATTGCCCGATCCTTTTCGATTCGCAAGATGAGTATCTTGCGCCTGTCCTGGTCACAGCGCTGTCGCTTAACATATCCCATCGCCTCGAGTCTATCCAGCATGCTGGTCAGCGTCGATTTACCCAATTGCGTTTTCTTCGCTAGTTCCTGGATTGATATCCCATCTTTCTGCCACAGCGCAAACATAATCCGTCCCTGGGCCGGATTTATCTCGACATCTGATTCTTTCAACCTGCGCAGAAAAATTCTTTCACCCACCTGGCGAATCTTAGCCATTAGGAAACCCGCCTGCCGTTGTTGTTTCATTGACTTAGCCATGTTTCTGTTAAACAAATCTTTTTTAAGTGCGGAGCTAATTGGCCATCTTTATGGTAGTTAGTTTCTTCATGACGCCAATGCCTTTTGCCATGTTCACCTGGTATTGGGAACAGATCGATGTGCGTGAAGGACCTTCCACTGCCCATCCCTTAGAACAAAAACAATAGTCTCAGCAAAGGCTACACTAATTTCACGCTCATCTTCGATAATCGTAGCTGAGGTTGTTCCATCTGCGACCCAAAGGGCTACGGTTGGAGAAATTATTGTAATATGCTTCTGGTTATATTTATAGGATATGTCCTTTAGTCCCTGGAGGCCTTGTTTGGTTGCGTCCAATGCCTCTTGGCGTGTTGTCAAGACCTTACCGTCTTGAACAATAACACCTTTATTCATATCAAGTACATGACTATAAAGGGCTTCTGCATCCAGATTTTCAGCGGCCTTCATCATAGCGGCATGTACTTTCAGGATCGCTTTTTCAATAGCTTGTTGCTGATCAAGGGACACATCATCTTTATCGTTCTGAATCGCCCAAACGACTGATACACAGGTCAAGACAAGAATCACTTTATAGACATTAGCCATGGTTTTCTCCTTCCATAAAACCGCTTGTCAAGTTTTTAACACCAATATTACTTTTATGGTAGACGAGTCTTGAGCCTAATGCCAATACCTAACTGCGGGTCACAGCATAACAGGAGGCTCGGATGGCCCCATTAGGCCAAAATCCGTGGTCTTCATTTTACCAATATCGTGAGGTTCTAACAAAAATACAAATAGCTCAAATAGTCTTAATCATTCCCACACAGTGCCGAGAAGTTTTATCGCGATCGGTAAAAAATGTCAAATAACGTGGCCATTTTAGTAGCTCAATTAATTGTGTGTATATTTTTCGTGATGATGCGCAGCTACGCCAGTTCGCAGAAAACTAACGACGATTCACGGTGTAATGTTGAATCTCTTATAGTATTGCTCAAATTGCCTGGAGATTTCGGCATCGGTAAGACCAAATGTCGCTGAATCGTAGTTGTGATCACCGTGTTTGCCTTTCGGATTGCTGGTGACATAACTGTTTAGGTTATCTTGAAAGGTTTCTGACCACCTCAAACCAAAATGTTCGTAAATGTCTCCTACCGTGGCAATAGGCTCAGTAGCGAGTTTGTCATAATGCACATCCACAATAGTGTTTGGTAGAGTGGCACGCGCAGCTATGTTGCGTTGTATTTCGTTTGCCAAGAAGCTCAGATTAGCAAAAGCCATAGCTTTTATGTCTATTTTGTTACTTACAGCACTGTGAATTGTATATAGCAAGCTGCTGAAACTGTTGCACGCAGTCACGGGGTCGCGGTGAATCTGGATGATCAAAGCATCTGGTATTGCGTACAGCAGAGCGTCAAGTGACCCGGTGTGAGCAGGTGCTTTTAGAGTAAGCCGACGGTTGGGATCGACCGCCTGAAGCACCTGTAACATCTGCCGATATTCCATATAAGGTTTGAAGCGGTCATGCTTCTTGTACCATTCCAGGTACCTGTACACAGGTGCAAGTACCCAGAAGCCAAAGCTCACAAAAGTGGCATTCAGCAGCCACATACATTCGTCTGGTAAGTCAGGCCGGAAATAGCGCTTGCGGTCCGCGTCCTTGGCAAGCTTGGGCCAGAGACCAATTTCGCTTTTCGCCATGTAGCGACGATAAGTGGCACTACCTTTCCAACTACAAGTAGTGCGGCTGTTAGGCAAAGGTCGCATTAATTCCCACATGGGCACTGCCCGGTTGGCTGGATCGGCAGCCAACATACGATGTAAGAATGTAGTGCCTGTACGAGGCAGGCCTATCACAATAATTGGTGGTCTTAGCGGTCGCTGGAAAATCTCTGTGTGATGCTTGACTGCCTCTGTCAACCATAACCTTTTCATAAGATTAATCTTTACTGCATTTTGAATAATAAGTCGGCCGATGAAATGCAAATTGGCGTCCTCGACGGCTGATTCAAGTACCCTGCTTAATCCCTCTTGATGGTATTGATCACCAAAATCCTCTAAGCCTGTTCTTTTAATGGCTGGGTTGCGAACCGCCTCTTCACTTAACTCTACTGATGGCAGGTTCAGTCGATGCAATGAGTCGCCGACTTTGTTCAGGAGGCGAAAAGGTAACGGCAATTTAGGTTTGAATTCGATCATTATGTAGAATCCGGAACTTAGAATTAGAAAACTGAATACCCCGACTAACTCTGCTATCGAGGTGGTAAAAAAACAAATGCTCCCCTTTTAGGACTTCTAAATGTCTATAGAACCAGGTTGTTTCATCTTAAAAGCGATTGTACATGCCTGCGTAACAAATTACAATACTGAACAGGTTTGGCAATAGAGGCAACAGGAAATATCTGAAAAACTGGTTGGCAAGATCAGTAACGGACAGATGGAGTTATTTGGCCAGTTCCAACAGGCCAACTTTGTTTTTGATGATTTTCTGTTCTGTCGTCATCTTCTGACACTCCTTTCTGTTTCGATTGCGATTTGCACAACTCCACTTCGGCTACGCCTCCGTTGCGTTGTGAAAATCCTCTGTCGTAGGTTATAGCAGAAGTGTCAGATTAAATCTTGACCATTCCATATAATCTTAGTGTCACCGTGTCGCAATAGCGATGTACCTGCAAAGATAATGACTACGCTGTTTTTTTCTTGTTGGATGTGTCTTTTCCTGTCTTATTGGCGGATTCTGCAACTTTGCTTTCGGATTGGTTTTCTTTCTTAGAGGTGTCTTTTTCTGGACCGGTCTTTTCTTTCTCAGCAGCCTTTTTGTAGCTCTCGCTTCTATAATCAGTTTCGTAGAAGCCGCTGCCCTTGAAGATTACACCCGCACCGGTGCCGATAAGACGTCTCAGCTTCAGCTTGCCGCACCTGGGACATTTTCGAAGTGACTTGTCTGTTATGTACTGAAACTGCTCAAACTCGTATCCACAACTTTCACATTCATAACCGTACGTCGGCATAACAATTATTCCAGATCAGTCGTCTCGAACTCGTCGGCTATCTCCTCTTTTTTGGCTTCTTGCTCTTGGACCTGTTCACCTTGACTCTCTGGTACCTCCTCTGTTTCCAGTTTATTCACAATAACCTTGCTCGGCCGAATCACACGGCCATTCAGTTTATAGCCCTTCTGAAATTCCTCCAGCACGATATTATTTTCCTTATCGGGTTCAGCTTTTTGCATCATTGCTTCGTGTATGGCGGGATCGAACTGCTCCTCCAATGCGTCTATTTGCTCGACCCCATGTGACTTGAGGATGTCAAGCATTTGGTCGTAAATGATTCGAACGCCCTTGAGAAGAATGTCCGCGCTCTCGGCTGAGTGCGCTTTTTGCAGCATGTGCTCAAAGTTATCCAAAGCAGGCAGTAGAGTCTTTATTATCTTTTCCTTTTCATACGCAATTGTATCACTTATTTGTTTCGGTGCTCTTTTTTGGAAATTAGCGTAGTCAGCGCTAACTCGCTGCAGCTTACCGAGCAGCTCATCCTTTTCCTTCTCCAGAACAGTGAACTGCTCCTGGAATTGTTGTAACTCGTTTTTCTTGTGCTCGGTCTCTTTTTCTTCTCTTGGTTTTTCTTTTCTTTTGTCTTTCATAAGTTGTTGCCGAAATGTTTCTTTAATCTTTCGAAGAAGTTTTGCGTTTTCGGAGAAACGGAACTGTCTTCGGTTTTAGCAAATTCTCTTAGTAGTTCATCTTGCCTGGCATTGAGTTTTGTTGGAGTTTCAATAATCACTTGTACGAGTTGGTCGCCGGTTCTTTTTGTCCTCATGTCAGGCAGGCCCTGACCTCTTATTCTGAAGATACTTCCGTATTGCGTACCAGGCGGTATCTTGAGAGATTCTGTACCGTTCAGGGTTGGCACTTCAATCGTTGCACCCAATGCTGCCTGCGTGAAGGTTATGGGTACCACGGCGATTACATTATTGCTGTCGCGCTGCAAGAACGCATGTGGTTTTATTCTGACATAACAATAGAGGTCGCCGTTTGGGCCGCCGGATTGTCCTGGTTCGCCTTCATGTGCAACCCTTATGCCCTGTCCCTCGTGCACACCGGCCGGGATACTAATGCTTATAGTCCTTTTTCTTGGCACCCGACCTGTGCCCCTGCATTTTTTGCAGGGATTTGTAATGACCTTTCCACTGCCATTACATTGGGGGCAGCTTGAAACCATCTGGAAAAAGCCTCCACCTCGTGCGACTTGTCCGCTTCCTCCACATGTGACGCAGCGAGCGGGCTTGCTGCCTTTTGCACAGCCGCTCCCGGCGCACTCGGCGCATCTGTCTTGCCTGGTGAATTCTATTGTCTTTTCGGTGCCTTTGGCTATTTCATTAAGCGTTAGTTCTACACTTGTTTCGAGGTCGTAGCCGCGTGTCGGGCCCGTTCTGCGAGCTGATCTTCTTCGACCGCCGAAGATACCGCTGAAGAAATCATCGAAGCCGAACATGCTGAAGATATCTTCAACGTTCATTCGCGAGAAATCGTGCACGCCAGCTCCGCGCAGGCCTTCATGGCCGAACTGGTCGTACCTCTGTCGTTTCTCGGGTTCGCTAAGGACCTCGTAAGCCTCGGCACACTCTTTGAACTTTGCCTCTGCTTGTTTGTCACCTGGATTCTTGTCCGGGTGATACTTCATCGCCATGCGCCGGTATGCGCGCTTGATCTCATCGGCAGAGGCGTTCTTATTCGTCCCGAGGACTTCGTAGTAATCACGTTTAGCCATGATTTCGTATTTCGTAGCTCGTATTTCGTATATCGTTAGAGTTTCTTGATGAGATTTGATATCATTCGACCTATGTGATCCAATTCCTTCAGTAGGGCGGCCTCGTCCTTCTCTGTGATGTAGTTCAGCTCTCTTGATATCGTTGCTTGCGTTTCCAATTCAGCACAGCTCCCTGATGCCGTATATAGGAATTGCTTATACTCCTTGTTGTGGAATCGTCTGAAGCCTTCTGCTATGTTGGATGGTATGGAGACAGCAGCCCGCCTCATCTGACTGATCAAACCGTATGTCTCTTCTTTTGGCAGTTTTTGCGTTATCTCGTATGTATCCTTATACCAGCGAAATGCCTTTCTTCCAGACATCCAAATCCCTGTAGGTTTGTATAGCCATATTATCCCGCCAGACGCTACTCACAACAGAAGACCCGCGGGCTAACTACCACGACATACGACATACGGGTCTATCTCACTGAGCCTGGAACGGGCTCTTCGTCTTTTTCTTTTAGCTCTGTCACTAACACATTTGTTGTCAGCATCAAACCTGCAACGGATGCAGCCATCTCAATCGCCGTTCTGGCAACTTTTGCAGGATCTATTATGCCTGCTTTGAACATGTCGACAAACTGTCCTATATTGGCGTTGTAGCCGATATTCTTCTCCTTTTGCAGTCTCTCCAACAATTGCTCAGCGACTACGTCGCCTTGTCCGCCGGAATTATCCACAATCTGCATTGTTGGTGCTTTAAGGGCGTGCATCACTATATCAAAGCCGATTTTCTCATCGCCTCTAACTTTTACTCTAGCCTTTTCCACTTCCGGTACTGCACGCAGGAATATGGTACCTCCACCTGCTACGACGCCTTCCTCGTTGGCGGCTCTCATGGCATGAAGAGCATCTTCCAGCAGGTCTTTGCGTTCTTTCATTTCAGTTTCTGTTGCTGCACCGGCTTTGATGACGGCTACACCACTGGTCAATTTTGCCAGTCTTTCCTGCAGCTTCTCACGGTCATAGTCGCTTGTCGTTTTGTCGGCCTGATTGCTAATCTGGTCGCAGCGAGCGTTGATATCTTTCTTCTTGCCGGCTCCCTCAATTATTGTCGTTGTATCCTTGTTGGTGACGATTTTCTTGGCCTGGCCCAACTGTGAAAGCTCGACTTTCTCTAATTTAATACCCAAATCTTCCGTAATCACCTGTCCGCCGGTCAGAATCCCAATATCGTCCAGCATTGCCTTTCTTCGGTCACCAAAGCCGGGCGCTTTAACCGCACAGACTTTCAACACACCTTGCAGCCGATTGATTACCAGAGCTGCCAGTGCCTCACCTTCAACATCCTCAGCAACAATGAGCAAAGGTCGACCAACCTGAGCAATTTTTTCCAGAAGCGGAATCATCTCGCGAATGTTCGACAGCTTTTTCTCATGAAGAAGGATGTACGCGTCCTCAAGCAGAGCCTCCAATGTTTCGGCGTTGGTGATGAAGTAGGGCGATATGTACCCGCGGTCGAACTGCATGCCTTCAACAACCTCAAGCTCGCTTTCCATTGCTTTGCCTTCTTCGACCTCGATAACGCCTTCCTTGCCGACCTTATCGAATGCGTCTGCCAGGATTTTGCCGATCTGGGGATTATTATTGGCGCTGATTGCAGCCACTTTGGCAATATCATCATGGCCTTTCACAGGAACGCTAACTGACTCGATGAATTTGGTCACAATTTCAGCGGCTTTATTAATTCCTCGCTGAATTGCCATTGGGTTTGCACCGGCTGTCACGTGCTTGAGGCCCTCCAGGTAGATTGCTTCTGCCAGCACGGTTGAAGTTGTGGTTCCATCACCGACAACATCAGAGGTTTTACTGGCCACTTCGTTGACCATCTTTGCACCCATGTTCTTGAAAGGTTCCGGTAGCTCAATCTCTTTACTGACAGAGACTCCGTCTTTTGTTACTTTTGGAGAGCCCCAACTCTTTTGAAGGATGACATTCTTTCCCGTAGGCCCCAATGTCACTTTCACGGCATCAGCTAATGCCCTAATACCATCTTTGAGTCCCGTTCGTGCCGTATCATCAAACATTAATTGCTTAGCCATGTTTATTCCCTTATACTGTCTGTTACGCTTCAGTTAGTAATCTGTGAACAATGAACTACGAACACCAATCACCAATCACTTATTTCTCAACAACTCCAAGCAAATCGCTTTCATGGACAATCACGCATTTTTCCCCATCGATTTCGACCTCGTTGCCCATGTATTTGCCATAGACGACTTCATCGTTCTTTTTCACCGACATTTCGCTGCGCTTGCCGGTGTCAAGAACCTTGCCGGGGCCGACCGCTATCACCTTACCTATCTGTGGTTTTTCCTTAGCAGTTTCGGGTAGATAAATACCGCCGGCTGTTTTCTCCTTAGCCTCCAACTGCTTTATTACAACTCTGTCATCCAAAGGTCTCAGCTTCATATCTCACTCCTTAAGTGCTCTCCTGACATAATACTTCTCAATTTTCTTCGACGTTTAACACAACTACACTGTTGATCGTATCTGGGCCATCCTGTGGAACCGAGATAACCACCTCACTGTCACTAACTTGCTTAATCGTTAGTTTCCTGCGTTCCTTATCCGCAAGCAGATATGCCTTCTTAACACTGTACTTAATGTTCGGCACCGTCAGCTTGCCGTCACCGGGCCAATCAAAGACGTGCAGGTATAACTTGCTAGGCTTTGCGGTGCATCGGCCCCAGGAAAGCTCGCCGAGCGGATTGGCGGTTGTACCATAGATACTCTCGCCGTTGACCTTCATCCACTCACCAACCGCCGCGAGCCGTTCAACGCTCGCATCGGGAATAAGTCCTTCTGCAGTCGGCCCGACATTCAATAGGAAGTTGCCACCCTTGCTTGCAATATCCGCCAACTTACGCAGCAAATCTTCCGTCGATTTCCAGTTTTTGTCATAGGACTTGTATCCCCACGTATCATTCATTGTCATGCAGGTCTCCCAGTCGACACCTAATAGACCTGTCGCGGGAATCTGCTGTTCCGTTGTGCCGAAGTCACCGGCGTATTCCTCACTTTTGCTCAGTCCCTCCATACCTTTGCGGCCTTTACCTACGCGATTGTTGATGATAATATTCGGCTGTAGGCTCAGGACATAATTGTACAACTCTTTGCCTTGTGACTCCGTCCAGTCCTTTATCCATTCGCCGTCGAACCACAACACGCCTAAAGGCCCGTAGTTCTCAACAAGCTCCTTCAATTGCGGCTTCATGTAGTTCTCGACATACCGCGAGAAATTCGGGTTCGACTTGCTCGTATCGTTGTAAGTTGGATAGAAAGGTCTCTGTGCATCTGGATGATGCCAGTCCATAATAGAATGATAGAAACAAAGCTTGACGCCGTGTTTCTTGCATGCCTTGGATAACTCACCTAAGATGTCACGCTTAAAAGGCGTAGCATCCATCACATCATAATCACTTACGTTTGAATCCCACAAACAAAAGCCATCATGGTGCTTGCTTGTGATCACGATATACTTCATCCCCGCGTTTTTCGCAATTTGCACCCACTGGTCTGCATGGAACTTGACCGGATTAAACTGATTCGCATACTGCTCATATTCTGAGATCGTAATGTTGGCGCCGTTCATAATCCACTCGCCGGTAGAGGGGATTTGCTTACCCTGGTATGTGCCTGCTGGCACCGAATAGATCCCCCAGTGAATGAACATCCCGAACCTCGTTTCACGCCACCACTTCATTCGCTCATCCTTTTGCTCAGTCGTCATCTCAGCAAGCGAACGGACAGCAAAAAAAGTAATTGCCGCCGTGGCCAAAAATACATTGATCCACCAGACAAATCTCGTCTTGTGTTTTGCTTTAGCGCTCAATATTTTGTCTCCTTCATGGAACATGCACTGTAACAAATCAGCCGACCTCTTGCCTGATCTGTTGCTTGTCACGGTGCCGACATAGCTTACATCATGTCCATACCGCCGCCGTAACCGCCCATACCACCACCGTAACCACCCATGCCACCCATGCCGGGTCCTCCCGGACCGGCCGGCATCTCATCCTTTTCCTTGGGCTTTTCCGTGACAAGACAATCTGTCGTTAGTAAAAGACCTGCAATGCTCACAGCATTCTGCAGCGCAATTCGTGTCACTTTTGCCGGGTCAATCACGCCGGCCTTGAACAAATCTTCATAAGTGTCGGTGTTGGCATTGTAACCGAAACCGCCTTTGCCCTCGGACACTTTGTTTACGACGATATTCGGTGTAGCACCAGCATTGTAGGCAATATAGTAGCATGGCATCCGTAGCGCTTTGGCCAGTATTTCAGCACCGGTTGCCTCGTCACCTTGGAGCTTTAGCTCCTTGACCACATCAATACAGCGAATAAGCGCAACACCGCCGCCAGGCACAATACCCTCTTCGATTGCTGCACGAGTCGCGTGCAGTGCATCTTCGATCCGGGCTTTCCTTTCTTTCATTTCCGCTTCACTGACAGCACCCACATTTATCTGCGCAACTCCGCCGGTCAGTTTAGCCAGTCGCTCCTGCAATTTCTCACGGTCATAATCACTGGTTGTCGTTTCTATCTCATCTTTGATTTGCTTGATTCTGCCGTTGATTGCCTCTTGGCTGCTGGCTCCTTCAATTATGATTGTGTTGTCATTGTCGATGGTTACCTTCTTTGCTTGTCCAAGCTGTTTGATGCTGATGTTGTCCAGTTCGATGCCTAGATCTTTAAAGATAGCTTCTGCGCCGGTCAGTACGGCAATATCCTGCAGCATTGCCTTTCTACGGTCGCCGTAACCCGGCGCCTTGACAGCAGCGACCTGAAGAATTCCTTTGAGTTTGTTCACTACCAATGTCGCGAGTGCCTCGCTCTCGACATCTTCTGCGATGATCAGCAGTGGTCTCTTGGATTTTGCGGTCTTTTCCAGTAGCGGCACGAGCTTGGCTACGTTGCTTATCTTCTCTTCGTGTACAAGTATATAAGGCTTTTCTAATTCACAGACCATATTCTCAGGATCGGTAGCGAAATGGGGCGACAGGTAGCCACGGTCGAACTGCATACCTTCAACAAATTCGACTTTGGTTTCTAAGCTTTTACCCTCCTCAACGGTGATAACGCCGTCTTTGCCTACACGCTGAAAGGCTTCAGCCATTTTGTTCCCGATTTCAATATCATTATTTGCCGATACCGAGGCAACGTTAATAATGTCGTCAGTCTTTTTGATGTCCACCGACTTTGCCAAAGATGCAAGCTTATCTACTACGACTTTTGCTGCTTTTTGCATTCCGCGATTGAGTGCCATTGCGTCAGCACCGGCTGTGAGGTTTTTATAGGCCTCTTTAAATAAGGCTTCGGTCAATACAGTAGCGGTAGTGGTTCCGTCGCCGGCAATTTTTGAGGTTTTGCTTGCCGCCTCCTTCACGAGTTTTGCGCCGAGGTTCTCATCCTTGTCGATAAGATCGATTTCTTCTGCAACTGTAACGCCGTCCTTGGTTACGGTTGGTGCGCCCCAGCTTTTATCGAGAATCGCGTTTCGACCTCTCGGCCCAAGTGTTGGTTTTACCGCTGCAGCCAGTTTTTCCACACCAGCGAGCAGCCTGGCCCGTGCGTCTGCTTCGAATGCCAATTGTTTGACTGCCATAATTGCTTGCCTCCTTAAATTGTCTGGCTTGTCCAAGATTCATTTTTCGAGAGCATAATTAGATCATAAAGTGCAAACAATGTACCAACTATTATACGGACGCAACGCCAATTTGCACAGCCGGCGATAAGTGCCTTATCTGCAAAAGCTTAGCGATTACAAAATTTGACCAGCAAAGCAACGGTACCGAATTCGCAGCAGCGCAAAGGTGCCAATTCTGGCACTCAAAGGCGGCTGCCACGCCAAGATGACAGGCAGTGTCGTGTCTCGTATTGCGTGGTGCGTATTGCGTATATCGCATGTCGGATTTTGGCTGCCAAGTGAGGTGGACTTGGCAGAGTGGTTTTAGACATTTGGTTGTTAAGACTTTTAAGTAATATTTTTATAAGTGTTTCAATTAAAAGTGCTTAGGTACAAGAGGCAAAAAGTGCAAAAATGAGCAGAAAAGCGCAGAAAATTACAAAAATACGCGCGTTTTGAGCAAATCTTAGCAAAAATGTGCATTTTTGAGCGTCCTATGAAATGGCGGACTTGACTTTGAAAAATGGTGCGCTGGCGTGGCATAGGGTTTGCTAGCCAACGATGTTAATATGTGCAAGCCATAGCCTTATCGGACGTTGCATATTTGTTGTTGTATTGTATTAGAATTAGAATATGTAACAATTTGATGTTGTTTTGTGTGATAGTTGAAACATTCGTTTGGTATGAGAGTTTGAAAGATTGGGTTGTTTTTCAGGAGAGTTGGAAAGATTGGTTTTTTTCAAGGGATTTGGGCGAGAAAAAAAATTGGCTTTTGCATGTCGGATTTTGGTGTTAAAATCAAGACTTGGTATCAGCCGCGAGTGATATTTGTAGCCGTATTAAAAGGTGTCTGCGTATTAAAAAGTGTCTAGTAAATTTTGGACTTGTCTAAAATGATTTTCTTGATAATCAACAGACAGATGCGTTTTTTGTTACTGTTATAATTGTTTTACAAATAATACCTAAGTATCTTAGGTATTATATATAAACCATAAAATAAATGTTTTAGCTATTTGATGGATTGGTATTGGCATAATGCCTAAGTAACTTAGGTATGGATTTATATATACAAAACTGGTTTATACAAAACTTGTTTATACAGAATTAGCTTATATTGAATAATTATAATGAATTAAAGATGGAGGCTTGCTTTTTTGGCATATCAAGATAAATCCGCCGGTCGGATTATGGTGATATAATCCTAAGTGAGATATGCATCGAGTGATGTTTGCAATCGTATTAAAAATGAAGAGGATATATTTCAGTTGATTAAATTAATAACAAAGGGGATTGTATGCTATTATGCTAGGTCTGTAGAGACTTGAGGAGCCAAAGAGTATGAAGCTTGTTGCATTCAGCGTTCGTAATTACCGATCAATTGTCGAAGCATACAAACTTTCATTAGGCAAATATACGGTCTTGGTTGGTCCCAACAATGAGGGAAAGAGCAACATCGTAAAAGCAATTGCACTGAGCCTAAACGTACTCACTAGGTCGCGACCCTATCGACGTTCCCGTAGGGCACCCATCCGCTACTTCCGCTCAAGTTTTAGATCTGACTACGAATGGTCGAGGGATTTTCCAGTATCACTTCAAAGAAAGTATCAAACCGGGCGATCGGAATTCACCCTGGAATTTGCTCTCACTGAAGATGATTTTAAGAAGTTTCGAGAAAAGGTTGGAGTGAATCTAAACACGAACCTAAAGGTGAAACTCGGATTTGGCCCTGAAGACGTTTCAATTGAGGTTTTAATGAAAGGAAGGGGAAAGAAGACTCTGAGCAATAAGCGTGAAGAGATTAGTGACTTCATTAGAAATCATGTTTCTTCACAATACATCTCAGCTTTACGTCCATCCGAGATGGCACTTGAAATAATCGATGGCCTCATTGAGGGAGAAATATCTGTTCTTGAATCCAATCCTGACTACAAGAACTTAATACAGAAGCTTCGGGAGCTTCAGCAGCCTGTATTGGATAAGATAGCTTACAAGTTGAAGCGCACCGTATCCGATTTTGTTCCCGGCGTTAGAGGTGTGAGGATTACCAATGAGCTGAGCAGAGCCTTCCGTACCAATTTCAATATCATGGTCGATGATGGTGCCGAAACGGAACTGGCATCAAAGGGCGACGGAATCATTAGCCTGACGACCATGTCCCTCATGAAGCACGTCAGCGAGGAAAGCATTGGTGAAAAGTCATTGATTCTGTCAATCGAGGAGCCAGAGTCACACCTACATCCTGAAGCAATACACGGGCTTAGGCAAGTGCTGAAGGATATTTCCAAAGAACAACAGGTTATTATCACAACTCATTCACCGATCCTCGTTGAGCGCGAGCAAGTCTCTCAGAATATCCTCGTGCGTGGCGGACGGGCAGTACGAGCCAGGCAAATCAGTGAAATAAGAGAGGCTCTGGGAATTCAGATGGCTGACAATCTCATAGGAGCATACGCAGTATTGCTCGTAGAGGGAGAGGAGGATCGGGACTTATTAGCATCATGGCTGGCTTCTCTTTCTTCCCAATTAAAGTCTGCCCTATCTCGTCGTCTTCTCGTTATTGACCACCTTGGCGGTGCAACCAATTTGCACTATAAAATAACTTTCTATAAGCAGAACGTCTACAATATTCATGCCTTTATGGATAATGATGAAGAAGGGCGTAAGTCCACTCAGGACGCACTTGATAAGAATGTGCTGGAGCCCGCGGACTACAATCTCGCCATATGCCAGGGGATGCAGAACAGCGAGATAGAAGACTTGCTTGTACTTGAAGTTTACGCACCTGCCGTTAGCAAGGAATTCGGAGTCAACCTCAACCAGCCACGATTCCGGAATTCGAGATCAAAGTGGTCAGACCGTGTCTTTGAGTTGTTTCAATTAAGCGGAAAGATGTGGGGCAAGTCTATGAAAACAAAGGTCAAGCGCTTTGTTGTAAATGCGTGCATTGCTCAGGGCATCTCGAGTCTAAACACAAGTCGACGTGCACCCATTGATACCCTTGTTTCTTCATTAGAGGCAAAGCTGGCAGCTAGAGGGACATGATTGAGAATTAGCAGAATAATTGGTTCCACTTTATGGTGGTTCCTCTGGCACTTCACAACTTAAAGTGAGCCATGACGTTATCATCTTTTGTTTGTCCGTCTGAGGCGGATAAATTTTTTAATAAGTTCTGTGATATAGAACGGGCCATTCGGCAGGCTCAGGAGAAACTTTACTTCACAATGGAAATGTGTAAGTTTAGACGATTGGTGCGGTGTTATGAAACCGATTGTGGAGAGCTATAGAGAACCGTATAAACAATAGTTGGCAAAAGAGAATAGAATGACCGATAGAACGGATGATTTTGTCTTCGTGGGATTCTGGAAGCGTGTTCTTGCTACTCTGATTGATGCTGCCATCGCTTGGGCATTCGTGCCCATTACAATACCATTGATGAGTTGGACGATTGGCCACAGGAACATCCTGCCAGAATTGATTTGGTCCATTGTT
>CAZFLY010000042.1:0-26431 GCA_964519995.1 uncultured Pirellulales bacterium | reverse complement strand
TTTATTATTATGAGCGTCAGCATCCCTGCAAATGCTGACGAGGGTATGTGGCTTTATAATGACGCGCCCTATCAATTGTTGAAAGATAGGTACGGTTTTGAACCGACCTCTGCATGGTTGGAGCACGTCCAGAAATCTTCAGTAAGGTTTAACAGCGGCGGCTCCGGCTCTTTTATATCAGAGAATGGCCTGATTATTTCGAACCATCACGTAGGCGCTGACGCACTGCAAAAGTTCAGCGACGCGGAGCACAATTATTATCGAGATGGATTCTATGCGCGCGATCGAAAAGAAGAAAAAAGGTGCCTGGATTTGGAACTGAATGTTCTTATGAGCATCGAAGACGTAACGGAACGGGTTAACGCCGCGGTCAAACCTGACACCAATCCAGAAGAGGCTTTTGCTGCCCGCCGGGCGGTCATGGCAGAGATTGAAAAGGAATCCCTCGAAAAGACAGGATTGCGCAGCGACGTGGTCACTCTGTATCAAGGCGGGAGATACCATTTGTACCGTTTCAAGAAATACACTGATGTGCGTTTGGTGTTTGCTCCAGAACAGCAGATCGCTTTTTTCGGTGGAGACCCTGATAATTTCGAATACCCGCGATTCGACCTTGATATTTGCCTTTTTCGGGCTTACGAGAATGGCAAGCCAACCAAAGTCGAGCATTATCTGAAATTAGATAGCAAGGGAGTGAGTGAAGGAGACTTGGTATTTGTTTCGGGTCATCCGGGCAACACCAGCCGGCAACTGACTATGGCCGAATTGGAATACTTGCGGGACCAATACTTCCCTTATGTTTTACAACGGTTGAACAGTCTGGAGGTAATGCTGCTGGCTTACAGCGCGAGAAGTGACGAAAACGCCCGTCGCGCTAAAGACACTCTTTTTGGTGTTCAGAACAGCCGCAAGGCACGGGAGGGCATGTTCGCCGGTTTATTGGATTCACAGCTCATGACGCAAAAGCAGACTGCCGAACAGGCATTAAGAACGGCAGTGGCGCAGGACCCCAACGCAAAAGAAGTGCTGTCATCTTGGTATCGCATTGCCGACGCCCAGCAGGTTATTGCCCGCAACGCTCAGCAGTATAGATTGCTTGAAGGAGCCCATGCTTTCAACAGCACGCTATTTGACATTGCCCGTACGATCACGCGTGCGGTGGAGGAGAAAGCCAAACCCAATGGCGAGCGCCTGCGCGAATTTCGAGATTCCAACCTCGATTCCCTTGAACTGCGGCTATTTTCGGAAGAACCCATCTACGACGATTTTGAGCAGGTAAAACTGGCCGATTCTCTGACTTGGCTCGTCAAGCAATTGGGCCATTCCCATCCGTTAGTTCAGAAGGTGCTGGCGGGCAGGTCGCCCCGGCAACGCGCGGCTGAACTGGTTCTTGGAACCAAATTGAAGGATGTGGCGCTTCGCAGGAAGCTTTATGCGGGAACCGTAGCCGAGGTGGAATCCGCACATGACCCTATGATTGAACTGGTTAGACTGGTCGATCCTGAGGCGCGCGCGGTGCGAAAGATAATAGAAACGCAATATGAGATTAAACGCCAGGCTCATGCCAAGATTACCCAGGCAAGATTTGCTTTGGAGAAAACCAACTCGTATCCGGACGCAACTTTCACGCTGCGCTTGGCGTTCGGCACAGTTAGAGGCTATGAAGAAAATGGGCAGTTGATTCCTTTCCAAACTACCTTTGCAGGTCTCTACGAGCGGGCGGCAGCACACCATTATAAACCGCCGTTTGACGTGCCTCGGCGGTGGATTAACCGGAAAAACAAACTCAATTTGCACACCCCGTTAAATTTCGTTTCTACTGCGGACATCATTGGTGGCAATTCGGGCAGCCCCGTCGTTAATCGCCAGGGCGAGTTCGTCGGCATCATTTTTGACGGCAATATTCAGTCCTTGGTACTCGACTTTGCTTACACGGATGTTCAAGCCCGAGCAACCTCCGTTAATTCTCAGGCAATCATTGAGGCCTTGCGGAAGGTATATGGCGCCGCTGAACTGGCAGATGAAATCGTCGGCAGAAAGCGGTTGTGATCCTCTCCTTTTGGTCGATCGCCGAGGTGAGAACCGTAAAGGAGATGACTGTAGGTCCCTTGCCGCCATAACCGCTGAGGATTGTCAGTTAATCTGTCCGTGATTGTAACTGGTCCGCGTCTGAATACGAACAAAAATGGCCAGAAGATGGAAGGTAAAGTTATTGCAAACTTAGTCAATTATGACGGCTGTTCCGCTGGCGTTTACCATTAACATTCCGTTGTCTTTGCCCAGCACTTCGTAATCAATGTCAACTCCTACCACAGCGTTGGCGCCGAGCCTGGTCGCTTCCTCAATAACTTCCTGGATTGCAGTTTCTCTGGCTTTTTTTAAAACCTTTTCGTAAGCGGCGGAACGGCCGCCAACGATGTCGCGAATGCCGGCGAAAAGATCTCTGAACAGGTTTGCACCCATTATCGCTTCGCCGCTTACAACGCCGAGGTATCCGGTTATTGTTTTTCCTTCAATGTTAGGAGTCGTTGTGACGATCATCTTTGTATGTTCCCTTTTAAGGTTTTGATTTTTTAGTCGGTGCCAATTTTTATGCCGGCAATAAAAGGATTGACCGAATCTTTCTGTGCTGGCAGCGCATTAGATAGGCGGTGAAGTCGCCGGTAATTCGGTCGGCTGTGTTTTTGCCTTTAGTGACAATTCTGGCCAGCAGCGTCTTTGTTGCAGGGTCCCATTCGAGATTGATAGCGCCCGGAACTTCGGGGTCAGCACTGTGAAGCTTGGCCCAGCCCGGGTTGCGGCCCGACCTCTTTTGACGGATTACCGCGAGGTTGTACTTTTCCAAACGCTTGTCATTGGCTATGGCCTCGCGGAGGCTGCCGCCGTGATAGCATGTCACCTGAATAATGCTTTGCATATTGGCGGATCCTTTCATTACGCATTATTGGGGAGAATAAATTCCTATGATATTTCATCTGGGCCGCGTACGACTTTAATCACTTCTAAATTTTCGCTTAATAAATAGACGTGGAAATACGCTTTATGAATTCCCTCCTGGTTGTTTGTGCTATTATCTTTCATTAGGGTTACATGAATAATTATGTCGTCGCATTCAATTTTTACAACCTTCGCACCTTTAATTTGAGCTGAGTCAACAGGATTATATTCAATCCATTTTTTTAGTGCATCTTTGGCAATTTTTTTAACTCTATTTTCATTAATCGTCGTTGTGTAGTCCGGAGCACACCGTACGCAACTCCGTCCCGAGCATCCAAGCATGAAGATACTCGCACCAAGTACAAACGTGAAGATAAGTCCATTCAGTCTTTTATTTGTTATTGTCTGCATAATGATAAAAACCAGCCGTTGTGGTGCGCTGACCCCCATATCTGTGTAATGTTATAAACTTGTCGTTAGACTCCGCCCTTGTGGGCGGCACGGCCTGCGTCCAGTTTCCAGTTCTAAGTTGTTAGTTCTGAGTTATCAGACGCCATTCGCTCTCAGTTAGTTACAATTTCCAGAGTTGGTCGGTGTCAATCATAGTTGTTAGTCATCTCGCGGTTGCAAAGACCAATTTATAGTCCTAAGGTCGGCCTTGCAAGGAAAATCTTCTCTCCTGCATTTTTTTATACCCCCGATATGCTTGCCGATCAGCGATATTCGCTGTATCTCAGCCTTATGTAGAGAAGGCCGAGGATTGCACCGACTAAATCCGCACATAAATCAAGCGAGGTATTTAAGTACATGCCAACGCCGGATTCGGGAACAGTTTCCGAGACGATGAACTCAACAATCTCATTGAACGCGCCAACGCCAAGACCGGCAGCGATGATTACAATAGATACGGCAATAGGGTTTCGCCATGGACTGCTTAAAGACCGCTGGAGCAGGCAGTACATAACCAACGTTGCCGCACCAAAGCCCCAGATGTGCACGAGCTGGTCATATCGCAGGACCGGGAACCTCTCTGATAGCGGAACAATCACGACGCCGTAAAGTACACCGTCGCCGACGCGAATCCATCCGCCAGACAGATGCAGAGCCAACCATACAGTAAGGCCAACCAATGATGCAGGTGTGTAGTCGACCTTATGTATGCTCGCAACGATCAGGCAGAGGAAGAAAATGATAACGCCAACATAGATAACGAACTCGTAATTCAGTCGAGTCATGAAAGCGGTGCCAAATGAAACAACAATAAGAACGTTAATCAGCAACAGCACTATATGGTAACTCTTTACGCTCTGTAACCAACTATGAATCGTGGGTCTTTCCATAAGAAGAAAGCATAGCATCTTCATGACACCGTGCCAAGAGTTACTGACTGTTACATTACCGAATGTCCTGCTCGTTATTAGACTCGGTCCTGCTATACGATGTGCGTACTGGCAGGCTAAGGGTAATAGTTCTCTCCAATAAAAGTTATATTCCGGCCTCATTTGTTGTAAACAGTGAAGCCAGATCAAAATGCAAAAAAGGCATTTTTGATGGTGATTTACTGCGGCGTGGTGGTACAATGCGTTGAAGCCGTAACGGGTCGGTGAACAAAATTGTTTTTTAGGAGGTCTTGGCGATGTTGATCTTTTGCAGGTTTCCATGGTGGCCGATGGGGCCGTTTATCGGTGCAGGTGTATTTGTGACGCTGCTTGCAATCGCAGCGGTGGTCTTCTCAATCATTATGCTCATAGATTGTCTGAAACGGCCTGCGTCAAAATTTCCATATCCACTTACAAAAAACGCTGAATACGACAGGCTGATATGGGCCGGTGCGATTCTGCTGTCACTGGGATTCTATTGTGTCGGGGCAATAGTCTACTTCTTTGTCGTTAAAATGGCTAAATCCGAAGGCAACGAGAAATAACGGCAAATCCTTAATGGTTGGCATTGTTACTAAGCCTGATACGCAAGGAAAGCTGGAGATACTCAGCGCCGATGCGCAGTACGACCTGGCGTGTGCATGCGGTTGCAGTAATAATGAGCATCGCATAAGAAGTAACGAGGGCAAGTGGGTTTACCCGGTGACACTTCCAAACGGCGGCGTCAGCACTCTTTTTAAGACGTTGATGTCGAACGTTTGCAGTTACGATTGCAAATATTGTCCGCTAAGGCAGCAACAGGACATGCGCAGATGCAGCCTTGGCCCAGAGGAAACCGCGAGAGTATTTCTGGACTACCACAATCGGCGAAAAGTCTTTGGCCTATTCTTGAGTTCCGGTGTTATTGGTTCACCCGATGCAACGATGGAAAGACTAAACGCGACTGCAAGGCTACTGCGAAAAAGGCATAGCTTTAAAGGCTACATTCATCTAAAGATAATTCCCGGTGCGAGTGACGCGGCGGTGGAAGAAGCAGTATCATTAGCCAGCGCAGTGTCACTTAATATCGAAACGCCGGGTGATCAAAACTTGGCAATGCTGTCAAACAAAAAGGACTATTTGCGTGACATAATCGAGCCTATCAAACTAATCAGCAAACTGACGGCTCGTGGGACACGCTTTGAAAAGGTCAAGCAGACCACGCAGTTTATTGTCGGAGCGGCAGGTGAGTCCGATGCCGAGATTGTCAAATATATGTGGGGACTATACGACAGATTGAATTTGCACAGGGTGTACTTTAGCGCCTATCAGCGAGGTTTGGGGGACAGCTCAATCGCTGGTGAGAATTCGGTTTTAGAAAAGCCGACAGATATATTTGCACGAGAGCATAGGTTGTACCAGGTTGATTTTCTCTTTCGCAAGTACGGATTCAAGGAGTTGGAGATTGTCTTTGACAGCGATGGCCGGCTTTCTCTAACAGTAGATCCGAAAGAAGCGTGGGCAAAAAGGCATCCGGAGTTCTTTCCCGTAAATGCAAATCGTGCGCCGAAGCTTTCGCTGTTGAGGGTGCCGGGGCTTGGGCCTGTGACGGTGCAGCGTATTCTGAAGTTGCGCCGGGAAGAAAGGCTACGCACTATCGAAGATATAGGCAGGGCTGGAGTGAGGTTAAAAAAGGCCGGAAAGTATCTGACTTTCTGAAGGTTTTTTATTGTCAATCAAAGCAGAGCTTATATAATTTGCGCGCTGAGTATCAAAAGGGCACTTTTAGAAAACCACGCTTGGCAGTAATGGAGGTGTAAATGGGCGAACTTGTTCCTACCAAGGTGTTTCTTACCAAAGGAGTCGGCAGGCATAAGTACCAGCTGAAATCTTTTGAGGAAGGGCTCAGAAAAGCAGGCGTCGCACAACAGAATCTTGTCCAGGTCTCATCTATTCTGCCGCCCAAATGCAAAATCATCAGCAGAGAAAAAGGATTGGCACGATTGACCCCCGGGGAAATCTGTTACTGCGTGATGGCCCGTGCCGATACCGACGAGCATGGAAGGCTGGTTGGATCGTCAGTAGGAATCGCCATTCCGAAGGACAACAGCAATTGGGGCTACCTTAGTGAGGTTCACGGCCACGGGATGAATCAACAGGAAGCAGCAGATTTGGCTGAAGACCTTGCGGCCGGTATGCTGGGCACAACCCTGGGTCTGGAGGTTGACCCAAATAAGGCGTGGTCGGAAAAAGAGCAAGTTTACAAGTCAAGCGGATTGATAATCAGAACATCTAATATCACACAAACCGCACGCGGCCAGAAGGATTTATGGACTACAACAGTAGCAATTGCGATGTTTTTGTTCGACTAACGAAAAGGCTCGGCGGAGGATAAGTAAACTGAGTTTGGAATTCTCGCTGTATCATTCCAGAGACGATGCGGTGCCTGGAGACACATCGAATGGCTAAAAAAATCACCTTTGCAGATGTGCCGGAAGAATATTCACGTGCTGAGACCGCACGCATAGCTATCGTTCAAGTGCCTTATGATAAGACAAGCACGTGGATAAAGGGAGCCGACAAGGGGCCCGCGGCAATATTAGAAGCATCGGCTAATATGGAGCTTTATGATATAGAAACGAACTCCGAGGTCTATCGAGAAGGAATATTTACTGATGAGCCTATTAAAGCTGACTCATCACCAGAAGATATGATTGAGTCGGTGCAGCGGTGCTTACAAGAGCATATCAACAAAGGCAGGTTCCCTGTTGTTATAGGCGGTGAACATTCGGTTAGTATTGGCGCTATCAAGGCGCACGCGGAAAATCAGAAAGTTGACGGAATGACCGTTCTGCAGCTTGATGCGCATAAGGATTTGAGAGACGAATACAACGGCTCAAAGTTCGGTCACGCGTGCGTAATGGCCCGAGTCAGGGAAGTTTGCCCTATTGTGCAGGTCGGCATACGGAGCATGGATTCATCGGAAAAAGAGCTTCTTGACATAAGCCGGGTTTTCTTCGCCAAGGATATACATAACAACACCGACTGGATAGAAAAAGCTGTGTCCAAATTATCAGAAAAGGTTTACGTTACAGTTGATTTGGATGTCTTTGACCCTTCGATAATGCCATCGACGGGCACGCCTGAGCCGGGAGGATTGTTGTGGTATGATGTCCTGAGTTTACTCAGAGCAGTCTGTGATAAAAGAGATGTTGTTGGCTTTGATGTTGTTGAGCTTTGTCCGAATGACAGGAACAAGGCGCCTAATTTTTTGGCGGCGAAACTCATCTACAAACTACTGAGCTACAAGTTCAAAGGCCGGCATGGGAAAAAGATTCTCTGAGAGACTTAACAACGCCTCTCGAGTCGCAGCTATGTAAGCTGATTTGGGTCAAGCGGCCAGAAAGGAGGTCGTGGCCATAGTTTTTAGGACGCAAGAAACTCTGACCGATGAGCAGGTTCAGTCGGGACTGCGCTATGTCATAAGGGACGGAATAGCATCGCAGGCAATGGGGATACTCACCGGAGGGGCTTTTCTGGTAGCCTTTGCAGTCAAGCTTGGTGCTTCCAACCTTGTCATTGGCCTTTTGGCGGCCATCGGGCCTTTGGCTCAGTTATTGCAGTTGCCCTCCATATTGCTGGTAGAAAAAATGCGCAACCGACGAGCAATCGTTGTCGTTGCAGCAGGTCTTAGCAGAATGTGCTGGTTGGTGGTTGCTTTGATTCCTTTTCTTTTCGGAGCGCAAATTGGGCTCGCTGTGCTTCTGGCTTCGATGATGGGCGCATCGGCGTTTGGAGCAATCTCCGGCTGCGGCTGGAACTCGTGGATGAGGGATCTAATACCACAGAACATATTGGGATCGTTTTTTTCGAAGCGGATGAGGATAGCTACGGGCGTTGGAATTGCGCTTAGTTTTGTCGCTGCGGTTTATCTGGACTTTTGGAAAAAGGTGCTGCCAAAGTACGAGCTACAGGGCTACTCAATTCTGTTTGGCCTTGGCGTGTGCGCGGGTGTTCTCGGCCTGTACTTTTTAGCTCGAACACCTGAAAAGAAAATGCCTCAACTCGAAGAAAAGCCCAGGATACTCAAGATGCTTGGCCAGCCCTTTAGAGATGAGAACTTCCGAAAGCTCATAGCATTTATGTGCTCATGGAATTTTGCAGTGAATCTGGCGGGGCCTTTCTTTATGGTCTATATGCTGAAAAGACTCGGCTTGAGTATGTCATTTATCATTGGTCTTTCGATAGTCAGTCAGGTAATGAACTTCATATTTCTTAAGGTTTGGGGAAAGTATACCGACCGATTCAGCAACAAATCGGTTCTTGCGATTTGCGGCCCGCTGTTTATTCTGTCTATTCTGGCGTGGACGTTTACAACAATGCCTGAGAAGTATTTTTTGACGATACCGCTTTTGATTGTGATTCACATTGTGATGGGACTTGCCTCGGCGGGTGTTTCGCTGGCATCGGGAAATATCGGATTGAAATTAGCGCCGGAGGGACAGGCTACAGTTTATCTTGCGACAAATACGATTGTCAACTCGGTGGCGGCAGGCATCGCGCCGATCCTGGGTGGCAAGTTTGCAGATTTTTTTGTTGGCCGACAGCTTGCCTGGACGCTGGAATATACAAGTCCGACAGGAAAATTCTCTCTGCCGACACTGAACCTTCAGCAGTGGGACTTTTTCTTTGCCCTTGCGTTTTTGATTGGTTTATATTCGCTGCATCGGCTGGCAATGATAAGGGAAATCGGCGAAGTTGAAGAAAAGGTAGTGATGAACGAGCTGTTTGCAGAAGTTGCAGGTCAGGTTCGGACTTTATCGTCGGTTGAAGGTGTAAGGCAAATGGTGAGCTTCCCATTTTCAATATTAAGAAGCATTACAACCAAGATCATTAAGCCCAAAAATGATACGATACTACCTGAACAAAGAGGAGAGCAGCCATGAAAAAGTTCAAACTGATAATTGTTGTCATAGTCTCGATATTGGCCTTGATCATTTTTCTTCAGAATACAGAATCGGTCCAGACCAAGCTACTGTTTATGACCGTAGCAATGCCGAGAGCGTTATTGCTGATATCGACGTTTCTTATAGGCTTTGTTGCCGGTATAATTACCGCAAGCTTGCTTCTGAGGAAATCAGGCAGAACGAAGGCACCAGAGCGAATGTAAACGAGCCTTGCAAAGGGGGGGCGAAGCAGCAGCTTTTACCAAGGCCCTGACAGGTATAGGGGAAGCGAAGAATGAAAGCAAACAAGAAAAAGCACAAAACCATCGAGCGGCGCTCGCGAAAGGCTGGTCTGCCGCCGGGGACATTAGTACACATAGGAGAGAAAAGGACCGAGACGGTTCGCATCATATATATTGATTACGACGAGGATAAGTTTGCGGAAAAGCAAATCAGCTCTATCGAGGAGTGTTTTCCTTTCAAAGCAACCCCAACTGTAACGTGGATAAACATCGATGGTATCCACGATGTGGATATGATTGAAAAACTCGGCAAACAGTTTGAGCTGCATCCTCTTATCTTAGAGGATATTGTCAACACCGAGCAGCGTCCGAAGCTGGAGGATTTCGATAAATATATGTTTATCGTATTGAAGATGCTCAGCTTCGACGACCAAAGACAGGCTGTAGAAGCCGAGCAGGTTAGTTTCGTTGTCGGCGCCAATTTTGTTATTTCATTCCAAGAGCGTATCGGTGACGTATTCGACAACGTCAGAGACAGAATCAGAAACGGCAAAGGCAAAGTCCGGAAAATGGAGGCAGACTATCTTTGTTACGCGCTGCTGGATGCTATCGTCGATAGCTACTTCGGAATCCTTGAGAAGCTTGGTGAAAAAATAGAGTCTATGGAAGAAGAGCTTGTCACTGATCCAACAGAAAAGACAATGAAGAAAATCCATCTAATGAAAAGACAGATGATATCGCTGCGTAAGTCCATCTGGCCGTTGAGGGAAGTTATCGGTGGTTTGCAGAGAGCTGAATCAACGCTTATCAAGGAAACGACCGGCATATACCTGCGCGACGTTTACGACCACACAATACAGATAATCGATACGATCGAGAGCTTTCGCGATATGGTCTCAGGAATGCTTGATATATACCTTTCGAGCATCAGCAACAAAATGAACGCGGTTATGAAGGTGCTGACGATTATCGCGACACTGTTCATTCCGCTTACGTTCATCGCTGGCTTATATGGTATGAACTTTGAGTACATGCCGGAGCTTAAATGGCGGTGGGGGTATGCAGCGATCTTGATGGTCATGGCCACGGTTGCGGTTATAATGCTGATTTACTTCAGAAGGAAAAAGTGGCTGTGAGAAAGCAGTAAAAGAAAATACTTTCAGCTTTATATTGAGGAGCGAAGATAATGAACTGGGCGTTGTTTATCATCGTACTTATCGTCTCGTTTATCGTCGTAAGAATAGGTGCTATCGCTTTTCAGGTGACGGGCCTTGAATGGTCGTTGGCAAAGTTTCAATCGCTATCGTGTTTTACAGGTACAGGTTTTACAACAAAAGAAGCTGAACTTATTACCGGGAACAAACAAAGACGTCGGATTGCTTCAGTGCTGATGGTTTTAGGTAATGCCGGCCTTGTTATTATGATTGCAACTTTTGCCAATTCATTGAGTCCGCAGGAGGCTCTTGAAAGTGGTCTATCCAAACCGTTGCTGCCGATTATTCCACCATATCTGGTCAGGTGGCTAAACTTGCTTATCATTATTGTGGCGGTATTTGTCATCTACAAGGTCTTTACGAATCCGAAGCTTTCGAGCAAACTGACAAATTTCTTAAGAAAGCGAATTATTAGGAAAGAAATATTTCAAAAAGTTTCGTTTGAAGAGCTTCTTTTTATGACCGGTGGATATGGTATCTCCAGAGTAGCTGTTTATGCGGGCAGTCCCGTGGCTAATAAGACTCTTGCAGAATCGCAGTTGAGAAGCTATGACATAAATGTCCTTGCTATAGTAAGGGAAGGCCAGACAATACCCAATCCCTCCGCCGGCACAATGATGTTGTTGCAGGACGAGCTTGTTTGCTTTGGCAAGCTGGAAAACATCCGCAACAAGATTTGTATGAATCCTTAGCGCTGTCTGAAGGTAAGCTGACAGTTCCATCCATGAATTCGAGGAGAAAGCTTGGAAATCAACGATATGAGCTATTTGTTGCTGTTTAACTCAGGATTTTACACGTGGTTTGTCATTCCTTTTGGTATCTTTGTTGCCAGAATTCTTGACGTCAGTCTGGGAACAGTACGGGTCATCTTTATCTCAAGGGGAATGAAGTATTTGGCCCCTGTGGTTGGATTTTTCGAGATATTGATCTGGCTTCTTGCGATCGGCCAGATTATGAAGAACCTCTCCAATCCTGCGTGCTATCTTGCCTATGCCGGCGGCTTCGCAATGGGCAACTTCGTGGGAATCTATATCGCTGAGAAATTGTCACTTGGGGTGGTTCTGATAAGGGTTGTCACGCAGAAGGATGCGCTGCCGCTGGTCCAGTCGCTCAAGGCTGCCGACTACGGCGTTACCAGTGTAGACGGTCACGGTACCAGCGGGCAGGTAAAAGTCGTTTTTACGATTGTGCCGAGGCGGGAAGCGCAGGGCGTGGTGGAGCTTATAAAGAAATTTAATCCACACGCTTTTTATTCAGTGGAAGAGATTGGCTTTGTGGAAAAGGGCGTTTTCCCGCTTAGGAGAAGCTGGCACGACTCTGCCTTACTTTGGTTGTTTAGGCCTTTTCGAAAGGGTAAATAATCGGTGTCGACTGGGTTCCGTACAGGGTTTAAGGTTGAAATCAAAAATCAAAAAGACTTTTTGCATTTTACAATGAGATCCTTCGACTGCGCTCAGGACAAGTTTTGATTTTTGATATCAAATTTCACCAGGTGACGGTGGCTGGACTGATGTTCAATGGATCGCCTGTCGGCTTTGGTATGATTGTATGATTATCATCAAAAACATTCTGCTATCTTTTATTCCAATATTTGTTGCAGTCGATGCGATTGGTGTTCTGCCGATTTTCGCGTCACTTACAGAAGGCGCAGAGCAGAAGGAAAAATCGAGAATCATTTTGCAGTCGATGATTACAGCTCTGTGCCTTGCAATCGGCTTTATATTTTTGGGTAAGGCTGTATTTCGATTGCTTGGCATCACCATAGGTGACTTTATGGTGGCTGGCGGTGCGATACTTTTTTGTATCGCTATAATTGATATTGCCAATCCGGTCAAAAAACGCCGTGTGCCCGGCCAGGAACTTGGAGCGGTACCCATCGGGACACCCCTGATTGTAGGGCCCGCGGTTTTAACTACATCGATGGTTATTGTGCCTCACTATGGACTGTTTCCGACGCTGGTGTCGGTCGTGGCAAATATTTTGATGGCAGGCTTGATTTTCCGGTTCTCAACGGTTTTGATTAATGCCCTTGGCGGTTCAGGCGCAAAGGCGTTATCCAAGATAACAAGTCTTTTGCTGGCTGCCATCGCCGTTATGCTCATTCGAAAAGGAATAGCAGAGCTTGTCGGAAAACTATAAAAGTTACCTGAAATGGCGTGTAGGAGATAGTTATGGACACAAAGCTTAGTCACGAGCTGTTTCAAAGACATCCTGATAATCCGATCCTTTCGGTCAAGGATTGGCCCTACGCTGCCAACTCGGTTTTCAATGCAGCGGTGGCGATTGTGGATGGCAAAACACTACTGCTGGTCCGTGTCGAGGACTTCAGGGGCATATCACATCTGACGGTGGCACGCAGTGAAGATGGATTCAGCAACTGGCAAATCGATCCGGAGCCTACGCTCAGACCTGATCCCGATAACCATCCGGAAGAAATCTGGGGCATCGAAGACCCGCGCATCACCTGGCTCGAAGAGCAACAACAGTGGGTTGTAGCCTATACGGCCTACTCCAGGGGCGGTCCTCTTGTGTCACTCGCCACGACAACGGACTTTCGTAAATTTACTCGGCTTGGACCTGTTATGCCGCCGGAAGATAAGGACGCGGCTCTTTTTCCTGTCAGTTTCAAGGGTCTATGGGCGATGTTTCACAGGCCGGTTGCGAAATCACCGAACTTCACATCTGATATATGGATTTCCTTTTCGCCGGATTTGAAGCACTGGGGCAATCATCAGGAGGTGATCCGTGCCCGGCTGGGTGGCTGGTGGGACGCCAACAAAATAGGCCTGTCGGCTCCGCCTTTGTGGACGAAAGAAGGCTGGCTTGTTTTGTACCATGGCGTGCGCACGACCGCCTCCGGTTCGATATACCGGTTGGGATTGGCGCTGCTTGACCTTGAGAATCCAACGCGTGTTCTTCGTCGGTCGGAGGAGTGGATATTTGGGCCCAAAGCCCATTACGAGCGCGATGGTAATGTGGATGATGTGGTGTTTCCGTGCGGCTGGGTGCAGGAGAAAGACATGGTCTATATGTATTACGGCGCAGCGGATTCCTGCATTGCCCTTGCGACGGCTAAGTTAAACGACCTGGTCGGTTTTATACTTAAGTGCCCGGATGGAAGGGACTCGTAGTCGGCAAGCAAGTCAAATATGCAAAATGGGCCTGGAATGTGCGCTTACAGACCGTAATCCTGGAGCCAGTGGATACTCATAATGGCAAAATCTTCAAGATTAACCTTGCAGTCGCCGTTTATATCGCCGGCGACGATAGTTTCGCAAATCGGCTCGCCAAAATATGATTTGCTCGCCTCGGCTGTGCTACCGTAGGCACCCATATTGATTCGCCCGCCATTGGGAAATGACTCATAGCCTATAGGCGACATCGGATCTCCCGCATCAATACAGGGGCTAGTGATGTCGTCTTTTGCCCAGGTTTGCGCATTTGGATCCCACCGGCCAGCCTGAGACTTCAGGTGGTAATCACCATCTACCCAGAAATCATCATTCACATATTCTGGCGTTCCATTCGGGTCCCAATAACCGGGATCAGCAAAGAGAGGACCTTTTTGGATATTACAATTGTTCCAGTCTAGAAAGGAATCCTGAACGCAACTAAAAAAAACACAGTCTCTAAGGCAGCCTAGATCCATCCACTTATAGTAGGGTGTAAATATAAATTTGCCTCCGTAAACTTGAGCAGAAACAACAAATGTCGAACTATCTCGGTTGTTCCATAAGATACAGTTGGAAATTTTAGGATGATCGTTAGAACTACAATAGACGCCTCCACCGTGGAAGTCGGCCCTATTCCCCACAATTGTACAGTTGTATAAAAGGGTCTCCTGATCAAAGACAAAAAAGACGCCACCTCCCTCCCCGGTGATGGGCTCTCTGCCACACGCAGAGTATGGATCAACCTTAAGACAGAAAGCGAGGTTGCCTGCCAATACACAGTTCTTGATTATACACTTGCCATGAACATTGTATATGCCTCCGCCTTGCCATGCGGAGTTTCCTATGAACCTGCAACCCATGATTACTGAGTCACCTTCCCTGTTCGATATAGCACCGCCGTGGCCACTTGTCGCGCTGTTACCTTCAAACAGACATTCAGAAATTAGTGTGGAGCTTTTTCGGCTTGCTATTGCCCCACCGTCTTCAGCGTATGCGGTATTATTCAAAAATATGCAATTGATAAACTGTGGATTGCCACTGCTGCTGTGCATTGCGCCTCCGCTCCTGCCACGATTCTCAGTAAAGCGGCATCGGATAAAGGTTGGGCTGCCTCTCCCCTGGTTTTGTACAGCACCGTAGCCTGATCCCCAATTTCTCAAAAAGGTACAATCATTAACGCAGGGTGCTCCACTTTCGTTAAATATTCCACATCTTCCTGCCGCAATGGTCAAACCGTTTATAGTAGCCGTACTATCAACACCAATACTACTGACAACAGCCACAGCATTATCTTGCTTATCGGGAGGTATACCCGTCAATTCCGACTTGTCCACGACGTAGATATCGTTGTTTGCGAGATCGCCGCTTAGAACTGTTTTGTACAAAGTAACATCGCGATCGTCAGGATCAGGTGCACGAATACCATTGTAACCACCCTTGAGGGAAACACCATTGAGTAATTGGAATGTGGCATAGCGGTCGCCAGGAGTAATTACGGCTCCTTGGTCGGGTTTATAGGAGCCCTGAGCGACACGGATCTCGACCACCGTGTCGCTCGAACTCGCGTCACCCAGGGCGTCTTGCAGAAAATTGTAAGCGTTTTGCCAGCTTGTGCCATCGTTCGCACCGACGGCATCATCATCAACATGAATGACCTTTGCCGGAGGATTTGCATACACCTTGACACACAGCAAAATTGCTATTGTCAGCGATGCCAGTAGAATCCTTCTGTACATTTCGCTTCTCCTAAAGGCCAATGATGGCCAGCCGAAACTTAACATAATCCTATCAAATTCCTGCTGTTTTGTCCAGAAGTTTATCAATATATAGAAACGCGGTGTATGGCTTGAAACGTGATTTGCTGGCCTTTTAGGCCGATCTGTGAAAATTTGTTGCAATTTGCAGGTTCTCCCATTAGTATTCGGCTGCCGTGAGCAGTTTAAGGCTTTGTGAGGACTCAGGGTCGAAAGGAAATGGCCAAACCGAGCGGAAAAGGCGATAAACAAGCTGAGGCGGCCGTTAGCGAGGCCGTTCGCGACTACGTTGACGGCCTAAGTAATGAGCACCGGATGCTTGTAGTCCTGAAGAACCAACTTTATGACGGCTCGTGGGAGCCAATGCTTGATGACCTGAAGAATCGTTTGGTAGGTAAGCCATATATATTTAAGCTGGTTAACCGAATTCAGGACGACATCGAACGCATCCAGGAGATGCAGAAGTTCGAAGCAGAAAACAACGTTGATTTGGCCGACTATGTCAATTTGCAATAGGATTGAACGAGGAGGAACCATAATTGGTACTACCCGCCGGAGTCGAGGCTAAATTTTGCCTGAATGACAAAGGCCCAAAAAAGTCATCTTTTTTACGAGGGTATGAAAATGCTCAGTAAGCGAAGAGGTGTGTTGTTATTATTTCTTGTTTTTGTGATTTTTTGTTACGAACAGGTCAGTTCTGGTGTGCAGAAAAGCAGCACATGGCTTGTATCATCCGAGCTGCTAAAACACGCCAATCTTAAGATGCTGTGGCAGAGACAACTGCCTATTAAAGAAAAAGAAAGCCTGGAGCAGTTATTCATTGTTGGTAACCAAATTTATGCCCTTTCCAGCCGTAATTATATGGTTTCTCTGGACAGGGAAAGTGGCGATGTGATATTCAGCAAAGAAATCGCACCGGCTGGCTTTGCAGTGCTGGGCTTGGACCTTTACTCAAATATGCTCATATCCACAATCGGTGACAGGCTGATCGAGATTGATCCTGCATCAGGAACTCAGCGCAAGGCCAGGGATCTTTCGCTTAGTATAACTTGTCCCGCTGCTCGCAATAGCCGTTATTACTATTTGGCGGGTGTGGACAGGCGTCTGCACATACTCCATGAGGAAAATTTCGTTCAGGTTTTCGAGGTGTCGGCTGAGAACGAATCAAGGATTACATCAGTCGTCGCGGATGAAAGCTCGGTTGTTTTTGCCACGGACGGCGGCAATATAATAAGTATCATGCCGAATATGCCGAAGCAGTTGTGGCAATTTGATGCCCGCGCTGCCATTGCAGGGGATATCATTAAAGACGGTGGCTCACTATTTTTTGCCAGTAAAGACACGAATGTTTATCGACTTGATGTATATGATTTGCGCAAGCCGCAGCTTGCCTGGAAGTTTCAGGCGGAATCTGTGCTCGACCGAGCCCCGCGTGTGACTCCAAGATTTGTTTATCAATATGCTTTTGGCAAGAGTCTGACCGCGATTAATAAACGGACCGGCGGGTCCATCTGGTCGCTGCCGGGAGGGCTGGATCTATTAGCTGAAGCAGCAGGCAAAGCATACGTGATTACAGACGAAAAGACCCTGGTAGTAATGGACAATTATACAGCAAAGGAACTGTACTGGGTCAATTGTGCCGCTGTCACACTACATGCGGCCAATACTGTGGACTCAAAGATTTATATCGGCGATGGAGCCGGCCGGGTCGCCTGTCTGGAACCGGCCGAACCGTGAATAGTGTTTAGTGAATGGTAAGGAGAAGGAGTTCAAATGGACGTAAAAATCAAGATGGCATTGGTAAGTGTATCTGACAAAAGCGGTATTGTTGAGTTCGCTAAGGCGCTCGCTGAGATGGGTGTGAAGATAATCAGCACCGGCGGAACAGCCAAAAAGTTAAGCGATGCCGGTGTAGATGTCACCGGTATTGAGTCCGTCACAGGCTTTCCCGAAATGATGGACGGCAGGGTAAAGACACTGCATCCAAAGATTCATGGCGCGCTGCTTGGGCTACGCGATAAAAGCGAGCACACCGCAGCGATGAAGCAGCACGACATTGAACCGATCGATCTTGTCTGTGTGAATCTTTATCCGTTTGAGCAGACAATCGCTAAGCCGGACTGCACCTTGGCTGAGGCAATAGAAAACATCGATATCGGTGGACCCAGCATGATTCGCTCGGCAGCGAAGAACCATAAGTTCGTCGCGGTCGTGACACAGCCGGAACAATACGATAAGGTCATTGAGGAAATGCGCAAGAATGACGGCGCTATCAGCGGAGAGATGCGAAGCGATTTTGCGCGAATTGCTTTTGCGTTAACAGCTTCGTACGATACAGCCATAGCGAAATATCTCAACACCAAAGCTGGAGTAGAATATGCCGAGCGTGTGTCGATCGCGCTTAGAAAACAAGCCGACCTTCGCTATGGTGAGAATCCACATCAAAGTGCCGCTTACTATAAACTGCCGCCCAGCGGCGAGATATCCATTAGCAGTGGCAAACTGCTGGAAGGTGGTACGGGTATTAGCTTCAACAATCTGCTTGATGCCGATGCTGCCTTTGAACTGGTAAAAGAGTTTGACGAACCTGCTGCGGTGGTGGTCAAACATCTCAATCCGTGCGGTTGCGCAGTGGATGACGATATTACCGTAGCGTACCGTAAGGCGTACGAAGGTGACGTGATCAGCGCTTTCGGCAGCATTATCGCTCTGAATAGAAAAGTCAAAGAAGACCTTGCCAGAACGATTATGGAATCCTACAGCCTGTTCGGCAAAGCACTTGGAGCGAGTGGATTCTTTGCAGAAGTGATTATCGCGCCGGAATTTAACAAAGACGCTGTTGAGATAATAAGAACACTAAAGAGCTGGGGCAGCAGAGTCCGCCTGGTAGAGACAGGACCGATTGACAGAGCCAAAATCGACTGTGGTGAGTTCGATGTCCGCTGTGTTGTGGGCGGACTTTTGCTGCAGAAAAGAGACCTGGTCGGCTGGGAGCCGGGTGCACTAACCTATCCGACCAAGACCAGACCTACTAAAGAGCAGCTTGAAGATTTGCGAATCGCCTGGCTCACTGCCAAACACACCAAGAGTAATACAATTGTGCTGACCAAGAATAGAAGGGTTTTAGGTGTGGGAGCCGGCCAGATGAATCGTGTTGAGTCCGGCCTGATTGCATTCAAGCACGCAGGCAATGAGGCCAAAAGCTGTGTGATGGCTTCCGATGCCTTCTTTCCATTCCCCGATAATGTCGAAAACGCCGCCGAGGCGGGCATAGCTTGCATCGTTCAGCCGGGCGGCTCAAAGAAAGATGATGAAGTAATCGCCACTGCTGATAAACACGGCATCGCAATGGTCTTTACCGGCAAGAGGCACTTCAAACATTGATTTTGTGGTCTGTTAGAAACAGAGTTTGGTGGTGAAATGATCCGGCGCCCGCTCCATGATTAAGGGAAAGCAGCTCGTAATCGTCAGCCTTTTCGAGCAGTTCGTTCGCCTCGCTAAGTTTTTTTTCTCAAGTGTGACAGTTGGAGTTCAGCTTTGCGTTGTTCTTCCAGACGGTTGACCAGGTACCCATTAAAGGCCGCAATTTTTTGCGCTCCGGCAGCACACAGTGTGGCTCACCCCAGGGCACCAAGTCAGGCGAATAGGCCGACCAGATGTGTTCCATTCCGCCGGCGTCTGGGCGGTGGAGTACCGTCCATCGGTCACTAAATTTTTGTGGGAATAGCACTGTATCCTTATTGTTTGGGGAAAAGAGCAGTCCAATTCGTTCAGCATGAACAAGGTCATTGAAACAGGCCAATGCCACGGCAGCACCGTTGGGCGAGTAGGCAGTATAGGTGATATACCAGCGTTTTTCTTCTGCCAAGTATGTGACTCGTGGGTCTTCGCAGTAGGTCAATATATAGATGGCCACTTAACCAGCATCAAATTACCCTGCAAAACCACCAAGCATAGAAAACAGTAATACGAGCATTACAGTTTGGACAATCCAACCGATGACACAAACTCCTATGGCACGCAGTGTACTGCTGTAATCAAGAGCTTGCCTAACTGCAATTACCATTGCAACCAACATCCAAATTGCGGCAATGGGGAAAACAATACTTCGCATCACTGGGATAACACCAAGCACTCGAATCAGCCCGGGAGAACTCGAAAAACCAATTGTTCGCAACAACTCTCCGTGATCAGCTTTAGTCTGTGGCTCTGGAAGCAATTTTGTACCAATAAAATAAGTCAAGTACGCCCAGATATACCATCCAACAAGAGCTACAACTACTCCAATCAGCATTCCAAGAAGCCCAGCTTTTGAAGTACTTCCTATTCCAGCTGCAACACTGGACAAAACCACAACGCCCATAGCCTGACCTAACGCAGACTTATCAGCCTCGACTTCCTCATATAAAGCAACGTCGAGTCGGGCGGCTCGAATGATACGGTTACCAAAATTGGCCATCTTTCTCTTTCGCCTCCAACTGTAATTTCACACTTCTGTTCTTAATTAACAAACGCCTAATGTGGTAGACCAAACTAGCATTCTATCCTATGGTTCTGGCTTATTCCAAGGAATAATATGCTAGCCTTCAACTGGGGTGTGGCCAGATTTTCTGGCAAGCGATTTCTTGTTCGTCAATACTTATTCGAAAGTGGGTAGGGCGGGCTATGCCCGCCACTTCTTTAGAACTGGCGTTCCGAGTAGGCCCTACAACGTTGCAGAATTAACAGATGCTACGGAACCGAAAGAAGAGGTGAAATATGAGAGTCTCGTTTGAGGATTGTCTCAAACGCTGATTTGTCGCCCCGGATAAATTGTTTAACCAGATATTCATCATCAATCGTCTCGGTCATGACCACTATATTAGACTCACTTGCCCGCAAGGACTTACAGAAAAATTCTTTGCCCTTGAGAATATCTTGTATGAAGGGATAAACAAGGTGGATTGGAATTTCAAACTCAGCTTAGTGATAGCCATTCACAATCCGCCAAAGGCGGAATGTTGCCACGCGATTAAGTACGAAATACGAGATACGCACAACGCACAATCCGGCTCCGCCACAGGCTACGCCGAGACAAGCGAGATACGAGCGATGAGACACGAGTCACTTCTTTTGTTTCAGGCCTGCGGCCTTGCGGAGCTTATTGACCATGTCGGTTTTTTCCCAGGTGAAATTGGGGTGATTTCGTCCGAAATGTCCGCCGTGCGAAGTGTCGGCGAAAATCGGACGAGCAAGTTTTAGGTGGGCGACCATTTTTTTAGGAGTTAGTGGGAAAAGCTTACGCACAATTTGGCTTATTGTGGTTTCGCTAATCTTTGCTGTACCCTCCGTGTTGACATAAACGGATATCGGCTCAGCTACGCCGATGGCATACGAGAGCTGAACCTCACAGGCATCAGCAAGGTCTGCTGCGACGATATTCTTGGCTATATACCGCGCCATATAACATGCGGTCCTATCAACTTTGGTAGGGTCTTTTCCGCTGAAGGCGCCACCACCATGTTTTCCTCTTCCGCCATAGGTATCGACGATTAGCTTTCTGCCGGTCACGCCGCAGTCGGCTTTGGGGCCACCCAGCTCAAATCGGCCTGTGGGATTTATGTGAATAACAGTGCGGTTGTCTAAGAGGCGCTTCGGCAGAGTAGGCAGAATAACTTTTTCCTTGATTTGCTTTCGCAATTCCCTCTCGGCAACAGACGGCGCATGGTGCGTGGATACCACAACAGTATGAATGCGTTTTGGCTTTTTGTTTTTATATTCGACAGTCACCTGGGTCTTGCCGTCGGGTCGCAGCCAGGGCAGAGTTTTATTTCGGCGCAGCTTCTCGAGTTGAATCGTCAGCGCATGGGCAAGCTGGATCGGCATCGGCATAAGTTGTGGTGTATCTTTACAGGCGTAGCCGAACATCATACCCTGGTCACCGGCTCCCTGTTCCTTGTGCAGGCCTTTGCCTTCGGTCACGCCCAGAGATATGTCAGGGCTTTGCTTGCCAAGGGAAACCAGCACCGCACAATTCGCAGAATCAAAACCCATAGCAGGGTCGGTATATCCTATGTTTTTTATTGTGTTGCGTACAATCTGTGGGATGTCTACGACGGCCCTTGAGGTAATTTCTCCTGCGACTATGACCATGTCCGACTTGACCATTGTCTCGCAAGCAACTCTGCTTTGAGGATCCTGGGCGAGCATGGCATCGAGAATTGCATCGGATATGTGGTCGGCTACCTTGTCAGGATGACCCATAGTTACAGACTCACTGGTGAATAAATAATTGGTGATGTCACAATTGGGATTGGCAGAAATCATTTTCTTTGCCATCTGTTTTATGTCCTTTCATAACCGATTGCATTTATAAAAAAACGCAAAGAGCAGCTTGTCCATCTGCTAAAAAAAGCAGAAAGGGCGCTTTAAGCATTGGCGGGTCTGGCGACCAAATCCAGCGAATATGATAAAAGACCGCGATTTACAGTCAAGCAAAAACTGATGTTGAAGAACGGATGTGAACGGAGTGTTTTTACGGTCTTCTCGAGTTGTCGTTCAGAGTCCAGTCGTACTTGATGTGTTTGACCGAGTAGTTGCCTACCTCAAGAAAAGATACGTCGTGTTCAGGAATATAATTGCTGATGAAATTCAACGCTGCACGGATTGCGGGCTGTTGGTCTTTGAATTTTTTGCCTGTTCCAAATTTGCTGATAAAGTCTTTGCCGTGCCAGGTCGGCTGAAATATAGCCGACACATAGACTGTTTGCTCGTCTTTGGCTATTCTGAATCCATTTGGGCTGGATAAAAACCGTTTTGTCTGCTCTTCCAACTGTTCTTCGAGCTTATCCCCATAGTATGGCTCATTGCGCAAAGGAGGGCCGGAAAGACTGGCCTGAAAAATTGCAAGAAATACACGTGGGTCATCGAATGTCTTACGGAAAAAACGCTGTTCGACTTCTGAAAGCGTGAATTCCTCATCCATCACCATGAACTTGTAGTCGGTCCAAATACCCTTTATGTGCCTGATACTATAAGGACCATAAAATATTGTAAGCCAGCGCGAAGCCTCTATGGGATAATTCTGGATAATTATGTTCAGCATTTGAATATTATAAGCGTTGATCCAAAAGGCGATTTTGTCATCCCTTGGCCAAGACCTATATTCATTGGGATCGAGCATATCGAATTCATCGAGAACATCTTTTAGCTGTAATCTTTTTCGCCGAAGCTCCATATAGTCAACCAAACCGTCGGCATCGACAAACTGGCTGAAAATATCAGCACACTTATCGTGGAATGTGACTTTGGGCCGGAGCTGGGTACTTTCAGGTTCTATTATGTTGGGCTCGATTACGGCAGCCTTAACATCGTTGGCCTCGATGATATCAGGCTCATTTGGGTCGGCTTCAACGCTATTTGGTTCTACCGGCGTTACTTCAGCCTGTGGCAGCTCAGCTGGGATGGTTTCTGCAATGTTCGGTTCTATAACGGGAGATTCAGCCTGGACGTACATGGGTTCGTTAGGCTTGATCTGGACAGGTGCTGGCATTGCCCATTCCTGCTCGGTAACTTCTGTTTTTTCGGGCTCAAGAGCCTCAGATTCTGTTGGGGAACAGCTGGCAAAAAAGCCCAATATAATTAGAAATGACGCCCAAAAGATAGTGTACTTTGCCATTAGTCTAAATTCCGATAACTAAACACATTCGACTTTGAGAATATATATGACCATTATTGATATAGAATAAGGCTTCGGTCGATAAATTCAATGGTCTGTTAGTTGTTTCGTCCTTTTTAGGAGTTGGCTTTATTGCCCGGATGGACTTAATTAGAAGGCTGTCGGAGGGATATGTTCCACATGCTCAATATGAGCTGGAGTGGTAGTTTGTTCTTGGCTTCCGGGCGGTTTTGATGTAAAATAATAGTATCATTAGAATGTGAGGTCTTAAGGAGTTATTTTTTCCTATTTATGGGGAGTGCACGATGAAAAGCCTGGTTTTGGGGGCATTGACAGTTTGTGTGGCTTTGGGATGTGTTTGTTTTGCGGCACCGGAGCCAGCTATAATTCAGCATTCGGGAGAGTGGACTCTCAGTGTAACATTTACGCAGCCTGAGCAAATTGTTATGCGGTTAGGCGCTGCAGGCAGGGCACAACGGTTCTGGTATACCATATTAAGTGTTACCAATAACACGAATGAAGATGTCGGGTTCTACCCACAGTGTGACATGATGACGGATGCTTTTCAAATCATACCAGCCGGTAGAAATGTGTCGCTAAATGTGTTTGAGCAGATAAAAATACGTCATCAAAACACATATCCGTTCCTCGAACCTTTGGAGCAGGTGGACGATAGGATACTTCAGGGCGAAGACAACGCAAAGGATATCGCTATTATTTGGCCAGACTTTGATACGCAAGCCAAGCATGTAAAGTTTTTTATAACGGGCCTCAGCAATGAGACGGCAGTGGTGAACCATCCTGTGGAGAAAGACCAGGCAGGTCAGCCGATTAAAGTTTATTTAAGAAAGACGCTCGAATTGAGCTACGATCTTACCGGCGAACCGGTCTTCCGGTCAGGTGCCAATGTAGTCTACAAAGGAAAACGCTGGGTTATGAGATAGCATTTCGTTGCTCGTGATTCGCCGTATGAATCTCGTATTTGTTCTTCGGGGGAAAAACGTCTGTAACCTGATAGGCTCCTATACAAAAAACGGGCCCATGCAAAATCAATATGCATGGGCCCGAAATAATGCAAATCATAGTCGTTCCGCTTAAGAGCATACTACAACTGTGGCCAAATAAGCTCCTCAAGCCAGGATGACGCCAAAACCGCATAATCGCCAAAGTCAACGTCGCCATCGTCATCAAGATCGGCTACAAGCGTAACCTCTTCTGTAGCAGTATCCAGCCACTCATTAGCCATAATCTCAAGGTCAGACTCGTCTACCACACAATCGTCATTGATGTCTCCGACAGGTTGTAGCTGCGATGGTACACATCGAGGCCAATGCAACCTGATGTCATCGAAGTACATAGTACCTGTGCCTGCAGATGCAGGAGCAGCCTTGTTGCCAACACCAATGGTCATCTTGGTAATGGCTGCTGTATTTACGTCAGCATTGGTGAACTCACGCATGTCAATGTTGAAATCCTGCCATTCATATATCTGTGTTGCATTTGGCTCGGGATACTCAACGAGATGGGAGTTATCATCATCGTCTTCGACGATGACGTAGAGCCTGTCGGCATCGTTGCTCAGTATGCCAATATCCTGCGATTGAGTAAACGGCCCCGTTGGAGTAACGTCACCAGTAGTTCTGACGTTGGAGAAGACCGCTTCGGCCGTCTGAAGCTCTTCATGTGAGCACAAATGCAAGCCAATGTAGGTATTGACACTCATCGGGATGTTAGCCGATGATGGACTATCACCCTGCACGTCAACCCAGATGACGCCATCAGTCGAATGCTCAGCATAGAAGTCATTCTGAACGCGTCTTATTCTCACCCAATGCGGTGCGTTGTACCCAGCTTCTGCCCAGGCGGTGGTAGTGTCACCTGCGAGGGGGCGATACATGAATTCGATGCCATTCTGCGGCGTGACGGATATCAGAACTTGCGCAGAGTCCGCATCGAGTGTTTCACGAATCATTACTCCAGCTTTGGACCACGCGTTTATATCGGTAAGACTCTCGACCTTAGCTGTAATTGAGCCTTCGCCTGAAAGCTGCTTGTACGCATAGTGGAATTCGTCGGATTCACCGTAAATATCGGTGCCTGCTCCGGTCATCGTGTAAGTTTGTGTCGCTGCATTGTAGCTTATGCCTCCGACAGACTGTCGATAACCCCGGAACCAGATGGTCAAGGCTGCAACGCCTTCTTGCGTCCAGTCTTGTGGTGTATCCCAGGTACGTATAGCTTCTGAGATAAACGGGTCATTCACATTATTGTAATACATCGGCATCGATTGGCCGGACGCGTGGACGATAAGGGTCTCCATGATATTGCCCTGATAGTATGGGCTATCCGTACTCCAAATGTCGTGACCGATAGCTGAACCGGTGCCGTTGCCGGGATTCGCCGGCAGATACTGATCCGCCGAATAGCCAACACCGTCTACCCAGGTCTGGAAGACCCTGTCTGGAGAGTTGTTGTTGTAGCCCTCAAAATCGTCCACAATAAGATAATCAGCTATGGTAAAGCTCCAGATTCTGCCTTTGCTGATAGTTGCATCGGTATTGATCTCATCGATCCGCCAGTAGTAAGTCTGGCCGCGCTCAACACCTTCAGGTGGCGTGTAATTGTTAGCATCCTGCTGGCCTCGATATATGCCTGTGGTATCGGACGCATCGACGGCATCTACAGCAGCATAATCAGTGCCGAAATACACATTGTGATGTAAGGCCTCATCTCCGGGCGACCAGCTAAGAGGCAACTCCGTTTCTGCATCAATTAAATCCATTATTCTTCCAACAGCAGGCTTCGGATTCCAGGCACGCAGCGGGTCAATTCGCATCACTGTCTTAATCTCTTCCTGCGTTAGTGCCACGTCATAGATGCGGAAATCATCTAACACGCCAGTCAAGTATGCTTCAAGGCCGTGCACCGGATGGCCAAGCATGTTGCTTGTAATGTCATTGAGGTCTGCCGGTAGGGTTTCCGTTATATCTTCTGCAACAACAGTACCGTCAAGGTAAAGCTGCATAGAGTTAGGGTCGTTATCTCCATCTATCACAACGGCTACATGATGCCAGCCGCTTGCAAGTGTTGAAGGCGCAATTAATTGATCCGTCTCATTACCCGGGTACGGGCTAGCGAAATCGGTTACGA
>CAZFLY010000041.1:0-26475 GCA_964519995.1 uncultured Pirellulales bacterium | reverse complement strand
TTGCCCATTTTAACATCGTTGCTTAGCAAACCCGATGCCACATCATCACACTATTTAACAAAGTCAAGTCCGCCACTTCATACGTGCTAAAAAACTGCGCATTTTTGCTCAGTTTTGCTTAAAACGCGCGTGTTCTTTTTAATTTTTGCCAATTTTTGCTCATTTTAGTTACTTTCCGATTTTGCACTTAAGCACTTATGTCTTACGGACTTATAAAAATTTCCTGGTTTTTCCCTAATAACCAAGTGTCCAATTGACATATCTTTAGATGGCTTAATTACAGAGTTTCATAGTCGAGATTAGTGGGTGCGGCAACAAATATAAATGTGTAAAAAAAGAAACGGTCGGCGATCTGTCGCCGGCCGCGGTGTTTGAAAAATCCCATTCGACGCAATATGTTCGCTTATTTGAGCCAGTTTTCGCAGAAGATAGCAAGGTCGTTTTCATCGATAACGCCATCACTGGGAATCGATATATCGCAGGCAGCTTTCCAGTTGGCATCACCGGGCCCGCTGGCCCAGGCAGCAGCGAGAATGGCAAAGTCTTGAAAGTTCACAACCCCGTCTATATATAAATCTCCGATAAGGCTTGGTTCAGTTACCAGTTCGATACCTGCTCCGTTAATTGGGTCGAGGTTTCGGCTGTATTGTTTGTCGATTGCGTTGTTCCAGTGTTCGTGGACACCTAAGCTTTCAGTCAATCCTCCATCGTTGTTAGGATCATAGTTAACACCGGATGGAGGGCTGGGAATCAGTGCCGCCTCGTGCAGATAATCATGCGCACCGGACATGTGTGGATGGGTGAGCCACTCGTTGTACAAAAAGTCGAAAGCCACCGAATCGATTGCGATCCTATCCTGTGATAGGAAAATGCTTGACGGCCAATCATTGTTGAACGGTGACATCTGCCATTTAACCGACACAGCGTCCCAGCTTTGGCCTGCATAGAGGCCGTCAATTAAGGTTAGGAGCGTTTTGCCGCCCAGTTTCGGATGTCCCAGCAGGTCGACGGTTGCTCTGTACCTTCCCATCCCGGGCGATTCACTTGGTAACACTCTCGACCAGTGCATATCGTAGTAGCCGGAGGCGTTTGGTATTCTTAAAGAGCCATAGTGGTTTTTGCCACCCAGTGTGATTCCGGCGTGTTCGTGACCTTTCAGTATCGGGAAGTTTATGAAGTAATCTGCCTGAGCGAAGTGTGTTGGTATATAGTCCTGTTGTGTGACGCTGGTCCAGTGGGCGGGGTCGGGGTCGCTCCAGTAGAATGGCGCACCATAGTCGAGGGTCACAGTCGTTCTGCCGGGAAGGTCGTAGCCCGGTTTTGTCAAATAGACGACGCCCGGACACTTTGCCTCGACCATATCGTACCAGTAATTCGGCATACCCTGCGTAGGGTCACCTATGCTTATATCGCCGGGGCTGACTCCTGCGACGTCGGTTAGTTGCCTCAAGAGTGCTGCGGCAAGCTGTGGAGAGTTGTCTATTTGATTGTGGCGGTTACCCCAGAAGCCGGAGGGTTTCACACCATCGTTAACGCCGTACATTAATACGAAATTGACTTTTATTGCGATTTTTTCGCCCGGTACGTAGCCGATGTCACCTTTGCCCATTTGCTGGTTGAAATTTCTGAATATCGCGTCCCATGCGTTGGCGTCACTGCTTTTGCCGGTTAAGGACCAAATTGCCTTTGACAGCATTTCGTTCACAACCGGTTGGTCAGTACAAGTGTCGTCATACCAGTACGGTGAGCCGGAGCCATTCCAGTCGGTAGCGTTGGGATCATGAATCCAGGCGACTCTGCCCGGATGAATACCTTTGCCTTCGCCGATAGGGCTGTTGGCAGTGAAAGGTTCCTGACTGTAGGCTATTTCCGGCTCGGTGCTGCTCATCGCTGAGAAGATAAAGCCGATGCTGATAATGATGCAGGTTCCGGCAAGGACATAGCGTGCTCGCGCAATCGCACTTTTTGCCTTTCGATAGGCGGTTACTGAGCCGATTATTCCAAGCAGCCAGACAATAAAACCCGATGCCAGTGGAAATGCCATCCGCTGGCAGGGATACGTCGCACGTGAAGGCTTGGGAATTACGCGCACGAGGAACCAGACAAGTGCAGCCAATCCTATAAAGGGGGACAACCACAAAAGCCACTTGTGTTTGCGAGTTGACGGAATGACTTTGCCTGTCTTGGGACAAAGTTTGATTTTGCGCTTACTTTTTAGAAACGACATAACCGTCCTTCCTTTTTCTTTGGGGCTTGCTTTAACGACCTATCTCATCCTCCACGATGTATCAAAAAACCCCAGGGTGAGGAGTAAATGTTAATATTGTACGATAAATTAATATACCACAATTGAATAATTGAGTCAAATGCTTTTCTATCGTTGTGAATTTTTTACTGCGCAGCCGAATATATGTAAGTGGGCGGATAGACGCGATATTTAAGACGGGGAACAAGGAATTGGGAACGTTAGAATTTGATTATTTCGTGAAAGTTTCTGTAATGGGCCGGGTTGGATTCGAACCAACGTAGGCTCACGCCAACGGGTTTACAGCCCGTTCCCTTTAGCCACTCGGGCACCGACCCATACATTCGTTGCTCGTATTTCGTGACTCGTATATCGTATGTAGGAAGAATTGAAACAGGAAATAGCCGTTTGTCAAGAGACAAAATTCTAATCGGACAAATCGGGGCCTCCTGTTTCCCGTATTCTGTCTCCTGTCTTCAGCCAAAAAAGTACCGGACACCTTTAATTCCTCCCGGGATTCGGCTCTGTATAAACGTACATAAAAATATTCTTAATACCTAAGAAACTTAGGTATTCTTACCAACTGCTTAATCCTTTTTAGTATAAGTTTATAGATGCCTGATATCAAGTGTTCGAGTCTTGATACCTAAGATACTTAGGTATTCTTGTAAATCAATCAGCAAAGTACCAAGAACACGAATCTGGCATTAAATTATCAAGAAAATCTGCACAGCGGCGTAAGCCATCCCGATGATATGCAGCACAGCGACCTGCAGAAAAAGGTCTTTTCAGGCAGTCATAGGGACTCCGCCGTTAGGCGTCCTTCCGACTTCGACCTCGCCGTGCTGCGCACTGTCGCAGCAGGAAGGCTACGCCGGAAAAGCTGTCATCTGCCTTTGGCGTAAGCCATCCCTAACGGGACCGCCATCCATCCTCCGTCTTCTGTTCTCAAACTGTATCTCTTTCATTATTCTCTCCTATGTCGGAGCATAGCGTAGATCCGGCCGCGCAGCGCGACGGACTCGAATACTCCTGTCTCAGCTAAAAAAGTACCGGACACCTTTAATTTTCCCTCAGAAAATGCTCCTGACCCCTTTTCCTCTCGACTATTCTCGGTGAGCTTATTTAAAAACCTTATTTCGAGAAAGTTAAAGCATTTCTGATTTACAACTACCGATTCTTGTTTTGGAATTTGACAGTAAGTGTGGGGAGATTTATAGTTAAGCTATTAAAAGAGACCGGAAGAAAATTATACCTTTGCCCATCAACATCGTTATCCGGCAGATACCTTTATAAAACAGAGAAATAAGTGGTGTTCTAATGAGTAGTATCGAATCTGATCGAGAACGATTGAGTCAGTCCAAAATGATAACATGGCTTAATCGGGATATAACTATGACAGAGATGGTTACAGTATACTCCTCTGATGGTATATACTGTGCTTTCATTCCTGTGTCGAAGGTTGAAAACTGTCTTGCTGATATTTCATGGGATTTCATGCACGGTTGGGGAATGCCTGGTGCTGTTGAATATCATGAGGGCAAGAGCAAGCGAGTTGCGTATCTTCGTTACGGTAATGATCGTGGTATTGAACCCTTAGTTATCGACCGAGAATTTCATGGTATGCAGGAGGATTATGTGGAAATAAGTGAGGAATTTCGGCTGTTTCATCAATTATATCATGACCGTAAACAGGATCGTTATTTTAAATATGATGATAGTGGTAGCGAATATCTGATAGCTATCGTCGAACCGAACCGTGTTCAAATTCGTCTTAAAGAAATCAGGCAGTTCTTAGCTATTAAAGAAATGTATCTTTCCCTCCAATTTGATTATCGTGAGCATTCTGTATATACACTTGAAGAACTTGGGCTAGAAAAAGGGAGTGAGGAAAATCGTGGCGACTTATTTTGCTGGGGACTTTTTTATGGAGATTTAGGTTGTCGTGGTACCGACCGAGCGTTTAGTCGATTACTTGGAAAACGTCTAATCCCCCCTTTACCGAAAGAAAAAAGCGGCTTGTGGGGTTTTACCAAAAAAGAGCCAAAGAAATATGTTGATTTTATTATTGGCTTAGATGAAAACGGAAATGAAATTATTCACACCTCCGATCCTGGGGAATTAGCCAATAATTTCGGAGCTAATCCAGATGCACCACATTATTTGACACCTGTCCAATTCCGCAAGCAAGTATTAGATAAATATTATCAGCAACCAAACAAATACTCTGTAGATAGTGGCGTATTGTATTGCGGATCACTTTGGTGTGTTGGCATCGATAACCATTTTGATGATCGCGTTGCTGCTTGGCTTGGAGACTTAGGCCGTGATTTACCATATGAGGAGCAATTACATTGGCGTAGTTTCAATATACCTCCTACCGGCGGAGTAAGTGAAACCTATTTCCGCCGCCAGATACTTGCTCAGGCTATTGACTCAGATAGACCAGAACATGAGTTTCGAAAGCTTTATGATAGAGTTCAAAGTGAATGCAAAAAGTCCTTAGGGTGGCAAATCTTGTTGCCATTAGCCCAAAAAGATTTTCATTATCTGAAAGCAATACGGGTTCCTTCAACGGACGAACAAAAAGATTTTGACGATCTGATTCTTGCCTTAACAAAAATCCTTGTAGATTCACTGAACGAAAAGGAGTTTAATAAATTAATTCCGGCATCTGAAAGAAATGAGATTAAAAGTGGCATTTTACGACTTGAACGAATATTGCAAATGTGCGGGTTTTCAGGATATGAAAGCCATATTCAATTCTTGAGAAACTTACAGAATTTAAGATCTGCTGGCACAGCACACCGGAAGGGCAATAACTATCAAAAAATTGCTAAAGAATTTAATGTGGACAACCAGTCTTTATCTACTGTATTCAAAGGCATTTTGATTCTTAGTATCAAATTCTTGGACTTTCTTGAATTTGTTGTCCATAGTAAAAAAATAATAGCCCAACAATAATGACGAATAATAAGGGTCACATTTTTTTTACAACTTATTCAGAGAAATGATGAGCTAAAGGCACACCTTACATTCCATATTCTGAATTCTTTTCCACAATCAAGTACCGTAAGGCATCCCCAAGAGGACATTATACATTATGTGCAGAATCCGTAAATTGAAAGAAGCTCTAAAGGCAATTACAATATCCAGATTCCATTGCGGAAAGAGTAAAAACGAAAATGTCATACCTGCGGAAGCAGGTATCCAGGTCGAAAAACTGGATTCCCGCCTGCGCGGGAATGACAAAAACCAGTATCCGCAACAGATACTAGATAGATTCTTCGGCTTCGCCTCAGAATGACAGAAGGGGCCTGTCAATCAAGTTCCATAGTAAAGTACTCTTTGGCGTTATTGAAACAGATGTCCTCGACCATTCTTCCCAGCAACTCTAAATCGTTCGGTAAAAGACCTGCTTCGACATCATCGCCGAGCATGTTACAAAGCACCCTTCTGAAATATTCGTGTCTCGGATATGACAGAAAGCTCCGCGAATCAGTTAGCATTCCAACGAATCGGCTAAGCAAACCCATATTTGACAATACTCGCATCTGCTCTTCCATTCCGTCCTTTTGGTCGAGGAACCACCACGCAGAGCCATACTGCATCTTTCCCGGTGCCGAGCCGTCCTGGAAATTGCCGATCATCGTGGCAAGAACAGCGTTATCCTTCGGATTGAGATTGTATAGAATAGTTTTAGGCAATTTGTTCATAGAATCGAGCCGATCGAGAAATTTGGCCAACGGCTGAGCAACCTCAAGATCGGTCATCGAATCACAGCCGACGTCGGGGCCGAGAGCCCTGAATAGGCGTGTATTATTGTTTCGCAAAGCACCGAGGTGAAGCTGCTGAACCCAGCCGGCTTCTGCGTCCATTAACGCCAATTCAGTCATCATTGCAGATTTGAATTTGAGTTTTTCGCTATGGTCCAGAGCCTTTGCCGCTCTTATCTTGGCAAAAACATCTTTTATTTCACTGTCTGTGTAGTCTTCTGCATCAACGGTTTCCAGACCGTGGTCTGAAAGGCGACAGCCGTTTTGGTGAAAATAGTCGTGCCGTTTGCGGAGCGCCTCGATATAGGAGCCAAAGCCTTTTATTTCCATATCCGTTGCTTCTTCGAGTCTGTCAATCCATTGGTTTAGGGCAGTGACATCCTCAACCGCCATAGCTTTATCCGGTCGCCAGGCCGTATGCACCTTGATCTCAAAACCATCCTGTCGAATCTTCTTATGGTGCCCGAGCGAATCGAGAGGATCTTCCGTTGTGCAGACCAGCTTCACATTCATCTTTCGCATGATGTTGCGAACGCTAAATTCGGCGGTTCTCAGCATCTCGCTGCACGTATTGTAGATCTCTACAGCAGTATCAGGTCCGAGGAGTTTACTTGCTATGCCGAAGTACCTCTTTAGCTCAAGATGCGTCCAGTGATAAAGAGGATTACCAAGACAATAGGGAACAGTTGTCGCCCATTTTTCGAACTTTTCGGGGTCGCTCGCATCACCGGTGACGAATCTTTCAACCACACCATTTGTACGCATCGCACGCCACTTGTAGTGGTCACCGTACAGCCAGGCCTGCGTGAGATTCTCGAACCTATGATCCTCGGCAATCTGTTGAGCAGGCAAGTGACAGTGGTAATCATATATGGGCATTTTCTCAGCGTGCTCGTGATAAAGGACTTTTGCAGTTTTAGTCTGCAGGAGAAAGTCTTCTGTCATGAACTGCTTGGACATTGGTTCTCCTCACACAATAGGTTCATATACGATGTTCAGGTTCACGACTTGTTATCTTGCTGTTGATTGCCTTGACCGGTTTTCTTGCGTTTGGGTGGTTCAAATTCAGCCATTTTCTTTGCCCAGTCGGCAATTTCACTTCGGGTCTTCCGTAGCCGTTCCGATGGCTGACGGGGGTGCTTCTTTTCTTCCTGTCGCATCTTGTGTTCATAGATACCGTAGATGGCCCAGCCGATCGCCAGAGCTACTGCCGCTATTATCATGACTGTTTTGAACACGGCCACTTCCTTTCTCTATATATGTCCGCCGGATGTTTCCGTTCAAAACGCTACGGGTACCATTTGTGTCGTAAAATAACACATAAATTTGACCGATACAAATACAATCGGTGACCTTTCCTTTATTTCCATACGTGAACGATCTTGCTCTCAACCGTGGCGTGTTGGCTTTGGTCGTAGAGAGAACGGCCAAAACAATTCTTTACGTTGGTGCCGGACACGGTATAATTTAACCGGGAATTGAGCTCCCACTGAGAATTGAAAAAGGGAGAAATAGCACATGAGGAGATCTCGGCAGAACATTCGCGCCGATGCCGAAAAGTGGTACCAAAATCGTACAATTCAAGCTGCACTGATAACTGGTGGTTTTATGTTAGTTGCAGCACTTTTGACAACCCCGTTATGGGTTCCTTTTATAAATAAAATGTTTAGCGATTTAGGCGAAAGCACAAGGGTCTCCACTACACATGAAGCAATTGGTGATTCCTCTGATGCAATTGTCACAAGCGGGCCTAATAGTCTTCTAAAGAAAGATGAAAAAACGATTGAGCCGGAGGGAAAAAATGGGGATGTTGATCGGACACAATCATCGCCGATTATAAAGATTCCTGAAGAGATAATCCAGCCGGAGGAAACTACTGCAGAAGTGAATGAGCCGAAAAAGCCGGATATTATTAAGAGGAAGGAAAAGCCGATTGAACCAGAAGATCAATAAATTGAAAGGTAATATCCTATGAATCTCAAAAAACTAACCGGAATTCGCTTAGTTGCATTTACTTTAATTATCCCAATAGTTTTATTGTCCCTTGCTGGGGAGCCTATTCAGGGGCAAGTCAGCCGGAAAAGCTCTGATGAAATATTGCTTGAAATTATGGATCTGCACAGCGATCTTGTTACTAGTGAGACTTTTCTTGCGCAGGCTAAGATGTTAGGCGCATATCTTGAATCTGCCCAGTCGCTTGAGGAGGCCAAGAAGATCAAAATTTATGGCAAAGTCTTGGAAATACTAACGAAGATCAAGGAGTACAGCATCCAAATTCCTCCAAAGCCCTCTCAGAAAGAAGGTGAAGTTGGGCAAAAGATCCTTGAGGGAAAGCAAAAAGACAAAAGCGTTTATGAACCTGGTGCAGCACTTTTGGAAATCTTTAAGATAGACCCAGAGAAGAGGGAAATTCCGGATTTGCCTGTTATCAGGACATATTGGAAGCGCGACCTTGCCTACTCGGGTTTTTTCCCTCTACCAGACCATGCCTCGAAAGTCGGTAGAAATTCCCCTTACGTTGCTAAGTTCTCATTTTACTACGAAGCTAAAAAGGCTGGCAAATATGGATTCACCCTTATTCATTTCTGTGATTCTGGTATCTTCGACCGGCACCAGAACGCGTGTAAGTTGACAATAGGAAACGTTGATATCGTAGAAGTTAGCAGCGAGCCAGTAGGCCAAGGTGTATGTGATCTTAAGAAGGGCTTTCACCGAGTGGAGTTTCTCCTTATTTCAAAGGTTCCATACTGGCATGACGTACCCGGGAAACAGATGGCGAACTTTAAGGTAGAAATTATGACTCCAGACGCTTTTGACACTGTGCCCATTACAAAGGACATGATGCTTTTGAAAAAGGAATAGATTCCCGCCTTCGCGGGAACGACAATGGCGAGATTGCCACGTCGCTTCGCTCCTCGCAATGACAAATTGAGGAACAAAAATCCCGGCCAGATTTCAGCGGGCTCAGTCGAGTCAAGGCCGGGGCTAAATGTGAACTGCCAACGACATCAATAATATCGGACATATAGAAACTATTGTCAGTACCGTCATGACCAATTGCAATTGCTGCATAAAGTGACATCGCCACTTGGTCGATAAAATTCCTCTGAAATCTGTCGGCATATAGTGGATGCCATAAAAGCCAAAAATAGCCTAATAAATAGGTAAAAAAAAGTTCTTTTGGAGAACTGCCATGACTGAATTCAACGATCAATCGACCGATAACGTGACGTTACTTCAAACAGACTTTCCACAAAAAGCGAGCGATATAGCTCAATACGGCGTCGTCAGTGTGAAAAAGGGTGAATCCGTCTATAAGGCCATTGGCATAATGGCTGAGAAGCACATAAGCGGTTTGCCCGTTGTCGACGAGACAGGTCTGGTGGGTATGATTTCGGAAAAGGACGTCCTAAAACTGCTCTATGATATAGAATATCTGCAGGGTACCGTCGATGATTATATGACGACCAATATTGTCAGCTTCAGCGTCGAAGACAGTATTTCTGATATTTGCGATTGCCTGATAAACAACAGTTTCCGAAGAGTCCCCATTTTGCACGAAGGGAAATTGGCAGGCCTCATCAGCCGGTCCGATCTTATCAAGGCCAACATACATAGATTCAGACCGCAAACCTCTTCCGACGGAAAGCCAACAGCAGATAACAACCTTCTGGCAAAACATGTCATGAAGTGTGGCCTGCTTACTGTCAGAAAAGATACACCTGTATATGAAGCTATGGAATTGATTGCGATGAGAGATGTCACCGGTCTGCCTGTTGTTGATGACTACATGAATCTGGTTGGCATCATATCAGAAAAGGATATGCTTAAACTGTTGTACAGTTCCCAGGACGCTGCCGGTAATGTAGAGGACTTCATGACCGACGATGTCGTCAGTTTCAACCAGGACGACAGCCTTTTTGACATTTGTGATTGTCTGATAAACAACAATTTCCGCAGAGTACCGATATTAGCCCAAGGTAAATTGGTCGGCATTATCAGCAGGACAGACATCATCCTGTACGTTCTCAAGAACAAGTCGACGATTTTCAAGCACAGGCGAACGAACTAAATCCTTGCACCAAAAGGTGCGAGCTTCTATGGCAGCGGCAGCTTAGACAATGTAGGTTGAGGCTGATGTTTCTCCGCCCCTTCCTGTCCAATTCGTATGGAAGGATTCACCTCGCGGCTTATCCACACGTTCGTAAGTGTGCGCACCAAAGTAATCTCTTTGGGCTTGCAGTAGATTAGCCGGTAATCTCGCCGAACGATACCCGTCATAGTACGCCAGAGCTGAACTCATCGCAGGCACCGGGATGCCGAGCTTGAAAGCTGTATTAACCACCCGTCGCCAGGAAGTCTGGCCTTTTTGGACGGCACGTTTGAAGAACGGGTCAAGCAGCAGATTTTCCAGATCAGGATTTTTGTCGAAGGCATCTTTTATTTTGGTAAGAAACACAGAACGGATGATGCAGCCTCCTCGCCAAATTGATGCAATGCCGCCATAGTTCAGATTCCACTTGTACTCTTGTGCTGCGGCGCGCATTAGCTGATAGCCCTGCGCATAGCTGACAATCTTTGATGCGTACAATGCTTTTCGCAGGTCCTCGATGAATTTACTTCTATCGCCTCTGAACTTTGCCTTTGGTCCTTTGAGGACCTTCGATGCTGCAAAGCGTTCTTCTTTTAGAGCCGAGAGACAGCGAGCAAAAACAGCCTCACCGATGAGCGTCAGAGGCTGGCCAAGATTAAGCGTTTCAATCACGGTCCATTTGCCGGTTCCTTTCTGGCCGGCGGTATCAAGTATAATGTCAATAACCTCGTTTCCGCCTTCATCCTTGTAGGCGAGTATGTCACCGGTTATCTCGATGAGATATGAGTTGAGTTCACCCTTGTTCCACTCGACAAAGACCTCGTGCATTTCCCGGTTGGTCATATCCAGGCCTTGTTTCATCATCTGGTAGGTCTCACAAATCATCTGCATATCGCCGTACTCGATGCCGTTGTGCGTCATCTTCACAAAATGGCCTGCTCCGTTTTCTCCCATCCATTCACAGCACGGCTGACCATCGGGGGCCCTCGCTGCAATTTTCTGAAAAATGGGTTTTACGTGCTCCCACGCCGCAGGCGAACCGCCGGGCATAATCGATGGGCCACGCAGCGCTCCTTCCTCGCCACCTGATACGCCGGTGCCGATATAAAGTTTGCCTTTGCTCTCGACGTATTGGGTCCTGCGAATCGTATCGGGAAAATGGCTATTGCCGCCATCGATGATGATGTCACCATCTTCAAGATGCGGCAGAAGCTGCTCGATGAAATCATCCACAGGCTTACCCGCCTTTACCATAAGCATTACTTTGCGAGGCTTCTTCAGATTTGCTATCAGTTCCTCAATAGAAGGGCAGCCAATAATATTTTTGCTTTTGGCACGGCCGTTGATGAAGTTGTCAACTTTCGATACGGTGCGGTTGTAACACGCAACGGTGAACCCCTTGCTTTCCATGTTAAGTATGAGATTCTTACCCATTACTGCCAAACCGATAAGGCCGATATCTGCCTGTGTCATGGCTATATTCTCCGTAACGCAGATGAGACAGTCGTGTTTTTTTCCTTAACGAATTTATGTACTGCTATATTGTAATCATCTACCTTGGCATCTGTAAAAGAATTATGCAGATTCTTGTAGTCGATGCAACCGAATTCGGAGTTGTTATCTCAACATGTCCGAACCTGTGCGGTTTCTGATAAGCCCGACGACTCGAGAAAGGCATTCCATTGCCTGCGATCTCTCGCCTCCCAGTCTCGTTTGTGATACACATAACTGACAATCAAAGGCAGCACACTGGTAGCCTCAGCATAAACCATCTGTTCTAATACGGTATCGACCTTGCCCCAAGATGACGCTTCTTTGAAGGTCGAACTTGAACAGGCACCATCACGAACGTCGGCCACGGTGATTTGGATGGCGTATTTATGCATTTCAGCCGGGCTTCCGAGAATTTCTGCGCACACAACCGTGTCCTGCGCGAAATTCTTGGGCACACCACCGCCAATTATGAAGAGTCCCGAAACAGGACAGCGCATTTTGATCTGCGTTAGTTCCCTGAAATCTTTCACTGAGTCGATAGATACGTGGCTCTTCGGATTCTCCATCTGATGCTTCACCAGTCCAAAGCCGGCGCTGGAGTCGGAAAATGCAGGGCAGAAAATCGGCACAGAGTTCTCGTAAGCGGCTGCAACCAGAGAGTCCCTATTATGTCCATGCTCAATTAGGTACTTGCCCATCTTAATGATGAACTCTCTCGACGAATACGCGCCCGGCTCAAGGGAATCTGCAATTTCTTTAATAGTATTATCACATATCTGGAGTTGCTCTTCGTCGATGAATATGTCATAGATTCGATCAATGTACAACTCCCGCAGTTGCCTGTCGTCCACATGAGGGCTTCCCTTGTAATGCCGAAATCCCAGGGCTTCAAAAAAGTCCATGTCAACAATGGTTGCTCCCGTAGCCACAACGACATCAACCATGTTGTGCCGAACCATATCGACGTATATCTGCATACAACCACCGGCACTCGTGCTGCCAGCGACACACAGGATTATTGTGCAGTCCTTATCCCTAATCATCATATTGAGAATGTCCGCGGCACGTGCTGTATCGCGGGCGGAAAAAGACATCTTTGCCATCGACTTTATAATGTCTGTTGCATCAAAGGTTTTAATATCTATGTGCTCAATCGGATCTTTTAGGAAATCATTCTTCTCCATTTTCGCGCTCACCCCATAGAATAGCATCAACCGGAAATCATTAAAATAACACAAGGAATCATCTGCCGCGCAAGCTCCTTAGATGACAAGAAGAAATTGGGCGGTATAAGGCCTTTGATTTTCATAGTTTCTTCCCATACTACTATTTTTCATGTAGTTGGCTAACCACATTCTCTTTCTAATACAGTCGGAATACTTCCATCCGCTAATCGATGCAGTATCTCTCCGGCATGATGTACGACAAATACCCCCTCATCTTCTCTGTTTTCGTAGTCTGTGATATTGATTGCAGCCGGGTCCATATAGCCGAGGTTCACTCTCTCGCAACGCTCTTTACTAATACCCGTTGCCAGCACAACGTTGATTCTCGGCTTCTCGATTCCGTTAATGTATGTACCGATGCCCTTGACGTGTGTTGAATGTGCGATCACGGCCCGTGGGATACTCGTAAATTTATCCATCCGTTTTAGAAAATAATCCCGTGTATGGTATCCAATTTTATCAATAAGCTTGCCATAGGTGTACGATATTTCTGTTATGTGCGGCGCGTAGATAATCAGAGTCGCACCGTCGGCGGCAATAGGTTCCAGTTTGTACATGATCTTGCCTGCTGTCCAGATGTCATCGTACATCTTAGGTGCAATTCCAAGAATTGTTTTGTAAGCCTTATCTTTATATACGATATGAACATCTTTTGACAAATCGGCTGCCTTTTCCCAGGCGTTTTTACAATCGCCGATGAATAACCCCTTTAACTGATTCTCCAACGCAACGATCGCGAACAATTGGTGCGGCATATCAATAAACGACGCAGCCTTTTCCACTACTTTGCGAGTGGCCGTCCATTTGTTGCCATTGATTGCGATGTTTGTTATTACCGCTCCCAACCAGTGAAAGAAGTTAATTATCTCCTCGCCGGCTATCCCCGGAAAGATATATTTATGTCCGCCTGAAAAACCCACCACCTCGTGCGGAAAGACCGGCCCTAAGATAAAAAACTCATCGTAATCGAAAATCATCTTATTAATGGCGACATCTACTTCTTCGCGAAATAGTCCTCCGGACAACTGCTCTATTTCGTTCGCTGATATTTTACCGATTGACTTAAACGTCTCAGGCTTATTCCACTCGTGGTTGAACAGGCCAATGTTCGCATATTTGTCCTTGTGCTGCTCGGCTGTGATGTCGAGCCGTGCACAAATTTGCTGCTCGCTGATAGGCTGATGAGTTCCAAGTGCAACAAGGCAATCAACTGCCTTTGCTTTTCCCTCCAACTGCTCATAGATCATCTTGAAAATTTGCCCAACCGGGCCCGACCGCGTATTATCCGGAATAATAAATAGAATCCGTTTGCCGGAATGGTCGTTCTGCGCAAAGAACTCCGCAATCGCTTGTCGAGCTTTATCATTCGAGATATAACCATTTTTGTTTTGCCGTTCAATTACCATTCTCGATGCTCGAAATTACTTTTTCCACGGTGGATTCTCCGGTAGCAGTGCATCAAACTCAGCGATCAGTTTTGTCTCGTATTCGCCGGCGTATTGGCCTTTGAGAAAAATATCAAACGCCTCATCGTGGAACCGCTTCCACGACGCTGTCTCGTCACCTGGATTGATCGGATAAAACAACGCGTCGTTTGCTCTGGCTGCCTTGAAATCTCCCGGTGCATCGCCGACCATCAGCACATGATTCTTCTCGTATCTTCCCTCAGTCGCATATTTTAAGTGCTGGGCCTTTGTGCCCATTTCCTGACCAGTTATGACCTCTACGTATTTGGCAATGTCGTGTTCCCTCCATTCACGTGCAAGTGCCTCGTTCGGCGTCGCAGAAACCACAATCACATCCGCCAAGGGCTGTATTTTTTCCAGGGATTCACGCACATACGGAAATGGCGGCATACCTTTTACAGTTTTGCCTATCGCCCAGTTGACGCGTTCGCTCCACTGAAGGGCCAACTCTAATTCTTTCTTTGCTTCAGGAACCTTGGCCGCCGCAATCGCCTGCTTGAGTCCATCATTACTGAGCAGGCTCTTCGGATCATCGACCCACGCAAAATAGTGTGGATATTGCGGCACCTTGAAGTCCCGGGCTTTTACCATGGGATGCGTCGGCAGCAGCTCTGCTATGATGCGCTTTGCTGTTTTATGACGATTTGCGCCGCGAGTTTTGGAGAACAGATCTGCAAACTCCTTGCATTCACGTGCCGCCCGTGCTACCGGCTGCAGGCTGAAATACGCAATCAGCCACGGACAAAAACACTCCCGCTGTTTTATTCCCATCGTATCGAACGCACATCCATCCGAGTCTATCCCCACGAAGAACTCATGCTTTTTATCAAACTCCTTTAAGGGTTTTGCCGGATCGACATCAGCCATTTTGATTTCCTAAATAATATATTCGATCTATTAAACGCCACCAAACGCGCTAAACCCGCCGTCGATGGGGACGACGACTCCGGTGACGAATTTCGCGGCATCGCTGAGCAGCCAGATAACCGTGCCTATCAAATCCTCAGGCTGGCCGAATCTTGCCATCGGTGTGTGCTCAATAATAGTTTTGCCACGTGCGGTTAGCTCTCTTGTTTTTTCGTCGGTCAAGAGAAAACGGTTTTGTTCCGTCAGGAAGAATCCCGGCGCTATGGCATTGACGCGAATGTCTGTGGAATAGTTCTGACAGACATGCACTGCCAGCCACTGTGTAAAGTTGCTCACAGCCGCTTTAGCGGCTGAATACGCGGGGACTTTAGTCAAAGAACGAAAGGCACTCATGCTGGAAATATTCAATATTACTCCGGAGCCCTTTTCAGCCATATCCTTAGCGAAGACCTGTGTGGGCAGTAACGTGCCGATAAAATTCAGATCGAAAACGAACTTGATTGCTTCGGTCGGAAGATTGAAAAATGAAAGGTCCGGCGACGTGGTGGCTTCTTTCTTGTTTCCACCGGCTCCGTTGATAAGAATATCCACGCCGCCGAATTCGGCGGTTATCTGTTTATTCGCCTCCTCGATGCTGTCTTTTTTTAATACGTTGCACTCGATTGCTATCGCCTTGCCGCCGCCTGCATTTATCTCGTCCGCAACCTTTTGCCCGGCCTTTTTATCCAGGTCGAGCACGGCGACTTTAGCACCGGCTTTGCCGAGAGCCTTTGCCATTGTCCCGCACAGCACACCGCCACCGCCGGTAATCACAATTACCTTGTCCTTAACATCGAACAGCTTGTTCATTTTCGTTTTCCTTTTGAGGATTAACCATCGCCGTACCGGCGACGGCTAAACAATAGTTGTATTAGAGATATTGGGATAGTTTTTTCTCCAGAGGCTTACGTTTGAATCTCATAAATACCGGCAAACCATCCTCGCCGATGGTAATCGGCGCCTCGCCCTGCACTAACGGCCGGACGTAATCCCGCATTGCATCGGTTATATGATTGCCGGCATCATTAATGAATTCTCTCGGCACCTTCTTTTCGCCATTTGCCACGTCACTTAGCTCGGCAAGACCCGTAGTGCACTTATATTTTGGGCCTTTTTCTCTAACAAGTGTCACCATCTTGCCATTGACACCATCTAAAGCATACTTGACCGCCATTTGCCCGCACATGTACGCTTCATTCACATCAGTCAGTGAAGCAAAGTGCATCGCACTTCGCTGATTTGTGCCGAGTTTATTGAAACGAGCCTTTATTTTCACTTCTTTTTCAATTACAGCCTTTAGCATCTCGGCGACGCCGCCAAGCTGCACGTGGCCAAAACTGTCTTTGCTGAACACTCCGGAATCTGCCGTGACATAATTGCCCTTTTCGTCTTTGAGACCCTCCCCAGCTACAATGAAGACCCTTCCTAATCTCTTAAGAACTTCCTGAACATCACCGACGAACTTGTTAAAAGAAAACGGTGCCTCAGGCATATAAACAAGATGCGGCGCATCTTCCGGCGACCTTGCCGCAAGTCCGGTCGCTGCTGCAATCCAGCCAGCGTTTCTTCCCATCACTTCTAAAATTGTGCAAGTATCGGTGGTATAGAGCGCTTCGGTATCTCGGCCGGCTTCCATCGCACATGTCGCGACATATTTGGCCACGCTTGGATAGCCCGGACAGTGGTCCGTGTATGCAAGATCGTTATCCACCGTCTTGGGAATACCCATGCAGGTAAGCTCGTATCCTGCGTCTGCTGCCAGCTTGTTGACCTTGTCTGTTGTATCCATCGAGTCGTTGCCGCCAGCGTAGAAAAAGTAGCGTATCTCATGCGCCTTAAAAACATCCAGCACACGCTCGAAATCTTCTTTGGATTCTTCGAGAGACTTGAGCTTGTATCTGCACGAGCCCATAGCCGCGGCAGGCGTTCGCTTCAGTGCCTCTATCGTTTCAGGTTCTTCCGCCGACATATCGAAGAGGTCTTCTTTTAGCACACCCAGTATTCCATTTGTTGCACCGATGACCTTCCCGATTCTGCCGGATTTCATCGCTTCTTGTATCACGCCGCACGCGCTGGAGTTAATAACCGCAGTTGGACCGCCTGACTGTGCTACAATTGCGTTGCCTTTATTACCCATACTTTTTTTGCCCCTTAGCACCTTAAACAAGTCCTTGATTTGTTTTCTGGCTTTCAGCAGAATATACACCATACTTAGTGCGGTTTCAACCGTTCTTACAAATAGCCGGTCGATGCTGAGGATTTGGTTTACTAAGGAGTGAACCGTGGCAAATTATATATTGGCGCACTTCGATCAAATTGATGTGGAAACCTGCTCTTGCGGCTACGTTCAGCGGGCTTTTATCAGCCCAGAAAACAAAACTGCTTCGTTATACCTGCTCGATGTAGCAGACGACGCCAAGACCCACTACCACAAAGAGCATGCCGAAATCTATCTGGTCCTAAGCGGCGACGGCTATATCGAAGCCGATGGAAAGCTCATCCTTCTGAAACCTGAAACCGCGGTTTTGATAAAGCCGGGCTGTCGCCACCATGCAGGCGGTCGCATACGCATCGCCAATATCTCTATTCTCTCCTACGACCTAAAAGATGAGTACTTCGACTAGACGTGGCGACTTGTCCCGTCGTGCTGGTCAAACAAGGGAGCCTCTGGTATAATATAAGTATTATGAAAGTGCAAAGAGACAAGGTGAAACTACGGAGGATGACTGACCAGGACGAAAGTTACGTGGACGCACCGCCACCTGAGCGCCTGAGCGTCATCTGGGAGCTTACCACAGAACTGTGGTCACTACGAGGGCAAAACTTTGCTCAACAACGACTACAAAGAAATGTTGCAGCTCTTGTTAGACAACGGAGCTAGGTTCCTGCTTGTCGGTGCCTATGCAATGGGTGCGCACGGATACCCTCGCGCGACCGGCGATATGGACATCTGGGTCGAGCCGACCCAAGACAATTCCAAGAGGGTTTATCGTTCTCTGGTGCAGTTTGGATCGCCCCTACAAGACATAAATGACAAAACGTTTGTCGAGCCAGGCATCGTCTTTCAGATTGGCGTGGTACCCCGACGGATTGACATTATCACCACGCTCAGCGGCCTCGAATTCGATCAGGCTTATCCGCAGCGGCAGATCGTCGAGATCGAAGAATTGCGCATTCCGATTTTGTCTCTTGGTGACTTGATCCGAAACAAACGCGCCACCGGCCGGGACAAAGACCGTCTCGATGCGGATCAATTGGAAAACGAGAGTTCGTAACCGAGCAACGGTGATATGGCAAGTCTCACTTTACTTAATTTACGACCGGCATAAATCACTTTTCCGAATTCACGTACATATACGTAAAGCGCGTACGCGCTTTACGTATGAGCTTTTTCTTTCGGTTGTTTTTTAAGGCCGTAGCCCATAGGGCGGGTTTTAGCCCACCAGACAGAAAAGTAAATCGGATTTTGGTGGGGCACTCGTCTCGGCGAAGGCCAAGCCGGAGTTGGAAGCCCTACCCTACACGACTACTAAGGCAGAAAAGAAAGATGTCGTAGCTGCAAGAGCGTACCCAAATGCGGTGCTGCGATGTGCTTTACGTGAACTGGTATTCTGTGCATCAACATACTGATTGAACTCATCAACAAAATCCTTACAAGGCTGATCCAGATCGCTGCCTTTGATTATTATACTTCCTTGAATTGTGGAGCCTGGTCTATCCATAGGACGGGCGTTTACTTTAATATGTGGCATGTTTCGGTTTGCTTGGCGAAGATGCCACTGCCCCAATAGTAGAAATAGGATGAAGAAAATAATCCACACAATCATAAGGCCTGTCTGCATGATCGTTTCTCCAATTATATAATCTTGTCTTGTGCCCACACTCACTATGAGCGTGTGTTTACGCTATTCAAATAGGGGTAGGGTGTGGCTTGCACAACCAATTTTTAATTACATTTTGGATTCTTCACAGCATTTAAGGCCCGCTTTAGTCTATCTTTGTTTGACATGAGGTTAATGAATTCATCCCATTTGATTCCAATGCCGTTTTTCTTATCCTTTTTTCCGGGACACCAGATCAATTCTGTTTTTGTGAGGTAGCAATCACCGAGCTGGGTCTTCCCATCAGCGCTTCTTACCTCAAACTCGATCCCCTTGTTTTTAACATCCATCTTCACATCAAAGCTCTTAATGTTCACCTTCACATCTCATTTTCCTTTCAATGTTTTACTTGAAAGTAGACTTGCCATTTCTTCCAGCGTGTAAACGCAATCTCTATACAGTTGGTTTCAGCAGTCCCCCCAACAAAGGTGCCGCATCTCGTTATTTCGCTGTTATCTTCTATCGACCGTAATCGTTCTTGTGATAATGAGAAGCACTAAAAGACCTATGGAATCGGTTACGTAATAAAGAGATGATTGATTATCGGGCAGGCATCGTGCGCAAGGCGGGCACTACCCCATAAATTGGACCCGGATAGAACTTCATGTTTCCCCTGTACTTCAAAAGGTGCGAATAGTAAAGCGAGAATACTAACACTACCCAACACTAAGGACCGTAAGAAAACATTGGAGAAGAAAATATGCCGTTTAATGAACCGCCATTCGGGACAGATACCTGTTTTAGGTGCTCATTTGTTATTATGTTTTTTACTCTCTTGCTGTTCTCGGCCTTCTGACATACAGATACTTCCCGCGGCTGATGAAAAACTCCATAAAAAATAGGCTGGGCATCCAATGGACACACAGCCTATTCAATTAGTTCGCCAACTCGCTCAGTTATCTTACCAGTCCCATTCTGAACGTACATCATCATTCCATTGACGTTGCGGGGTTGGTCTTTCTTCAGGGTAGTCATAGTTGTCCCAGCCACGACGGCCTCTATCCCAGTTTTGCTGGCCTCGGCGTAGTTCTGGCCATTCCTGTGGGTAATCATCATGCCTCTGCCACCCGCGGGGTGCTCTGTCCCAGTTTCGCCAGCCTCGACCAGCCCGTGGCCTTGGAGGTTCGGGCCTATCCATGTGCTCCGGCTGGCCCCAATATCTCGGGCCCCTCATGTGTTCCGGAGGCCTTGGCCTATCGAAATGTCGCGGACCAAAACCCTCATTCCACCTTTCCGGCCCCGGCTGGAATCGGCCTGGCCGTATTCTGTCTATCTCTTGCTCAGAGGCGTCTTGCCTGCGCTGTTGAAGAGCAGCCCTTCTCTCGCGCAATTCTTTTCTGGCCTGGTGCATCTTTCTGATCAATAGGCCCATTTGTTCTCTGTCGTTTTCCTGATAGGCTTTGGTAAGGGCGTTGAGCAATCTGTCGAAGCGCTGTGGTATAGGCCGATTCGGCTCTGCTGATGTCTCCGGCTGACCCTGCCGCATATGCCTCGGTCTCGGAGCCACATCTATATCGGCCGGTTCGGATGTCGCCGGAGTTTGTCCTTGTGCCCTCAGTCTTTGCCTCTGTCCTCGCCTTTGGCCTTGTTCCGGGCCAGCTTGTTGTTCCTGCGCGATGAGAATCCCTATCCCGATCAGCAGGACCACCGCAACAATGATTAACCGAATCTTTCCGGACATTTTTGGTTCCTTTCAAAGTTTAATCACTATTTCAAAAACCGTATTTTCATAAGTAAAGACGGATTATACGGCAAGATTTATTGCAACTTCCTAAAAGTTTCACAGTGATGCAGCAAGGTGTGTGTTCCAAAATTGCCTTAATTGTTTGACACGTCAGGGGAACTTTGTAAGTACCTTTTTTTGAATATGATGAACGCAGGAATCCCAACCAATACGGTTAGTACCGCAATTGAAGATTCAACGGGTCGCTCGAAAAATGCCAGAACAAGTATCGAGGTGCCAAAAAGTACATATACAACTGGAACAATAGGATAGCCTGGGAGACTGTAAACACCTTTGCATGAACGTCTTAACCTGAAAACGCTGAGGACCGCGAATACTGGAAAAATTCCAAGCGCAAAACCCATGTAGGTCAATATCTGGTCGAAAGTCCCTGACAGAACCATCACAATAGCAATGATGCCCTGGAATATTATTGCCTTGGAGGGTACGCCGGAAACCGGATGTACTTTGGAAGCAAACTTGAAAAAGCACCCATCTTTAGCCATTGAGTAGTAAACACGTGGACCAAGAATAATAAAGGCGCTTAAAGAAGAGAATAGTGCAAACGATACAAGTAGAGAAAAGAGGCTCCCTGCTGATTTGCCGAACAGGTTCGCGACAGCAAGGCCACCTATGGAAATGACACCTTTCATTTCTTCCGGCGCAATGGCATACACGAAAATAATGTTCAGAAAAAGATATAGAAGCGTAACGATACCGGTCCCAAGCAACAGTGAAAGCGGCAGATTCTTAGTCGGATTTCTGATTTCTGAGCCGATATAGGTAGCGGCATTCCATCCACTATATGCGAACATTATCCACATAAGTGAAAGGCCTATCGTTTTCCAACCTCCGAAATCAAACTTGAACTTTGATCCCTGTGCAAAGTTGTTGAAATCTCCCTTACCAAAGAGAATTGCAAGAACGATAAGGCCAACAATCAGGCCTACCTTTAACAAAGTCAAATAGTTCTGGACCTTGGTTCCAAATTCAATTCCTCGCAGGTGCACAAAGGTAAAGATCACGATTACCAGGATCGAAAGAGACTTTTTCAAAATCAAAGGCTCAGAAATTCCTATCGTACTTGCCCAAGGCAATATCTGAGGAAAAGCTCTGAGAAAGTACTCACTGAACCCTATAGAGGATGCTGCGATTGGAGCTGAAAAACCAACGACAAACGAAACCCATCCGCTCAAAAAGCCGAGCATCGGATGATACAATCTCGAAAGGAACACATATTCACCCCCTGCGTGAGGTATAGCTGCTCCGAGCTGCCCATAACAAAGTGCTCCGCACAAAGCGATTATGCCTCCTACCATCCACAGGACCAGCAATATTAGAGGATTGCCCAGTTCGCTCATCAACAGACCCGATGCAGTAAAAATTCCTGCCCCTATCATGTTGGCAATTACAATATTCGTTACAGGAAAAAGACCGAGCCTTCTCTGCAGCTTGTTTTCTGAATCCTTATTCAACACAAATCACATCCTGAAATAGCTGCTACAAGGCCAAAATCAGTTACCGCTTTGACGCTTCTTGAGTGTCACGCCTACACCAGCTCCCTGTTGAAGCACAAAGAGCGTTTCCAGTTCGGGGTTTGTGGTGATGGCAGTGATGTAATCCTGCATTTGGCCGGCCATATTAGTATTGTGTGCCAGAATTAAGCCGCCGTGGCGCACCAGAGGCAGGAGCTTATTGAAGTAATCGATATATCCCGGCTTGTCAGCGTCAATGAATAAAATGTCGATAGGCTCCTTGAGCCTGGCGACCGTCTCATGGGCGTCGCCTTCAACGAGCGTAACAATTTTATCAACGCCAGCTCGCTTGAAATTCTCACGGGCAAGAGCGGCCCGGCGAGCATCAATTTCATGAGTGGTTAGCTTGCCGCCTGTGGTTCGCAAAGCCAAACAAAACCAGATGCCCGAATACCCATTGGAGGTGCCGATCTCGACGACGTGCTTAGCACCAACAGCTTCTGTTAGCAGTCGCAGCAATCTGCCGTCTTCAGGCGGTACGTTCATCATCCCACCTCGCTGGTTCTGGAACATATCCTCAAGAATATCCAAGATTTTCTTTTCCTGCTCGTTGCTCGGAATGGGCGAATGGTCTTGCTGAGGCATCCTGTCCCATCTGGACCGGACCCTACTCATTGGCCGCCTTTGCTCTTGCGCACGTGCATCGTTGTCCTCTATTACTATAAGACTTACAGCCGCTGCCAATAGAACCATCGAAACAATAACATACTTGTGTTTTCCTAACATTTATCTACTCCTTTTTCAACTAACAGACTCTTTCGTTTTGCTATAGATACGCAGTATATGTAACGCGAATTCAACGAGGACTTTATTGCATCGTTGGGCATGTTATATTCGAATTTGATGATGATAACCCAACATAAACCCCGCGTGAAACGCGGGGCTAAATAAATTGATTATTTAGCCTGCGGTTTTACCGCAAGTTTTCATTTTAACAGGCCAAAATTTTCTTTCTCAGTCAAGACCACCCACGCCCGCCAGTCTTTCTTGGGAATTCGCACAGGTTTGATTCGCATAACATCCTTTAGCCAGACCAAGAAACCGCAGGTGCTACTAGCTTTGCTTCGCCAGTATTCGTAGTCGGCTATGATTAAATGGTTGTATTGTTGTCTGATGTCACTTAGCTGCCTGGGCGTTAAGTTCGGAAAGTTCTTAACTGCTGCAACGGTGGCTTTTGCGCAGACTGGACCTGAGCTTTCTTTCAGAAACAGAATGTCACCAGGAAAGACCTTGCCAAATTCATAGCGTTTTGTCTTTGTAAATCGCGATTCAACGCTTTTTCGCCCGGCCAGTATTTCATCCAGATAAGTTTTCTTCAGAATTACCAAGTGATAGTTCGGCATTTTCTTGCATTCAGAGAATAGTTAAAGTCACAGCTTGTTCAACATTTTCGCCAAAGCTCGAATATGCTGCGGAGTTGTACCACAGCAGCCACCGACAAGCTGAGCACCGGCCCGCAGACATTCAGCAATACCCTGCGCGAAAGGTTCAGGGGTCATCTTGAACACGGTTTTGTCTTCAATCAATTTTGGCTTACCGGCATTAGGCTGCGCAAGAATCGGCAGGTCCGTTTCGGATTTTAGCAGCGACACGATGGACGCCATCTCAGCCGGGGCAATTTCGCCACAGTTGGCGCCGATAACATCCGCACCGGCATCTGTTAGCTGCCTGGCACAATCCTTTGCCGAATTACCCATCATTGTTCTGCCTTCTTTGGCCTCCGTCTGAAACGCTATTGAGGCAATGGTGGGAAGTGAGAAATTCTCTTTGCACGCTCGAAGGGCACAGAGCGCTTCTCGCAGATCGAACATTGTTTCAATTATAAAGCCATCCACGCCGGCTTCTGTTAAAATTTCTGCCTGCTCCTTAAATGCATCATAGAACTGAGATTCCTTGTATTTCCCGTACGGTTTGAGCAATTGGCCTGTGGAGCTCATGTCACCCAGCACTAATTGGTTATTATCCGCAGCTTTCCTTGCCAGTTCGACTCCTGCGCGGTTTGCATCACGCACAGAGATGCTGATATTGTGCGTCTCAATGTAGATGCGATTCATCGTCAATGTATTTGTCGTGAGGATATCGCATCCACAGCTCGCGTATTCACGAAGGATTTCAAACACAACGTCAGGAGCGTCAAGGTTGTTGCTGGCCCGGCCCATCAGGCCACGCTTATCCAGTTCCGTGCCAATAGCACCATCGAGCAACAAAACTTGCTTACTATTTAAGGCTTCCAATAGCTTCATACTCAATCTATTTTGACTCCGAGCTTCACCAATTGATCATTTACCTGGTCAAGGCTCTTGTAAAGAATTGTCTTAAGTCCGACCTGCTTAGCTCCTTCGATAAGCTGAGGTTTGTCATCAATAAAAACTGTTTGCGCAGCAGTTGAGCCAAGTTTTTCGACCGCGACTTTATAAATTTTTCTATCCGGCTTTACCATGCCCTCCATACACGAGAAAACACATACATCAAATGCGTCATAACCCTGCTCATAGAAAAACTGCATTGCTGGTACTTCGGTATTGGATAAAAGCGCAACCTTGTAGCCGTTCGCGTGCAGTTTGCAGGCCAGTGCAAAAACCTCTTGTCTCAGCGAATAGGCTGCTCTGAACGCCTCACCCCATAACGAGTGCTGTGATGGCTTGGGCTTTTTTAACTGGGAGCACACCCGTGACCAGAACTCTTCTTCACTAACCAAGCCCTTCTGGAAATCATCCAGAAATCTGTCATGTACTTTGATATACTCTTCTACCAATACACCAAAAGTCTTTGCACAATACTGCATAAGGCCCGGCCGAGGGTCATCTGCCAGAACACCTCCCCAATCGAATATCACAGAATCAATTTTGCTCATGTGAACGATCCACTGCAGATAAATTTCCGTTTTCGAGCCAGACAATACAAGGCCTAAACGTGTATATCAACAACTTTTTCTCGCCGTTGGTCGTACTACTTGACTTTGACGAACAGCCGTGCGGGCTCTATAATTGCATCGTTTATGGAGGATTTGAAGATGCAGGTAATTCTTATCACAGTAGCGGTTGCGTTGAGTGCTGCGGTTCTTGGTCTGTTGGTCTGGTTTATTAGCTCCAGTTTTGCAAGCAGAAAAGAGCTTGCTGGCCAATCCGCCAATATAGGCCTTTTACAGCAGCAGCTTGAGGGTTTAAAGGCAGCCCAGGACAGGACGTCTGAGACATTGCAGAAGTCCCTGCAGGCGGGGCAGGAATCGCTCACGCAGAGTCTGCAATCAAGCCAGCAGGTGCTGAGCCGATTAGACACTCAAATCGGCGAGTTGCAGGGCACAAACAAGCAGATGCTGCAATTAGGTACAGACATGCGGCGCCTACAGGACATCCTAAGTAGTCCGAAACTGCGAGGCCAGATGGGTGAATGGTCGCTGGAGAACCTGCTTGCGCAGATACTGCCAAAGGACACCTACACATTGCAGTACACCTTCCGCGACGGCAAAACGGTTGACGCACTTGTACAGATGCCGGATTTTTCCGTGCCTATTGATGCGAAGTTTCCTCTGCCGAGCTTTGAAAGGCTGGTTCAGGCAGAATCGGACGATGAAAAAACCAAGCTTCGCAAACAGTTCTTAAAAGACGTTAAGGACCGTATTGATGAAATTGCCTCAGCCTACGTAAGGCCTGCTGAGGGCACTCTTGATTTTGCGATGATGTATATGCCCGCAGAGAATGTCTACTATGAGACGGTGGTAAAGTATGCGGGTGAGGCACAGGATGTTTTGCAATATGCTTTGGATAAGAAAGTAGTACCCGTCTCGCCGAATTTATTGTACGCGTATTTAATGACGGTGGCGATGGGCCTACACGGCTTGCAGATAGAAAAGCAGGCGGCGGAAATTCGGCAGAACCTCAAAAGATTAAACGCCTCTTTTGCAGATTTTGGTTCACATTGGGAGGTTCTCGGCAAGCATTTGCGAAATGCCTACAGCCAATACGATGATGGCCAGAAAAAGCTGGACAGGTTCGGAATGCAACTGGAGCAAATCCAAGACGAGACGAAGCAAGAAGAAGATTGATTATACTTTGTAGAAAAGACCAGAGGTTGTCATTTCGAGCGAGCCGGAGGCGAGTCGAGAAATCTGCTTTTGAATAGATTTCTCC
>CAZFLY010000040.1:0-26913 GCA_964519995.1 uncultured Pirellulales bacterium | reverse complement strand
TTTGTCTTAGGCGCATCCGCAGCCCAAGGTGAGCCGGACGGAGCCTTTGGTTTTGGACGTTTCCTAAAGACAATGTTGCGGGATAAATATCCAAGGGTAGATTTTGAAGTAATCATAGCCGCGACAGCAGCAATAAATTCTCACGTGGTCGTAGAAATAGCAAAAGATTGCGCACAGCATGGGCCAGATCTGTTCATCGTATACCTCGGTAACAACGAAGTTACCGGCCCGTACGGAGCAGGTACAGTCTTTGCGCCGCTTTCGCCGAGCTTGTCTGTTATCCGCATGGGCATTGCCGCTAAAGCTACGAGGTTGGGACAACTGCTAACGAGCCTTATCGAATGGGCAGGTACCAAAAAAGATAAACCAACGATATGGCGTGGATTAGAGATGTTCCTTGAGAAACAGATTCGTGCTGATGATCAGCAATTGGAGATAGTTTATCGACATTTCAGAAGGAATCTTCAAGATATTGTACAAATCGGCCGCGACTCTGGAGCGAAGGTAATTTTCTGTACTGTTGGTAGTAATCTTAAAGACAATCCGCCGTTTGGGTCACTGCATTGGCTAGATCTGACAGAAACAGAGAAGACAAAGTGGGATGATATTTACGCCCGAGGAGTGGAGTATGAATCTGCAGGCAGATATGCCGAGGCGGTGGAATGCTATCTGTCGGCTACTGAAATAGACGGCACTTACGCAGACCTTCAGTTTCGCCTTGGCCGTTGCTATTGGGCCCTGGAAGACTATGAAGCGGCAAGGCAAAGGTACATAAAAGCACGTGAACTGGATACGTTGCGGTTCAGAGCAGACGGACGAATCAATGAAATCATCAGCAGTGTGGCGGATTCATGTACCGGCAAAGGTGTTTACCTGGCGGATGCTGTTAGAGCATTTGAAAGGAACAGTCCATATGAAATTCCAGGTGAGGAACTCTTCTATGAGCATGTGCACCTGAATTTTCAAGGTAACTATCTGCTGGCTAAGACTATACTTGAGAAGGTAGAAGAGCTACTTCCACAAAGGGTAACAGCTCATCGAGCCGATGATTCTTTACCTTTAACGCAGACCGAGTGTGCCCAACACCTGGCTTATACAGAATGGGACCGATGCGTGATTGCCGATGAGGTTCTCAAAAGATTTATTACGCAGCCACCGTTTACCAATCAACTATATCACGAAGAGCGGCTCAGAATAATGGAGCACAAGTGCAAGATTCTGAAGACTAATATCACTCCAGATGCGCTTAAAAAAGCGTCTGACCAGTATCGCCAGGCAATTCAAAACTCCCCCCAAGATGTGTACCTGAAATGGAAATACGGTAGGCTTCTATTTGAAGATTTGAAAGACTACAAAGTCGCAGCCGAACAGTTTCGGTTGATAAAGAGCTTCATACCGCACTCCTATGTAGCCTACGATACATTAGGCTCAGTATTGCAAGTAACAGGCGACATTAATGCTGCTACAACTAACTATCTAAAAGCAATACAAATAAAGCCCACCTGCGGTGACGCATATTATTACCTCGGAGGGATTTACCAAAAACAAGGTAACACCAAAAAGGCCATAAAGTATTATTCAAAAGCCACAAGGTTCTTGCCTAATCATGTCCTCGCATACAACGATTTAGCACAGATACTTTATCATCAGGGTGAGATTGACAAAGCAATCGAAGTATGTCGCAAGGGCATATTGTTTATACCGGATAGTTCCCTTCTGCACTGCGGTCTTGGTCTTCTTTTACACAAGAAGGGACATAAAGACGCAGCAGTTAAAGAGCTTAATATTTCTCTTGAGTTAGACCCTAATTCTACGACGACCCGTAAAATACTGGAGGCTATGTTGAAAAGTTCCTCAAAGTAGAATTGTGACTATAAGAACAACAAAGCATTACAGTTGGAGCACCGCCTTGTGGAAATCCTCATGTAGGATCTTGCTTCTCAGAAAAGCGGATAAATAAATGGTGCTATAGCTGTTCCGCCCAACAGTATAAGCAAGCCAAAAAGCAACAGCATAATCAGTATTGGTAACAGCCACCACTTTTTGTTGTGTTTAAGGAAAAACCAGAACTCTACTAGCAGCGATGGACGCTTACTTTGGGCAAGTTCGCTGAATTGTTTTGACTTTTTGCTGCCAGACTTTTTAGACATCTGCTTTCTCCGGTCTCAGAATTGCTGAAAATAACGGTCAAGACTATCAGGCGGTTCATAAGGAACCCAGTAACTTTTCGTCGCAGGCTCGAACTTTCGATTTAGCGTGTCACGACCTATCAATCTAAAGAAAAGGGCCAGCGGTGTTAGCAGTAGAAAGTAAAATACAGCTAAAAGCATAAAGCTAACTGCTAAACCTATCGGTAGCGTTATGGTCGTCAGGCCGATGTAAATTACTCTGGTAAGTCTGACAGAGATTCTACTGATTAAAAAGACAGCGCAACCGGCTGTGAAGATGACCAGTAGCCAATGTGGGCCAAGACCTTTTAGTAAATAAAACAATAAACCGATAACTATCGAGGCTATCAAGGCAACTGTGCCAAAAGCCCGCAATTGTTTATTGTCAGGGTGCCAGTTTATTTCAACCAGTGACACTAAAAAAATTATCTCCTTTCTGCGATTTAATCCAACTCAAACTGAGCCTTGTATTCATCAATCTCGTGCTGTTTTGCCTGCGGTTGCTCTTCTTTGTAGAGCAGATAATTTTCGAGTACTAAAACATCCATATTTGTAGCCATAAAACAACGATAGGCATGCATCGGCGAGCAAACGATCGGCTCACCACGAATATTAAAGCTGGTGTTGATAATAGCTGAGCAGCCTGTCCTGGCCTTGAACACATTTAAAAGACGGTGCATCTTCGGATGACGTTCAGCATCAACGGTCTGGATACGGGCCGAGTAATCCACGTGAGTGATTGCCGGTACAACACTGCGCTTGACCTTCAATTTGTCCAACCCTTGTAGTGACTCAAGCGATACTTCAAGTGGCAGGCGCTGCTCTTGTCGCAGAGCAGCAACTAATAACATATATGGGCTATCTTCTTCGGGGCGCATTTCAAAGTATTCATGCACATCTTCCCGCAGCACACATGGAGCAAAAGGACGGAAGGATTCACGAAACTTGATTTTGCGATTCATAATGGACTGCATTTTTTCACTGCGAGCATCTCCGATAATGCTGCGATTACCAAGCGCCCGCGGCCCAAACTCCATTCGTCCCTGAAACCAACCAATTACTTTTCCCTGGTCTATCAGTGCCACGACTTTGTGGATTAATTGCTGCTCATCGGCGTAAATGTGATACTTGGCGTTGATAGAATCAAGATATTGGTGGACTTGTCCGTCGCTATAAGCGGGGCCGAGCAAGGAACCCTGTTGTCTGTCCTGGCCGTTGACTTGACGCTCATTTTCCAACAACTGGTACCATACGAACAATGCTGCCCCAAGTGCTCCACCAGCGTCACCTGCTGCGGGCTGAATCCAGATATTCTCAAAGGGACCTTCGCGTAGAATTCGGCCATTGCCGACACAATTCAAAGCCACGCCTCCTGCCAGGACCAAGTTTTTCATTGCTGTTTGCGAATGTACATATTTAGCGGCACGGAGCATAACCTCTTCAGTGACAGCCTGAATCGATGCAGCTATATCCATTTCACGTTGTGTCAGTGGAGATTCAGGTTTGCGAGTAGGTCCACCAAAGAGCTTCTCGAACTTCGAGCCGACCATCACCATTTTATGACAATATGGCAGATACGACATGTTCAAGCGAAACGACCCGTCCTCTTTTAAGTCTATTAGCTTCTCCATAATAAGGTCGTAGTATTTAGGCTCGCCATACGGCGCTAGACCCATCATTTTGTACTCACCGGAGTTGACGCGAAAGCCGGTAAAATATGTAAAGGCCGAGTAAAGCAGGCCCAGTGAATGAGGAAAGTGGAGAACATGCGTCAGTTTGATTCGATTGCCTCGTCCGACACCGACGCTAGCCGTTGCCCATTCACCTACACCGTCCATTGTCAGGATAGCTGCCTCATTAAAGGGTGACGGGAAAAAAGCACTGGCGGCGTGTGACTCATGGTGTTCAGTAAAGACGTAATGGCCCTTGTACCTGCTGCGCATAGCCTTGTCAATTTCACGCCGAAGATGCAGCTTTCTGCGCAACCACACAGGCATACCCGTTAAAAACTGCCTAAAGCCAAGCGGAGCATAGGCAATGTAAGTTTCGAGCAGCCTTTCGAACTTGAGTAACGGTTTTTCATAAAAGACCACATAATCAAGCTGTTCCGGCGTAATGTTTCCGGCCTCCAGGCAATAATCCACCGCGTTTGAGGGGAAATTGTTGTCGTGTTTTTTTCGAGTGAATCTTTCTTCTTGAGCGGCAGCGATAATTTCTCCGTCGCGCACCAACGCTGCGGCGCTATCATGGTAAAAGGCCGATATTCCCAATATGTTCATATCGTCATTCCCCTGTGAGCCTCCCTGGCACATATCGGTAAAAAGCTAAATCTATATTATAGGAAATATCGATATATTCACAACAACAGTTAGTGTCGGACACAATTCAACAATCGCTCCACGGTCTCGCAACTGCCCGAGCGTGGGTAGTTGGCTGGGCCTTCTCGCTAATATCAGGATGCTTCTTTTAATTGTCTTGTTTGCCATATAATTATTATCTTCCGGCGATTGCGCTACCCAAAAAACTTTCCCTCTTTGTCAGCAAAATGGGCTATAATGCTCCTTTCTGTATAAGATAGCTTGTGACGACCATGTTCGAGTCTTAAATACATTGAACTATGTAGTAAGATACAGAAGCGAAGAAAACTTGCTACAAACGCAAGATGCGAAACCAAAAGGTAACTTTATATATGATTACAATAACATGAATGAGATGACACAATGAAAATCCGAAACATCGTAATTCTCAGCTCAATTCTTGCGTTTATGACTTTTCAATGTCCACTGGCTCAGGCAACGGTTCAACACATCCCAAACGGTGCTCAACTGCAGACCGACAAACTGAATGTGAAGGTACAGTTCTATGCAGAGGACATAGTCCGTGTTGTTAAATGGCTACCTAATAGGACACCTGAAAAAAAGAGCCTAATCGTTATCCAGAACAGCTTGCTGGATGTGAACGTCAATTTTCAAGAGGAACCCAAAACAATCACATTGGGTTCCGGGGAAATCACAGTAAACATATCAAAAAACGATGGCAAACTTGAATATTTTACGCACAATAACAAGGTCATCCTCAAAGAGATTGGAAAGGCCATTATTACGCCGGTTGAGATGGAGCACGAAAAAGCCTTCAGTATTCAGCAGGACTTCAAACTGACACCGGATGAAGGCATTTACGGCCTCGGGCAGCACCAACATGGTTACATGAACTATCGTGGTCATACAGTCAAATTAGTGCAGACTAATACTGACGCGGTCACCCCGTTTCTGATTTCTACCCAGGGATATGGCATACTTTGGGGCAATTATTCAAAAACCATTTTTAAAGATGACAAGGAGAAAGCATCGTTTTGGTCCGATGTGGGTGATAGTATCGATTACTATTTCATATACGGCCAAAACATGGATGAAATCATTACCAGATATAGAGACCTTACCGGTCAGGCCCCTATGTATGGCAAATGGGCCTACGGATACTGGCAAAGCAAGGAACACTATAAAAATCGCGATGAACTATTGAGCGTCGCCCGGCAATACCGTGAGAAGAAAATCCCCATAGATAATATCATTCAGGACTGGAACTATTGGGGCGGCAGAGAAAACTGGAGCCAACTGTTCTTCGACGAGAAAAAATTCTCCAATCCAAAAGAAATGATCGACATATTACACGGTCAGAATTTCCACGTCATGATCTCCATCTGGCCGGGACTTGGACCTAATACTCCCGTTTTCAAAGAGATGGATGCAAAAGGATATCTATATGACCAATTCGGCTGGGCCGGATTTAAGTACTACGACGCATTTAATCCCGCAGCTAATCAGTTGTACTGGGACCACCTGAAAAAAGGCCTTTATTCCACAGGCATCGACGGCTGGTGGATTGACTCAACTGAGCCGGATGTTGTTAACGCCCTTACAAAAGAAGCAACAGAGTACGAAATGAAAAGGATCGGCACCAATCATCTCGGCTCCTGGGCCAGGTATCTCAATGCCTATTCACTGTCTATGACCGATGCTCTGTACAAGAATCTGCGCGAAGAAACCGATCAGAGACGTGCCTATATCCTCACTCGCTCAACCTTCGCAGGCCAACAACGAAATGCCGTGACGACATGGTCGGGAGACATCGGAGCCAACTGGGACGTTTATAAAAAACAGATCGCTGCAGGGATAAATCACTGCATGTCCGGCATTCCGTATTGGACGTTCGATATCGGTGCTTTTGTCATTGGTAGTTACGAGGGTGTTTTCTCAAACGGTGGCAAGGATCCCGCCTATCAGGAGTTTTATGCCCGCATGTTCCAGTTCGGCACGTTCAGCCCCATCTTCCGATCGCACGGGTCGGAGACCCCGCGTGAAATTTGGGAGTTCGGCGAATTCGTGGAATCGATGGTGAAGTTTGACAATCTGCGCTATCGATTACTGCCCTACATCTATTCACTTGCCTGGAAGGTCACAAACAATGGCTATACCATCATGCGTGGCTTACCCATGGATTTCACAGACGACAAGAAAACTTATTCCATTGATGACCAATTTATGTTCGGTCCAGCAATAATGGTCTGTCCTGTGACGGAATATATGATCCATCGCCCACCGGAGGACAGCATCATCATATCACCTGAGCACTTCAAAACCAAAGACGGCAAGCCGGGCCTGGTCGCTAAGTACTACAACGATGACGAATTCAAAGAGCTCTGCCATGAACAGATCGAGCCCAACATCAATCTTTTCTGGTACACCGGCTGGCCTGATTATATTACCGATCCAACATTCGCCGTCCGCTGGGAGGGCAAGCTCATCCCCACTCAAACGGGGCAACACCGATTCCATATGAAAAGCTTCGGACCAAAAAGAGTTTTTCTCGATGGCAAAGAGCTCCCCTGTAATTACTGGTCTGTGGAATTTTATACCGCTCCGGTGGAACTGGAGGCTGGAAAAGAATACGATTTTAAATTCGAGACCTCAAACTCAGTCGCAGGCGCCTTCAGGGCCAAGCTCTTCTGGAAGACACCGGACATTCACGCTAAAGAAAAAATCGTCGAGAAAAGAGATAGGACTCGGTCTGTCTATCTGCCTGCTAAGAATCAATGGATAAACTTTTGGACCGGACAGACCATTCCAGGCGGCCAGACAATTACCGCAGATGCCCCAATCGATAAGATTCCCCTACTCGTGAGGTCAGGCTCCATCATACCAATGGGACCATTCCTTCAATATTCCACTGAAAAACCGGTCGATCCAATTGAATTGCGTCTTTACCCCGGCGCCGATGGAAGTTTCATATTGTATGAAGACGAGAACGACAATTACAATTATGAAAAGGGCATATATTCAACGATTTCTTTTCATTGGGATGATGCAAAACGCCGACTCACAATCGACGACCGAAAAGGCACGTTTCCGGGCATACTCCAGGAGCGTTATTTTCATATCATTCTCGTGAAAGAAAATCATGGAACGGGGGTAGAAATTACAGAGAATCCGGACAAGGTTATTTTATATAAAGGCAAAAAACAAAACGTTCAGATGTAAAGTAGAGGGGCTTTCATCCTTCACATCCCTTGGACAGGAGAATGGATACCCACAAAATCATATACGAATTTTTGGAAGGCTAACATTAACCAAACGAAGGTTAAAGATGTTTACTCGATAAAAGCACCGTCTTGGCACCATGTTCCCGGCCGTTCTTGCATCAATTGCCTTGCTCGTTGGAGCAGGTGATACAGTAGCGGAAAGCAGGATATTGAGGGACAGCAAGAAAAGGGATGTTCAGTCAATAGTTGACAGCTATGACGAAAGGCGCTTGCGAGCGATTGAAGAAATCATCAAAGCGGAAATGCCTGATGATCCGTCTGATAAATTCCTGGTAGATCAAAGCATTAGCAATACTCTATCATGCCGATCGCACTAAAGAATATTCACGAGTGAAGCAGACCAATGAACTGATGCTTGATTTCTGCCGTCGGCTCGACGACCCAGATTCAGAATAGTGGAGAAGAACCAACCATGGGGGAGCGATGATCGTCATGCGTATTTTGCTGACCTACAAGGAGAGAAAAGATATTCTTTTTTCGGAAACGGTGGCAAAAATCAGAGACGGCAAGGAGCCCGATGGACGTTCCATACCCGAGGAAACACAAGCTTAAGATTGACATTACCACAGCCACGGACTTTCTTACAGAATCCCCTGCTGCATCTATACAGTATGCACTCACTAAGTCATCAGTATAGGGGATCCAAAGATGTTTCTGACCTGGTACAGAAGTATAGAAATACTCCCCTTGGCCGAATACACAGCCAAGAGGAGTATTATTTTTCTTACGTACGTACTACAGGTTCCCTCGAGGCAATCTGCTACGTGTTACGACTTCCGACGTCTGAGCAACGCCAGAGAGCCAAGACCCAGCAGAGCTATTGTTGCTGGCTCCGGAATCATGGTAATTTTGAGATTATCCATAGTCCACACCTGGTCCCACGCCGGCTCACCTGCGGATACTGATGTACCCGGCCACCCCGGACCACCAAGCTCAATAGACCACGTGGGTTCCGTCATGTCCCAATCGGTTCCCTGCCACCAGCCAGCGGTCAATTCAGTCAGGTTTTTCTCTATATGGACACAGCAGTCAGCTTGAGCAATATCCATAGCACCAGATCCATATCCATTATCAGCAGTACCGCCGAGTTTGGTAAGAACAAAAAATTCTAACGGGATAGGATCCCAGTTACCGGAGACGCTGCGTAAATCAAACGAAATGGTATAATCCGCCGGATCGGCACTGGTGTTTCCAGCCAACGTGATGTCCCACTTTGAACCAAATCGACAGTCTGAGGCCGCTGCTCCTGCGGAATTGTCTATCGTTCCGGTATGCTCAACTACGATGCCTCCGCAATAATAGTCCGCATACACGGCTGCATGCTGCGTCATCGCTCCATTAGTCCAGTGCCAGGCGCTCCCCTCCGTGAATCCATCGCCTACAGTCTCGCCTTCATAATCGTTCTCATACACAGTTACAATACCAGCAAAACTTGTCATCGATGTCACCAAACACACACACATTAAAACAAATACTACTCGTTTCATCTTTAACACTCCTCCCTCTTTCAATGTTATACACTTGTCCATAGACATACATTTTTGCCTACAGACTTACTACAACACTTGATATTCCCCTTCCGGTGGGCAGCCTATTTTTGGCTGGAGGTTGATGCGCTACTAAGCTTCGCTTAGAGCTTCAACCCCTCCTCCAGTTTCAGTACATCAAGATCACAGACTAACCGAGTGGAAATAACATATTATGTATTACGTACTTATACGCAATACACTATATCTCCTATTTTAACCATTTTTCCATGTTCTTGTCAAAACAAATTTTCTGATTATTAAGGAAAATTAATACACTATAAAATACACATGATGTATATCATGAAAATTACATAAGGTTTTATTATATAAGCTTTTAGGAAGATTTAAGGATGAGTTTTTGCCCTCTTGCAGGTATATCCGGTGGCTGAATTGATATTCATCAGGCCAAAAATGTGTATCGCTCGTTAATATCTTTAAAATCTAAGCCAGCATATCAATCTCCCTTCTGCCGAAAATTCACTTGGCCTCGCTCAATGAACCAAATACCAATCAATATAGGCGACGCCGACTACGACCCACTATTCGAATTTAATTACGGCCTAACCTATTAGAAATCAACAGCACTCAGCCCGCAGCATTACTGCGGGTCTTTTGCCACATTACCTCCGCTTTATGTGAAGAACCACAGTGTGACCTACTTAACAGGACTTAACTTGAACAGTATCAGATCATGCAAATCTTGTCGATTCTGAATTCCGGGGACCGGCCCAATTGCACTTCTCGTCGTTTTAGAATTTCTCATTATTAATCTTTTTGTTAAGTATTTGATTTTTATACATCTGATTCATAAAATTGTCGCACATGGCGTTTATCAATCACTTTATTAAATTTACCGACAGTTGTAAATCCGGGAGTTTTTTCAAATGAAACAAAAACAATTTATTCTATCTTCGTTTTTAATCCTATCTATTGCTGGATGCAATCATCTTAACGTAACAAATAACAATAGAATCTCGTTTGAATCTGGAGAGATTACGGGAGAATATAACATTCCCGATTGTCCGGGATGGCTTAATAATGCAGTATTTTATCAAATTTATCCACAGACGTTTTATGATACAAATGGTGACGGCATCGGGGATTTACAGGGTATTATCGAAAAGCTGGATTATGTTAAAAGTCTTGGCGTAGATGGTATCTGGATCAATCCCTTTTTCGAGTCACCTTTCAACGATGCAGGTTATGATGTGTCGGATTTTTACAAGGTGGCATCCCGTTATGGTACCAATGATGATGCAAAACGGTTGTTTGACGAAGCTGAAAAACGTGGTCTGAAAATTTTATTCGATTATGTAATTAGTTACACAAGTATAGAACATCCATGGTTTCAGGCATCTGCTAAACAAGAAAAAAACAGATATTCCAATTGGTATATTTGGACTGATAATACATGGATAAATCCGCCTGATGCTTATAAAGATGCTTTTATTAAAGGTTACGGTAGGCGAAACGGCCAGTTTATGCGTAATTTTTACTGGAGCCAGCCTGCATTGAACTACGGTTTTGCCAAACCTGAAGAAGACTGGATGTTACCCATCGATCACCCTGACATTCTTGAGTTACAGAAAGAATTAAAGAAAATCTTAAGGTTCTGGATGAACATGGGTGCCGACGGATTCAGGGCAGATATGGCAGGTGCTTTAGTCAAAAACGCCAATATTACAAGGAACGACCAGCTTTATAATACAAGAGACGAAGGCACTAAAAAATTCTGGAATGAAATACGCGGAATTATGGATAATGAGTATCCAGGATCGTTCATGGTGGCTGAATGGTCACACCCCGAATCAGCTCTTGACGGCGGTGGTTTTCATGCCGATTTTTATCACTGGTTTCCAGGCTATAACGACCTTTTACAAAAAGAGAGTTGGCGAATACTCAATGGCTATTCAGAAGGACATAGCTTCTTCGATAAAGAAGGAAAAGGAAATATCACCAATTTCCTTTACATGTATTTAGATCAATATCACAAAACCAAAGGCAAAGGGTATATCTTGCTCCCACTTGGTAACCACGACTTATCACGGTTAAACATTAAGCGTACGGATAAAGAAATGGAAATGATTATTGCCTTCTCAATGGCAATGCCCGGCATACCATTTATTTACTATGGCAATGAAATCGGCATGAGGCAATTGTATGGAAATCCACATGTTGAAGGTGCGTATAAACCCCGCGCCGGGGGACGTACACCTATGCAATGGACATCAGGCAAAAACCTGGGATTTTCCACTGCCCCAACAGAGAAATTGTACTTGCCTGTCGATAGCGCTGAGGATGCACCTAATGTCGAAGCACAGGAAAAAAACCCAAAGTCTCTTTTAAATCAAGTTCGAAAATTAATTAAATTAAAAAAGTCTGAACCTGCTTTAGCAGCATACGCAGAATTTGTCCCCGTCTATGCCAAAGAAAATACGTATCCATTTATATTTGCACGCGCAGCGGGGGAAGAAATAATTCTGGCTATTTTTAATCCAGCTGCCAGAGACGTATCCGCAGAATTCACATTAAACATCAGCGCAAACGATTTTGAACTTCTATCAGGAACTGAATCACAAATCGATGTTTTGGGAAATCATTACAAATTAAAGATCGCAGGACAATCGTATTCTATTTATAAAATAATAAATTAAAAGAAAAGGGAAGCATGACCTCTAATCTTATCTAATCCTTGAACTTACTTGACAGGACTTAACCTCAGCAGGATGACATCATGCGATGGAATCTCACGAATAAAATCTTTGTCTGTTATGCCAAGGTCCTTTTTCTGCCATAAATCACGAACCTGATAATTGCCTTTTAGAAACCAAAGGTGCGACCAGGTCAATCTGACTTTAAGTGTATCTTCGCCACTGTTGAAAATGCACACGGCCCATTCGCCATCCGACAGTTCCTTTACCCAAATTTCTTTACTAGGATGGCTCATGAACTGATATCCCTGTTTGCCTAACGGGTCCTGGTTAATCGCAATAACCTCCTTATTGGTGAGGATATCACGAACCTCGTTGCTCATCTTTCTCACATCGTTGCCCGCCATTAATGGTGCCGCCAGAATGCACCATAAGCTAAAATGCGCACGAGATTCGGCCAGCGACAGTCCCGGATTACCCACTTCCAACATATCCGGGTCGTTCCAATGGTCGGGCCCCGCGTATTTCTCCAGCCCAATCTGGCTGTCCAAGATAAACTTCCATCCCAAAGAGTATACTTCCTGGCAGTCATAGCAATCTGTGATATCACCCGTCGTTCTCCAAAGATGTCCGACGTCTTTGCCCCAGAGCCACGGTTTGTTATTACCCCACTCGCATATACTCAAGACAATAGGCCTGCCCGCGGCATATAAGGCATCGCGCATCGTTTTGAATGTCTCTTCGGCATTGGCCATGCCGTGGTTGCACCAGTCGTACTTGATATAGTCAACGCCCCACGATGCATAAGCCCGGGCGTCCTGAAATTCATGTCCTCGTCCGCCTGGATAACCCGCGCACGTCCTCGTCCCCGCGCAGTTATGAATCCCGAATTTGAATCCTTTCTCGTGAAGGTAATCGCCTAGCGCCTTCATCCCGCTGGGGAATTTTTTTGGATCCCAGATGAGATTACCCTGTTTGTCTCGGGTCTTTGCCTCCCAGCCGTCGTCGAGCACGATGTAGTTATACCCCGCCTCCTGCATTCCGCTCTCTATCAAAGCCTCTGCCATTTCTTTGACAAGCTTCTCATTAATGTTCGTTTGAAAAGTATTCCAGCTGTTCCATCCCATGGGCGGTGCCAGTGCCAGCCCTTCGAATTTCTGCGCCAGAGTACAGACAGGGAAGCACAAAACCATTAGAACAATTATCTTTCTCATTGCTAACCTCCTAAAAGTAGATTCGACGAGTATTTATCATTGGCAGTTTGACTCATAAACACAACAACACAAGTTGTCTGTGAGTCAACACACATAGTAATCTAACCAATCAGGCTTATTCTGCCCACTATTTTTTGACATACCGTAACAGCATACAACTAATAACTCTTCGGCGACAAATTTAGCATGACACCAACCTTGCTTTGCCATATAGTTGTTTGCAAGGAACTCAGTTGTACCGGTATAGCTTGATGCGCTGGATGCCAAAACTGTCGGGAGGTATCCTAAGATGTCTACCCTGATGGCTCTGGTCGCCATTCATCCAGCGGCCGTTCGAATACGTCCCCTCTTGGATGCTGGCGATACCCGCAATCGGGTACCCCGGCGTGTTTGGAGCAAAAGTAATGATAAAGCCGCTGCCAGCAACCACATATTCATCAGGTCCCACCGATATGATAATGCCGCCTACACGCGGCCACTGTGCCGATTCACGATCTCCGGACGACCAGGCCCAAGTGTAATCATGAGAAACATTCAGCGTGTAACTGCCCAACTGCACCTGTTGAGTCTGGTTGTCCTTGTCCAGCAGCACGCCAGCTATTAATCCTTTACCCTGGCTCTCCAAAATCAGAGGTGCCAATTCTGAAAGGACATCATAACTCTTAGTAAGCCGGTCGTTTTCGGGGTCGCTAATTGACTCAATCGAGAATGGACAAAAGCCAATTGCATCGTGCTGTCCGATGGCATAAAACACATTGGCCGCACTTTCCTCGCCCCTTTTTGCCTCTGGTATGAACAGCGGATTGCCGGAGCGATGGTACTTCCGGCACCACTCGGTAAAGTTAGGAAAGTAGATGTCCGGCGAGAGAAAATCAATCTGCGGAGCACCAGCCCGCCAGACATCAAGCAAATGAGGCAATGGACCGGCGCTGGGATACTGGCCCGGCTTATAGTTTGGGCGAATAAGCGCCGCGTTCACATACATTGGCAGAGGATACTCGGCTTTTCCAGCCTCTGCCACCACATTAATGTAGCGAGCATAGTGCCACGCCATAAAGATTTCATCTGTCCCCAAACCTTGGCCGAAGACTTCTTCCCAGGTTCCGGATGTCTTAAAGCCAGCAGCTTCCCACACTTCGCGGAACTCAGGTATCAAGGTGTCTTTATGCGTCTGAAGGTAATCCATCAATTCTTTCCGCACTTCCTTGCCAAAGGCAGCGTTGGCTGCATTAGACCAGTCCCGCGCGTCTTCCAACATGCCAACCTCGTTCTCCACCTGCACCATAATGACCGTACGCAACTGGCTGTCCAGCTCGCGAATGTGCCGCATTAGCGCCACAAAGGCACAGGTATCGGCATCTCGACTCGCATCGCTAAAGGCCGATAGGATTTCCATGCTTCTACCTGCCTTAGTCCGGGCCCGTGGGAAACGCTCAAAGTTCGTCTTAACCCAGACAGGAGCATAGCAGCTCATGCTGTTTTTCCAGCTTGCAAACCACAGCAGAACCAGACGCATATTGTAACGCCTGGCATCCTGTATCAAGCCGTCCACAAGCGTGAAGTCGAATCGACCTTCTTCAGGCTCAATCAGATCCCAATATACGGGCGTAAGGATTGTGTTGAGATTCAGCTTTACAAGCCTTGGCCAAATCGGCTTCATGTAACCGAGACTGGAGGAGCTGGAGTTGCCCAGTTCACCTCCCAGGATCATAAATGGTTTGTTATCCACGATGAGCTGCGTTGCGGTTCCTTCTTTGCGAAGGTGGGGGATTCTGCTGTTGTCAGCACCCTCGGATGGAACAGCGCACAGAGCAGTCAGAATCCACCCTATGCACACTACGAGTGCGTATGGTTTAAAAAAGTTTCTCTTAGACATATATCTTGCCTCCTTTCTTCAGGTTGTCCTATGTTTAAATTAGCCCCGTCTCTCATGATTCGATTGAGACGACTGTTGTGTCAGCTTTAGAAGGAACGAGACCTACATATAAATAATTTACATTACTATCACAAGTCAAGCTTCGTTAATCTACGTTTACGTTTTGCCGGTGCGGAGGACTCGCAAAAAAAGGGAATAAAAGAACACCTTAAAAGACCCGATCGAGTTTCCTTAATGAGTAAATATCCCGAATTTTGGACTTATTTGCTCATAAGGCCGATCGTGTCCATCGCCCACTTGACCTTTTGTTTGTCTATATCTGTGCTGACTTTTCGGATTATACCCAGCCCACAGGCTGCCATGCACCCTCAGAAATTCTCCTAATTATTAGGACGATTACTATTTCCTCGAACTTGACAGAAAGGCGTTAGTGATTATGATGTGGTTTGCCATCCGGCAATTTTTTGCGGCAGAAGGCACAATCGTTCATTAAATGTAGAAAACCTCGCTTCTGCTTGCTATAACAGGCAACTGCAATTTGTTCTTATGTAAAAAGGATATCCGCATGGCACTTTTATTAGGTTATGACGTTGGAAGCTCATCAATAAAGGCAAGTCTGCTCGACGCTCAAACAGGTAAACTCCTGGCAACGGCGACCTCACCCGAAAAAGAGCTTGAAATCATCGCAAAACAAATTGGCTGGGCTGAGCAGCATCCAAGCACCTGGTGGGAGCATGTTAAAAAAGCTACAGAGGGTATAAGCGCACAAGTGCGTAAGAACACAAGTTACACCATGTCTGACGTACAGGCCATCGGCATCAGTTATCAAATGCACGGGCTTGTGGTTGTGGACAAAAATAAGCAAGTGCTTCGGCCTTCAATAATCTGGTGCGATAGTCGCGCAGTTCAGATCGGCGAAAAGGCTGCGAAGGATATCGGCGAAGAAAACTGTCTAAAAAGGCTTTTTAATCTGCCGGGCAATTTTACCGCGTCAAAGCTTAGATGGGTTAAAGAAAATGAGCCTGACGTATATTCAAAAATCCATAAGATAATGCTGCCCGGCGATTATGTTGCGATGAAGATGACAGGCGAGATAAAAACTACGCCCTCGGGGCTATCCGAAGGAATAATGTGGGACTTCGAAAGCGACGGTCTGGCAGAATTTGTGCTCGATAATTACGAGGTTGATACCGATCTTATTGCCGATAGAGTTCCGACATTCTCCGTTCAAGGCGAGTTGACGAAAGAGGCGGCGAAAGAACTCGGCCTTGCTGCGGGGACGAAGGTAAGCTATCGAGCGGGGGATCAGCCGAACAATGCCCTGTCGCTTAATGTATTAAATCCCGGCGAAATCGCTGTTACAGCGGGCACTTCAGGTGTCGTCTATGGGATAAGCGATAGAAAGACCTATGATAAGAAATCACGTGTCAATATCTTCGTGCACGTAAACCACGAAAAAGTGACTCCACGTTACGGTGTGCTTCTGTGTTTGAACGGCACTGGGATTCTAAATAGCTGGCTCAAGCACAATTTCGTTGGTGGGGATGGTTTGGATTATCCACAAATGGATGAGCTTGCGGCGAGTGTGCCGGTGGGCTCTGACGGTCTGGTGATACTGCCTTATGGCAATGGAGCTGAAAGGACGCTGGAAAACAGAAACATTGGGGCCTCAGCACATAACTGGAATTTCAACATACACAAACAGGCCCATTTCCTTCGAGCCGCTCAGGAAGGAATCGTGTTTGCTTTAAACTATGGGCTATCCATCATGCGCGATATGGGAATCAAGCTTAAAACAGTTAGGGCGGGCCATGCGAATATGTTTTTGAGCCCGCTGTTTGCAGAGGCTTTTGCAACAATAACGGGAGCGACGGTTGAATTGTACAACACCGATGGCTCGCAGGGAGCGGCTCGCGGTGCAGGCATCGGAGCAGGAATATATAAAGGAATGGAAGACGCCTTTGTGGGCCTTGAGCCGGTTAAGACAATCGAGCCTAATGAAGAAATTGCATCGATGTATCAGGATACGGACAAGCGATGGGAAGACACTCTTAAACATTACCAACACAGAACTGGTGGAATGGCGGCTAAAAGCGTTTTACGGGTATTAGCAATTACTATTTGCTTGGGATTTGTGATTTTGCGAATAGCGTTTCCCGAAGTGAATTTTGATAAAACCTCACTTTGGTTATTAGGAATAGCTCTATTTTTGTTGTTAATTCCCGTTGAGGAATTGCTTTCGAGCCTTAAAAAATTCAAGAAAGGAGACTTTGAAATCAATTTTGACAAGCAGAAAGTCTCAAAGATAAAGAAATGAACTAAACGAACGAAAAATCTCTATTTTCGCCAAAAACAAAATAACACTAAGGTGAATGAGTAAAATCTAAATTTATTTTGCAGAGAAATTTATGTGAGATAGGAAAATGTTCTGAAAAAATGATTGGTGATGTGAATTGTATCTATTGAATCGAAATTGCTCTGTAGAAAACACTTGCCGTCATTTCGACCGAAGAGATGCGAAGCATCGCGAAGCGGAGAAATCTACTCAAAAACAGATTTCTCGACTCGCCTGCGGCTCGCTCGAAATGACAACCTATACTCTTTTCTACAAAGCAAAGCGAAACATGAGAAAGGAGTAAGCCAAAATGGCAGAGAAATCTTTACATAGTATATGCAGATGGACATTTAACCCGGGAAAAGGTGGTTTCGTTCCTGCTGACATGAGACCCGACTGGGGCGGTGAAGCGTTCGGCACGCCGGAAATGATTAAATTGGTGGCTGATAAGATCAGGCCAAGGATACCGGATAATATCGTGCTCGGCATTGAAATGCACTACGACGCCGAGGTGGACGATAAAAATGCGGCGGAAGTGGCAGACGCACTTGTTGATAATAAACTGTATCTTGCCATGATTACACCCGGTGCGCATACCCACTTTGCATACGGTGGCATCGCATCACTCGATCCAAATGAAAGGAAGGCAGCAGAAGATTTAGGAACTCGGACAGTTGAACTGGCATACGGGACTTTGAAAAAGGCCTGGCATCCGGAAAAGGCACCGGCTTTTGTCATCTGGAACGGTTCATTTGGCTATGATGTTGCAACGGTTGGCATAAAGCAGATGTATCAGAACCTAAAGGAAAGCATCGCTGGTCTGTGCAAATATGAAGCAAAAAAAGGTGGTAGTCTTTATATCTCCTTTGAACCCAAGCCGAACGAGGGTCATCCGGCGATGCTTATACCAACCGTGGCAAGCGCGCTATTATTCTGGCGGAGGATAGAGGAAGAGTTCGGCGTCTCACGAAAGAACAAGGGCGTCAACAAGGAGTTCGGCCATTCCGAGATGATTGGTCTTGACCACGTATATGACTCTGTCGAAGAGCTTGACAACAGCATGATGGTCCACATGCACCTTAACAGTCAGGGCTACAACGACGGCATCATTCTGGGCGGGCCCGGCAAGTACGACATCGACCATGGCGCGAGGGTAAATGGCATGAACATTGCCATCGCAGGGCTGATTCAGCAGGCAGGATACAGCCGCTGGAAAGGCCACGACATGCAGACTCGTGCTTACGACAATGGCGAACAGGGAATCGACAGGGTCATCAGAAGCGTACTTAGCTGGGATGCCTGCGAAAAGGCGGCGAAAGACCTGGACACAAAGGCTCTTATGAATGTGCTGGCCAAGCGCGAGACAGCCAAAGCAGAAGATATGATGCGAGCTGCGGTAGTCAGCGCCCAAAAGCACTTCGACCAGATGTACAAATAATAAGCCGTTTTCATAACACCGTCTAAAAATATTTAGCCCCTGGTTTTACCAGGGGTCGTTGCCTTCGGCGATTGCCGACAGTCACGGTATCAGCATCCCATCGCTATAATATAGAGTAAAAAATGGTACTGCCGCGCGAGGTGCCGGCATCGGGGCGAGCGTGTGCAAAAACGCCTTCGACGGCTTGGAACCGGTCAAGACTATAAAGCCCAACCGTCAACTAACCAAGGTGTATCAGCAAGCGTATGCGAACTGGGAACAGGTTTGGAAAGACAACTCTGACAGTCGTGCAGTAGAGATACACCCTGTGTGACTTTGGCGGGGCACTGTGATATCTGCTCAATTAATGTGGATTATGAGGAAAGGAGCCTGGACATGAAAAGTAAGATTTTCGCAATCGTTGTTTGTTCGTCGTTTTGCAGCACCCTATCGTATGCACAGGAAGCTGTCTCGACATCACAAGATGCTGAGTTTGTGATTCGTCGAGGCGTCAACATCAGTCACTGGCTCTCGCAGAGCACTAGGCGAGGCCGGGAAAGACGCGAGTTCTTCATCCAAAAGGACGTAGAACTCATTGCCTCATTGGGTTTCGACCACATCAGGCTGCCCATAGACGAAGAGCAGCTATGGGACGAACAGGGCCGGCCCGAGGCCGAAGCGTTCGAGCTACTCGACAACGCAATTGAATGGGTTCGTCAGAGCCAACTGAGGATTGTGATCGATCTGCACATCCTGCGTTCCCATCACTTCAATGTCGAAGAAAGGCCCCTGTGGACCGATCCGAAGGCACAGGAGAACTTTCTACGTCTCTGGCGCGAACTCTCGGCAAGACTGAAGAAATACCCAACTTCGCTTGTGGCGTACGAACTGATGAACGAGCCTACGGCCGATGATGCCGAGGACTGGAACAAGCTGGTTGAGAAGGCCATGGTCGTGATCAGACAAAACGAGCCTCACAGGAAGATCATCATCGGCTCGAACAGATGGCAATCGGTGGACACCTTCGATCAGCTTCGCATCCCCGCCGGTGACAAGGACATCATACTAAGTTTCCATTTCTATACCCCGATGCTGATCACGCACTACAAAGCCTCTTGGACCCCCATCGGCAAATACACGGGGCCGGTAAACTATCCGGGCCAGATCGTGGATCCCAATGATATCGAAGGTCTCAGCGATGATCTTGCCCAGCTTGTGAGGGAGAACAACGGAGTTTACGACCGCCAGAAACTCGAAAGCCTTCTGACAAAGCCTCTGGAACTGGCGCGCAAGCTCGATCTTCCGCTGTACTGCGGAGAGTGGGGTGCGCTACCAACCGTGCCCCGCAAAGCACGAATGCATTGGTACGAGGACATGCGCTTCAACCTGGAGAAACACAACATTGCCTGGGCCAATTGGGACTACAAAGGCAACTTCGGCATCGTCAGCGAATTTGGCATTGTCGGCAAAGATGACTTCAAGCCCGACTACGACTTTATCAAAGTCCTGCTCGGGCAGTAGGATCCTTCAGGTGGCCCAGCAGTCATCTCTCCACCACTCAGGTGGGGAATGATGTGTTCTGCCCACGCTGGATTGGACTTGGAGACTATCTCAACACAGGCCGTAAAGCCGATAACGCTTCCGGGACCCCTTTTGAACCCTTGCCGACGATTTGGTATGCACTTGAGCCGTGCCATGCACACCAGGTGTCATAGAATCAACATGGCGTCACCGTAGGAATAGAAGCGGTAGTGGTGTTCGATGGCGTGTCTGTATGCAGCCAGAATTCTGTCTAATCCCGCGAATGCCGCCACCATCGCAAGAAGCGTGGACTTGGGTAGATGAAAATTCGTTATCATCGCGTCAGTAATTTTGAATTTATAGCCCGGCTTTATGAAAAGCTCTGTTGCTCCAGTAAAGGCCTTGACCTTTGAGCCAATAGCAACAGTTTCAAGAACGCGTGTTGTTGTTGTGCCCACAGCGATTATTCGGCCAACTTTATTTTTTGTCCTGTTGATGAGCTTGGCATTGTCTTCGTCGATACTGAACCACTCCTCGTGGATTTTGTGCTCTTTGATGCTATCAACACTTATCGGCTTAAATGTTCCCGTCCCCACGTGCAATGTTACATGGGCGAAGAGAATGCCTTGTTGTTTCAATTGCTCGATAAGCTCAGTGGTAAAGTGAAGTCCTGCGGTAGGCGCAGCGACGGCCCCGCTTTTCTGAGCGTAGACAGTCTGGTAACGGAGTCTGTCGGCCTCAGCAACCGCTAAATCATCGTCTCGCTTGATATATGGCGGCAAGGGCGGAAAACCTATTTTGTCCAGGACAACCTGTGCATCTGTCTCGACATTGAATTGCAGCCGACACCTGCCAGCTTGGGCCTTTTCAAGTAGTTCTACAGAGCAAAAGTCAGTTTTTGTCTTATCTTTGATGAAGAGCTTCTCATGTGGTTTGATTCTGCTCGCACCTTTCAGCATCACTTCCCATACACCAGGCTCGCTCTGCGACAGAAACAGTCCTTCAAGTTTGCCTCCTGTTGCCCGTCGAGCAAAGAATCTTGCAGGCAGAACCTTTGTATCGTTCAGCACAAGACAGTCACTTGGACGCATGAAGCGACCTATCTGGTTGAATTTACTATCAATGAGTCGGCCTGTCTGCCTATCCAACACTAAAAGGCGAGATTCACTTCGGACGGGCAAAGGCTCTTGCGCGATCAAATCCGTGGGTAAATGATAATTTAGTTTTTCTGTTCTCATAATTAGATGTTATCAGACTGCCGTTGTAATGATAAAAAATTTTCAGCTTAATAGTAAGTCAATTTGTGCCTTTGCCGGGCGAAGCAGTATTTCTTGCATAAGCTGCATCTTATAAAACACGATATTAATATCGCAATCCGCTTTTGAAACAATATGGCGAAGGTTTGACCGATGGCTTCGCGAAGATATTTCGAGCAAACAGCTACTTCGATAGCCTCTCTGGGTAGAGACGAACTAAAACGGCAAATCAAAAACTTCAGGGGACGATTCAGGCTTGATTTTACAGACGATTACCTCAACAACACCAGCGTTGACAGATTGCGACACATCCTCTTGGCTGCTCTTATAAACACCAAATCTCACCATTAAACCTTCCCGGCTAATAAAAGGGCTCCCACTCCACAGCAAAGCCCAGAATCGAGCTTTAGAAGATAGCCCTGTGGAGAGCAGTTGGGCTGAGGATCCTACCATATACTTTATTAGCCGAAGGCACCAAATCAAACGTAGAATTTGTTGCATGCGCTATGGTCGCGATGCAAAAAATGAATGTAGAAAAGCTTATTTTACTATTGATACTAAAATTTCCTTCGAATTCGTTTTGTTTTGATGTTATCATAGAACACAACAACGAGGCGGACACTCTGAGAGAGCTCATTATATAGCGATAGCGAGGAATATTTGAAGAAAGGAGGCAAACTGTCATTTTAATTCCAGAGCCGGCAACATTATTGTTTTTAGGTTTGGGAATATTGTTTGTGAAGAAAATCACTCAGGGAAAACCGGCAATTATGATATAATATTTTAGAAGCGGAAATGTTCGTCGAATTTGAAAGGAGTGGAATTATGAAAACTAAAACCTTTATAGTAATTGTTCTGATGTTGCTGCTTTACACGCCCAAAGTCCAGGCGGATTTATTCTGGGATGTTTACAGCGATGCTGTGATTCAAGAAGGAGACGAATATATAGGAGTCAATGTGTATGACACGCCGCCTAACCGCACTACTGTAAGCATGTTCGGTGGTTACGCTGACTACATACACACCCGTGATTCAAGCATTCTGAATGTGCTCGGTGGACGCGTACAGGTGGTAGCTTTCGACCAGAGCGTTATAAACATAACGGGTGGAGATTTCTCAGGAGCAGAAGCTTGGGATTATGCGGTAGTGAACTTCTCCGGGGATGCAGTTTCAAAACGACTCGGTGCAAAAGGTTTTGGAATAGTAAATATTCTTGGTGGAACTGTAAGTAACATCGGTGGGTATGACACAGGCACAATCAATATTTACGCAGGTTCAATAACTGACTACATCTTTTCTGTTGATTCTTCTACTATTAACATTTTTGGACATGACCTTATAAAAACAGCTTCTAACGGGATCCATGGTTTCGGAAAGGTTGAAGGTTATTTGACCGATGATACATATATTTCTCTAGATCTGGTCAATCCTGAAGCGTATTCGAATATAAATCTGATACCGGAGCCGGCAACAATATTTTTGTTGGCTGTGGGATTGAAATATTATCTGTATGAAAAATCTCGTGGGGCCATGAGGTATAATATATAAATCAGACACGAAAACGGAACATCACAAGTCATAATATATTAATCATCTATTTTTGAAAGGATAGAAAAATGAAAGCGAAGGAAATCATGGCAATTATAGTGGTAGTAATGTGTTGTTTGTTTTTCTGGCCGATGACAGCCAATGCAAAACTGGTAATTACAGAGATCGAAGCTGTGGTGGATTCTGTAGATGACGATCATGGTGTCCTGGAAGGCAAAATCAAAACAGGCGATATTATAAACGGATGGTATTCTTATGATACTTCAACACCAGATTCGAATCCCTCGATAAGTGGAGGGCGGTATCTGCATTATACTCCCCCTTATGGAATATTTCTCAGTGTCGGAGGATTTAATTTCGAGACGGACCCTGCAAATGTTGATTTCCTCGTGGAAATCACCAACGACTATCCACCAAATGATGGCTACTTTCTGTTAAGTTATAGCAATATTCCTCTTCCTAGTGGTGTCTTGGTTGATTACATTTTCTGGTACCTTTATGACCCGATGGGCAGTGCCCTTTCAACAGACGCTTTACCAACAACACCTGTTTTAGATGAATGGCAGTTTAATCATTTACTAATTACTGGTCCTTCCCTTGGGAAGTCATTTGGTATTGAAGGCCACGTAATTTCTGCGATACCAGGGGCTTTCTGCGGTGACCCGAATCATCCGTATCCCGTAGGTGATCTGAACCAGGACTGCCGGGTTGATCTGCTCGACTTAGCGATTCTTGCCTCGCATTGGCTGGAGAATAATAGTCCACGCGGGCTAGTCACAACCACATACGAGTTTCTTGCGGACAAAAGTTCAATCATCGCGTATTGCGGCAGAGGTGGCATTAGCACGTACTCTATTCAGGGAACGTTTCTCTTGACTGTTAATTTTGATGAATGCAAAGCGCATTTTGAGGAGGTGGATGCGATTCTAAGTAAGGAGATTCGGTTTGTCGATGACTATCCTCCTGCCAAAGAGATATCCACGGAGAGTCTCGATGTGCTCTTTCATATGACCGAACTAATTAGCACTAATGTAAACGATACATCGCTAAGCTTTGTTTTTTACAAGAATATTCCCACTTTTCCGGGTGCTGATGTAAACCTGAGGGTCGTTCTTCAAAACAATTCTGCTCTCATAACCGGTACGTTTAGCGATGCTGTATATGATGGCTGTTGGTACGATTTAAACGCAGTCGCTGTTGCGGTTCCCGATAGTCCGTAATGCTTTCATTGTTTAGCTTGGTTGTACTTTTATTGGAATATCTGTTCTAACAATGTAGATAGTAGTAGTAATAATCAGAGGAATTTTGATTTAAGGAGGAATTAAAATGTTATTGAAGAAAAGGATTATCACCGGGTCACTGATTATTCTTATAATCAGCTTTTCCAGTATTGGCTTTGGTCAAGAGCCACCCAAAGGTATACCGGAAGTAAGGGCAGTAGAACTTCTCGATTTGTTAAACTCAATTGAGGGCGTACCGGCGGAACCACCACGGATTTTCACGACACAAGAAGGATATTTGCGTTTCATTATGGCGCCGCCTTCAACGCACTTTGCTGTCGAGCCGTCAAGGCATCGCACACCAGAAGAAGCAGCCTACACATTTTTGGAGCAATGGCGTAATCTTTTTGTCAATGAAAGTGCTGATATAAGCTTCGATACGATTCGGGTTAAAACAAGCAACTCTCGAAGCTACGTGCGCTACCAGCAGACATACGCTGACCTTGAGGTTTTCGGTGCCCAGATGATTGTGGAGGTAGACGAAACTGGCAATATAGGAGCCGTGATAAGCGATATTATGCGTGATACCACAGAGCTTGATACGGGGAAGGTTTCACTCAATCCGAGTATTGATTCTTCTACGGCTCAAGAGAAGGCCATCGAATTTCTGACTACTCAACATCCACAACTTGAATTTGAAGCCAGCCTGGCCACGCTTATGGTCTTTTGCTCTTCGGTAGTTGGAAACACCGGAACTATGCAATTGGTGTGGCGAATTGAAGTTGGCAATGTAGGAGACCCTATAATTAAAGATTTGGTGCTGGTTGATGCGCATATTGGCGACATCACATTTCACTATTCGTTAATCTATGATGCCAAGTATCGCATGATATATGACTATGAAGGTCGCACTTACAGTCCAATTTTGGTCCGTTGGGAAGGTCAGAACCCATATGGCATAGCGGATGTCGATGATACCTATGATTATTTAGGCGACACATACGATTTCTATTACAATCATCATGGTCGTGATGGCTACGACAATGCTGGTGCAAATTTAATTGCCGAAGTACGGTATGGAGTCTCTGGTGCGTGGTGGTATGGGTCGTTTATGCGTATAGCTCAAGACGAGGTAACCGGATGATACCGTGGGCCACGAGTTCACCCATGGCGTGACGGAGCGAGAATCCGAGTTAATATATTCGAACGAGTCCGGTGCTATAACAGAGTCATTGTCAGACATGTGGGGCGAGTGGATTGACCAGACAAACGGAGCCGGTAACGACTCGAGTGCGGTTAAGTGGTATCTCTTTGAGGACTGGGCAAGCGACCCGTGGCCATGGCGTCGAATGGATGATCCGACATTATGTAAGACTAGCAGCTGGTACGGTACCGACTTTGGGGATATTCCTCAGCCTGATCGATTGTATGGTCCAGGCTGGTACTATGGCTCCCAGGACCATTACGGTGTGCATCACAATTTGGGTGTGGGTAATAAGTTGTGCTACCTGTTGACTGATGGCGGTGATTTCAACGGATATACAATCTCTGGGATGGGGATTTCAAAAACGGCTGATTTGTTTTACAAATGTCAGACGAATCTGCTTACGGATAGCTCGGATTACTATGATCTGGGTAACGTGTTAATACTGGCAGCCGATAGGCTTGGGCTGACGCCGACCGAACGCAACAACGTTAAAGAGGCATGCGCGGCGGTGGAGATATTACCGCAAGAGTGTTTTCCAGTTTGCCATCCCGATTATGTCGAATGGGTCATTGTTGGTAAGCCGACTTGCTGGTGTAATCCAAGACAGTGCAACGGCGATGCCGATGGTGCTTCGCAGGGCAAGAAGAAGTACTGGGTATCAACATATGACCTTGATATCCTTATCGCAGCGTGGAATAAGCCTTTTGCCGAGATCGAAGGTGTGACACACAACGGTGTACCTCTGATTTGTGCCGATTTTGCCCATGACACCCAGGGCAAGAAAAAGTATCGCGTTTCGACTAATGATTTGGATATTTTAGTCGCCAACTGGAACCAGGCAAATCTACCTGATCCTGATTGCCTTGACTGCGGACGAGGCCAGCAGGCCAAAGGCGGTGAAGTTGATATCGAAAGGATATTCGAATGGATTGCGAAAGTCTGGCTCGACCCAGAGGTACGAAAAGTCATAGGCAAGAAAAGATGGCTGGAATTCATAGAATCACTTAAGGCAGAGCTTGAACGTAAATAACAAAAGCCTGACGTATCAATGTTAAGGGCTGGTCATTCAAGACCAGCCCTTTTTCATTTAATGATCAAATTGCTGACGGCAATAAGTTCTTTGTATCTTCTGGCAAGGACACCATCGGAAAAAGCAGCCTGCCTTCTTTTTCGGGATTTTTTTACCAAGCTGGTTTATCCTTCTAATCCTCAGAGATAAGGGCTGTCTATTCAAGGCCAATAGTCTCATTCAGGCCGAAGATGATATTCATGTTCTGAATCGCCTGGCCGGATGCCCCTTTTACAAGATTATCAATGGCGGAAAAACTCACGATCATATCTTTGACGCAAGTTGCGAAAACGTGGCAGTAGT
>CAZFLY010000039.1:0-27140 GCA_964519995.1 uncultured Pirellulales bacterium | reverse complement strand
ATGGGCTTTGACCTCGCATGGTCACAGATGAAAAATGGGCTGAAGAGAGATATTCTTGGGCAAGACCTGTCTAACTTTTCCTGATTGTAAATTTTACTTGGCAAAACCAAGAGGAGCTATGATCCTTCCATATACTTCATTGAGCACTTGAGCTAAAGCAGTATATATTGCTGAAGACCCACAGATAATCCCCTCATAACCTGCAATGCGTTTTATTTCGGGATTGCCTGTAAGATCACCAAGTGCCAACAGAAAGAATAATAGAGCTAATGAGGCGAATATGAATTGTAGAGCTTTGTTAAGTTTGAGTGTGCCAATGAACATAACTGAAGTAAATACTCCCCATATAAACAGGTACGCTACCATAGCTGAATTTTGCGGAGCGTTTCCGAGTCCAATCTTGGGAGCGATTATTAGACCGACTAAAGAAAGCCAGAAAAGACCATAGGAAGTAAAGGCTGTTGTTCCGAATGTATTACCTTTCTTCCACTCCATTATGCCCGCTATAATTTGTGCTATACCTCCGTAGAAGACTCCCATGGCTAATATCATTGTACCCAGCTCAAAAAAACCAGCGTTATGCAGGTTTAGAAGAACTGTTGTCATACCAAACCCCATTAAGCCGAGAGGGGCAGGATTGGCTGTTGTGTCCTTTATTTTGGTGGCATTCTCAGATGTTGTGTTTTGCATTACTTGTGCCTTTTTTACTCAAAAAGATTAGACATTTCTCTTAAAACATGCTTGTTTTTTGAATCTTTCACCACAGTTTCGTTACCCTCGACCTTTAATCAAGGCCTCAACCACGTGCGGATCTGCAAGCGTTGTAATGTCACCAAGATTGTCCGTATTTCTTTCGGCAATCTTGCGCAGAATTCGCCGCATGATCTTGCCCGACCGGGTCTTCGGGAGAGATGGGGCAAATTGAATAGACTCCGGCGTTGCTATTGGGCCGATCTCTTTTCTAACGTGCAGAATAAGCTCTTTCTTTAACTCCTCACTCTCTTCGACGTCGTTATTAAGAGTCACAAAAGCGTACAGGGCTTGCCCTTTCACCTCATGCGGTATCGGTGTAACAGCAGCTTCAGCTACCTTCCCATGACTAACTAAGGCACTTTCAACCTCGGCTGTACCGATACGGTGTCCTGAAACATTGACTACGTCATCAATTCTGCCCATGAGCCAATAGTCACCATCGTCGTCGATACGGCAGCCATCAGCAGTAAAGTAAACATTCTCAAACATTGTGAAGTACGTATCAATAAATCTCTTATGGTCTTGCCACATCGACTTCATCATTCCGAGCCAGGGTTTTCGTATACAGAGCTTGCCACCTTCGTTCACATCGCATTCGGTGCCATCGTCGCGAAGAACTACCGGATCAACGCCAAAGAAAGGCGCGTTTGCACTTCCAGGTTTCAAAGTGTGCACACCGGGTAGCGGCGTGATTAGGATGCCGCCGGTTTCGGTCTGCCACCAGGTATCGACGATAGGACATCGATTACGGCCGATCCTCTCATAGTACCATATCCAGGCTTCGGGGTTTATTGGCTCGCCAACGGTACCAAGAATCCTTAACGAATCCAGCTTATATTTAGCGGGCCACTCATCGCCCAGACGCATTAGAGCGCGAATAGCTGTTGGAGCTGTATAGAAGACAGTCACATTGAATTTATCACAAATCTGCCAAAACCGTCCGGCGTCAGGATAGGTTGGAACACCTTCAAACATAAGAGAAGTTGCTCCATTTGCGAGTGGGCCATAGACGATATAACTGTGGCCTGTCACCCAACCAATGTCAGCGGTGCACCAGTAGATGTCATCGTCGTGAATGTTGAAGATTATTTTGTGACTAAGAGCAACATTGAGCAGATATCCTGCTGTAGTGTGGACAACGCCCTTGGGCTTACCGGTTGAGCCGGAAGTATAAAGGATAAACAATGGGTCCTCAGCGTTCATACGTTCGGCTTCGCACTTCGCAGAGACTTTTGCCATTTCGTCATGGAACCAGGTATCTCTACCTTCTTTGATGTTACAGGTGTCCCCATTGACTTTGACGACCACAACGTTCTCTATTGTAGGAGTCTCCTGTAGCGCCTCGTCAGCGATACTCTTTAGTTGGATATGTTTGCCGCCTCGCAAGGAAACATTGGAGGTAATAAGCAGTTTACAATCGGAATCGTTAATGCGGTTACGGAGAGCATCTGCGCTGAAGCCGCCAAACACAACGGAATGAATCGCGCCGATTCTGGCGCAGGCAAGCATTACTATTGGAAGCTCGGGAACCATCGGTAAATAAATTGCGACACGATCGCCTTTTTTTATTCCTTTGGATTTCAAAACATTGGCAAATTTACAGACCTCCTTGTAAAGCTCCTCATAAGTGAATTTCTTTACAGCTTTCTCTTGCTCACCTTGCCAGATTAGTGCGGTTTTCTTTGCGGTGGGTGTTTCGAGGTGGCGATCGAGACAATTATATGAAACATTCAACTGACCATCTTCGAACCATGTGTGGTCGATTTTGCGGCTTTTTGTATCCCATGTATACTCAAGACTCTTGGTAGGTTCCTTGAACCAGTCCAAGCTTTTAGCCTGCTCAAGCCAAAATCCATCTGGGTCGTTGATTGATTGTTCCCACATCTGCCGGTACTGATCCATGCTACTCACATAAGAATTTTCTTTGATTGATTGGGGTTGTGGGAATGTTCGATTTTCAGTCATAAGGGAGCTGATGGCTTTATCTTGTCCCATAGTATTATTCTCCTTTTCTGTAATTAGAATCAATTATGCCTTGATATAATTTTCTATTTTGTGCAGTTGAGCAACGGACGAACTCAATTCGGTAATTAGAAGCTAAAAAACTAAAAACCAGCCCCTTTCAAATTGTCAAAAACGATTAAATTATGGATTATACGAATATATTTATAATACGTCAAAGGAAAAAATTTCCCAAAATCGCATGTAGATGGGTAATTTTTGTGAGAAACAAATAGTTTATTGAAATATAAAATGTTATAATTTTTGTTTTGAAGTTTTATCGTTAGTGGATTTGGTTAGGAGCATGTATGTCTGGTCATTCTCACTGGGCGGGAATAAAATACAAAAAGGCTGTTATAGATGCCAAGAGAGGTAAGCTTTGGAGCAAAATCGCTCGAATAATAATAGTTGCAGCTAAGAATGGAGGTGGCGACCCCAGTACAAATCTGGCGTTGAGGTATTCAATAGACAAGGCCAAAGCGGCGAATATGCCGAAGGACACCATTGAAAAGGCTATCAAAAAAGGCACCGGTGAACTTGAAGGCGTTAATTTTGAGGAAGTACTCTATGAGGGTTACGGTCCTAACGGCATAGCTGTCATGCTCGAAGTGCTTACTGATAATCGAAATCGAACCGGGCCTGAGATCAAGAGGATTTTTGAAAGACATGGAGGTTCGCTTGGAACAAGCGGCTGCGTCAACTGGATGTTCAGTAAAAAGGGACTAATCACAGTAAATACAGCCACAGTAAACGAAGAACAGCTTTTAGAAATAGCGCTCGGTGCCGGTGCCGATGATATGCAGACTAATGGCGACGTTTATGAGATAACGTGCGACCCGGGTGCCTATGAGCAGCTTAAGAAAGCTCTGCAGGAAAAAGAAATACCTATGGAAGTAACTGAGATTTCAATGGTTCCGCAGAACACGGTGGCCGTAAACAACGCGCAAATAGCCCGTAAGATAATCTCGCTGATGGAAGCGATTGAAGACCTCGATGATGTTCAAAATGCATACGCAAACTTTGACATAACCGACGAGGTGATGGCAAAGATTTCTTAAATTGTTGTGCGTCAGCGCTGTAATCGTTAGTCACTGTATAAGGTCTTTGATTTTCTCTTTTGCCAGTTTGTATTTATCGTTGCCAAGCCGACTGATGGTATCTTCTCGCAGAGGGTACATAGTCCGAAACTGACGGCGATAGCTATCTTCGATTTGAATGGTCTTTTCATATTGTTGTAGAGCAAATTCATTCCTTCCTAACTGTTCTGCAATTTGAGCAAGCATGAAATGCAACCGGCCGCAACCGGGATACCGGTCAACTGCCTCAAGACATGTCTCAAAGGCTTTTTGGGATTCATCAAGCAGCAGGTAAATTGTGCTGAGCTTTTCGTAGTTCTTAAAATCAGCTTGGTTACGTCTGATAGCGGTTTGAAGAGACTGCTTTGCTTTTTCGAGTAGGTCTGGCTCTGTTTGTGTTGTCTGGTAATACTGTTGCAGGTAGAGTTGACCGTTCAAGCTCGATGCCGCCGGGCAGAGTCGATCTGCATTGGCAGCTTCAGCTAAGAGGATGTGGGCCTGTTCGAATTGCCCAATTAAAACAGCTTGGCGTGCCTGCCGGATTTTGGCCGTACTTCCAATCACTGGAATAAAAGCATAGCATATATATGCTAATGCTAATATCAATCCTGCGACAGCCAAAAGAACGCTCAACAAAGGCGGAATTTTGAGAACAAGCGATGTTCGTGGATTCCTACCTGACACTATTGCAATCAGACATGCCAAGAGGACCCATAGCGTTGTGGATACGCCCGGTTCAAAGATGGCAAAATCTATTAGACTATGAAGTAGAACGCCTAATATGGCACAGAAGATAGCGACGCTGACTATCTTTTCCGAGACCATATTAGCTGTGTTTCGCGGAGTCCTCAATGGTGCAATTAAAAGCAAAAAGGATATGATAAATATGGCTACGGGGATAATGTTTAAGGTGACTGCCACATAGACGGCTGCTACAGGATCGGTAGCAAAAGGCATTGGCATACTAATCAGCCGATTAAGCAATAGCGCCACTGAGACAATCAGTAGCAGGGTGATCTTGCCGATCTTGAAATTGGACTGTGCCTGACTTGAATTTGATGATGGAGCGGGCGCAAAAGTGCGTGTTGTCTTCCATAATGGCACAAAGAGCATGGATAGAAATCCAACAAGACCAATCAGGCCGTATTGTGTCAGAATGCTGAGAGGAAAACAATGCGGGTCCACGACAGACTCAATTGCCTCAGGCGGTTTATAGCGGGGATAGAAATAACCAAAGTTGCCAGGTCCGACGCCCTTGAGAGGATGATCAGCAAACATTTGGATTGAGGCTCGCCAGTATTGCCCTCTGACCAGCATTGAATTTCCACCGGGCAGACGGCCGTACTTCAATCCAAACCATATTACGGCCGATGCTATCATAATAACCAGCGATAATGATGTGACCAATAAAGTTTTTCTGTATGCTTTCAGCCAAGCTGCATAGCGTGAATACGCAACAAACGTCGCTAAAGCAAACAGGAATCCTAAGATGGCACCTTTGCTGCGTGTTAATGCAAGACTAAAAATAACTATTACTGTTAGAGTGCCGGAGGCGAGAAGATATACCGAGGGCGTGGATTTTCGGTTATTCCATCTATCCATAAATAGGATAATGGCGGCAAAGGACGCCAACAGCAGAAATGAACCAGCCGAATTGCTTGTTGTAAAATACCCACGGACACCTCGTGAATACAGTCTGTGCTCAAAAAGAAACTGCTGAAGGCTTCCCTTTTCTATGCCGAGCGGTCCGAGTATTGTCTCCGGCGCTTGTTCATACTGTTCGATTGTCATCTGATTGCTGGCAAGTAGCTGTTCCGTGCACTGATAGGCACACACAATCCCCAGAGCGACAACTACAACCAGAACAACTCTGATTTTATCTGTCGAGTTTAATATCTGCACCAGCAGAATAGCGCACAACGCCGGAGCTAAAGTGACTACAAAGTGACTAATCGCCATTCTTTTATCAGAGGCTCCGGTGCCGGAAATTAGAGCGGCCAATATAAACACACACAGGCCTACCTCAATACCACTGATGCGGTATATGAATCTGCCTGTGCAGCAAACCCAGACCAGCCACAGAATCAAAGACAGTATGAGTACCGCTGAGATAGACAGGCTGTAAACAGTGTCACCCAGGTTAATGGAGAGCATCTGAATTTGAATTGTCGGACTTTCTGTGAACGTAGTGCGAAGTGCGAGAACACAGAGACATACAATTAATAAGATGTGTTCCAACAGAACAACGCTCTTAGATTTATGGGCGTCTGCATCATTCGGAGGCTTTTTCATTTTTAGCAGTAGACTCAAAGACAGCAATAATAGCTAGTATCAGAAACGTCTGCGCGAAAATCAAGATTGCGCCCGCAGTATTGACCTGGTATAGGAACACTGCCCCGAGCCCGGTACATAGGGTGGCTAAATACAATGTAAGAACAGCCTGCGTATCGGTCAGGCGATGGTTTTTTAATCTATGAGAGAAGTGTTGGGTGTCGCCGATAAAAGGATTTTTACCCTGGCTGATTCGTAAGATGGTTACACTGACAAAGTCGTATAGTGGAACTGCCATGACAACCAGTGGCATCAAAACCGGATACCAGGGACCACTTTGTGCTTGATTATAGTAGGTTGTGCGCAGAGTCAGCAGTGCAACAAGAAATCCAATAACAAGAGAGCCGGCATCTCCCATGAAGATCTTCGCAGGGGGGAAATTGAAAACAAGGAATCCCAACAGTGTTCCAATAAACACAAGCGCCAGCCCCCCGACAAGCATCTGCCCACTCACAGCAGCGGCAATAAATAGAATGGAACTTGCAATAACAGCAATGCCGGCAGAAGCGCCATCCATGTTGTCGAGGAAGTTAAATGCATTTATGATAAGGACTATCCAGATAGCTGAAAGAAAAGAAGTAGCGAGCTTGTTTTCGATGAATAGTTCCACCCGTACTTCACCTATGCTCGCAGCTACCATAGCCACTATACACTGGATAGACAGTTTCAGAAATGGCCCCAGCGGTTTTTTGTCATCCCACAGGCCGAGCAGAAACAATACGAAGGCACATAATAAAATGACCACAAGCTCATCAAGCCTTGCGAAAAAGTCTACAGGGTTAAGATTCGTAACTTTAACAAGCCAGTCTATGCGATTTGGTACGGCCAAAAGCCTTCCAGTTATGACCGCAATAATCATAGAAATGGCGAGTGTTGTGAAGATTGCGATGCCACCGCCGAGTGGGATGATTGCTCGGTGGTGTCTGTCAGCCGTCGGATGTGCGAGTAAACCTACACGGGGTGCCAGCTTTCGAACGATGGCTGTTAACAGTACCGATAGTGCAAATGAACCAATGAGCAAAAGCGCTGCCAATATGCCCAGCATTGTTAGCACCTAATGTGTTCGTTCTTTATCTTTTAGCTGATCCAGCAGCCGGGTTCTGACTCTATCGAAGAAATCAAGGTAGTGCTGCTGTCTATAATCCGGATATGTGTATGGTAAAGCACGCCAAGCACCGCTGTCAAAGACAAGTGTGACTTCGGCGTAAATCTTTTCGCCGATATATATACGGTGCGAATAATTTTTTGTTGAGGCCAAAACAAGTTTAGATGGTTCGATTATACCCGGGTCCAGATTCACGGGTCTTGACAATGGCAGCGCCAATTTTTGTGCCAGTTCTTGTTCAAGATGGTTCGTCTGATGTTTTACTTTTGCCAGGTCTGACGGATCAATTAAACATTCAATGCTGACAAATTGCCTTAGGATGTGCGACCCTGTCTGTTCTTTATAGTAGTCGGTTTGGTCAAAGGGCCAAACGTCACTTATCAAATCAGTTTTTCCAAGCCTGGCACTGACGGCCTTAATAGCAGCGTCGAGGCAACCCGTATTGGCAGCTAAAATGCCGACTATAAGCTTTGCCGGCTCAGGTTCCTTTAAGCTCCACATTGCGTTTGCCTTTAGTGGATTAATTTTGGATTCAAATTTTGGCTCTGCAGTCGTTGCCATTTCATAGTCGTTATTGTATCATTTTGTTCTGAGAAACCAACGTTCTGTTTACGTTACCTGCTGTCAATCCCATATGCAAGAGACACTCACAAACAAAATAGCTTGTTGACCATATAGAGGTCTGTTGGCATAATCATAGCTTCTATATCTGCAAGTTTAGCTGCGGCTTGTCTGTAAAGTAGCATTTATCGCAGCGCCTGTATTAGGAATCCTTATTTGTTTGAGTTAAACGGCTTTAGGGCGTAATGACGTGCAATGTTGGCTTTTTGGTAGGATAAGTGTCAATGTCTCCAAGTAAGACAGAAAAGGACAGTTCCAGTAAGGCTCATCGAAAAAGGAAAGACAGAGCATCTGAAATTGCAAATACATTTGAGTGGTTGATAACGGCTTTCATTTTGGCCTTTGTCTTTCGAGCTTTTGTGATGGAAGCCTTCCGTATACCCACCGGTAGCATGGCTGATACCCTTAGAGGAGCACATTTCCGATTGCGTTGCCCACAATGCGGATACCGGTATAATCACGGTTTTACTCCCCAGAGTTACGGACTGCCACAGGATACAATGCCGCCTGGCGAAGTCACATTACGGCGGCCGACACACTGCCCAAGTTGTGGTCATTACCTGCGCTCCGGTATCCAATTGCCGGTGGCAAACGGTGATCGCTTACTTGTGCTAAAGTGCATTTATCAATTTGTGGAGCCCAGACGATGGGACGTGATAGTCTTCAGGAATCCACGGAATCCCTCGGAAAATTATATAAAACGGCTAATTGGACTTTCCGGTGAGCAGGTGGAAATCATTGATGGTGACGTATACATTGATGGTAGAATCAGCCGCAAGCCGCCCCACGTTCAGGACGAGCTTTGGATGACGATATATGATAATGACTACCAGCCTGTCAATCCGAATCAGCATTCCTTCAATGGGAACAAGTGGCGTCCGCCGTTTAATTTTGCTGATTCAAATTGGGAAGTGGACGAGAATGATCCCACACAGTTTCATTTGGATTGCCCAGCAAATCAAAGTAGTACGCTGATTTACGGTGGACCCTCTGCCAACGTCCTTAAAGCTACCTACGCTTACAATGATGTTGGCAGAGATAGTCGTATGCCCGAGTGCAGCGACCTGCAAGTGCGTTTCTATGTACAATCCGCCACGCCAGATGGACATATCGGAATAGTTCTTAGTAAATATGGAGTTCGATACAAAGCAAGGGTAGATTTGAAAGGCGAAATGGCTATAGCGAAACTCGATGGGGGAAACGAGACAGTGCTGATCCGAGAGCCAATTGAATTACCCACTATAGGCAATTACATTCTCACTAAGTTTGTGAACGTCGATCATCAACTGATCTTTCAGTTTGGCAGCAAAAAACTGACCTATGATCTTGGACGCTTGCCTGATAGTCTGAGTCGATCTGATGCTAATGTCCCCCGGATTGAGATTGCCGGCTCCGGCAAGTTGACTCTTTCTCACATAGCCATTTTCAGAGATATACATTATACCAGCGTCAATTTCTATGGAAGAAAGCCCGGCAGAGCCACGCAGGGTAATCCTTTTGTCCTGAGAGACGACGAATTCTTTGTACTTGGTGACAATAGTCCCAACAGTGAGGATGGTCGGTGGTGGGCCCAGCCAGATAAGGCGACAAAAGGCTGTTTACCTCCTCGAGCAGGTATTGTTCCTCGCGACTATCTGGTTGGCAAAGCCCTTTTTGTCTATTGGCCCAGCGGCTTCGAGTTTCCTTGGCCGGAAAGCCTGAAAACCTCTCTTCTGAGCACGGGCACTCGAAATCCTATTATGCGAATAGTCTATGGCATAGTCTCGCTAAGATGGATTCCAAATGTTGGTCAGATGCGTTTTGTCTACGGCGGCTCAAGCTCGTATCTCGTGAATCGTGAAGCGTATCTCGAACGGGAATAGCGCTTTACTACTCATAATTGGGGGGTTTGTCTTTCTGCATATCTGCTTCCATAGGAATTTTGAAGCGAGATTTGTCAAACGGGCCTGGCAGATAGGCTGTTTCTCCAAGTGCCGGGACGGAGAAAGGATAATATCGTTTTGTTTGCCAATCCCACCAGAGCCACCGCAGGGACTTGTCATCAGGTGATGTAGTGAATCGAAACAGTGCTTCTGTTGGTTGACCATCGCTGTCAATGCACTTGACCACGATCGACATTTGGCTAAGTTCTCCTTGATAACCGATACGCAGCGGCTTTGACTTGTCTCGGAAGCACCTGTTAAAGTCCTCGAAGTGATAGGCCCAATGCTTACGGACGCTCTGGTTTGGGTCACACGATAGAAGGCTGCCGGGTGTTGCCCTGACAACAATAGCATTGCTTTCAGTTCGAATTATTTCAAGCGGACTAAACGCCCCTGCAAGAATACGCACATATCTCGGTAAGGGCCGGTCGTTCAGGCAATAATAGGCAGGCATTGCTATAAAACTGCAGGGATTAGGGGCGTTGACTATTACTAAACCCTGATTCTCAGATCCAGGTGGCGAGCCGACCTCCATTAACGCATTTACTGCCATAATCCGCCCAGCGAAATAACCTGGAAGTATGGCCTTGCTGATGCTCGGCCCTATCAGATGTGTCACTAGAAACACCGCGCATAGCAGCCAGGCCGATACCCGCCACAGACGCCATTTGGGCAGCCAACTTTCTCCGGTGAACAGACCACCTATGAATTGTGCCACAAGTCCGGTTCCACCAATACTGGCAAAAATCAGATTGCGGTTCGAAGGCATTGTCGCGCAAATCGGCACCAGGGCAAACAACATACCCGCCAGCCAGAACCTCGCCACACGATCCTTCGTTATCAAAGGCAGGAACATAACCAGAACAAAAGTAACAAAACTTAAAGCTACGATCAGCATTAAAAGCCTTGCTGAGCTTGACAAACTGTTGTAGATATCCGATGGCTGCCAACCAAACTGCCCGAAGAGTAAAAGCGGAGCACGTTCCATCACTAACCCAGCGAAGCGCAAAGGTTCCTGTCCTGGGTCGATATACAGCCCATTACTGTGTGTTCTGTAGCCCAGTGCGCAATAAAACTGGCGCCAGATACCGACTACCATTATGCTCGGGACCAAGCTGAGAAGCCGGTGAAGCCGCCTTCCGCGATCCAGGAACAGAGCGTATGCGGCGAGGTAAATTAGAGTTGCCAAGCCCGCCTCAGCCGATAGTAATGACATCCCCAGAAACAAGATAGAAAGATTCATTCCTGGTATCCAATTTTTTCTGCGCCACCTATCGTGCATCAGCAGGGCAAGTGCGCCGAAGAACAAGGCAAGCAGAGAATTTCGATGAGACAAAAAAACCACAGGGAAATAGTGACTCCCATCAATAGCGTATATCAACGCTGCCAAGCCAGCGACCCATACTGGTCTTATTAGTCGTCGATAAAGACACGTGACAAGGGCCACTGCTGCCGCGAACCAGGCAATGTTGTGCAGATGCTGTAAGGCCCCACAATTTGGAAACATCTGGTAATCCAGCCATACAGTAAAACTCGTTAGCGGTCGCCAAAACGATGCTCGGCCTTCCGGATATGTCCACCACGGAAGATAGCCGGTTTCGACAATCATGTTCGGATCACCTTGGCGCCCCGCAAAGGCATACATTTCCGAGAGTGTTGCCGAAAGGCCTCCTGATTTTAGAGGTGGTAAGCCTGTCCGGTCCAGCCATTGATGGTATTGAGGAGGTTCAAGCATCCGTGCCCGAATGATTAAATCGTCCCAGAACCATCCGTATTTTAGCGAAGGAAGCATCACTGCACCGGCCAAGACAGCTAAGAAAAGCGGTAAGTACCGATTCCCCAGAGCAACGTACGACATCTGGAGCAGTTTCCGACCGCCAACGTTTAGTCTATGGGACAATTTTTGGGCCATCGTACGTTATTTTTTGAGTCTGTGCAGACTTTTTTCGGCAGCTTCAATAGTTCTGCTAATGTCACTTTTTGTATGAGCCAGTGAAACAAACATCGCTTCATAAGCGCTTGGAGCGAGGTAAATGCCTTGCCTTAACATTTCCATAAAGAACCTCTTAAATTGTGCGATGTTTGTTGACTGAACATCAGCAAAGTTCCGCACAGGTTTATTCGTAAAGAAGCAACTCATAATGGAGCCGACACGATTAATTTCTACGGCGACATCTGCTTTTTGAGCTGCCTCAGCCAGGCCAGTCTCCAACAAGGCTGCTCTCGCTTCGAGATAATTGTAACTGGAAACTCGACGAGAATCGAGAATCCAGCATGGAGCATCGAGTAAATCTAATGTGGCGTTTGCTGCTGCGGTTGCTATCGGGTTGCCACTTAGTGTCCCGGCTTGATAAGCCGGGCCAAGTGGTGCGAGCATATCCATAATATCAGCTCTGCCACCAACTGCTGCAAGTGGTAATCCTCCTCCGATAATCTTGCCAAGACAGGTGATATCAGCACCAATTCCAAAAAGCTCCTGCGCTCCGCCACGAGCTACACGAAAGCCGGTTATGACTTCGTCAAATATCAAGAGCGAATCGTTTTGATTGCATAATTGCCTAATCGTTCTGAGATAGCCATCTGCCGGGGGTATAACGCCCATGTTTGCTGCGATTGGCTCTACCAGTACGGCTGCGATTCTACCTTTGTGCCTGTCGAAGGCGGCTTTTACTGCATCTGCGTCATTATATGGCAATACTATTGTTAGCTTCGCTAACGCATCAGGCACGCCAGCACTTGAGGCGGTTCCTCCCTCGGCAAGTCCAGAACCAGCAGCAACAAGAAGTGAATTGCTATGGCCGTGGTAGCAGCCAGCCATTTTTATTATTAAATCCTTTTTGGCATACGCACGAGCCAGTCTGATAGCGGTCATTACCGCCTCGGTACCACTGTTAACCAGCCGGACTTTTTCAATAGAATCGAAAGCGGTAACTATTTTTTCAGCCAGTGTGGTCTCAGCCAAGGTTGGTGCGCCGAAAGAGGTTCCTTTCTGCGCAGCAGTCTGAATAGCTTCTATAACCTTCGGATGAGCATGTCCCAGTATCATCGGTCCCCAGGAACCTACGTAGTCAATGTATTCGTTGCCATCGATATCGTAGAGCTTTGAACCGGCTGCACGCTCGATGAAAAGTGGATCCATATCTACCCCTCCGAAGGCCCTTACCGGGGAGTTTACACCGCCCGGTATAAAATTACCTGCCCGAGCGAATGCACTTGTAGATTTTGGATATGTTTTTTGTTCATTCATTTCTTTGGCTCATATCATAAAGATGTAGGCTGTGAGCTTCAAACTAATTAACTCTGTTTAGGCCTTTTCATCTGGACGCTATTTTTCTTGCAAAGCTCGTGCACATGCATATACTTTCAACTCTTGGAACTACGTAAACAGGACCGGTTACAACCGGTTGTATTTGGAGCAAATATTATGAACTTGGTCAAGTGGCTTAGGAAGAACAATACGAAAATAATGGCGGTTGTCGTTATCGTTATACTTTTTGGCTTCATAGGTGGTTCAGCACTAACGTATCTACTTCAGTCAGGCAGGGGATTAGGTAAGACAATCGCCTATTTTGGAGACGGCGAAAAAATAACGAACCGTGATATGCTCAAAGCTCGGCGTGAACTTGAAATTTTGAATATGCTCCGATGTCCTGATATGCTCAGATCCTTGGACCTACATGGTGTTTTCTTGGGTGAGTTGTTGTTTTCGGAGAGAATAGGCTCACCAGCGTTGACCGCTCAGATAAAACAGGCGATACGAGTAAACAGATACCGAATCCGTGACAGGCAGATCAGCGACATCTACATACATACTATACCGCGAAGTTTCTATTGGTTGCTATTGAACAAGGAGGCACAAACTGCAGGAGTCAGGGTATCTAATGAAGAAGTTGGCCAATTACTCGGGCAAGCAGTACCGCAACTGTTCCAGGGCCAGACTTACTCGCAGATGATGGCTTTTATGATGAATCGGCTGGGAGTCTCTGAGCAACAGATACTATCGACATTTGGTAAGTTGATGGCCGTTTGGCAGTATGCACAGATAATCTGTTTGACGGAGGATGTTACGGAATCCCAGATAAGGCACATGATTAGTTGGGAGAATGAGACAATCGATATTGAATTTGTTAGATTCGACTCGGCTGTGTTTGCGGATATGCAGAAACCGCCGGTGGAGGAAAAGATTCTTGAGCACTTCAACAAATACAAGAGATTTTTTGCCGGCGAAGTGAGCTACGAAAATCTATACGGCTTTGGTTACAAACTGTCAGACAGAGCTCAACTGGAATACATTGCTGTTAAGCTCGATGATATTTCGCAACTAATCACTGATCCTACGCAAGAGGAAGTGGAAGAGTATTATCAGAGAAATAGAGATCGATTGTTCACGACTGCGGTACCGTCCGATCCCAATGATCCCAACTCACCACTAATTGAGCAAGTCAGGGGCTACGCGGAGGTTACAGACATGATTTCGAGACAGCTTCTGCGGGACAAGATTAATTCGAAGGCTGAGCAAATACTTAACGAGGCCAAACTACTTGTCGAAGCTCCTCTTGAAGGTATAGAAGTGGATCGGGAAGTTCTCAGTCCTGATCAGATGAAGGATTTGCTTGGCAACTATCATGACATCGCTGAGCAATTAGCCGATAAGTACAAAGTTAAGATATACACAGGGCAGACAGGTTTACTTAGTGCAGCAGATATGCACGCTGACAAATATCTTGGCACTTTGTGCCTGATGTCCCCTGGGTATAATCCTGTGCGATTGAGTCAGCTTGTTTTTTCAATCGAACAATTGCAGGCTGTCGATATGGTACTATCTGGCGTACGAGAACCCAAGCTCTATGAAAATATCGGGCCCGTCAAGGATCCCTTCGGCCGAATGGCTAAAGATATATCAGGCAAGATTATTGCTCTTGTTCGGGTAATCAAGGCTCAAAAAGCCGGTGAGCCGGAAAATATTGATCAGGTTTTCAGCACGAAGACTCTTGAACTTGATCAGAATCCTCTTGCGGAAAGCGAAAATATCTTTTCTGTCAAAGAGAGAGTGATTGAAGACCTGAAGAAGCTTGCTGCATTGGAAACTACCAAGCTCAAAGCGGAGGAGTTTGTCAAACTAGCTGTAGACAAGGAATGGGAAAGCGCACTTGATGAGTTTAACGGACTCTATGGACAAGCTGGACAAGACTCGAACGACCCGAATGTTTTCAAATTGGAGAGTTTGATAGGTATGCAGAGAATCCCAAATGGTCGATTGGGTATGATGGCATTGCACAATTCAGGTAATCCTGTTTCATCGCTGTTGCGTAGAGAAGCCGAGGCAAGAAAACAATTCGTTGACTTGCTTTATTCGCTTGTACCGAATGAAAGCGATAGTGCTGACGAGGTTCCTTTAATAGTCGAGTTCAAGCCCAATATGAGTTATTATATTATTAGAAGTATTTCAATACAGCGCCTTGACCAGCAAGAGTACGAAAAGATCAAGGCGACGCGATTATCCACTGAAGACCATATTCAGTCTCAGAGCCTGGCAGCAGTGTATTTCAATCCTGAAAACATACTCAAACGCATGAAGTTTCGGCAGGTTGAACAATCCAAGGACCAAGGGCGAGTTAGCGTGCCCAATGAACGGGAAGAGGAATCGTGACAGCACAGCAGTCGAGGGAAAACAGTACAGCGTTTCTTCTGATCGTGGGATTGGCGGCTTGGCTTATCCCGGGCGGAGGACATTTTGTGTTACGCGAAAATAGGCGTGCAGTAATCATTCTTGTCACTATTGCGCTGACTTTTTTTATGGGTTTGTACATCGGCTCGATTGGTGTGATTGACCCTGTTGGAGCCAAGCCGTGGTATGCTGCACAGATTATGAATTCGCCGATGGTAGCACTTCTGGGGCGGTTTACCGTGACAGGAGCTTATCCCGTCTACAGCAGGCCGAATGAGATTGGGCAGATATATACGAGTATCGCCGGTTTGCTTAATCTTTTGTGTATCGTAAACGCTGTTTATATGGCCCATTTGAGAGTGACTAAAAAAAGTAAAAATTGAAATGTGGGCAGTTATTGCTGAGATTTTAGGTACGTTCACCACGCCTGAGAAGATCGGGATGAATCCGCAGTCTATGTTATGGCTGTTGCCTTTGGCTGCTGCGATAGCTGTGGTCTATAAAGCTACGAAGGCCAGGAAAGTCGCTCTGCGAGCTTTTATCAAAGAAGCAACAATTCTGTTCGGCTCAATTGTTGTGTTCATAACCGTTACCGCGTGTATTCTGTATGCTTTAGCGTGGCTGATTACTGAATAATTGTGAAGAGTTTTAGCTTAACTGGCGTCTTAATCACCTTTATCTGGTGAGGACCCCTCAAGTACACCTAATTCGACGAGGGCGTTAAATGCGGCTTTTTGCTCAGCTTCTTTTTTATTTGCGCCCCAGGCACCTGAGAAGTGACGTTCTGCTATAACCACCTCAATTTCAAAACATTTATTATGATCAGGGCCTTTCTCATCGAGCAGCATATAAACCGGTGTGGCGTTGAACTGCTCTTGAGAATATTGCTGCAGTAAAGATTTATAGTTACCATGAGCTTGCTCTACGTCGATCTGGTCGATTAAGGGACGAAAACTCCGCAATATGAAAGCTCGTGCTTCATCAAATCCGCCCTCGATATAGACTGCGCCTATAACGGCCTCTAACAGACCCGCCACAAGTGAAATTGGCAGAGTACGGTTTGACTCCATTCCTTTACCAACCTTCAGGAATTTCTGTAGGCCAAGGCGCCTGGAAACTCGAGCACAGGTTCCGCGAGAGACCAGCATGCTCTTCATTTTTGTTAAATCACCTTCCAGGCAATCCTTAAACTGCTCGAAAAGAGTCTGGCAAATGACTGTAGACAAAATTGCATCGCCCAGAAACTCCAGTCTCTCGTTGCTCAATAGACGGTCATTGACCGTAGAAGAGTGAGTAAATGCTTTTGATAAGAGCCCACTATTAGAAAACTCATAGCCTATTATCTGTTCAATTTGCTTGAGAGATTTTTTATTCATTCGGCTACATCCTAAGCGTGAAATTCCGATCTTGCAGCATACTGTAAAGGTGCTTCTTACCTCCCCCTTGCGAGCGGATTACGAATATCGCTAATGTCAGTGATCTTCGTAGTCAGCTCAACAAGGACTTGGGACATTGCATCGCAAAAAGACAGAGCAACCAAAAATTACGTTAATCAAACTCGTCGAAAGTTTACGATTTTGCTGTTTGTTAACCGACCATTTGCAGACTGGCCAAAGCAACAAATTTGTCGTCAGCAACTTCAAAAATGCCATCAAGCCCCGTCACCGTAAAAATACCTTTCGTCGCGGCAGCAACGCTGCAGAAAACAAGCCGATGCCCACAGTCACCCAGGAGTTTTCGCAGTTTCAACAGCTTTGATAGGCTTGACGAGGTCACAATATCAACGCAGGAGAAATCAGTTACAACGTCACAGTCACCTCTATCACGTACGATCTCAATTACCGTTTTGAGCTCATCGCCCATCTCTGGTTCTTGAGGTAGCTCAACAAGAATGATGTCTTCAGACCAATTTTGAATCCCCATCTTAACTCTCCTTTCTCATCTCTACATAGTCTGATCTTTCAATAGTTTTATCGGCACAAGTATTGTCTGGATTAAATAAAAAAATCAGACAACGTTTTGCTCGTCCTATAAAATACAAGTTTAGGAGGTGATTGACCTTGAATTGGGGTTTGTTTCCCATCGGGACGAGGCAAAAACAACAAAAATTTTTCTTGCTACCTGATTCCAAGCGTGGCCTTTATGTAATGAATTGGCTGTAATACTGGCTGACTATTCGACATACTACAGTTCTGTGGAGAATTAAGCGTGATGGCAGAGTCAAAATTTTCTATCCAATTTTCGGTAGCTTATTGCTTCTGCGAGGTGCTCGGACTGGATGTTTTCCTCGCCCGCCAGGTCGGCTATAGTACGGGAGAGTTTGCAGACCTTATCGTGCGCCCTGGCACTCAAACCTAACTCGATCATTGCCTGCTTGAGTATCTGTTCGCTGGGATGGTCGAGTTTGCAGAACTGCTCCACTTGTTTATGGCTCATTCTGGCATTTGTCATGATTTTACCATTGCCAAAACGCTCTGCCTGGATCTGTCTTGTTCTGACAACCTCCTGTCTAATTGTTACAGAGTCAAGCTGACTCAGTCCTGATCGCAGCTTGCTGAAACCTATCGGTGGGACGTCGATGTGTATGTCGATTCTGTCTACCAATGGTCCAGAAACCTTTGACAGATATCTTGCGATCTGTCCGGGTGTACACTTGCACCTTCTTACATCACTGCCTAAATAACCGCATGGACAGGGATTCATAGCTCCGACAAACATGAATTGGGCTGGAAACTTAATTGTTTTCTTGGCCCTCGAGACAATCACAAAGCCGTCCTCCAATGGCTGACGAATCATTTCGAGAACATGCCGTGGAAATTCGACAAATTCATCGAGAAACAGTATTCCAAAATGTGCCAACGACAGTTCTCCCGGGCGTGGTGTTGTACCACCACCAATCAGAGCTGCGCCACTGGCCGAATGATGCGGCATCCGAACTGGCCGGACAGCCAACAGTGCTTTGTCTTTATCCAACAGGCCCACAGCTGAATATACTCGCGTGGTCTCGAGCGATTCTTCCAGACTCAGGGGCGGCAGAATGGTAGCCAATCTCTGAGCGAGCATTGTTTTTCCAGCACCCGGTGGACCTATCATCATGATGTTGTGTCCCCCTGCTGCGGCAATGGTAAGGGCCCGCTTGACACTTTTTTGACCCTTAACATCTGCAAAATCAACCTCGTAATTTGACGCAACATTGAAAATTTCTTCTACGTCCACTGTAGTTGTCTCAAGCGGCAACTGGCCGGAGCAAAGCCCAACCGCCTGAGTGAGCGAGCCAACACCAAAGACATCTATGTCCTGGACAACAGCCGCCTCTCTGGCGTTTTCCAAAGGTACAATCAAGCGATTAAAACCATTCGCCGCTGCGGTTATCGCCATACTTAGGACGCCATTGATTGGTCTTACTCTGCCGTCCAGAGCCAGCTCACCTACAATAACGAAATCCCTAACAGAAGAACTGGTTAGGATACCCTGTCCGACGAGCATGCCGAGAGCTATGGGTAGATCAAACGCAGGTCCAGCCTTCTTTACATCTGCAGGGGCTAGGTTTATCAATGACTGAGTTTTGGGATGGGCGTAGCCGCTATTGATAATTGCGCTTTTGACTCTTTCTATGCTTTCCTTTACAGCGGCATCGGGCAGCCCAACGATAACGGATTTTTCAAATCCTCCGCGAGCGACATCTACTTCTACCTCACAAATTATACCCTCTATGCCTTCAAGTGTGACGCTATTTAATCTCGCCAACATTATTCATCCCCTTATTCTTCAAAGTAGAAGTTCCCATTTTAAGTGCCACTTCATAAAGTAGCAAGTAATTTTGGGCTATGCCAACAGAGAATTGATAGCAAGCCGCTCCATCCGGTGCACGTGCTAAAGCTGCTAAGCCCAGAGTCTTGCTCAATCGATTCTGCCCCAGAAAGCTCTATAGGCAGCAGCAACGCCAAAAATTGCCGCGGCAGCAATGACGATACACGCACCGGTCGGCAAGTTCAAGAAGTATGATGCCAAAAAACCACCCAGAGCGCTTAGTGCCCCCAGAATCGGCGAGACAGTTACGACTGCTCGGTAACCTCGACACAGTTGATATGCCGCGGCGGCTGGGCAGGTAATCAGGCTAAAAATCATTAAGCCCCCAACAAGTGGTAAATTCACCGCCAAAGTCGTCCCACACAGAGCTAAGAACATACAGTAAACAAAGGTTTCATGAACGCCGGTTGCCGCCGCAATAGGCCGGCTAAACAACAGCACTTTCATTTCCTTACTAAAGACGAGCGCAAATATTGCAAGAATGATAGCAACTAACGTAATAATGACAACATTCTGTTTCTTGACAAAGAGTATGCTGCCCCAGAGTAAGCCCAGAACCTCCGACCGGCTGCCTTGCATAAGCCCGAAGCCAATAAATGTAAGACCAAGCATAACTGAAAAAAGTATCGCCAGAATCACCCCCGGATCGAGCCTTAACCTATCAGGTCGAAGTGCCGCCAAACCAACTGAGGCGATCGCGGAAAATGCTACTGGCCCCCACACCGGATTCAGGCCCAGAACAAAAGAAAAAATCGTGCCCGCCATAGCAGCGTGTGAGATGCAGATACCGATAAATGGCAACCGCAAGCCTACAACATATACCCCAAGCAAACCACAACTAGCGCCTGCCAGCGTAGCCGCTAAAACAACTAAATGGAAAAATGGATCCATAGCAACTATGTTACTGTTCTGTCACAAACTCACTTGCCGTCCACTATTTTCAACAATAGCATACTTTCTTCCCCCAATTTCGGTGGTCACGACACGGCAGCCGTAAACACTCTCAAATTCGCCTGATGACAGAACCTTGCCGACATTGCCTTCAGCTACAATCTTTCCATAGTGCAAAAGGATAATTCTCCCGCATCGCGAAGGCAGCAAGCTGGTATCGTGAGAAACCATAAGAACTGTTACATTTGTCTGTTGATGCAACTGGTCAATGATCTCGGTGATCTGGTACTTCCATTTGAAGTCAAGGTTCGAGCAAGGCTCGTCGAGCATCAACAGTTCCGGCCCCTGCACCATTGCTCTGGCTATCAGAATCTTTTGCTGTTCTCCTCCCGAAAGGCTTCTAAATGTACGGTTCCGGTAGTCGCTAAGACCGAAACGGTCCATCCACTCATCGACGATCTCGTAATCGCCTCTTGTCAAAGGAACCAATAGAGGCTTAACACTTGTTCGGCCCATAGCAACGATTTCACGCGCAGTAAAAGGCAGATCAGAATTATATTCAGTCGCTTGTGGGATGTAGCCGATCCGTTTCCGAAGATTCGCTTTACTCCAGCCGCTAAGTCTCGCTATGTCCCTTTTGTCGAATGTGACTGTGCCCCGATTCGGCTTGATAAGGCCGCAGCAAACCTTCAGCAAAGTCGTTTTGCCTGCGCCATTTGCACCAATTATTCCGACAAAACTGCCCGGAGCGATGTGGAGGTTATCAACGCTAAGAATACTTCTGGCGGAACGTATCACCTCAACACCGCAAAGGTTCAAGTCCGCCCCCTTCATTGTTCGGCTGCCTCGATTAAAGCTCGAACGTTCTCCCGCAATAGTCCATCAAATCCGGCTCCGTCCAGAGCCTTTTCTGGAAAGTTACTGAAGACAACCGCCTTTGCCTGTAAACGCTTCGCCAGAGCTTCTGCAAGTCCGGCTCCCTCCTGTCTGTTGGCTATGACAAACTTCACGTCTTGACCAGCAGCTTTTTCAAGACATTGGTTGAGGTTAGATGCCGTCTCAATGTCACTACCTACAAAGGTAGCTATAGCGTCGAGCCCCAGCCATTTAACAAAATCTGCTTGATGGTTGGACGCAAGCACCTTGGCTGACTTGCTGCCGGACTGCCTAATGTCCTCTCGAAGCTCCTGCGCCAATTTATCCAAACGGTTTCTTATTAGCTTTAGCGATTCTTGGTATTGATCTGTCTTATCCGGATATTCTGATGAAACAATCCTGCAAACATCCTGGCACGTACTCAGATAGGTATCCGGTATGCACAAACCCGGTTGAGTCTTGACTAATTGTACTTTCAAACCGTTCTCTTTGAGTCGTGATAGAGACCGCTCAACATTCTTTTGAAAATCGAAAAGCAGTAATATCCGGCAATTTCGAAGCTGCTTAAGCTGGCCGGGTGACATATCAAAGTGCCCCGGACAGACACCTGGCGGAGCTAGGCACAGAACTTTCAATTCACTGCTGCAAAGGTCCTCGACAGCACATTGCAGGTAAGAGTTGGTAACGGCAATCTCAAATTTACCGTTTTCGGCGGTTTTGTTTGCGCAACTAAGCCCAAAAACTATCATTATCGCCGCAATGTATTTTGTGCCTGACTTAATCATCCACTAATTATCCATAAATGATCCGATATGCTGGCTGCCTTTCAACCGCATCCGAGTAAGTATTCCTTTGCCGATTTTAGGTGAATACCAAAACTGCCTCGACACAGGGAAGCCTTCTTTAAGCGGAAAATCCGCTCTATCGAGATTTTCTTTATCATATCGTGGGCCCAAGCTAAAAAGTACCCACGTCACCGGCGATTTTCTAAAATCGGTATATTTGACCAAATCCTGGTTTTCGCGGTCGGGAAAGCCATCGGGTATGTATAAATGCTGATTGCCAAAAGGTGCACCGAGATAATCGTACTTCGGGCCAACCGCTATGTATTTGTAGGTGCAGCCTTTGTTAAACTTGTCCTCAATTTCGGCAAAACGCACCTTGCCAATCTCGCCTTTTGGGAGATAACTCTGGTCAACCAACTCCTGCGGTAGGGCGTATGCGTGTTCGCGGGCCCATGGATTACAATCGGCTCGAGTAGGCGGGTACTTGTAATCATTGTCCATACAATAGGATTCAAGAGCTATGCCAATACAATAAAGCTCGCTATTTACGGCCATAATCTTTGCCTGACTTCGAGCTCGGGACAGAGCCGGCATCAGTATCGCCGTCAGCAGTGAAATGATAGCGACAACAACGAGCAACTCAATTAATGTGAAGGCTTGCTTCATAACAGATCGCTCATAAAATCCTAAGTATACAGGCGTCTCTGCAAAAGAATACTTATCATTGCCTGATTTACTCGCAGGCACCGGTGCCAGGAATACACCGAAGCCAACTATCAGCAAGCCAGGCTAAGTCGAGCATATCGACCTTGCCATCTCTATTAATATCTCCAGGCAGATTGTACCTGGCGTAAGCTCGGTCAGTCAAAACCCTGCCATTGCCATCATAGTTTAACACCCATACACGATAGTTGTTTTTAAGGCCGCCTTCCTGGTCGAAGATGCCGACCACATCAAAGGTCTCGCTTAGATTATTTGAATCCGGCCGAATACCCCATCCACGGCCTAACTGTATAGGAAACGTCTTTCGCCCATCAGTTATTATCAAAGTCGCATTAGGCCCCCAGGAATTCGCATCCACGAAACTGACATTGTTGATTTTGACCAAACGACCCTGATAGTATTCGCAACCAAACTCTCGGTTGGGATCAAAAATAAAGTTATTTTCGTTGTCTTTTACGTCGTCGAGTGTAATAACCTCCGGTTGTGGCAGACCGACGCCCGCCTCTATTAATTCGATAGTCAGGTCATTCGCCGGATCGGTATTATGGCGTTCATTGATGTTGGTTTTTCCGCCGTAGAACTTGAGCAAGCCAGTAACTCTTACTCTGTCTCCCGGCGCAAATTCGTAGTCGGTGGCTGGGTCATGGCTTACCCGATAAATATCATTGAGCCATTCCTCGTTGGTATATGTGCCACTGCCCCAGACATTGTCATAACATTGACCCATCCAGACAGCAGTACCTGCATGGTCGTTGCCTTCACCTTGGATATAGATTTGCCACATGGCACCGGCCCCAAAGGGAGCGTCTTCGTGAGGTGTGGCATCTAACATAAAGTCCGGCCGATTAAGGATTATGCCCTCGACCGTAACTTTGTCGTAAGTGAACAAATCAGGGTGGACACCATAGCCATCTGTATCAATGGCCTGAATGTCTCTGTGAGTATCGCCCTGAGCAAAGCTGCTTAAGACCAGCATCAACGGAATAAAGTAAAATAGCAATTTCGTGATATTTGAACCTTTCATAACTCGATCCTCCAAAAATAAATTAACGAGGTTTGCGCATAAAAATTCAAAATTCGTGCTACGAAACATATAATATGGTTAATAATGTTTAGAGACAAGGAAATTCTTGTCAGAATATGAAAAAATAGTGTTTTTTATCCTTTCTGAGGTGAGAATTGCAAATTGATGCTGCGATAGTAGGATTATATAATCAGTGGTAATAATTTGAGTGTTTTTTTGAGTTGCAGGCCAGATGCAAAAGACGAAAGAGATATACACAGTCAGCCAGGTTAACTCGCTGATAAAAGGGATTTTAGAAGATAATCTTCCGGGTCGACTCACCGTAAAGGGTGAGATAGCTAATTGGAAACTGTCCGACAAGGGACATTGTTACTTCTCACTGAGGGACGAAAACTCGACATTGCCCTGTGCTATGTGGAGAGGTAATTCTATAAAACTTAAGTTCGAGCCGGAAAATGGGCTTGAGGTATTAGCGATAGGTTTTATCGATGTTTTTGTTCCGCATGGAAGATATCAGTTCATTGTCGATGAGCTTATCCCCGCAGGTGTGGGTGCATTGCAACTTGCCTTTGAGCAGATGGTCAAGAAGCTCCGCTCCGAAGGCTTGTTCGACGAAGCGCACAAAAAGCCGATTCCCAAATTTCCTGAACGCATTGGAATACTAACCAGCGAATCGGGCGCAGCGGTGCACGATATAATCGACAGCATCCACAACCGCTGGCCGTGCGTGCGACTTTATCTCTACCCCGTGCCTGTGCAGGGTCCGGGAGCAGCCGACGAAATCGCAGCAGCCATCAAAGATATAAATAGGCGCAACAGGCAGTTAAAGCTCGACCTTCTAATTGTCGGCCGTGGTGGTGGTTCGCTGGAAGATCTATGGGCCTTTAACGAGGAAGTACTTGCAAGAGCGATCTTCGGTTCAAAGATACCTATCATAAGCGCGGTTGGTCACGAGGTTGATGTTACAGTTGCAGACTTTGTTGCAGATGCTCGTGCCTCAACCCCTACCAAGGCAGGTGTTGTGGCAGTACCCGATATGCGGGATGTTTTAACAGATTTAGCGAGCAGAGAACGCATACTGCGGAATGATATAAAAAGCAGATTGGAGCTGGCTCGGAAGGGCTTGGAGACAATTCTGGCAAGTTCAGTTTTTCGAACCCCGCTTCTGCCGGTTCACAATAGAGAGCAGCAGCTTGATGAGTTAACTTCGGGTCTGGCTGAGGTATTGAAAGCAATACTGACCGATGCACGTGAGAAACTGCACTATGCTTACCGACAGATAGTGCGGATAGAACCGCACAGATTGCTGGGCAGAAGAACCGTCGAGGTAAACGATCTGCGCAGCCGGGCCATCGCTGCAATCGTAGCAGTAGTAAGCGTCCGAAGAATGCAGCTTACTGCCCAGGCCAATCGCCTTAGAGGGCTTAATCCCAAATCAGTCCTTCACAGGGGTTATAGTATCACAACCTGCAAAGAGACTGGCCTTGTCCTAAGAAGTTCTGACGATATCCAGCTCGGAGACTTGTTGGTTACCGAACTTTCGGGAGAAAATTTGATTGAAAGTAAGGTAACGAGGAAGTAAAATTCAATTCATTACTTTGAGGTAAACATCGGCGAGAAAAATCGAAATTGAATACTTAGCCGAAAGAGTGAAAATATTACAGAAATTGACTAAGAAGATTTGCAAGCAAAAAATAAATTCGTTTATATAGGCAAAAGCGTGATAAAACTCCAGTAAGGATTTGTAACAAAGCTAATTTCTACCGACTAAATATTGGATTAAAAGAAAATGACTATAGCTCTTGGACAAATTAAAACTGGGTTTAATGGTTTTCAAAAAATCCTCGAGTTGGGTAATCAAATTGTTCCTGAGGACTACGAAATAAATATATCAAATTGGATTGATGCTAATATGTGTGCTCCGCTTGGGGCTATTCTTTACAGGAAAAAAACAGAGAATATAACGGTCTGCTTTACTAATATTTCTTCAATGGTAAGAAGTATCTTGAGGAAGAATCATTTTCTTTCGCAATTTGGGGAATCGGAAAAACAGGATAGTTATGGAACCACCATTGAGTACCGGCGATTTGAAACGGTTGGCAAAGTATATGAAGATTTTAAACAATATGTCATTAAATATTTCAGGTCGGGGAGCTTAGGGCTCCCAGATATGAGCCTTCCATTGCTTAAAAGATTTCGCGAGAGTTTATTTGAAATTTTTTCGAATGCCATTGAGCATTCATATACTCAATATGGTATCTTTACTTGTGGCCAGTTTTTCCCAAAACAGAAGCGTTTGCTTTTCACCATTACGGATTTAGGAATTGGAATTGACGGAAACATCTATAAAAACTTGCAGAGGAAGTTGCCGGCAGAACGTGCTATTATCTGGGCAATTAGCGGTAAGACTACCCGACGAGGTAGATCTGGTGGCCTTGGACTTCAATTGATCCGGGAATTCATTAAACTTAACCAAGGACGATTAATTATTGTGTCAAGCGCAGGATATTGGGAATTATCGAAAGGAAAAGTCTCAACCCGTACCCTCTTTAGACCATTTCCAGGAACAGTGGTAACTATTGATATTGACACGTCAGATAAAACTTCTTATTGTCTTAGCTCAGAGATTGACTCGTCAGATGTTTTCTAAAGCAAAAGAAAGGAAAAAACAGTGAGTACTATGGAAAAAATTAATATCGTCTCAACCATTGGGAATAACATTTGCGTCGCCGCAGAAGATGGGCAAAAAGTGTACGATGCGATTTTTAAGGCTTTGCAGGAAGGCAAGAACATTGAAATATCTTTTAAGGGAATAGAGGATCTAACTTCGCTTTTTCTTAATGCTGCTATTGGACAATTATATGATAAATTCAAGGATGACGAGTTGAAGAAAAGACTATTCGTTGTCGACGCAAGTTCCCAGGACTTAGAAACTCTCAAACGTTCTGTTGAACGCGCCAAGGAGTACTTTAAAGATCCTGAGCGATTTCATTCTGCAACTGACGAAATACTAGGACATGATAATGAGTAATATCAAAGACATAGGGTCATATTCCTTTTCGAAGGACGACAAATTTTTCTTAGATGCAAATATCTGGTTATCAGTTTATGGGCCAATGGCTCATAAACGGAAACGAGCATCAATTTATTCAAGAGCCATACGCGACATCCAAAGTAACGGATGTGCCGTATATATAGATGTCCTTATTATATCTGAATTCATTAATACTTATGCACGATGGGAGCACAAGCAGTCGGCTTCAAGAAATGACAACTTCAAAGATTTTAGAAAAAGTTCAGCCTTTGCCAAAATTGCCGAAGATATTGCAGTTAATGCAAAACGCATTATTAAACAATGCCAACGTTGTGATTCCAATTTTGCAAACATAGACATTGAAACACTACTTACGGAATTTGCAAAAGGGGATTCAGATTTTAACGATGAGGTGTTTTCTACGCTCTGCAAAGATAGGGGGTTGACTCTGGTCACAGATGACAAAGATTTCAAGGGATCTGGTTTAACCATACTTACTGCAAATAACCAGTTGCTTTAA
>CAZFLY010000038.1:0-27279 GCA_964519995.1 uncultured Pirellulales bacterium | reverse complement strand
TATAAACAGCAGATTTGATTGAATTTGACGAGAGACGAACCCATGCCAGAAAAGGTGCTGAAACTTGGTATTCCCGCCGGCAGTCTGCAGAGGGCAACGATTGAGCTTTTCACAAAAGCAGGATTTCACATTCTGGACTCTGAGCGGAACTATCTGCCTCACATTGACGATGAGCAGATTCGACTTACGATGTTGCGAGCACAGGAGATGAGCAAATATGTCGCCGATGGAGCTCTCGACGCCGGCATCACCGGCTATGACTGGATAATGGAGAATGGGTCCGATGTAGTAGACGTTTGCGAACTTGCATACAGTAAAGCTACGAGCAGCCCTACCAGATGGGTTTTGGCTGTGCCTGCCGAATCACGTGTAGCTAAACCAAAAGACCTCCGTGGAGGCATAATTGCGACAGAACTGGTCAACGTAACAAGGAGATACTTCGCCGATAGAAATGTCAAAGTCAAGGTGGAATTTAGCTGGGGTGCTACTGAAGTAAAGGCTGGGCTGGTGGATGCAATTGTAGAGCTCACCGAAACAGGTGCATCGCTGCAGGCGAATAACCTGCGGATTATCGATACGGTTATAACCTCAACAACAAGGCTAATTGCGAACAAAAAAGCCTGGAAGAACGAATTCAAGCGAGAAAAAATAGAGAATATTTCCATACTGCTCAATGCAGCAATCGAAGCTCGCAGCAAGGTGGGCTTGAAAATGAACATAAAAAAGAACAACTTGAACTCTATACTTAAAATCCTTCCTGCTGAAAAAAGCCCAACCATTTCAAGCCTGGCAGATTCGGATTACGTGGCAATAGAAGTGATTATCAATGATACAATAGAACGGACTTTAGTACCTGCTCTAAAACGAGCCGGCGCTTCTGGCATAATCACATACCCCTTGAATAAGGTTATACGCTAAAATAACTACTACAAACGTGAGGAGCATAGATACGATGAGTAACCCTTCACGAAAACTGGTCCTTTTATCGGCATGCCTGTCAGTAGCTTTTTGCAACTGCCATAAGTATGAGCAAGCTTCCGAAGTCTCCGCTGAGCCAGCAAACATTGTCGCCAAGATTGATGACTATATCATTACTAAGCATGAGCTTGAGCAAAGGCTAATGCAAGAGCTTCGCCCAGATCCCTACGAGCAAGCAAATCAAACTGAGCCCGTTGATACAGAAACTGTGCTTTTGAAAATAATGGCTGAGAGGGCTATGATAATTGAGGCACGTAAGAACGGCCTTGTTGAGGATGAGATGATCAAAAACTCCATTAGACGGTTTAGAGAAAGAAGACTTGTCAGCATGTTGTTGCAGAAGCAAGTCCAAAGTAAAGTGGTGGTCACTGAATCAGAAATTAAACAAAAACTAAAAGACGACCCCACGCTGGACCAAACACGTGCCCGGGTTTTGCTTGAACAAGAAAAAACGCTACCACTGCTGGAAGAATACTATAGTCAGTTGCTTGAGAAGTTCAACCTTCAAAAGGTCAAAGCTAACTTTTCCGATGCCACCAGTATACACCAAAGACTTCTGCTGAGACCTAAGCAGCCTCGCAGCCAGAGTTGGATACTCACTAGTCAGGTCAGAAATGAATTAACTCAGGAAGAGAAAAATATTGTTCTGGCAACTTATGAAGGCGGAGAAATATCCCTGAAAGATTGGTTCGATACTCTAATGGAAATGGCGCCGCCGCGACGCCCCAGAGACCTGGGCACCCCCGCCGGTGTCGAGCGGTTGTTAGATATAACTGTGAGGATGCCGATTATGGTCGCTGAGTCCAAGTTGATGGGGCTCGATAAGGATGAGGACCTAATAAGTAAGGTGAGAGAACTTGAGGACAGGAGACTACTTGCCAAGGTCCAGCAAGAAAAGACCAACAATATCAAAGATCCCACAGAGGAGCAAATTGTTGCTTATTTCAACAAGCATAAAGAGGTATTTGCAAAACCTGAATCATTGGAAATCGATCAAATATGGTGCAAAGAATACCAAGCAGCCAAAAAAGCAAAGGATGAACTTAATGCGGGCAAAGATTTTGAATCGGTAAAACAAAGCTACTCTTTGGATACAAAAGCCGAACCTTTCAATACGTATCCGGGTGGTGAGGGCATATTCTGGAATGATTTATGGCACGGTGAGCCAAATGATATCATAGGGCCCATAAAGGGTTTTTATCAAAATGAGATCAAATGGCGCATTGTTAAGATACTGCAAAAGAAGCCAAGCAAACCGATAGAATATTCCAGTGATATCAATAGCAATGTCAAACGGAATATGATGAGTGAGAAAAGAGAGAAAGTCTTGGCCAAATACAGAACAGAACTTCTGGAAAAATATCCATACAAGATTTACACAGCAAGAATCAAAAATATCGACCCATTGAACATACCTTAAGTGAAAAAAAACCACAGAGCAGTTGCTGCACCACAAAAGGTCGCTTTTCTCGTCCCATTTGCTCTTGTGACGACTAACACTAAGCCACATCCATTTGCAGCAAATCGCACTCGTTTTACCTGTTTCTAATGGAAACTTAGTTGAATCTTTGCAGCCGAACAGGCCTAAAAACTACCTTTAGGAAATTTTGTTGCAAATAGTGATTCAGGGAATAGTATCTTTAGACAACAATTGCACTAAAGGCCAAGAACTTGACCTTTGACATAGTGAATATGAACATTTTGGGTAGTTCTTCGTTGTTAGTTACATAAGTATGATGAGCCTGAGAAAGGGCGACGGTGATCAGCAAAACTAAAGGACACAGAACGGCACTATCAAGGTTATCCTGCTCAACCGTGGGCAGTGCACTCGATCTTGCGATCGGCAGATTTCCCAACACTGTCCGTATAGAAACCACCAATGCCTGCAATGCAAAGTGCGTAATCTGTCCCCACCAGGTGATGCAGCGACCAACTTGCAATATAGACGATGAGCTTTACCGAAGAATAATAGATGAATGTGCCGAATTTGGATGCAGAAATATTCACCTGCACAACTTCGGTGAGCCGCTACTCGATAAAAACCTGCCTGAACGAATTCGATTCGCGAAACAAAAGGGCATAAAAAAAATTACAATATTTTCAAATGGCTCTCTTCTTACAACGGAAAAGGTGGAGCAACTTATTGATGCCGGACTTGATGAAATCAAGGTCAGTTTCGATGGAGCTACTAAAGAGGAGTTTGAGAAGATACGAGTCCCCCTTAAGTTTGACGCTATCGTTGGCCAAATCAAAGAATTGGTTAGTATCAGAAATCGCAAAAAAGCTCCGTTGAAGATCAAGGTTGCTTGCTGCAGTACATCGGATAAAAACGAGACCATGCAGCTTTTAGAGAACTGCGTGGATGATTTCTCGTTTGGCAAAGTGCACAACTGGGCAGATAAAGATGTCAATCACCCAGTCAGATCAGGCACCAGTCACGGCGGAGCGTGCCGGAGCGGGATACGAAAACCATGTTCTCGTGTATGGCAAACGTTCACCGTTCTGTCCAATGGGAAGGTTGCACTATGCTGTCTGGATTACGAAGGAAAAGTTGACTTGGGCAATGTGATTAATAAAACTATCTCTGAAATTTGGACCAGCGAATCCTATAAAATGATTCGGCTGCTGCATAAAAAAGCTCAACAGGATAAAATATCAATCTGCAGAAACTGCATTAAGTCGTTTTGGTGAGGATGAACTTGGCAGATGATTTGCTTATTTAATAGCATTTGTTGTATCATAGTCAACTCTCAGGTAATGGCGGTTGGATGACGATGGTATTCATTTTACATAGATACATATTCCGTGAACTTTTCAAAGTGTTTGTGCTGACGACGACGGCTCTGACGCTGATACTCACTCTCGGCAGCATCCTACAGCCTATTCAGCAGTACGGTCTGGGACCACAGCGAGTAGTCGATATTATCATCTATTTTTTGCCCATAGCACTTACATTCGTTTTGCCAATGGCAGCTTTGTTTGCCGCTGCGCTGGTCTACGGCCGACTTGCAGGCGATAATGAGCTGGATGCCTGCAGAGCAAGTGGCATCGGTCTGATGACGCTTGTTTATCCAGGCTTTGCCCTGGCAATTATGATTGCAATAGCAAATGTCATTTTGAGCTTTCACGCATTGCCTTACTTCGTACACCTAGCAGAAAAATCGCTCAAGGCCGACGCTAAGCAAATACTCTTCCGAAATATACAACGGAAAGGTTATTATAAGCCGCCAGATGGAAAGTATTTAATTTACGCTGACCAGGCCAATCCAAAAAGCGAAACGCTTTCCGGTTTGATTGTCGTTGAGGCAAAAGATGGAAAAGCGAAAAAGATCATCACCGCTGAAAACGCAAGGATACACTTCGATCCGCATGAAAGATTCAATGAAGTACACTTAGCAGCACACAACATCAGCCAAATGGCTGCGGAAGACGATATGTGGATCTCTGCAGAATGGCTATCAGTACGGCAGGAGTTCGGCCCGTTGTTGGGCGATGATATCAGATTCAAAAATGTTGAACAGATCAAAAAAATTCAAGCCGACCTTATGCGCTTCTATCCGGTTGAAAGGCTGGCTCGGCAGGTATACACACAGTTTACTGCTGAACTGCTCGCACAAGATATAACAGCTAAGGTAGTCGGTAATCCCGGTAGTTTCTATGAATTGCCTGGTCGGCCCAACTCAGTCAAATTCAGCGCGAGTCAATGTAACGTGCAGGGCGAGAAAGGAGTTCGATTGTCCGGGGATGTTATCGTTACTGAATACGACACAAGGAAAAAGCAACCTCTTCAGACCCTACGCTGTGCGGAAGCATCATTACATATAGAGGGTGACGAGTTGGCCCCAACTTTAACAATAGATATATACAATGCACGCGTAGAAGGCACAGGAGATTTGAAACGAAGGCACGTTATCAGGGGCCTTATCCCGCCAAAAGTCGCCGACATCAGAGATATGTTTGAAACTGAAAACGTTCTTTCCGCCATTGCCAAGGCCTCGCAGTCATCGGTATTGCAGAAACAACCGAGTCCGGCCCTCACAGATATGCTAAATAAGCTAAATCAGAAGATACAAAAAACACTTGTCGAAATAAGATCTGAGAAGCATTCCCGGCTGGTATTCGGAATAGGTTGTGTTCCAATGATAATGATCGGCATCGCCGCAGGTATTATTAAAAAGGGAGGACATATATTAAGCGCCTTCGGTTTAAGCTGTGTGCCCGCTGTCGTGCTCGTAGTCGGCATAATCAGCGGTAAACACATAACCGAAAACCCCAGTTCACAAAGCATCTCTGGTATAGTGCTGATGTGGTTGACGGTGGGATTCTTGATGCTTGTGGCGGTTACACTATTTTACAGGCTGTTGAAAAATTAATTGTTGGGGACAGCGCACTGCCTGCAATAAGCATGAAATTGGAAACACGCTTAACAAGATACGTGAGATGAAAATAATAGATAAATATGTTGCAAAGAATTTCCTGACAGGCTATGCAATCTCCTTTTGTGTTTTAATAGGCCTGCGAATAATCATCGATTCGTTTGTGAACCTCGACGAGTTTGCCGAACACACGGAGCTCGGACCATTGGCCGTGATAGGGAACATGTTGACTTACTACAGCTTGAACATAACTCTTTACTTTCGGGACTTTGCAGGGATGATAACCGTGGTAGCAGCGACCTTTTCCCTGGGCAAGATGATTCAGGCCAATGAACTTGTTGCCATAATGGCTTCCGGTATCAGCTTAAGAAGATTAGTCGGGCCAATCATTGTTCTGGCAGTTTTGCTGACAAGTCTGGCGGTGATAGATCAAGAATTCGTGATACCATCTCTGAGCGACAAGCTCGTTCGTAGACCCAACGACCTTCCGGGCCAAGAAGCTTACGATGTATGGTTTGTCATCGATGACAATGGATCACTGCTTTGCTCCCAGAGGTTTGACGTTAAAACCTCAATCCTCCACCAGCCAACCATCATCACGCGTCGTAGAACAGACAAACCCGGCATCTGGGAAGTGACAGGCCAAATATCAGCCGACAAGGCAATATACAACACTCATACCGGCAAATGGGATCTTATCAATGGTCGATTCATCGGAAAGGACTCACAGACTGGTGCACAGCCAATAACCTCTTACAGCAGTGACATCACCGCAAAAGACATCCCCGTCAGGCGCAAGGCCGGATACAAAACGTTATTAAGCTCGCATCAGTTGGCCGTCTTGGCCGCCCAGAGGACAAAAATCAAAGACTTAGCACAACTTTATAGTCAAAAACATTTCCGTATAACCGATCCCATCATCAACTTGGTTATGCTTATGGTGAGCCTGCCGATACTAGTATGTCGTGACCCCAAGTCAATGAAGTCTGCAATTATGATTAGCTTTGCTTTGACTGCGACTTGTTTTGTTACGACTTTTATCTGTAAAATGCTTGCTGCTGAGGTCGTGTTTAATAAAGTGATGCCTGAGCTATGGGCGTGGCTTCCAGTCTTTATATTTGTGCCCATCGCTTTTGTAGAACTTGATGCGATGAAAACGTAGGGTCTTGTGGTTGATTCCCACGCACATTGCGCGATACTCAGAAATGTATTTTCAACTGAATCCCTAGCGCATTGATGTCTTTCCATGTCCCCGCTGATTTGCTCGACTGCCGTAAATAATACAATCCGCCGTCCAGCCGTTTCGAGATCGGCGCAGAAAGCCCCGCATAAAATCGGTTCCGATTTACACCTGCGCCCTCAAAATCGACAAATATCTCATCTGCAATATAAGGCTTTAGCTTTAGCTCCGTAAGCTCAATAGGCAACTTCACTGTCAGCTTGTTACGGTATCGCCATACGTCTTTCTTGTCTTCTCTATCACGATACTCAAACCTTGATCTGTTGCTAACACTGACACCGTTCAGTTTGCCCTTGAACGTAGCGTTTAGGTGCGGCCGATTCTCTTGTTTCCATTGGCCCGCACTATTCTTTTCAAAAACCAGCCTGAAATTCAGCCCGACATCCAGCCAATCCGCCAGTCCTCTATATACAAATCCCAAGTCCGAATGCTGGTAATAAAGCTGACTTGCATCGTCCCCAAATCGAAATTCCTCCTCGAACTTCCCGCCCCAATTATCAGTCACTTTGAACGAAGCACTCGCTGTGCTCCAGAACTGAAAATCTCCATCGTCAAACCCAAAGCTCGAACTGCCAAACATACAAACAAATAACGCCGTGACGAGGCGCACTTTTACTCTACTACTTTTGCCCATTGGCCTTATCCTTTCCTTGTGGAACTTGCGACTTGTATTCTTCCGCCTTGTGGCGAACAATTTTACCTTCAACCATATATATCACGTCTTCAGCTATGTTTGTTGCGTGGTCTGCAATTCGCTCCATATGTCGGGAAGCTGAAAGTAGGTGTACGAGTGCTTCTGTCTGCTTGTGTTTTTTCTGAATCTTCTGCTGTACCAAAAGGAAAATCTGCCGGTTCATATCGTCAACTTCATCGTCGTCCGCGCAAACCCGATGCGCAAGGTCGCAGTTCATATTCACCAATGCCTCGAGACTGCTTCTAAGCATCGCCTTGGTCTTCTCCGCCATCTTCTCAAGTTCAATAGGAAATTCTATTCCTCTCTGCTTTGCCAGATACTCGCCTCTCTCAGCAATATTCACCGCCAAGTCACCAATTCTCTCCAGGTCATTATTTATTTTCAAAGCCGTGATAATAAACCGCAGATCAATTGCGACCGGCTGGTACAGAGCCAACATTTTCAAACACTCCTCCTCTACATCCACCTCCATCTGGTCAATCTCAATGTCACCCTGGATCACCTTCTTCGCAAGTACTGCATCCTTATCCTTGATGGACTTCACCGCCTGCAGGAATCGATCCTCCACAATACCGCATAGTTTGAGCAACATCTTCTTGAGCCTGTTGATCTCTCTTGTCATGTGAACAGTCATAAACTTATTCTCCCTTACCCAAATCTGCCCGTAATGTAGTCCTCCGTTTTCTTCCGGCCAGGCTTGGTAAATATCTGCTTTGTGGGTCCCATCTCAATCAGATAACCCTCATACAGAAATGCCGTCAAATGCGATACTCTCGCCGCCTGCTGCATATTGTGCGTCACAATCACTATCGTATAGTCTTTGACCAGCTCATCGATAAGGTCTTCTATCCTGGCCGTTGATTGCGGATCAAGTGCGGATGCAGGTTCATCCATTAAAAGTATTTCAGGCTCAACCGCCAGGGCTCTGGCAATACACAATCTCTGCTGCTGCCCACCTGAAAGGTCCATTGCGTTTTTATACAGGCGATCCTTGACTTCGTTCCACAGTGCCGAACGCACCAGAGATTTTTCCACAATCTCACTTAGTTCCTCGCGATCTTTCACCCCGTGAATCCGAGGTCCATACGCTACATTATCAAAAATAGATTTTGGAAAAGGATTGGACTTTTGAAAAACCATACCAACCCTCTTACGCAGTTCAACAATATCCGTGTCACGCTGATAGATGTCTTTACTATCAATTAGCACCTGTCCCTGTGTTTTAGCGCCATCGATAATATCATTCATCCGATTCAGTGCTCGCAAAAAGGTGCTCTTTCCACAGCCGCTCGGCCCAATAAGCGCTGTGACCTGCCTTGCTGGAATATTCATCGAAATCTCAAAAAGCGCCTGCGAATCTCCATAGTAGAAGTCCAATTTCTTTACCTGAATCTTAACTTCCGTATCCTTTGCCTGCTTGGTTTGTACTTCTACCATCGGTATTTTCTTCTAATATGAATCCGCGACAGGATCGCCGCGAGATTAACTCCGAGCACCAGCACAATCAAAACAAGTGCCGTTCCATACGCCATTGGCCGGACTTTATCCGCTTCCGGATGCTGTGTCACCAAGATATAGAGATGATACGGCAGCGCCATTACCTGATCGAATATCGACTTAGGCAGCCTCGGCAAATAAAATGCAGCCACCGTCAAAAGTATCGGTGCCGTTTCTCCCGCCGCTCGCCCAATCCCCAAGATCGACCCCGTCAACATACCTCCAACCGAATAGGGCAGCACATTCCTGCGTATCGTCTGCCACTTGGTTGCTCCCAGTGCAAGACTTCCCTCCCTGAATCCCTTAGGCACTGCCCGCAACGCCTCTTCGCTCGCAACAATAATCGTAGGCAGAATCATGCACGCTAACGTCAAACACCCTGCAATAAGTGATGCTCCAAATTGCAGAAATATTACAAAAAGTCCCAGGCCAAACAGCCCAAAGACAATTGATGGCACTCCCGCTAACGTCACGATTGCCAGCCGGATTGCCCGTGTAAATCTGCCCGCCTTTGCATATTCCGATAGATATATTGCTGTGGCCATCCCCAGGGGAAGTGCAATAGCTACCGTACCTGCAACGAGTAGTAATGTCCCCGCTATCGCGGGCAGTATCCCACCCTGTGCTCCGCTGTTTCTCGGCATAGCCGTCAAAAATTCCCAGCTAATCGCCGGTACACCATTCCATACAATCGTCCCGATAATCGACGCAATCACGAATACAATGGAGTACGTTGCTCCTCGTATGACCCAGCCGGCTATTTTCTCTGACCTTGCTGTTCCCATTATCCCATCCTGTATCTCTTTAGCACCCTTTGCGCAACCATATTCAGCACAAACGTCGCCAGCAACAAAACAATCCCCACACAGAATAGTGCTATGTAATGGTCACTGCCGAACGCGACCTCTCCCATCTCCGCTGCAATTGTCGCCGTCATTGTTCGCACCGATTCAAAAGGCGACGCAGTTATTACTGCCGCGTTACCGGTCACCATCATAACCGCCATCGTTTCGCCGATGACTCTGCCGGTTCCCAACATCACCGCTGCAATAATTCCCGGAAGCGCCGCAGGAACCGTCACACACCATATTGTCTGCATCCTGCTGGCGCCCAGCGCCAGCGATGCTGCCTTATAAGAGCCCGGCACACTTCGTATTGCATCTTCGCTGATGCTTATCACCGTTGGTATTGCCATAAGCCCAAGAAGCATCGCACCTGCTAACGCCGTTAGTCCGCTCGAAAGGCTGAAGCACCATTTGATAATCGGAACCAACATCACCAATCCAAAGAACCCAATCACTACCGATGGAATCCCCGCAAGTACTTCAACAAAAGGCTTCAATATCTCTCTCTCGATAGGTCCGGCCAACTCCGAAATGTACACCGCTGCCCCCACACCAAACGGAATCGTTAAAATCATCGCCAACACCGTAACCAGTGCCGAGCCAGCTACTAACGGTAGAATCCCGTAGGATTCTTTCTGAAATGAAACTGGGATCCATCTGGTGCCAATAAGTTCATCCGCACCCGGCTCAGCCAAAAACGGTGCGCCCTCCTTGCCCAAAAAAATAAATATACCTATTACGACGATGATGCTTGTTGACGCCGTTGAAACAAGAAATAACTTTATCGCCTTTTCTTTCCAGGCTCGTCCCATCAGTTAATCGCCACGTACCCTGTCTCTTTTACAATCTGCTGACCCTCGGCACTAAGGCAGAAATTCACAAAATCCTTGACCGTTCCTTTCGGCTGGCCGCTCGTATAGAGATATAATGGCCTTGCAATCGGATATTCGCCCAACTTGACAGTCTCATCCGAAGGCATAATAGCCGGTGAACTATCATCCCTCTTCACAGGCACAATCTTCACCTTATCCGAAGCTGCAACCGCATACCCCAACCCCACGTATCCAATCGCCCACTTATCGCTTGATACAGATTGGATAATCGATGATGTAGCCGGCAAGAGTTTAGCATCCTGCATATAGTCCTGCTTATTTAACACCATCTCCTGAAAGAATATATACGTACCTGAACTGGATTCCCTCGATAGAACCTCAACCTCCTCGTTGGGCCCACCAACATCGCTCCACCGCATTGTCTTACCGGTAAAAATCTTGCTCAATTGCTCTAAGGTAAGCTTATCTACAGGATTATCCGGATGAACCACAACCGCAATACCATCCTTAGCGACAGCCATTTCATATGGATGCACATTCTTCTCCAGCGCCAGCATCAGCTCCTTATCCTTGATCTTCCTTGAGGCTGCACAAATATCTGTCGTACCGTTAAGTAGCGCTGCTATTCCTGTACCCGAACCACCGCCTGTGACCGACACTTCAATATCAGGGTGCTTTTTCATAAATGCCTCGGCCCAGTTGCTGACAAGGTGAACCATGGTGTCTGAGCCTTTGACTGTTATGAATCTATCTTGGCCCTGCTCACCTCGCTTTGAGCATCCGCCGATCATTGTAAATGCCGCACATGTCAATACTACAACCACTGTTACCCTAACAATCGTAGTTTTTTTGTTAGCCATTTCTCTTTCTCCCAAATTCTCTATCGTCATCTTCACTTATAGGTGCCTCTGGTCCCTCGTCAATGCAGAACTCACCGGACGCTACACAACATTTGCCAACACCTCTTATTATCTAATATACATTCGCAATTTGAAGGGAATATGAAAGAAATGTGAGAACTTGATGAATAAGTAAAAAAATTTTAACTATTAGCCAGTAGCCGAAAAAGGCATTTCCCTCCCCACTTTTTTGCTTTCTGACAAATCTTGAAGCATCATCCGAGTTAATCCTGGTCGGTTTGCTCGTCGAAGTAGTCAAGGTCACTCAGCGGCAAAATAACCGAAGTAGCGATATTCACCAGATGTGACACCAGACGCTTGAAATATCTTGCGATCAATGCAAAACACACCGCTTCATTAACAGTCAACTTGCTTTTAGCTATCTGGGCAACAATTTGGTCGCAGCCCTTCCCAACGCGCCTATGGTAATCCCATGCCGACTTTGCCTTATCTTCGTCGGCCTCAATAAATGCCCGTTTGGTCTGCTCAAACAGCGTCACAATTTCCTTATCAACGTCATCGAAGTACTCTGAATAGACCGTTCTGTCTATTGGCTTTTCCAACAGCTCTGCAACTTCATAGAGATTTTTAGAATAGTCCCCTATCCGTTCCGCGTCCTTGACAACACTCATCATTACCAAACATGCCGTGACATTAACCGTCGGCTGGAGCGTAAGATGCTCGACTATCCTTCGTCGTATCGTTTTCTGAAGCAGATTCACCTTCTTGTCAATGTCGTATATCTTCTGTTTCAAATCGGTCTCATCCCTATTCTCAAGGAGACGGTCACAGACAATTTTGAACATCGCGTCCGTCTCATCGAGCATTTTCTTGAAGTCCTCAAAGACCTCCGTAAGAAAGTCCTTGCCTTTCCAAAAACCAACCAGATTCTTGAACATCTTTTATTCCTTACCTATATGTACTTTGATATGAATATTAATAGCGCCGGCACAACGAAAAACACTGCCAGTACATAAATCAGCGCATATCTTCTTTTTTGGGCAGCCAAGTTACCGAAAGCTAATGCAAGGTTTATAGGTATCATTCTAATGGCCTTCACAGGAAAGACCATTAAAACTCCTATTGTATTAAACAAAAAATGCTCAAATGCAACCACGATAGCAGAAATGTTTCCTGTGGCGAATGATGCCAGAATGCATGTGGTGGTTGTCCCAATGTTTGCACCCATAGTCACAGAAAATGCCGCTTCGACGGTAATAACACCTGCTGCCACGAGGGGAACCAGTAAAGAAGTTGTAACCGAACTGCTTTGAACAATGATAGTGAACACCAATCCTGCAACAAGCCCAAGAATCTTGCTCCTCGTAATGACATTATCCAAGATAATCTCTGCCCTCTTGATTATCAATGACCTGATACAGCACACAAGAAAGTAAAGAGATAGAAACAACATCAACAAAGACACGACCAACATCGAGATATATGCACATATACGAGCGACAGAAAAGGAGTCAATAGCCGTGACGATGAAGGCTTGCATGGAGTGTACAGCAGGGCTGGTGGCCAATTTGATAGGGCTTGTGAATTTGATTCCGCCTACATCTTTGAACAAAGTCCCCATCAAAACAGCGAGCTTCTCCAAGACCCCCGTTGCCAGCTCCAACGGAAACAGAACGCATACGCAGATAAAGTTGAAAAAATCGTGTACGGTTGCAGCACCCACAGCTCGCCTGAATTCGTCGCGTCTGGTGAAGTGCCCCAAAGATACAAGCGTATTTGTTACCGTGGTTCCGATGTTCGCACCCATAACGATGTAAACGCCACTACCGACTGTAATAACACCAGAACCTACCATGCCAACGACTATTGATGTTGTTGTCGATGAGCTTTGAACAACGCTCGTAGCAAGTATTCCAACGAACAAGCCCACAAAGGGATTAGAAGTTGTCCGAATCAGATTTTCAGCAAAGCCTTTACCGAATCCTTTGAATGCTGCTCCCATCAGCCCAATACTGACCAGGAACAGATATAGTAAAACCCCCACCAACAATAATCGCGAACCGATATCGAAAGCCTTCTTCATATATGCCCTTCAGCCCTATCTGTGAAGCATACGCGATGTATATGAAGGCAATATGAAGCATATATGAATATTTGATGAAGATCCGCCGCAGATGCACTATTTTCTGGGCAGCGTTACAAAAACCCTGGTGCCTTTGTTGACCTGGCTCTCAATGCGAATTGTCCCTTTGTGCGCCAGCACAATATGCTTGGCTATCCCCAGTCCCAATCCTGTTCCCCCAAGTTGGCGCGATCGAGCCTTGTCCACACGGTAGAAGCGCTCAAATACCCGCTCTTGATCCTCTCTTGGTATGCCGATGCCATTATCTTCTACTACCACACTCACCGTGTCATCTTGGTCCTGAATCCTAATTTCAATCCGCCCACCCTCTGGCGTGTACTTTATTGCATTGTCTATCAGATTCACAAATACTTGCTCGATCTTCGCCCGGTCGGCCTCGATTTCAAAGTCATCGCCCGCCGTGCTGATACTGAGCTTGTGCCCTTTATCACTCATAGCCCGCTCAAATCACATCGCAACTTCCTCAATTGTGCCCTTAAGGTCAAAAGTGCTTCTTTCAATACATCCCTTCGATAACTCAAGCTCACTCAGACTAAGAAGATCGTTGATAATGTTACCCAATCTGTCCGTATGCTCGCGTATCACCGCAAGGAACTTCTGAGCCTTTGCCTTATCATCGATTGCCTTGTTTTCGAGCGTCTCTACATAACCTTTAATAAGAGTCAACGGCGTCTTGAGTTCATGCGAGACATTCGCCACAAAATCCGTCCGCACCTGGTCCATACGTTTTAGATTTTCCATCTGTCCTTGCAATTCATCGGCCATCATGTTCAGTGACCTGCCTAACTGCGCGAGTTCATCTTTACCCCTGACTTTTACCTTTCTGCTAAAGTTGCCCTTCGCAATTCCATCCGCTGTTTCTTTCATTTCCCGGATCGGTGCGGTAATGCTGCGGGATACAAAATACGCTGCCGTTAGAGCAATTGCTACTGCTGCAATTGCACCGACCAAGACCACTCTATAAATGGACTGTATTTCAAGCTGAACCTCCGAAAGCGGTAACGCAATCCGGACAATACCAAGAATCTCGCCTGCCTCGTCCACACGAACTGCGACGTACCGCATATTGTAACCGAGTGTATCGCTGAGCCGGGTGCTTCGCCCAAACCCGTCTTTAACTGCCTTAATAACCTCTAACCTGTCTCTGTGATCCTCCATCTCGGCTGGCTTTCTCTCGGTTTCCCCCAAAACCTTCCCATCCAGATCTATAACGGTAATTCTAAAACCGAAACGTTTTGCCAGTAACATTGCTTTTTCTTGAATAGCCGCAGAATTTGCCACTTTCAAATCTTCCCGTAGTAATTCTCCCACCAGTATCGCGTTGCTTTGCAGCTTCTCGGATATTTTACCCTCAAAGTTCTCTCGCAGGCGCAGACTCACAAAGAAATTCAAAACAAAAACAACGATAATCGTCAGAAATGTAAAAGCACCGAAGAACTTCCAGATGATTTTGCTTCTCATCTACATTTCCTTGAATCGGTAGCCTGCTCCCCTGACAGTCTCGACATAATCCTTCGCATCACCCAACTTGCGCCTTAGCGACTTTATGTGCGCATCAACCGTTCTGTCACAGACCACAGAATCATCCCCGGAAACAGCATCGAGAATCTGCTCCCTGGATAGCACTATCCCTGCTCGCCGAGCCATATACTCCAGGATCTTAAACTCTGTAAACGTAAGCGAAATATCCTCACCGCCTATCGTCACTTTGTGCCTTGTATTATCTATTATGATGTCCCCTCGAACAATCTTGCTCACTGGCCGTTCTGCACGTCCCCTCCGTAATATCGCCCGGATCCTTGCGACAAGCTCCCGAGGACTGAAAGGCTTGGTCATGTAGTCGTCCGCCCCCAATTCCAAACCCACGACTTTATCCGTTTCCCGCGATTTTGCGCTCAAGATTATCACAGGTATCTCTGCCGTCCTGCTGTCATGTTTTAGCGTCCTGCATACCTCAAACCCGTCCATCACCGGCAGCATTATATCCAGGATAATTATATCCGGCTTTTCTCTCAGGGCCTTTTCAATTCCCTTTTGTCCATCTAACGCCGCGATAGTCTCGTATCCCTCCTCTTGAAGGTTATATTCGACCATCTCAACAATGTCCCGGTCGTCCTCAATTATCAGTATCTCGCGTTTGCCCATCACACCGAACCTTTGCCTGTTTTTGCCGCCTCGCGGATTTCTCTATTTATCCTCACACTGCACCAGTTGCGTCCACACATTGAGCAGTAATCCGCCGCAGGCATCTCTTTCGCCCCCGTTTCCTCACATGCCTGCAGGTGCACACGCTCAGCAGTTTCTGGATCAATCGCTCTACCAAGATGCCCCTTCCAGTCCAGATTACTCCGCGCGATGCTAAGCTCTTTGTCAAGCTCTGCTGTGTTTTTCAAGCCGCGCGCAACATCCGCCGCATGAGCAGCAATCCTTGCAGCAATAACTCCTACCCGCACATCCTCTGCGTTAGGTAGTCCCAGATGCTCGCTCGGCGTGACATAGCACAGAAAAGAAGCGCCGTAAAATGCAGCAGCCGTGCCGCCAATCGCCGATGTTATATGGTCGTAACCCGGAGCAATATCCGTCACTACAGGCCCAAGCACATAAAACGGTGCACCGTGACAAATCTCTTGTTGAATCTCCATGTTGTACTGAATCTGATCAAACGGCACATGCCCAGGTCCTTCCACTATTACCTGACAGCCGTTTTCTTGCGCTCGCTGCGTAAGCTCGCCCAATGTCCGCAACTCCGCTAATTGTGCCTCATCCGTCGCATCCGCAATTGCTCCAGGCCGAAGCCCATCACCGAGCGAAAAACACACATCATATTCGCGCATCAGGCCGCACAACTCATCGAACATCTCATACAAGGGATTCTGCCTGTTGTGATGGAGCATCCACCTGGCAAGTAGCGCCCCACCGCGACTAACAATTCCCGCCACACGCTTCTCGACCAATGATAAATATTCCCTCAAAACACCCGCATGAATCGTGAAAAAATCGACCCCTTGTTTCGCCTGCTTTTCAATCGTAGCAAGGATCACCTTCTCATCTACATCCTCAACGTTTCTATCCTGTATTACCTGATAAATCGGCACCGTTCCAAACGGCACCGGACACCGCGCAAGAAGCTCCGACCTAATCTTATCCAGGTCGCCTCCGGTACTCAAATCCATCACGGCGTCCGCACCCGCAGCAAGAGCCGCCTCTAACTTTTCTATCTCTGCCTCTAACGAGCAACGCTCGCTGCTTGTACCGATATTGGCATTGACCTTCGTCAACAGTATTCTGCCAATTCCCACTGGTCGAAGGCCGATCTTTAGATGCACTTTATTTGCCGGTATCACCACGCGCCCTGCTGCCATCTCAGCGCATAACGCTTGCGCCTCGACGCCCTCAGCCTGAGCAATGAACTGCATTTGCTCAGTAATCTTCCCGGCTTGTGCCGATTGCAATTGTGTTGTCATTTGTCCTATATTCCCGGCGATAAATAAAAAAGTCGCTTTCGCAGGAAGCGACTCGTTTTTTTCCATCTTAGTTTATTCGGCTCAAACCGCTTTCCTACGCAGGCCTCATCGATTTTTAAGCGATTATCCTGATCAGGTTCAAAGGGTCTTTTCTCAGGCCGCTTCGAGCCACCCCTAGCGAACTAACCTATTATATCTATTCGGCAGCTGTGGTCAATCAATTTGTGTGCCCTTTTACATGTGCCCATTTCTGACTCTGGTGGATTATTAATGCACTACGCATGACACAATACGAAATACGCGTTACGCACAATGGATTGTCATCACCAGGCCTATCCAACAGGCCGTGGCAGTCTCCAGATGTGTCTACCCCCACGTTCTCCGACCTTATTACCCGCTGTCCTCTATCTCTGCCTGATCGAACGCTTCCAGAATACACTGTCTTATTTCGCCCAGAAGCACGGCACATTTATACGAATCCCACAGTAGATAGCCGCATAGCGTCAGAAGCAGAACTGAAATGCCTCCAAATGACAGCCACCTCATCATGTTCGTGAGTAGTTGCAGCCAGAACAAACCTCCCAATGCAATCGGTATAGCCAACCCAAGGCCCAAGTCAAACTTCATTGCCATCACCCTCGTTCTCAGATACCTCTGCCCCACCGGCTCAATGTCCATTTTTAGCTTCAGATATTGCCACCATTGTTCCAAATGACTGCCGTTACGTTTTCTCTTGATTATGTTGTCCCACAAACTTGATTCTACCCAGCTTCCTACGCTTTCCACAATTAGACCCGTTGTAGTCGCCAACGTAACAAGCACACCAAATAGAACAACCTGGTTATTTTCCCATACTTCTACAGCTCCGGGATAGTACAAGCGCGCCACAAACACATATGGGCAAATCGCTATGCCTCCAGGCACAAATACCGTTGCAAATAGCTCAAATACTTCCCTCTTGAAAAGATTCCACGTATTCATTTCCGTACCGCCTTTGGCACGCTCATTAATCAGACTTACTTTCTATCTTAAGCGCTTTGTCAAACAGATGAAGTGTTCGTATAGAGTCATCAGTGAAATAGCTCCGACTGTTGCTTATTCCATTTCTTATCTCCCTCATCAAATCCGGAAAATACCATATCGTTATCCCTGCATTCATCGCTTTTTTCTGCGCTTTCTCAGTAGCTCCCCAGGTTACTACTATTTTGCGGTAATTCCCTTTCTAAAAACCATGTCTCTTTGAAGTCTGAATGACTCCGCGCGTGGCGAACTTCCTTTTCACGAAATAGCCTATAGTGCGTCGTTGCTCAGCTACCCTCTCACGTCGCCGAAGCAGTTCTGGCTTGTATGGCTTCGCAGTAAGCTTGCTGTAGGCACCTGAAACGGATACTGTGCTCTCTATGTGATAACGTTCCTCCGTTTTTAAATCGATTGCCAAAAGGTCAATTTCATATTGACCCAAACATTTTACGTTTGGTATTGTTGCCCAGCCTTTCACGTAGCGGACGTATGCCTCGACAATCTTTTCTGTTGTTTCCATTGTTCCAATCCGCTTCACTACCCCGTCAGAATACCGAGCGCCTACCTATACATTCGAACTAATCGGCCAGAATGTCGTCAACGATTAGGACGTTTTGTTCCCTGTACTGTCAGAGCTGGTTTTGTGGCAGGTCGGCGGTAAAAAAAGGTAGCAGGGCGGCAGTAGTTGGTCTTACTAAACTTCCTTACGCAATTTGTTGAGTAGAACGCCCTGCAACTTGTGTAGCTCTAAAAGGTAGCCCACGTATTCGCCGGCTTTTGGCTGACCCTCCGCTGCTTTGCCCTTTCTTGAGGCTTGTGCTTTCTTTCTCTTAGATTTCGCCATTTTTTTTACCTTTTTGTTGACGAAATTCGCTTTTGTGTCCAAAATAATAGACCTTGGTCTCGTGTTCGGCGATTATTAACACATTTACGTAATATTGCAAGAAATAATTTCGTAAAAGCGAAAAAATATGGAAAAATTTGACGCAAAAGCGACAAGTGAGCGAATTCGGCTTGTCCGGCAGCAATATTCAGGCGACAGGGGAAAGAGTAAATTTGCACGGCTTTTAGGCATAAGTCCTTCCACATACAGCTATTACGAAAAGGACAGGGTTCCGCCAATTGATATTCTGATACGGATAAGCGAAGAAACTGGAACGGATTTGTACTGGCTGCTGACCGGCAGCAAGGGCGAAGGTCAGGTCATATCGGGATCAAATGCACCGTTGCTGCGGAAGGTTGATGAGTGTCTTCGGGAGAATCCTGAGCTTGGCGAAGCTATCTTAGCCTTCGTTGAGTTGCTGCGTGAGAAAAAGGGCTTTGAAAAAAGAGCAGATCACGCAGCTTCTGTTGGTAAAACGGATCGGCCGGCCTGGATTCCGGTGCTTGGTCGTACCGCAGCGGGGATTATCCATTTCTGGGATCAGACGTCGTTGCCCAAACCGCAGCAGGCCGTAACCGAACTTGATGACTTGGTTAAAAAGCATATCGGCAAAACAATTGTCGGCACGATGGATGGCATAATTCGGATTGACTTACAGACCCAACCTTTGCTGGACGGCGTTAAAACTCCACAGGTCAATCTCATTCAGGTAGGTGGGCAAGAATACGAAGAAGTTGTTGAGTTCATTGAGTGCGAGAACATCCGCGGATTATTCCCGGATTGCTTTGCGCTGCGGATAGACGGCGACAGCATGTCGCCGAGGATAAATGATGGCGACATTGTGATATTAAGTCCATCGGTATCGGCAACCCAGGGACATGTTGCTATTGCTCGTCTGGCGAATCAGATAGGTGTCACCTGCAAACTAATACGGACCACCGAAAACAAAGTGCACCTCATACCAATAAATGAAAGATACGAAACCAAGGTTATGCCAAAGAAAGAATTGCTTTGGGCTCTTGCGGTTCTCGGTCACGTAAGCCTGTGAGGGGGACAGTGTGTAACCCCCAAATAAATTTGGGGGCTAAATATTGCTCGCTCAAGTTGTATCCCTTTTTCTCGTTGATAGCAGGATCAGGTTTCGTATGCCTTCGACGTCTCTTGCGGCAAGCCAGCGCTGCCTGAAGTGTTTCTCCTGTGCGATCTGAGCGATAGCCATGAGGGCTCTGAGATGATAGTTCCTCTCGTCTCTGCTACCTGTTAGAACAAACATTATCTTAACTGGTTCCGGCGCGTGCGAGAAATCAATCCCATCCTTGGCTCGGACAAGTAAGATATCAAACTTCTTCTCGCCCTCTACGATAATATGCGGTATGGCAAGACCAGGCTCAATAACTGTACTGCCCTCGGATTCACGATGAAGGAATTTCTCGAAGAGGACGTATTCATTTATTCTAAGCCTCTCTGCTAAGATCGTCGAGACTTCTCGCAGAACATCCTCAGCAGGTTTTCTTCCTTTAATATCGAGGATTTCGCACTGTTTTATGAGTTGGTCGAATCGATCCTCAATTATCTCGTCCCGCTCGATCAGGATATCGCGAAGCTCATTTTCGAGTGTCACCGTTTTCAACTCTCGGTCGGTGACGCGTTCAACAATGTGCATAACAGCCGAGGCTCTGCTAACCCGCCGGGAGACGTAGAGTATATACCACGCAGCACTGCAACCAATGAACAGCGCTGTGATCAATAGCGGCACCCGTCCCATATCTATCAAAAGGGCACTATAAGCAAGAATTGCGAATACATACGGATAAGGATATAGAGGCGATTTGAACCTCGGACGATAGCTTTGTATCTTGCTTTCGCGCATTATGATTACACTGGCGTTAACGAGAATAAAAAGTATTATTTGCATCGTGGAAGCAGTTTTTACCAGCGATTCAATGTCGAGAAGGACAATCGCTGCTATCATAAATCCCCCCGTCAGCAGCACACTAACATGGGGCGTTTTGAACCGTTTATTGACGCGTGCCAGGACCGATGGCAGCAACTGGTCTCTGCTCATTGCCATAGGTGCCCGAGAGGCAGCAAGTATACCTCCATTTGCAGTCGTAACGAACGCAGCGATAGCAGCCACACTTAACAAAGCAAATCCTGGCAGGCCCATGACGTTGCTCGCTGCCAGAGATATTGGCAGCAGACTATCCGCAAGCTCCTTACCATCTACAAGACCAACTGTAACAGTGACCACCGCAACGTAAAACAGCGTTACTACAAACCAGGCCAGCAGCATTCCCAACGGCAAATTTCTGCCTGGTTGCCTAACCTCTTCTGCAATGCTTGCAACTTTGGTTATGCCGCCAAAACTTATGAATACAAGTCCTGCGGTTGCGAATACGGCCAACCAGCCTGCTTCGAGAAAGCCGCTGTATCGGCTTGGATTAACAGCTTTGCTGCCAGAAAATACGAATAATGTAAGTATCACCAACAGCACCGCTACCAGCAAAACCTGAAACCGGCTCGTGTGTTTGACGCTTACGGTATTAAGTGCAGTAAATACCAGGCAGCAAAGAATCCCTATCATTTTTAGATGCCAAGGCTCAAGTCGAATCTCAAGGAGCATTTGCAGAACGATTTCAATAAGCACCGCCATTCCAACAACTGCGAAGGCACTTTTTAGCGCCAGCGAAAACCAAGCCACTAGACCACTGAATAGTCCCAAAAGTGGCCCAAAGCTTCTTTCTACAAAAAAGTACGTTCCTCCTGCGCGGGGCATGGCTGTGGCTAATTCGGCTTTGGCCAAAACGCTGGGAGTAAACAAAATGGAAGCAAAGAGGTACGACAGAATGACTGCTGGTCCCGCCTTCGTGTAGGCTATGGCAGGCAAAATAAATAACCCGGAACTTATCATTGCACCCGACGCCACAGCAAAAACATCAAGCAAACCAAGCTGTTTCTTTAGCTTAGTCATTTAAAACCTTTAGTTCACGCTTGTGTATTGTGCTCAGTGTAAAAAACACACAGGTGATAAACATAGGTTATTCATACTCTTGAACTGCGGCCACATTATACCAAGAAGCTGTAGTTTTTAATAAGAATACTAATTTATTGAAAAAGGTTGTTGCGTCTTATATTATGGCATCCACGGTCATCATGTAGCATAAAGTTCAAAAAGTCGACATTGGACTTAATTATATCCCGTGGCTTGCAACAGAAAATTACCCAAGTTAAAACGGATGCAGAGACTGTCAGCCATTATTGCTTTACTGCTAACGGTTATTGCTATCTTATGGTCAAGTACTGTTTGTCTATCTTCGCAGGAGCCAGAAAAGGAACAAATTATGAACCAAGATAGCGAAGTAATTTCGACGCCTGACATCAACGACCTCACTATCAAAGTGGTTTATGACAATAACCCATACAATCAAGAATTGGGAACCGCCTGGGGATTTTCAGCACTTATAACCGGCACCGACAAAACCATTCTCTTTGATACCGGCGGAGATGGTTCCTTGCTGCTCAACAATATGAAAAAACTGGCGATAGAGCCTAACAACATAGATGTGGTAGTACTATCTCACATTCACGGTGACCATACCGGCGGATTGAGCAGCTTCCTTGAAAAAAATTCGAGCGTTTCTATCTATTTGCCGGAATCGTTTCCCACAAAATTTAAAGAAAACATACAAAAATATGGAGCACAAGTAGTTGAGGTTAAGCAGGCTTTGAAAATTTGTGAAAATGTTTATTCTACCGGCCAGCTTGGAAGATTGATAAAGGAACACTCGTTAATTATCCGGACAAAAGCAGGCTTGATAGTGATAACCGGCTGCGCGCATCCAGGTATCGTAAAGATATTAACCACGGTGAAAGATTTTATGAAAGGCGATATCCTTTTAGTAATGGGCGGCTTTCATCTGGAATGGACATCTAAACGCAACATCGAGAAGGTTATTTCAGCCCTTAAACAAATGAACGTACAGTATGTCGGCCCCTGCCATTGCTCAGGCCATAAAGCAAGAACATTATTTAAGAAACATTTCGGCACAAGGTACATAGAAGTCGGCGCGGGCAAGGTGATAAAAACTGCTCATCTACAATAACTTGATGTGTTCAAACATTACATCTGGACAATGATAATATCATCCAGCGATCGCTTCGGCACATGGTGGGTACCTTGGCTATCGCGCCAGTACTTTATGTCGCCGGAAGGACCGACTGATTCTATTACTGCCATTTCCTTTGGTTTGCCAAGTGCAAGAACAACAAGTATCTGAAAACGAGCCGGGATATCTAATACCTTTCGAAGCTTATCCCTTTGCACTAAACCGATTATGCAGCCGGCCAAGCCTCTTTCACGCATCCCCAATAGAATGCTCTGAGCTGCAATACCACAATCACAAGCGAAGTCATCTGTTATTTCGGTATCGCCAAGAATAACGATGTATGCCGCGGGCCTTTCACCTTCGATAGGTCCAGGCCAATCTTTTAGATATCCTGCCCAGGCAAGGCATGGAAAAATAAGGTCGTTGCTCCTTGGCTCACAGGAAAGAATGTATTTAAGTGGCTGCATATTGCCTGCAGATGGTGACAGCCTTGCAAGGTCTACAAGTTCTCTCAGCGTTTGATAGTCTATGGGTACGTCCTGGTAGAAACGCCGACAACTTCTGTTCTGTATAATTAAGTCCTTTATCATATTGGTCCACTCAAATTGATAAGACGGCTACGTGTCCTGTCGTTCGATAGTTACTTCAAGCAGCCAGCCCTCAAAAAGAATGACATCATTATTAAACGTTATATCGAGGCGTCCATCACGCAAAACATGGTCAGCTTCGAAGGGTTTACCTGCTACTTTCACATCAAACTTTACAGACAGCCAGTCCTGTGGAACTTCAAATGTAAGAGACTTAAGGCGCAATTGGCCCCATCGCATTTCGATTTGCTCTGATTGTGTTTTATTGGTTCGCTGTTGAGAGAATGTTGCCCAGCCTTCGGCAGCGGTAAAGCCAGCCTCAAAATCCTCCGGTGTTATCTTAGGTGCAAAGCCCAGGTGTCCCTTTGGGCCATGATATTCGTAGCCGGCAAGCGCGGTATAGACGCCCCAACTGGCCATTGCACGGGCACAATGCTCGCTGCATTCGACCTCGTTGAATGGGTTGTGCTTGGATGGATGGTAGCGGCGGTGGATACCATCGCAAATGGCCAAAGCCTCGGCGACCATTCCTTCCCATACCATATGACCTGCAACCTGATACTCGGTGCCGGTCCAAACCTCATTTCTATAACGAACACCTTCGTCGAGATAAGTGCTCTTTGGCCAGGTGCAAATCAAAAGGCCAGGCTCACCAGGATACGCAAATATGCGCTCAGGCTTGTGCTCGGCGTAATAGGGTCCAACATCCGGTGCCCAATTGTACTTCCAGACAGACTGCAGTGCTGTTTTGACATATTGTGGCGGATATAAATAGCCCAGACCGAGCTGATGCGCCCAACCTTGGCCGAATAGCTGGTCCGATAGACACCCATTTCCATATTGATGTTTGGGGTACTTGTCTAAATCAACGCACTGAATAAAATATTCACCGTTCCAGAGATGCTCAATAGTTAGACGCCTTCCACTTTCAAAAATCTTACGACAACGTTTGGCAAACTGTTCATCGTCCATCTCTTTGGCCATTTCTTCACCGGCTCGAAGTGCAGCCAGATACAATGAGCCGACAAAGGTGTTGGGGCCCTCGAAGCTGACGCCGAAGGTATTGTGTTGGCTGGTTTCGATAAGGCCGTCCTCGTTACTATCCTTGCTGATCGAGAATTCCAGCGCCTTTTTGATGCGTGACCAGTTGTGCTTTAGGAAGTTATAATCAGCAGACATTTGGTGCTCGCGATAGGCCTTAAGGATAGTGCCACACTGTCCATCTGCGGAGTAAGCACGATTGCCTCGAAAGCCGACAAGCCCGCTTTCATCGTCAAATCCTTGGCCAAAATCCTGTATTTCTCGGGCGCTGCGTTCAAGCTCAGGAAATAGCCTTGCAGGTGCATGGGCATAGTTCGACACGTGTGTGCAGGTATCCGTATAACAACCAATACCTTCCCATGCCCAGAATTGGCCATCCTTGTGCCACTGGTAGGTCCCGGTAGCAAGATTGCATACCGGTGAGTGTAATCTGAAAAGCAGCCAGCGGGGCAGAGTGCTATACTCATAGTAGGTCTCGTACCACCTTCTGGTTCCATCGACAAGACGCTCTCGATTATCGAGAACATAGTGGACCACATCAACAACGCTACTAAAACGATTTGCATATTCGTGGCCATTCGGATGGTTAGGGAAAAACCAGGCCAGAACAAACGTAAAGGTGTACTTAGCCATTACCGGTAATTGCACTGTGGGTGTCAACAGCACGGCACTTCGATTCTCCGTTATAGGATAGGAAATATCCTCTTCAGCATGAAGGTTTGGAGCAACTTCACTTACCAAAGTAAGCAGATCTTGGGCAGCCTGAGAGCTTGCTGCGCCTTCAGTCAGAGCCAGCGCCATCGAGCCATAATCTTCGAGCTTATCGATGGGACGCAGAGCAATCTTCGGGCGCTCATGGGAAAGCTCGATCTGGCTTTCAGCAGAAACTCGCGGCATAGGCATCTGTTCTGCTGTGTGCACAATCATGGCCCGGCCCTTCTCTGTAACGATACGGCTGCGGTGAAGAGCTTGGATTTTATTTGCCGAATGCATGCAGACAGCGTTTTGCAGCCAGGCCAAGATGCAGATGTGCTGGTCCTCAGTGGTAGTGTTCTCAACGGTGACGCGGAACAGTGTCGCCGGCAGGGCTGAGTCTTTCGCATTCAACGGTATAAATGGAGAAAGGACCTCCATCTCAACTTTCACTGGAAGATCATCGTCATGATAGCGGACAAGCCCAATCGGATATTCACCGGTAAATTCAACGGCACCAAATCGCTGATCCAACTGCCTGACAATGGCTGTGCCGTGTTTCTCTATAATCATAGCAAAGCCTGAATCAACCGGCGAATCGGGCTTGTAGGTACGGTAAAAGCTTTGCCCACCGTCGGTAGAGACATGCTTATTAAAAATTTGCCAAAGCCCCAGTGTTCCATCGCCCCGAAGATAAAGCTTGCCTGTGCCGATACCGCCGATCGGCATTCCAATCGTATTAAGGTCTTTGCCCCGAAAAGTCTCACGCCGGCCTCTTTGAAAAAGACGTCGCGTACTTTCGGGCGTAAGTGCCTTGTCAGCCGGCACGAGGTGCTCGTTCTGTGCCTGAGTCGCTATAGCGCAATCAAACGGCATAAAAGAACCGCAGGCCACAAATAAAATCAATGTCCTCCAGAGCTTTTTCATTTTTGACTCTTTCCGATTTTTAATCCTCGTGGATTTTATCCTTAGCATGGACGTATTCTAAAGGAAAAGGCTCAACCTTGCCAATCAGTTTGATGAATAAAACTTAATGGCAAAGAAGAGCCTGTAGTTGTTATAGGCTTTTCCGCGAAAAAGATGCCTTTGAAGCAGGTTTGGTTAGTATGCTTCCGGCTTGGCAATATTACCTATAACACAGTGCTCGACAGCTCATCAGATTCTAAGGGCTCTGCGTAAAGTCAAGTTTCTACACAGCATTTTCAAATTCTCGCTGCCATTTGTTGATCAGATTTTCGATGCACTCGGCTGTTTGTTTGGTCTGCTTCTTGACCGCTTGCCGGTGCAAAAAAAGAATTGCGTTACATCTTTCCCAGGTGTTAAGAGGCTTACTCTTCTAAAGCTTGGTCCTTCTTCTTTGTCCTGCGAGATTTCTTTTCCTTTTTCGGGGCTTTAGTGACATCCCTGCCGAGCATGAAAGTAGCACCTATAACTAAACCTGTCGCCACTATAGCCCCAATCACTATGTACCAGATAATGCTCTGAATCAATGCCAGAATGGAGGGAATCACACCTCTTTGAGCCGCAATAGTTACGATCGCTGTGTAGAGCAGAACAAACAAGGGCAATAATAGAAGCATTCCGAGAGCATTACTCTGCACATCCGGCTGCGGTTCGACATACGCCTGCGCCATTAACGGCACTTCTGGCATCGGTTGCGGACCAGCTATCTGCTCCTCTTGGGCAAGCATCTGCTCAGCCTCGGCTGTAACGCCAACCGCTGAATCAGATTCAGCCGGCTCCGGACTCTCCTGACCACCTTCGCTTGTGTAAATCTCGTCGAGTATGCCACCTAACGAAGTGTCATCAGCCTGTAGTGAAAGATCCAACAAACCTGAGCCACTGCCAAAGCTGTCGAGGTTCACATCCTCTTCAATCTCTTCCAGCGATGCCTCACTTGCTGTGCCTGTCGGACTGATAGTCTCTGCCATCGTGTCATCCGTCAGCTTGTAGTCACGGTCTGTCTCGCCAAGGACACTAATACCTTCACCCGTCATAGCAGTATCCAAATTGCTTACA
>CAZFLY010000037.1:22332-27838 GCA_964519995.1 uncultured Pirellulales bacterium | reverse complement strand
GTAAGATTCTGGGCTTGGCCGGCATCAGTTTAACCGTGATGAGCTTGTGGTCTGCAGCGGCTATTGGTACCGCTTATTACGGAGCCGCTCATTGGTGGAACGTTACTTTAGAGCTTCCAACGGGAATACTTCCGTATTTCGTTATTTATTTCATACTAGGCTTTCTCCTGTTCAGCTCTATCCTGGCGGGAGTTGGCTCGATTTGCAACACAATTAAAGAGGCCCAAAGCCTTATGATGCCTATCAGCTTCATCTTCATTTTGCCGATGATAGCCTGGTTCAATCTTGCTCAGCATCCAGATGGGCCATTGGCCAGGGTTCTGTCGTTCTTGCCGCCGTTGACGCCGATAGTGATGACCCTGCGGCTAGCTGTAAGTCAAGATATATCATTGCTCGAGGTCTTTGCTTCAATCATTATGCTGGCCGTGTTTGTGCCGGTCGTGATGTGGTTGGCAGCGAAGGTCTTTCGAACGGGCATCTTAATGTACGGCAAACGCCCAGGGCTGCGAGAAGTCATCAGGTGGCTGAAACAGGATTAGCCACAAATTTGCCCTCAAACTCAGCCCACACTATAGCCGCTGATAACAACGGTTCCAGATTGACAGTTGTCTTGGCATGGCCTACAATGCTGGTGTTTACTTTTGAAAGGATCTGTTATGGATTTTGAGCAGAATGAAAACATGTCGCAAGCGGTAGAGCCAGGTCCGGTGCAGCCGATAGCTGGGCCCTATGGCAAGGGAACTGGCTGGAAAATATTCTATGGCATCGTCCTTGCGCTATCGATACTGGCAAATCTCGCACTATTTATGATATTGATTGGTGTAGTGGCGTTATTTGCAACCGCTCAACAACGAGACATCAATGAAGAAGTCATAAGAGACGGTCCCCGCGCAAATAAAATCGTCGTTATACCGATTGAGGGCATTATTCAAAGTGAGCAGGCAGAGGATGTCTACAAGCAGATAAAGGTTGCCCGCGAAGATAAACATGTCAAAGGTGTTATCCTTCGTGTCAGCTCCCCAGGCGGCACAATATCAGGCAGTGACCAGATATACAACGAGATTCGAAAGTATCGCGAAGAAGAGGGCAAACCTGTTGTTGCCTTTATGCAAGGCATCGCTGCTTCAGGTGGCTACTATACCTCTGTGGCTTGCGACCAAATTATCGCCGAACCCACTACATACACTGGTTCTATCGGTGTAATGATGGGCCACTTTGTTCTCGAGGGACTGCTTAAAGACAAACTTGGTATCTTGCCGGTTATTCTTACCGAAGGCGAGAAAAAAGATTGGCCGAGCTCCTTCCAAGAACCCACCGAGGAGCAACTCCAGTACCTTCGAGATAGAATCCTGACCCCGGCGTACGAACGTTTTGTTGAGATTGTCACTGAGGGACGAAAAGAGTCACTCACCCCCGACCGGGTCAGGGAGTTGGCTGATGGTAGTATCCTCGTAGCTGGCCAAGCCAAAGCCGAGAGACTAATAGATGAAATCGGTTATCTGGATGATGCGATTGAGCTGGTCAAATCGCTCGCTGAGATTGAAAAGGCTCGGGTCGTCGAGTATCGAAAGGCGTTTTCTCTGGCTCGCTTTTTGACCGCTGAATCAAAGGGTCTTTTCAAATTCGACCGCACAACCCTGTATGAGCTGACCACACCTCAGGTGCTTTACCTTTGGAAGGCGGATTGATTTCCACCATGTAAGTGCCAAAATGCTAATTCGTTAGTTCGCCAAAAAGCGTCAAAGGACTTGTCCGTTTAATCTCCACCTGCGCAAATTCACCGGCAAGTGACATCGGCCCATTGAATACAACAATCCAATCCTCTGCAGTCCTGCCAACCAACTGTGGTTTGCTGCCATTCTTGTCTGTGTTGATGTATGGTTTTTTGCTTAGTCCTTCCACAAGGACTGAAACTTTTTTCCCAAGAAACCGACGACTTAGTTTATCACTTATTTTTTCCTGCACAGTCAATAGTTCAATATTGCGTTGTTGCTTGACGTTTGCTGGCACCGTATCAGTTAGTTTTTTGTCCGCTGTTGTGCCCGGCCGGGGTGAGTATTTGAAGATGAAACAATTTTTGTACTTAGCCTTTTTCACCAACTCAACCGTTGCTTGAAAATCTTGCTCAGTTTCACCTGGAAAGCCCACAATAAAATCACCGGCAATGGCAATGTCCGGCACAGCAGCTCTTGCCCTGTCAAGAAGTGCCAGGTACTGCCTGGCTGTGTAATGCCGGTTCATCGCACTTAATATCTTGTCAGAGCCGCTCTGGGAAGGCATGTGCAGATAATTACACACCTTGGGCGAGGCTGCCATGATGTCCAAAATCTGGTCGAAAAACTGCTCCGCTGGATAGCTCGTAACGAATTTTATCCGTTCGATTCCGCGGATTTGACTTGCTATATCGAGTAAATCAGCAAGACAATATGTTTTATCTCCAGCCTTGTACTTATACCCGTTTACTCTTTGTCCGAGCAAAGTAACTTGTTTGACCCCTGTATTGGCCAGTTTTTTGATTTGTTCCATGATTGCCGTTGGAGATCGGCAGACTTCCGGCCCTCGTACATAAGGGACAACACAATAAGTACAGAAGTTATTGCATCCCCGCATCACCCGCACAAACGCCTGGCCAGGTACGTCTTTGCTCTCAATACCGTAAATAGATTCAAACTGCTCCAATGCCTGATTCTGTACCTCATCCTGCTGTCGGATTTTCTCTGTGATTGCAAGGTTTTGGCCTTTTTCTCTCAGGCTTGCCTCCAGCAGTTGTGATATCCGTGGCAACTGCATTGGCCCACAAACAATATCTACAACTTCGTGTTTGAGCAGCTCGCTACCAAGCCGTTGGGCCATACAGCCGATCACTCCAACTACCAAATCCGGTCGTGCCTTCTTAATGTGCTTGATGTGTCCCAGGTGGGAAAGTACTCGCTGTTCTGCATGTTGCCGAACGGAACACGTATTTATCAAGACGGCATTTGCGTCTTTGATGCTTTCTGTTAGCACGAACCCCGCTTCTTTCAGCGCACAACTCACCAGCGCTGTATCCAGCTTATTCATCTGGCATCCGAAGGTTTGGATGAATGCTTTCATAGCATTCCTCCAAACCTGGACTCGGATGCCCCTGCGTTTAGTTTTGCTGAGGCAAAACTGCGGGGGCACCCTTCATTCATTACTTTCGCAGGTATTTCCAGCATAAATTCTAATGAGATTTAACTTCTGCGCCCGCGTCAATTTTTTGACTCGTCTCTCGGCACGCAACACATTTTTGTAATAGTGATACTCCTTAGCATAGACTAATGTCACGGGTAGTTTTTTTCTGAGGTATTTCGCCCCATTGCCGCTATTATGCAGGGCAATGCGACCCTCCAGATCATTTGTATATCCCGTATAATATGTCCCATCTCTACATTGAACTATGTAAATCCAGTATTGCCCTTTACGAACAGTTTTTCTCGGTACAGTTAATTTTCGACCACTCATAACTGATGAAATATACAAAATTTGGAGTGAGAAATCAATTCGCCCTGCTCAGCGTCCGATTCAACTTCCGCTGAAGGTCTTTTAGTCGATTTGACTCTTCGAAGCCGAGCGTAATGATTGGAAAGGCGGTTTTGTTGTGCATCAATGGCTCATCCATATCTATCCACCGCCGACAGTATTCCCCATCAGGAGTTCCGGGAATGGGCGAAAAATCAGCTAACATCCCGCGAATGCCCAGGCTGTTTACAAACCGCATCGACTTCTCCAGTTCCTGAATTTCACTACTTGGATGTCCCAAAATCTGATAAGCGGTAATGCTTTTTGGCTCAGCACCAGCATCAATAAGATGCTTTACTGCTTCTGCAAGCTCACTTGGGAATACCTTCGAACCAGTATTTTCCTGCCAGCGCTTTGATGCACTCTCAAAACCAAGATAGAAGGTCTTAAAACCGACTCGCACTATAAGCTGGGCCAGCTCTTTTGTGAGAAAGCGAGCATTAAGTGCATTGGGACTATGAAAGTTCACCTTGATTCTGCGTTTAATGACCTCTTGCAACAAAGGCGCTAGGACATCTTCTGCCCTGAATAAAAGCGCATCATCGTAAAATGCGATATTCTTGACGCCGAGTCTTATCAACAGTTCCAGTTCGGTTAGAGATCGCTCCATCGAGCGTACCCGAAACTTGCCATACACTTTCGGTACTGAACAGTATGTGCATTCGAAGGGACAGCCCTCGCTGAGTTTCAGTACGCCTGTGCTTAGTCTTTCGTATACTTCCCATAGGGCTGGCTGGCTTGAGTCAGGCTCAATTCCGAGGTATTCCCAGAGCTGCTGCAGATTTGTGCCATATACGAGAAAATCAGACCCTAATTGTCGTGCATGGCTGCCACAAAGCGTTGCATAGTTGCCACCAAGGATAATTTTTGCCTTTGGCCAGGCCTCGTGAATATCCTCTATCACTTCCTGAACGCCCAGATACCAGTAAGTCATCATTGTCTGTACAAATACAAGGTCGAAAGGTCCCTCTGTTCGAATAAAATTTCTGAACAAATCGCGAGGCAAGCCGAAGCGCCGGAAGTATCTTGGGATTGTCTCAAAAACCTTAGGGTTCGGGATTTTTTGATAATAAAATCGGCCTTTGCCCCAGCAGTCTGATTCACATTTCTTTTGCCCGATCATGAATGGATGCAGCCGGTCGAGATAATCGAAGAGCTTAAAATCAGCTTTGCCCCGTAAGTATCCTGCAACGCTCAGTAAACCGTAGGGCTTAAGCCAGAAATCGTATGCGGAAAAATCGTATATTGGTGGATTCACAAGTAGAATTCTCGGTGCCATAATTGCCAAGCCCGTCTATAGAGGCCGACGGAATCTCGACGGCTTAATTTCTGCATGAATTTCCGTATATGAAAAGGTGGACGGCTTACTATACTGTTCTAATCTTACGGTTTCAGTTGTTCCTTGAGCGAGTTGATTAACTTGATTGTCTTTGTGGTTGCTTCTGCGATAGGAGTGCTTTGTCTCTGAGTATCGTGACGTAGCGTTATCTCGACGTTTCCTTCGGCAACGGATTTTTTGCCGACGGTCACTCTTACGGGTATGCCAATCAAATCCATATCTTTGAATTTCACTCCGCCTCGAAGCTTACGGTCGTCCAGCAGAACATCAATCCCTTTTACCGACAGTTGCTGATAGATGTCCTTTGCGATCTTTGCCACTTCATCATCTTCCTGGTTGACGCAGGTGACAATCACTTCAAATGGTGCGATGCTGATCGGCCAGATAATACCATTTTTGTCATTGCCAAGTTCTATCGCAGAAGCGACGATGCGGTTAATGCCGATGCCGTAGCAGCCCATTATGCAAGGTTTTTCTTTGCCGTTTTCGTCAAGAAATTTGGCGTTTAGTTTTTCGCTGTATTTAGTTCCGAGCTTGAAGACCTGACCAACCTCGATGCCTTTTTTGAACAACAGTTTTTTACTCTCGTGGGTGTCACCTTCCTGTGCATAGCGGATGTCAGCAACG
>CAZFLY010000037.1:8479-22232 GCA_964519995.1 uncultured Pirellulales bacterium | reverse complement strand
CTTCGGTATATACAATAGTATCCTCACCAGACTCACAGGGCACAGTGAACTGATGTGAGCCGGAGCCGCCCATTTCGCCGGATTCGGCTTTGACTATCACGTATTCAAGCCCACAGCGTTTGAAGATTCGACAATACGCCTCGTACATGGCTTTATACGTTTCGTCGAGGCTTTCAGACGTGTCGTGGAAACTGTAAGCGTCTTTCATAATAAACTCACGCGACCGCAGAACGCCGAATCTCGATCGAAATTCGTCACGAAACTTGAAACTTATCTGGTATAAGTTCATCGGAAGCTGCTTGTAAGAATTTATTTCACTGGCAGCGATGCTTGTGACGACCTCCTCAGCAGTGGGGGCCAGGACATTCACACGGTCATGGCGGTCGGTAAACTTAGCCATAGTATTACCATAATCGACATCTCGACCGGTTCTTTGCCAGAGTTCAATCGGTTGAACTGCTGGCATAAGAATTTCCTGGGCACCTGCTCTGTTCATTTCCTCACGGACTATTTCGATAACTTTGAGTAGGCTTCGCCAGCCAAGCGGTAGATAGGTGTATGTGCCGCTTGCAACTTTCCGCATAAGACCAGCCCGGATCATCAGCTTATGGCTTGTTATCTCCGCATCGGCGGGAACTTCCTTGACTGTCGGTATTAGTATTTGGGTGTATCTCATATCACATAACCTCAGGGTTTGCCTTTTTTATATGTCATGTTGGAGACTGCTATACAGGCACAAGTTTATAGCTCAATAGGTAAATTGTTGCAAGGTATTTCATGACTCATCTGTTTCATTCTGGTATGTTGGTCTGCAGAGCCGATGGCAGTAGGAAAGGAGAACAAAGCCGTCGCGCCAGAATTCGTGAAAAAACAGCCTTGTCAGGACAACACAGCCGGGCTAAAATCTGCTGACTTCAACCTGAGTATGTCAGGAGGTATCCGGGCAATTCTCGAGTGGTTTTTTTACTTAAAGGCAAATGCGCAGGATTATTGAGTGAAGTGACATTATGAGCGCCAAAAAGAGCCAAGAGAGAGCACGATCTTCCAGCAAAAGCAGGTTAGAACTGACTACTGGCATTCGGCTTGGAAAGTATCGACTTGAGAAGCGTCTTGGTGAAGGTGGAAGCTGTGAGGTCTGGAAGGCCAAAGATTGCGTCGAAGATATAACAGTGGCCTTGAAAATACCCCAGGGAGATGTTAATGGTGAGCGTGACAACCAAGGATTGTTTCGCGAGATTCGCCTTGTTGCCCGGCTGCGTCACCCTCACATAATGCCGGTTAAAAACGCCGATATCATCAACGATTATGTTGTTTTAGCTACTGAATTGTCGGTTGGAACCCTTGCGGACCGTTCCAAGCCAATGTCTGTCCGACGCATAATTTCAATAATATCGCAGGTACTTGATGGACTTGCGTATGCGCACCAGCATCGAGTCGTACATTGTGATGTCACGCCGAGTAATATTTTCTTGTTTACCAATGAACGAGCAGCCCTTGGCGATTTTGGAATAAGTCTACGAGTCAAAAGACGGATGGAAACCGTTGAAGATTTCGGCACGCCAGGATATGTCGCTCCCGAACAGGCTTATGGCCGACCTACATACCGCAGCGATTGTTTCGCCGTTGCGTTGATTCTCTATGAATATCTAACGGGCGTGTTGCCTCGCTGGCCTTTTCGCTGGCCCTTCCGCGGGTACAAACGGCTATGCGAACGAGCCAATCTGGCGTTGGTGAAGTTCTTAAAGCGGGCATTGTCAGTTGACCCGGCCACGAGTTTTGCCAATGCCCAGGAAATGCTGGCCGCGTTGCAGCAAGCTGTTCCGAGAAGTCTTCGTGCTTATTCTCTCATGAAATCGGCTGACAGAAAACAGATTCACTGGCGTAAGATGCGCCGAGGCTCGTTCATAAATCGCTATAGTAAGGTGATGACCATTGATTTTCGCTGCGCTGATTGTGGTGAGCCAATTGCTGAGAGCATGCTTGCCTGTCCCTGGTGTGGCAGCGAACGGAATCGGTTTGATACAAATAGCCTCTTCAGTCACATTTGTCCGCATTGCCATAAGGGCGTATTGCCTGAATGGCGTTTTTGTCCTTGGTGTTATGGAGCAGGTTTTGCCTCGCCCAGTTCCGACCGCACCAGGGGAGTAAGGTATCACGCACGCTGCAAATACTGCGATGGCAAGTTGATGCGTTTTATGCGGTACTGTCCTTGGTGTCACCGCAAGGTTCGTAGACCCTGGCGCGTACGTCCTTTTCCTGAAGTCTGCGGCAGGTGCGGTTGGTCAGTGGATTCTGAGTTCTGGAATTACTGTCCATGGTGTAAGCAGTGCCTTGTTGAGTAAATGGGTAGATGCGTTGATGAGTAGATGGGTTGTGGAACCGGTGTAGATGTCTGGAGCACAAGTCAACAGTAAAGTATTGGCCTTTCAGTTTTCCTGGGGCGCGGCAAGTAACATCGGCAAGCTGCGTGAAGAGAATGAAGACGCGTATGTGATAGAGCCTGATGTGGGTCTCTTTCTTGTTTCCGATGGAATGGGAGGCCATCGGGGCGGAGAACTTGCCTCAAAGATCATCACACAAGACTTACCGCCAATGATTGAAAATAGGCTGGACAAGCTACGATCGCAAAATCCGAGATTAATAAGGTCTTTGCTGAGAAAGACAATTGCTAAACAGAGCAAGCAATTGCACATGGAAGGTGACAGTGAAAGCGGCTACAAAGGAATGGGAGCGACGGTTGTCGTGGTGTTGTTTGTTGATGGCCGAGCTTACGTTGCAAACGTCGGTGACAGCAGAATATACCGTTTCCGCAACCGCAGACTCAAACAGTTTACCAAAGATCATTCTATCATAGCTAAGCTTTTGGAAAAAGGTCAGATAACCGAAGCACAGGTGCAAAGCCATCAAGACCGAGGTGTAATTACTCGCTATGTGGGCATGGAGGAAAAGGCCAGGCCTTACGTGCGTTCATTTATTCTAAAGAAACGAGACCGCCTGCTCTTGTGCACTGATGGCCTGACAGACATGGTCGATGATACGAAAGTTGCGGCCATCTTAAATACCGATTCTGATTGTCAGTCAACCTGTAATAAACTTATTGAAGCGGCCAATTCAGCCGGCGGTGTAGACAATGTCACCGTAGTTCTGGTCGAATGGAGGGGATAGAAGCACTGAACCTTCAACGAACTGACCTTTAAGAAAGTGCGCAAGCTGATTTCTCACGGCCTTTTTTCACTGTTTGTGCTTTTTTAGTTTGAAAAATCTATCCTTGCGTTCTAGTTTCGTGGGGACTATGATTGAGGTGGGCAAAATATTAGAAAATGGAGTCTGTAATGACGCATAAATTCATAAACCAAATTGAGCCGGGAGAAGGGATAAACGATATCTATTTGGTTAAAGACCCAATCCTGCGGAGCACAACACGTGGTGACCTTTACATAGCGATGTTCCTTTCGGACAGAACCGGCCAGCTAAACGGACGAATGTGGCAGGCGACCGAAACAATCTACAGAGCTTTGCCAAAGCCAGGCTTTGTTCATGTGCAGGGAAGAAGTGAACTTTATCAAGACAACCTGCAGATAATTGTCAACAGTATTCAGCCCATCGATCCAGGCAAGGTTTCTATTGAGGACTTTCTTGCGCACACAGACAAAGACACTAAGCAATTATTTGAAGAAGTAAAGAAAATGATGGAGGGAATAGGCAATCTCCAGCTAAAAGCGATTGTGGGAGAATTTCTCTCCGACAAGAATCTTATGGATAAGTTCTGCGAGGCGCCGGGTGGGATGAAACTACATCACGACTACATCGGCGGCTTACTCGAACACACTCACAATATGCTTCAAGTAGCAACCGTGATTCTGCCACTTTATCCACAGGTCCAGGCCGACCTTGTTTTGGCTGGCATTTTCTTGCACGATATGGGTAAGACCGAAGAGCTTACATACGATATGGCCTTTTCATATACCGATTCGGGCCAGCTCATTGGGCACATCGCTCAGACTCTTGTTATGGTAAACCGAAAAGCTGATGCGCTTGCTGCAAAAGGCACACAGATCGATAGGCATATTCTGGATGCTTTAAGCCATATTATCTTGTCGCATCATGGCGAATATGAGTTTGGCTCACCTAAACTGCCTGCCACGCCTGAGGCCTTTATGGTTTACTATATTGATGACCTCGACGCCAAGTTGAACCAGGTCGCCTCAGCTATCGACAGCGAACTGGGCGACTCCAACTGGACCCAGTGGAAAAATGCCCTGCAGACCCGCCTGTACCGAAAACGTATTGAATAAGGTCGGGATTAGTCAAGCAGACCATGGTTAAGCCAGCAGGCAGGAGCTTGAACAGCTTGGTTTCTCTGTATGCCTGAGCGCATAAATCTGCGTGCGAGTTCCATTCATTATGAAGAAAAACGGTATTATTTTAGCTTCTCTTGCGATAGCGATGACTGTCTTTATTTTCCGATCGCGACTGCAGGATGATGCAACGGCACTACTGCAAGTCGTACAAGGCAAGAAAACGGTCCAAGATCGGCTGGACCAGTACAGTGAGGCAGTCCGGGAGCGATTAATTCCGTATTTTAAGGCGGCAAACATTTCTTATCCACCTGTCGAGGTTATTTTCGTTGGGCTTAAATCCGAGAAGCAGCTTGAAGTCTGGGCCCGGAGTGATCGAGGCCAGTTTGCTTTGATTCGCACTTATCCTATCCTTGCTGCCAGTGGTCGACTCGGCCCTAAGTTAAAAGAAGGTGATTGCCAAGTTCCCGAGGGCTTTTACCGAGTAGAGTCACTTAATCCCAATAGCATGTTTCATCTTTCACTCAGGCTGAACTACCCAAATGAATTTGACCGAACACAGGCGAGTAGAGAAAAGCGAACGAACCTTGGTGGTGATATCATGATTCATGGGAGCAGGGCGTCCGTGGGATGTCTTGCTATGGGAGATGAGGTTGCTGAAGGTCTTTTCATACTTGCTGCTGAGACTGGCATTGATAATATCTCTGTTATTCTAAGCCCTGTTGATTTTCGAAAGAGGGCTATGCCTAATATAGAACATTCGTTACCCGAATGGACAGACGTGCTTTACGAGCAAATCAAACACGAACTATCAAAGCTTAAGATTCAATAAGCTTTGCAGACTTGCTTCTATCACGAACGGATTGGTTAGAGAATTTATGCAAGGATCACCCCGCCGATGACTACTAAATTTTGTCGATGGCTTCAAATCCCGTTTCGATGCCGAACTCCCGACAGAATTGCTTTGTTACTTGCCATAATTCGTCAGTGAGCATTTCCTTAACTTTCTTTGTGATATGGTCCGGAACGCCGCCATAGTATGCCTGTGCGATGCCGCCGGTAATGCAGGCAAGGGTGTCACTATCACCGCCAAGAGATATTGCGTTGCGGATGGCATCTTCAAATGAGGTTGACTCCAGAAATGCAATTATTGCCTCAGGTACTGTTCCCTGGCAGGACACGTTGAAACGATAACTTGGCCGAATCTGGTCAAGCGTTCGGCTTAAATTATAGTTGAACTTATCTTCGATTGTATTCTTAATGAAGTTTTTGTCCTTCGTTGTACGAGCAAGAAAAACCGCTAATGCCGTTGCCTGTGCACCTTTTATTCCTTCTGGGTGGTTGTGTGTGATCTCAGCGGTCTTTTTGGCTTCGGTTAGGACCTTTTCTTCCGTATCAAAAGCAAAGCCGACCGGGCTGACCCGCATCGCCGAGCCGTTGACCCAACTATTGTACGGCTGTGGATTCTTGGAGAATAGCCAGTCTATGAAAGAAATGCCATAGCCGGCATTCGGATACTTCTGACCGATTTCTCGAACTGCCTTTTCATAGTCTTGTCCTCGCAAAATCGCCGCAGCGACAGCTACTGTTAAGACGGTGTCGTCGGTGAATGTGCAATTAGGACTGAAAAGGGGAAAGTCCTTGGTCTTTATACGATTTCTCCGCCTTTCGTAGACCGACCCGACAATATCACCAGCTATTACCCCAATCATATTTGTCTAATGTTTAATTTTTTAAACGTGATTCACCCAATGATACACCTGCTTTTGAATCAGTTGCTGGTCGGCAGCATAATCTACAATACCATATTTACGGAGAAAGGTCAGCTTTCCGGCCAGTCGGGAAGTGCAATTGCTGCGTATGGCGTCATAACTTCGAGATTTTAAAAATATGCAAAAAAGCCTAGCAGGGCTATCCCCCCGCGCTAGCCCCACAGGCCTCCGAAGCTTCAGTACAGACTGGACGCAAATACTTTGATTGCTGCAAGTGCTCCAACAGAAGTTCCTTACACACTCGACTCGATGTCAGATGGCCCGTTTGAATGCGAGTCCGAGATAAATTGGCTCTCGAACAGCTATGAATTTGCCGTCGCACTAAGTAAATTCTGAGTATTCCTCAGGTTTTTGTCATCTTTTACAGCCCCGGTGTGACAACCCTATGTCACACCTCGGTAAAAAAACCCATCTTTTGTCAGGGGATTGGGCTAAAACATGTCGCGACTAAAGACTATAAGGCGGAGTTTTTGGCTGATTCACCGTTTTTTCCATTTCTTGTGAACTGTATTGACATCCAGTATGTAGGTTCATTTAGAACGGTACGTTTGATATGGATGCAAACTGTAAAGTAGACTTCGCGGACTATAGTCTTCTGGCTTCTATGTGGCTCTCTGACCAGTGTGACAGTAACGATGGTTGTTTGGGCAGTGACTTTGACCAGAGTGGGCGGGTAGATAACTCTGATCTTAAAATCCTCGCCAACAGTTGGCTTGCTGAAGACTACTGATTTATCTTTTGCCCAATGGCCCTGATTTTAAATGCGAAGGGGCACCGCAATAATAGATGCAGCGACTTCGTAAGACGTTATTCTCTTGACCGTCTTGTCTCACCCACACTATATTGACCGTCATGTCAAAGAACTTGTATGTAATTGACGGTCACGCGCACATTTATGCTGCTTATTATGCTCCGATGCGCCAGGAGCTGACCAGCCCATCGGGTGAACCTACAAAAGCAACCTACATCTTTACTACTGCTTTGCTCGGCCTCATTCATCGCCGTAATCCTGATATGCTCGCTGTCGCAATGGATAGCAAAACACCCACTTTCCGTGCGAAAATCTATCCCGAATACAAAGCCCATCGCCCACCAATGCCTGACGATCTACCTGTTCAGATAGACCGAATTGAACAGATTCTTGCAGCGATGAAAATCCCCGTGCTGCGAGTTGACGGTTTCGAGGCCGATGATGTGATTGGCACGACAGCCAAGAAGGCTCAGTCTCACCAGATTGACACGTACATATGTGGTAATGACAAGGATCTCTTACAACTTGTTGGTGAACACATCTTTCTCTACAACGTTAAGACCAAAGAGGTAACAAACGCTGATGTGTTGCTTACGAATTTGGGGATAACTCCAGAACAGGTCGTCGACTGTCTTGCTCTGCAGGGTGATACCTCAGATAATGTACCTGGCATACCGGATGTTGGGCCAAAGACAGCGCTGCAGTGGATGCAGAAATACGGCTCAATTGAGAATCTTTATGAGCACATAGATGAGATAGGCGGCAAACGCGGTGACAACCTTTGCAAGTACAAAGATACCCTCACTCTTAGCAAAGAACTCATCACAATCGACTGCAATTCTCCTGTGCGAATTGACTACGATGATTTGACACTTAAGACGTTCGACAATACAAAACTGGTCCAGATACTTACCGAATTGGGCTTCAATCGCCTTCTGACACAATTGGGTCTTTCGGCATCAACTGTCACCGTGCCAGCCGAACCTGGCAGCGCGGTGACCAAACACATCTTGGGAGAATCCGCTTCAGCAGAGACTGTCGACCATAATTATCAGCTTGTAGATTCACAGGGCAAATTCGACAAGTTCCTAAGTGAACTGGCAAAGCAGGAACTATTTGCTGTTGATACCGAGACGACCTCTATTTTTCCGATGCAGGCACAACTTGTCGGCCTTTCCTTCTCATGGCAGCCTCATCATGGCTACTATCTGCCTGTAAAATCTCCACTCGGCGTAAAGCATCTCGATATAGAAACTGTGCGCTCAAAATTGGCTGTGATACTGGCGGACGAAAGTATCAAGAAAATCGGCCAGAACATTAAGTATGATCTGCTTGTTCTACAGAATGCTCAGATGTTGTTGAAAGGCGTACATTTTGACACGATGGTCGCATCTTATTGCCTGGACCCTGGCCGGTATAGTCACTCTTTAAACAAAATGGCACTGGATTATCTTAGTTACCAGTGTATACCGATTTCAGCACTCATCGGCAAAGGCAAAAATCAGCTCACCTTCGACATGGTCGACACCACTGCCGCCTGCGAATACGCGGCTGAAGACGCAGATATTACAATGCAGCTTTACGAGTGTCTTAGCGGGCGCCTTGAAAAAGAGCCAGCGTTGAAAAAGCTATTTTTTGAGGTCGAGATGCCGCTTGTGTCAGTACTGGCGGTCATGGAATACAACGGTGTTTTCCTTGACACTACCTTGTTGAGAAACATGACGACTGAAATAAGCGAGGCATTGAAAGAGCTCACTGACCGTATCTATGCGCATGCTGGAGAGAATTTCAATATTGATTCTCCGAAACAATTGTCTCAGATTCTTTTTGATAATTTAGGTCTGCCGTCGCTTCGCGTCGGCAAGGCGGGTCGAAGTACCGATGCATCAGTCCTTGAGGAATTGTCCACTGCGCATCCCATTGTTCCGCTGATTCTTCAGCACCGAACGTTGAGCAAACTTAAAAATACCTATGTGGACAAGCTCGGCTCGCTGATAAATTCACGAACGGGCCGGCTTCATGCCTCGTTCAATCAGACCATAACTGCCACAGGCAGATTGAGCTCGAGCAATCCAAATCTACAGAATATTCCCATCCGCACCGAAATCGGGCGAAAAATCCGTGACGCCTTTATTCCAAAAAACAAAAGTGACTATATTCTCAGCGCCGACTACTCGCAAATCGAACTTCGCCTGTTGGCACATTTTTCCAAGGATGAAGCGTTGAAGGCGGCGTTTGCTGGCGATCAGGACATCCACAAGTTTGTCGCCTCGCAGATTTTTAATGTGCCAGTTGAAGAGGTTACTGGTGAGATGCGCTCACGTTGTAAAGCGGTCAATTTTGGCATCATCTATGGGCAGGGGCCTTTCGGCCTTTCACGTACAATTAGTATAAGCCAGGCTGAGGCAAAGAAGTTTATCGACGACTATTTCGCACGGTACGGCTCCATCCGCAAGTTCATGGACGAGTGTATCGAAAATGCAAAGCGTACCGGTTATGCCGAGACAATACTTGGCCGCAGGCGAAAGATTCTGAACCTAAACAGCAGGAACTCTAATAAGCGTGCCCAGGCTGAGCGCCTGGCCGTAAATACCGTCGTTCAGGGTTCCGCCGCGGATCTAATAAAGGTCGCCATGATAAACATCCAGCGGAAAATCGAAGCAGAGACACTACCTGTGAAGTTGATCCTTCAGGTTCACGATGAGCTTGTTTTTGAATTACCCGCCGCGGAGGTTGAAAGACATGCACGTTGGATTGAGAAGGAAATGGCCGGCGCTATTAAGCTTGATGTCTCGCTAAAAGTCGATATCACCCACGGACCAACCTGGTTAAGCGATCAATCGTAGGGCAGCTTCAAGTCGCCTATTGTTTCTCGCCTTTCTCCTTGGGCGGCAGATATCGGCTCAAAACCCCCGTCTCATCCGCAAGCAATAGAGATCCCCAACGAAATTTTTTTTGCAATACCCTAAACAAGTCATCAGCCCATTTCTCGTAATACTTCATTTTTGGATAGCCATATCGCCACTTGCTAAAAGTCACGTCATAGTAAATGATGCTGAGAAAGCGTCTAAAAGCCTTCGCAAGTTCTTCCTTGTCACTTCCGTATGCCAGGAGCGCTGATTCACGTAAGAATCCGGAAGATTGAGAGCCCATTATACTAAAGAAAATTCCAATCTTCGCTACCATATACTTGTTCTTAATTGTCAATGTTGAAGAGATATTCCCTCTTCGTAAAGTGAGCTCAGTACCTTTCGGAAATCTCAATTCCAACTTTGCTTCAGGGAAGTTTCCTTTGATTCCGTAGAATATATTACTCCTGAAGTCACCGTCGATTGTCTCGAGTGGTCTTGGTTTATCCGCTATATTTTTATGGGGCCAACCGAGCCACTTTGGGATTTCCTTTCTGTACATCGCTAAATCAACTTCGGGAGTAGTGAAGTGGTTGGCCATATAGTACACAAGCAAATACTCAGTTAAATTCAAAAAACATTTGGTCGCAAACGCAAAATTTTGAGATCCTGACGTTTTGGTTAATCCTTCAATGTTTTTAGCATTCACAGGATTCATTTCTTTGAACCTCTTGAATATCCACCTTGCATCATTGTAACAACCCAGCGTAGTTGTGTCGGGGAATCTTAAACCGTAAGGTAGTTCTTTTTTTCTCGGGCTTAGTAAGTACATCACTGGGATTTCTCTTCTTATGCTCTTCGGAATATTTGACAAATACACGAGAATCGCAATCAATACTGTCAAACAGGCTAAAACAATAGTGAGAAGAATCACAGAACTTATTACAGTGCTCTTTTCGAAAAGACTGTTGATTAGCTTTGGCATAATCCCTATGAACAAGCCTATGGCAATAGAGCCTAAGATTATCTCCCACACATAGCGATTCTTACGATTCAGATATATGTACCCAATAGCGCAGACGAAAACTGCCACAGTCAATATAGCCAGTACTATCATAGCTCTTGGCATTCTGAAACTCTCCAACAGTGGTATTTGAATCCACGCGTGCAATTATGCTGCGCTGCATAGAGCAAGTACTATTATAATGTGCATTATAGTGGTTTTCATAACGACGACCCTCCTAATAGGTTCGAGACTTCCCTCCTTGTGCAATTAAAAGTATTGAGCAAAACTCGCTAATAATTAACGCTTTAATCTTCTGGATCACTTGTCCAAAAGACAGATTTACTCTTCCTTGATTCGACAGCATTTTACAAAATTCAATCCAGACGGCAAGTGTTTTTTGTGTATAAACTTCCATCGGAGAGAACCTTTTGGCTGTATGTTGGCTATGAGCGATGTGTATAGCTAATTCTCCTCGTATCTGGTAACAGCATGACCATCGACTCAATACATTAATATATTGATGCTGCGTACAGGTTTTTTAAAATGTTGTTTTTTATATTGATCCCCCAATATATGTATTTCAGGGTTGTTTAACCTACCATTGTTCTAACAGTTTCTTACTGAAGCGTTGACGTAAGACGTGCAAGCCAATAGAATAGCCGCTCCGTGATTGGTGAATAGTCAATTAACCAGTCTCTTAGAGACCAGTTACCATTTAACCAATTGCCACAATCGAGATTCATGTATGGCGAAGATTAACGAGAATTTTTTGAAACTACAGGCTGGTTATCTTTTTCCGGAAATCGGCAGACGCGTCCGTGCCTTCAAAGGGAAAAATCCCGATGCCAAGATAATCAGTATGGGCATCGGTGATGTCACGCAACCTTTAGCACCCGCTGTGATTGAGGCCATGCACAAGGCTGTAGATGAAATGGGCCGAAAGGAAACCTTCCATGGTTATGATGATGGTGGCGTTGGCTATGAGTTTCTCAGGAAAGCAATCATAGAAAACGATTTCAAAAGCAGGGGGGTCGAAATTGGGCTTGACGAGGTCTTCGTCAGTGATGGTGCCAAGTGCGATACAGCCAACATGCAGGAAATATTTGGCCTGGACAATGTGGTCGCCGTGGCTGACCCGGTATATCCTGTTTATATCGACACCAACGTCATGGCCGGCAGGACGGGTGATGCGAATAAGACCGGCCAATATGACAAGATTGTGTATATGCCGTGCACAGCGGAGAACAACTTTGTGCCGGAGCTTCCGAAAGAATCTGTTGATATTATATACCTGTGCTTTCCAAACAACCCCACAGGGGCAGTGGCCGGTAAAGAAATCCTTGGTAGATGGATTGAATACGCCCAGAAAAATAGAGCTGTGATTTTCTTCGATGCCGCTTATGAGGCCTTTATTACCGATCCGGAAATTCCGCATTCGATTTACGAAATCGATGGCGCTAAGGATGTCGCAATTGAGTTCCGCAGTTTCTCTAAGACGGCTGGGTTTACCGGCGTTAGATGCGCTTTTACTATTGTGCCGAGACAGGTCAATGCTTATGCCGGCAACGGCAGGGCAGTCGAAGTCAATCCCCTATGGAAAAGACGACACTGCACGAAATCTAATGGCGTCTCTTATGTCACCCAGGTCGGTGCGGCGGCCATTTACAGCTCTCAGGGCAAGAAGCAAATAAGAAGAGTTATCGAACTATATATGGCCAACGCCGCTTTGATTCGTGAATCGTTGACAAAACTTGGTTATAGCGTCTATGGTGGAAGCAATGCGCCCTATATATGGCTCAAGACACCGCAGGGTTTGAACTCCTGGGACTTTTTTGATCAGCTTTTACAGAAAGCACATGTTGTCAGCACACCTGGAGTTGGCTTTGGACCGTCGGGTGAAGGCTATCTGCGTCTAACGGCTTTTGGTACACTGGAGAGTGTTAAGGAAGCTCTGGAACGAATTGCCCGTATTTAAATAATATCCAACAGTATTTACTCCACAGCTTTGCTGTGGGTTTGGACTTTCTTGATGACTTCAACAACTGCATACATTGGGCTTGGCAGCAATTTAGGCGATCGGCAGGTTGCAATTCAACGCGCTATCGAAATGCTTGCTGCTACTGAGCGCGTTGAGCTGCTGCGGGTCAGTGACGTTATTGAGACTGTTCCTCTTGGCCACGTCAATCAGCCAAAGTATCTAAATGCCGTTGCAGAAGTGAGGACAACTCTGTCAGCGGAGGATTTGCATAAGAGTCTTTTTCAAATTGAGATTTCTCTTGGAAGGCAGCGGCAGGAGAAATGGTCTGCTAGGACTATAGACTTGGATTTATTGTTGTTTGACCAGAAGCTGATAAATCTGCCTCACATTACTGTACCGCATCCACAGATGCACTTGCGTTCGTTTGTTCTCAAAGGTCTCAACCAGCTCAATCCAGATTTACTTCATCCAGGTTTGAATGAAACCGTAAGCGAGCTGATAGCTCGACTGCGAGGTGCGGATTTTGCTCTAAATCCAGAGCTTCCTCAGCTTGTCAGCGTAGCTGGTATTATTGGCGTCGGGAAAACAACGCTGGCCAAAAAATTGGCAGAGGTCCTTGGCTGTCGTATATTGCTGGAGCCTTATGATTCTAATCCTTTTATGCCCGAAGTCTACGCCGGCAGACAGGAGCTTGCTCTGGATTCGCAGCTATGGTTTTTAGCAGGTCGGGTTGAACAGTTGAATGCAAATACACTCGCAGCAGGGCAGGTTGCAGTAAGTGACTATGTGTTTGACAAAGAACGCATCTACGCAAAGAGTCTGCTGAACGCCCATCAACTAACTTTATACGAGGAAATCTACAAGCAGATGGCTGAAAAGGTTGCCTCGCCGGTTTTGGTCATTTACCTGCAGGACTCGGTTGAAAACTGCCTTCGGCGTATACATCAGCGTAACCGTCCCTATGAGCAGAAAATTGAGCCGACGTTTTTACGGTTGTTGAGGTCTCGTTATGAACAGCTCTTTGACGGTTGGAAAATTTGCCCGGTTATTCGTATATTAGTGTCGGAGTTTGATTTTCTGAAAGAGGCGAACATTGAGC
>CAZFLY010000037.1:0-8379 GCA_964519995.1 uncultured Pirellulales bacterium | reverse complement strand
GTTATTCGTATATTAGTGTCGGAGTTTGATTTTCTGAAAGAGGCGAACATTGAGCATTTAGCGTATCAGATAAGACACTATGTTTCAGTGCAGACTACTGTTTCAGCAGACGCGTCTGTAGATGTCTAAGGTCAGTTTCCAATGAAGGTTGCAGAAACCATAGAATCCGTCAGAAATCATATCAAGGCGGCCCACGCGAAAGGCAAGAAAATCGGCTTTGTGCCGACAATGGGCGCTCTGCACATCGGGCATATTTCATTGATTGAAGAAGCCAAAAAACAGGCTGATTACGTTGTTGTTAGCATCTTTGTAAATCCGACGCAGTTTGGACCTGGAGAAGATTTTGAAAAATATCCACGCCCGTTGGAGAAGGACCTCGACATCTGCGACAAGTATGGCGTTGACCTTGTCTTCGCACCAACGCTGCAAGAAATGTACGTCTCGCAGAATCTTACCTGGGTAACGGTAGAGAAACTAACGGAACCACTCTGTGGTCAGTTCAGGCCGGGACATTTCCCTGGCGTGACGACGGTTTGCGCAAAGCTTTTCAATATCGTTCAACCAGAAGTTGCATTCTTTGGCCAAAAGGACGCGCAGCAGGCAATTGTCATTAAGAGAATGGTCACTGATTTGAATATGCCGCTGCAGATTGTTGTCTGTCCGACGGTGCGGGAACCGGACGGGCTTGCTGTGAGCAGCAGAAACCGGTATCTATCCCCACAGCAACGAAAAGACGCGGCCTTAATCTACAAGTCACTTCAGCAGTGCAAGGAGATGATAGACACGGGAGCGACCGATGTTCAACAAATCATCGTGGAGATGCGTAAGGTCTTACAGCAAATTCCGTCGGGGCAAATCGAATATGTCAGCATTGTCAATGCTGAAAGCCTGGAAGAAATTGACCACGTTTCCGGCAAAGTCCTCGCAGCGGTTGCTGTACGAACAGGTTCATCTCGGCTGATTGACAACATTCTGCTGGACACTGTCAATGGTTAGACTATAATTTGTTTTTTGCTAATTTTGTATACAAAGGGAAAAACCACGCTAAGTCTAAACCATGCTCATAAAAGTTCTAAAAAGCAAACTACATCGGGCCACGGTCACTGAAACGAAGCTGCATTATCCAGGCAGCATTGAGATGGATTCTGCGCTAATCGAAGCGGCTGGAATTGTGCCTTATGAGTCTGTTCTTGTTGCCGACCTGAACAATGGTAATAGGCTAGAAACATACGTTGTTCCTGCTGAAGCCGACTCTGGTCGGATTGTTATACTTGGTGCTGCTGCTCAGCTCATAAAACCCAAGGACCTTGTTATCATCTTGGGTTTTACGTACTGCACACTCGAAGAAGCCAAAAAGTTAAAGCCTAAGATTGTTATTCTCGATGAGAATAATAAGATTAAGGAAAATGCCTCGTAGCGGTTTTTTGATGAGATTACTAATTGCCTCATGAAGACAGATGAATTGATTTGTTTGATTAGGAACGGAATCGATGCGTCCTGAACTTTTTGAGATTCCCTTTATTCACCTAACCATCAAGAGCTATGGCTTGATGATGGTCGTTGGCTTTTTAGCAGCGGTGGCTTTAATAAGACGCCTTAGCCGGGACATCACCACAGATCCTCGGCACATAACAAATGCGGCGCTCTACTCATTGATAGCAGGGGTCGTAGGGGCGCGGGCATTTTATGTTGTGCACCATTTCGACCAGTTCCAGGGGCAATCTCTCTATTCAGTTTTCGCCATCTGGAAGGGCGGCTTGGAACTCGTAGGTGGAGTGATATTGGCGATAGCCGTAATTATTCTCTACCTTTGGTACCATAAGCTTCAAATACGCCAGTATATGGATATCCTTGCAATCGGCCTCATGCTGGCACTTGCATTCGGTAGAATCGGCTGCTTTCTCAATGGCTGCTGCTACGGCAAACCGACAGAGCTGCCCTGGGGCGTTCAATTTCCATATAATTCGTTCGCTTACATCAGCCAGGTCAACGCCGACCCCAAAAGAAATCGTAACGAACCTCAACTAAAACTGCCCCGTGAGGAATATGAGGGCTACGTTGATAAAGAAGGACGGTGGTATCCAAAACCTCTTGCGGACCTAACTAATGCGCAAAAGACAGATGTCACCAAGGGCAAATATCGCTGTCTGCCTGTCCATCCAACCCAATTATATATGTCGACCATGGGTGCTATTTTGTGCCTCATACTGTACCTATTCTGGCGAAGATCCAAAAATGCCTGTAGCTCTGCAACGGCTTGTAGAATCTTTACAAGTCCGGGTTCTACCTTCAGCTTGATGTTCATTCTTTACGGCATTGGGCGGTATCTCATCGAGTTTCTTCGCGATGACAATCCGTTTGAGTTTGCGAAACTGACAATTTCCCAGATACTCAGTCTAATTCTAATAGCGGTCGGTGTGGTGCTCATGGCGGTGTTTGCTAAAATGGGCTCGGGTAAGACTGCTGTTCAATAGATCGTAGAATCTTGAACTGTTTATTTCTTGTTCACGCGGAGGAATGGTCCGACATTTTTAGTTGAACACCTACCGGTTTTGCCGATATATAGTAGAGCAACGATCGGGCTTATTTTCGTTCAAGAGCGATAATTATGGGTCTTTACGATAGGGACTATACACAGGCAGGCTTCAGATCGCAGCCTCATTATGCGCCGCAGATGCGCTTTACGTTTCCACGGCTTACGCCCGTGGTCAAGTGGTTACTGATCATCAACATTGCGATATTTCTCACAGCAGTGATTGTAAGCCCTGTTGGTTTTTACATTTATGAGTGGTTCCAGCTTGATACTACTTCGCTGTTTCGGGCCTTGCAGTTTTGGCGGCTGATTACGTATCAATTTCTCCATGATCCAAGCTCAATTTGGCATATTTTCCTCAATATGCTTGGCTTATTTTTCTTGGGCCCGACATTGGAGCGCAATTGGGGCAGCAGGAAGTTTCTGCCGTTCTACCTTGGTTGTGGTGTAGCGGGAGCTTTGTTCTATTATTTCTTGGTTGCAGTTGGATTCTTGCCACAGGGGATAATGGTTGGTGCTTCGGGTGCTATACTTGGAATGTTAGCTGCATGTGCTATTCTCTTCCCACACTTTGTTGTTTTTATTGCCTTTTTTCCGGTACCAATAAGGGTGGCGGCAATTGGCCTTACATTCGTATATCTATTCATTGTAGTAACCAGAGGAGAAAACGCGGGTGGCGACGCAGCACACTTGGCAGGTATGGCAGCAGGAGCTGGCTATGTACTGTCCAGGCCCTGGCGAGAGCAATTGAGGCTAAAGGTGCGTTCTCGTACTTGGGAAAAAAGGATGGCTGCAGAACGAAATCTTCAAATGGAAGTCGATCGTATTCTGCAGAAAGTTCACGACCAGGGCGTTCACGGTCTAACGGCCCAGGAAAAAAGGACGCTCAAAAAAGCTACCGAAGCCGAGCAACGACAACACAGATTATAAGAAAAAGCCTTATGTATCCACATAAGGCTTTAATCCTGACTTCAGCGGAAAACCCATAGCTATTCAGACTTAGTCCCACCTGAAACGTGAAACTTTTCCTATTAAATATCTGACTCGTTCCTTAACATTGCCGGCCTTAAATTCTTCGTCAGTCCATTTGGTAATCTCGTCATTGCTTTCTTTTATCTGCTGTTTGAGCTTCTCAAGTTTTGCGAGCAACTGTTTGTATGCTATTTGCTTACGCCTGACGATAAGATCGTACCTGTTGCTCACGGCTTCTTCCAATTGCATCATCAGAGCCTGTTTTTCCTGTTCACTACTTGCCTGGTCGATTTTCCTGAGTAATTCGTCCCGCCTTTTTTTCAGTTCCAAATCTTCCTTAAGGACTTCAGCTAACTCAGGATTTTCTTTTGACGCTTCGAAAATCCTCCCATATCTCCTCAAACTGTGTTCGAATTTGCTGATGTACAGTCTTGGATCTTCCGTCTTTAGTCTGGCAAGTTCTTGCGCGTCCTGCGGGTAGTTTTTCTCCAGCCACTCAACGTATTCAACCTCCATCCTCTGTCTTCGGGCCTCCATACGTTCTCTAATTACCCGGCCAAATTCCTCCCGACCATGTTCTCTAAGCTCGGCTTCGAATTTCTCTGGGTCTTGCTCGCGAAGCCTTATGAGCTCTCTTGCCTTGGCAGGGTCTTTTTCCTGCAGGTCCTTCATAATGTGTTCTATCATTTCTTTGGTTAATTCAGGCCGCTGGTGGCCCCATCTTGGCCTTCGGGATTCGTCCTCGGCCCAGATATCCCGCCTGTTTTCCTGTCTTTCTCGAGCTTGGCAATGTTGTGAAAATATGCCGACCAGTGTTGCCAAACCCAAGACAAAGAGGATTGCGTGAGCTGGTTTCATCTTACTATCCCTTCCAAAAATCGCTGTTGATCTCCAAAAGTTCTATCTCCAAATCTGCAAGGCTATCGTCACCATTCACACCATTTTCGCCCCACTTAATGGACCAGAGTTCATCCTTAATCTGGTCAACCTCGGAAACAAAATATGCCAGGTCCGGATCATCTTCGGCAATATCATCACTTTCCCAAATCTGCTGTGATAGCATTGTAGGAGGCATGAACTTGTCCTGTTGGTGCATTAACAATCGATTTCCCACGAAGGCCAGGATTACGATTACTGCGGCGACTGCTGCTACTTGATAAGCTGCTGTTTTGTAGATGTTTGTACGTCTGCGTGCAAGGGTCGTTGTAATGGTAGCTTTTATATCTGCTATAAGCTCTGCGCTGGGTTCTGGTGCTTGATGCTCACGCAGGACCTGCTCGGCACTTGCAACGTCCTCAACCGCCTTTTCGGCCTGTTCGGGGTCCAGGAATCTTCCGAAAAGCTCATTTAGATTTTCCATGTTTTCGCCGTTCATAGCATTATTATTCCATTATTCCATCAGCTCACGGAGTTTTTTTACCCCTCGATGCAGCTTTGACAAGGTGGTTCCTATCGGCTCGGCCCGTATCTTCGCAATTTCTTTGAAACTTAATTGCGAATAAAAGCGGAGCATTATCAGTTCCCTCGTATCTTCATCCAGCGTTGCCAGTTGCATTTGCAGTTTGTCAATCCTTTCGTCTTCCGAGCGAATCGGCTCAGCCTGTTCTGACTCGAAATCCTGCCTTTGCTGTTCGATGATTCTTTGTCGTTTTTGTTTGGCCCTGAGATGGTCGTGGAAAATATTGGATGCAATTCTGAATAACCAGCTTTCAAAAGAGCCACCCTTGTAGGAGCCAATCTTCTCAACCAACTTGACAAAGAGTTCACTGAGCAGGTCGTCGCTGAGGTCTCTATTGCCCGTCAGTCTGTAAAAATAACCGCAAAACCGGCTGGCGTATCTATCAACGACCTTCGAAAAAGACTCAGAGTTGCCGTTCTTGCAGCCGGCTATTATGCGAGCTAAATCGTCGCTCTCAGGCATCTTAAAACACTTTTTCCTTTGTAATAGACGGCATTTACATAAATTTTATTGCATGAATCCGTGAAAGGACCTATTATCAGCATATCTGCGTGAAGGTCACCGGCTAAAGTCGGCGAGGCAGACTTGCCATTATACCGGTTTACCCCGAACGCATCTAAAACTTCTGTTTTTATTGCTCCTCATCGTCCTCGGTGTCTAACTTCCAGTGATCAGCATCGTCAAGGTCGTCGATTTCTCGCTGCATATACTTGAAGATTTTGTCCTGCAGGGGAGCCAGTTTGCCATACCACTTAAGCATACCCTGATAACTGGCAACAAGCATATCCAGTCGAATCAACTGCCATTTGGCGATACACTCCGGTTCCTTGATATTGGTGAACGGATCACATTTAAAGACCCTTTTCCCATCGGGACTCATTTCGCATAATTCGCATTCTTTACATTGGATCATTCCTACACCTCTTCTCGTCATTACAAACCGACAGCCGTCGAATAGCCGTTCTGTCATGGGCGGCACAAGGTTTGCATCAACAGTTATCAAAATAACAATTTGCCTTTTACTTACGTACCCAACTATGTTACACTATCTTTTGCGTTCTTAGAAGACTTTTTACTATCAAAGAATTTCTGTTGGCTTTTGGAGGATATAGATGGCAAAATCGAGACGCAGACGCAAAGTTGGAAGCAAAAAACGACGTACTCGGTGGAAAATTCGACATAAAAAAAGCTAACAGCGCATCCACTCGTGTAAAAGTTACTGGGTACTGTGCTGGTTAGTTTGAGCACAAGAAGCTCGTAACACAGTGCAAATGCGCAGTACGACAAATGAAACATTTCCAAGTAACCTTCAAACCTGATGGCGAGCAGATTTCAATTCACGCAGGTGCTACGCTCCTGGAAGCTGCCGGCCAGGCAGGCATAATCCTCAACTCTGCCTGTGGCGGTAAAGGCATCTGCAAGAAATGTGCGGTGAACCTCGAACCAGATGGCACACAGGTTTTGGCGTGTCAGTACCATGTCCACAGTGACCTGACAGTCACAGTCCCCCAAAATTCCAGATTTTTTGAGCAGAGAATACTCGAACATGGAGTCGATCCTCAACCCGCAGTTGCTCCAACCATATACGAAAAATATCGAGAAAAAGTCAAAGACATATTCGGCCTGGCGGTCGATATCGGTACAACAACCGTTGTCGCAAAGCTAATCGATATGACCAACGGAAAGTGCGTCGCCACTAAGGCGGCTTTGAATCCCCAAGCTCGATTCGGCGACGATGTCATTAGTAGAATCGCATACGCTAAAACCGAAGAGAATTTGGCCGAACTGCACAATGTCATAATAGATTGTATAAATGAGTTAATCAGAAAGCTCTGCGTAGAAACCGACACTGATCCAAAACTAATTTATGAACTATGCGCTGTCGGTAACACGACAATGAACCATATCTTTCTAAAGTTTCCCGTTGCGCAGCTCGGCCAGGCACCGTACAAAGCACATTCTCTTGAAGCGCATGACCTGTCTGTCTCTAAGTTGGGACTGCATATAAATCCTGAAGGAAATGTCCACACCGTGGAGAACATTGCTGGCTACGTCGGCTCAGATACAACCGCCGTTCAGCTTGCGGTGGATTTGGATTCAGCCAAAGAACCTACGCTGGTGATTGACATCGGTACGAATGGTGAGATTGTTCTTGCTGCAGGGGGCAAACTCTACGCAGCAAGTTGTGCAGCGGGGCCGGCCTTTGAAGGCGCCCGCATAACCTGCGGCAGCAGGGCGGTTGAAGGTGCAATAGAAGCCGTCGTGGCGAACGAGGACGATATCGATGTGGACGTGATAGGAAATCTGCCGCCGCACTCGATGTGTGGCAGCGGCCTAATCGATGCCGTGGCTGTGCTGTTAGATTTGGGAATTATCGATGCGACCGGGAGATTCGCCAGTCTCAATACACTGCGTACGAAGCAGCCACAAACTATCCTCTCTCGCGTATGCGAGCATAACGGCGAGCAGGCCTTTGCCTTAGCTGATAGTGCCGATAGCAGGGTGTTTTTGACGCAGAGAGATATTCGTGAGGTTCAGCTCGCAAAAGCGGCGATTCGAGCAGGTATCAAAATCTTGCAAAAGAAACTCGGGATCAAAGATGCTGATATTGAGAATGTGTATTTAGCTGGTGCGTTTGGCAATTACATTCGACCGCAGAGTGCGAAGCGGATCGGCCTTTTGCCGAATGTACCGGTAGAGCGGATTCATTTTGTCGGCAACGCTGCCGCCTCCGGCGCTCAGATGATACTTATCTCCCAGCCCTGGCGGGATAAAGCCCGCGAACTCGCCCGCAAGATTGAGTATGTCGAAATCGCAAAGGAATCCGACTTCCAGGCGGTGTTTGCAGATTCAATGTCTTTCAATGTTTAGCCCCCAGATTTATCTGGGGGTTTATGTCTTTCATGGTTTATTCTCCAAATTTATCTGGGGGTTTTGCGATGGTGTATTAGGGGAAAGATCGCTGTTGCACAAGCGAAAAGACGGGATATGCAAGGTGTGGTATTCATAGTTAAATTTCTGGTTGAGTTAGCTATAGCACCAGTCTGCTTATGGCTTGCGATGAAGCTGACTAAAGAGCAAGGCTCGTTCCTGCTACTTTTAGCAGCCGTCTTTATCGCCGCGCTGGTGGGGTTGATACCCTATGTGGGTGGCTTTTTGTCGTTCGTTGTTCTGATTGTTCTAATTTCAAAGTGGACGACTGCTGAGATTTGGCCCGATGCGGTGCTCATGGTCGTAGTAGCCTGGGGATTGGCAGCCATTGCGAATTTCGCCATTAAAGCAGCGCTGGTATCATAGGGCTGAGAACAAGGGCATAAGTTCAAAAGAGCACAAGCGTAGAACGCTTCAAGTCTTGTGCCCTTACAAATTTTGCACCTGTTTTGTTGGTTTGTCCCACAATTTATTGCGCGTTCTG
>CAZFLY010000036.1:0-28006 GCA_964519995.1 uncultured Pirellulales bacterium | reverse complement strand
TCAACGCTTTATCGACTCTGATAAATCTGGAGTTGCTGCTACTGTATAACAATCAGATTATCGACATAAGTGCCTTATCAGGCCTGACTAAACTGGAATACCTATATTTACAGGATAACCCTTTGAACACAGCAGCTTACTGTGTCTATCTTCCTTTGATCGAAGAGAATAATCCCGGAATTGACCTTCGATATGATGCTGTTGAGACATTTGCCTGTGACTGCGATGGGGATGGTTTCGTAGATTACTTTGACCTTGCTCTGGTGGGTGCTTATTGGCTGGAGGAAAACTGCTTAGATATAGACTGTCAGGGTGCAGATTTATCCGGCAATTACATCGTCGATTTCGACTACTTTGCATTTCTTGCCCAGCACTGGCTTGAGGAATGGGAATCTATAGAATAAAAAAGCAGCTTTTTGTTTTGTGAATGCTGAATTGATGGTCGTCATTACGAGGGATACCGCCAAAGGCGGACGACCGAAGCAATCTCAATCATTCGCGAGTTCGGGATTGCCACGGCCTGCAAAGCAGGCCTCGCAAAGACAACAGTGCAAATCACATGTCAGGGAATACCATTGCCAATATTCGGCCGCGTGCCTATGGCTGTAAGTCTGTTTCTTGCAGTCATTTCTATTGATTCATTCGGATAACAAAGGTAAATTGTCGGACAGAATGAATCTGAATGATAAATACACCTCATTACAGCAAATTCTGAAGGAGCTGGGTAAAGTTGTTGTCGCCTACTCCGGTGGAGTTGATAGTACTTTCCTGCTCAAAGCTGCCGTCGATACTCTCGGTGCCGACAATGTCCTTGCCTGCTTTAGCGCGGGTGTAGCTGAACCTTCAAACCAGCTTGCCCGTGCGCAACAACTCGCTGAGCAAATAGGCGCTACGCTTGAGGTTGTTGAAACCGATGACTTATCTGATCCTAACTTCGTCGCCAACAAAGCTGACCGTTGCTTCCACTGCAAATCGCATATTTGCAAAGTCCTCGTAGACATCGCCAAAGAACGTGGTTTTGACCACGTTGTTTTTGGAGCCAACTATGACGACCTTGATGATTTTCGGCCAGGCAATCGCGCGATGAATGTCTTTGGCATCAAGTGTCCACTTGCAGAAGCCAAGCTGACTAAAAGTGACATCCGCCAACTAAGCAGAGAGATGAACCTTACCACATCAGAGCAGCCGGCTTCGCCGTGCCTGGCATCGCGAATCGCATACGGCCTACAGATTACCGAGCAGCGTCTAAGGCAAATCGACCGAGCGGAAGAATATCTGCGTTCACTTGGTTTTATTGAATTCCGCGTTCGCCACCACGACACTATCGCCCGAATCGAGGTCAATCCAAAGGAGATTGCAAAAGTCACGACTGAGCCGACTCGCTCTGAGATAGTTCAAAAGCTAAAATCGCTCGGCTTTAAATTCGTAACCGTTGATCTACAGGGCTTCCGCAGCGGCTCACTGAACGAACCGCTTACCGAAGAAGAAAAACGTAAAAGTCTTTAAAGTTTGTGATTGTCTGAAAGATTTGGTCTTCGTTCTAATTCGTCAATCCTGCTATCGCAGCACCAATCAACGTCGCATTTTCAACGTTTGTAATCTCGTAGTGGACGCTCTTTTTCTCCGTTAGATATTGCTTGAGGTAATACTCGACTCGCTGCCTAAGCGATGTCAATTGATAGAACGTTGTGCCCTCGGCAACGATACAAATTGGCTTGCATGGATTGCGACCTTTGCCAGTCTTCAAAGCCACAGATAATAAGTTGATCGCAGTCAGTTTTGCAGCCCGTTCTATCATCCTATCTACCAGCCAATAGACTGTGGCGCTGTCCTCTTCGTCTGCATTGGTGATTACCTTTGAGAGGTAACTGCTGCTTTTCTGTGGGTTGTGCATAAAGTCACTCACCTCTTTTGTGCTGAGTTTTGTTATCGCAGATAGTTTTTCAGCCGTTGCGCGATGGAATAGCTTTGCTTTGACCGCTGCCTGGATCGTCCACAGACAAATCGGCCCAAAATACGCTCCCGATATCATCTTCTCGAAAATATTCACCCCTGGATTGGCTAATGATTTGTCGAATTTTTTGTCAATCGTCCCCCGTGGTGCCTTGTCAAACGCACCGGACTCAATATTAATTATCTGGCTCCTTGTAGGATCTAGGTTTTTTTTCTTTTTAATGTTCTTATTCTGCTCCACATAGCTGCAATTTGTCCCTGTTCCGAGAATAAAGCCTATATAGCTGTCGAATGCTCGCCCACTCGACTTCGCCCTGCCTGCCAAAAGTGTAGCCACGGTATCATTGAGCAAAACCATTCTTTTCTTCTGGCCGATTCCCGCCTCGCTTATCGCAAGATTCAGGTTTTCGCCTATCATCTGGCCCTCCACCTGCGGCGCACGAATCTCTTTGGAAAAGAATAGCACCCTTCCATCTTTGCTGGGGAACATCTCTATCGGATATGAAAAACAGAAACCAATACTATCGCTTTTTCCCACCACGTGCTTGATATAATCAGCCATTGTGCTGAAAAAAATTTTCCTGCTGACCTTTCCTTTCAAGCCCGGCATCTGATAAAGCTTAAAGTCACTAATTGTCGCCTTTCCATCATCACCAAAAACAACCGTCGCTACTCGAAAGTTCGTACCTCCTGCATCCATCACAATGACAGGTTTGTTTTCAGGTATTTCCTGTTCTGTCTCTATATAAGTTGGCAGCATCGCCAAAGAGCTTTTTCCCCCTGTAAGGCCCTTATCCATCTCAACAAGAAAAACCCGACACACCTGATCGATGTCTATATCCCCCGGGTCCATGCCGTTCTTGCTAAGAAAATCTCTAACTTTGTTCTTTATTTGTTTCACAACTTTAGCTCTACTGACCAAGAAGGATTGTTTTAGTGCGGATACCCGTCAGGATACATGTTGTGCCATTGCCAAGCTGTTTCAATCATCTTCTCCAGCTCAGGCATTTTCAGCTTCCAGCCGAGTTCGCTCCTTGCTCTTGTGGCATCTGACGTCAGTATTGGCGCGTCACCCGACCTACGCTCAGCCTCTACAACCTTGAAATCTCTGCCGGATATTTTTTTTACTGCTTCGATCACCTCCCTGACCGAGTAACCGTTACCGTTGCCGAGGTTATATATCAATTCGTTTTGTGACTCCAATTTCTCCAGTGCCAACAGATGTGCCCTGCACAAATCGTCGATATGAATATAATCACGGATGCAAGTACCGTCTGGCGTATCGTAATCGGCTCCATAGATTCTAACATCAGGCAGTTTTCCCATCGCCGCCCGAATGACTCGTGGAATCAGGTGTGACTCAGGCCTATGGTCTTCGCCGAGCGAGCATGCGTTTCCTGCACCGCAGGCGTTGAAATATCTCAGAGCAGCATATCGCAGTTTTCCCGTTTGGCTATGGTAGTGACACATTTTCTCAACCACGCGCTTGGTTTGACCATAAGGATTTATCGGCTCTGTTGGCGCATCCTCAGTAATTGGCACCCTCTCCGGCATACCATATACCGCAGCGGTGCTGCTGAAAACAAATTTTACTATATCGCACGCATGCATAGCCGACAGCAGGTTCTGTGTACAGCACACGTTGTTGCGATAGTACTGAAGCGGCTCCTTGACGGATTCACCGACCTCGATAAAAGCAGCAAAATGCATCACCGCTTCGATTTTGTATTTCTTGAGCGTTGCTACAAGAGCATCATAGTCGGATAGGTCCGCCTCGATAAGCTCAGCATTCTTAACCGCTGTTTTGTGTCCCTTACTGAGATTATCAAAAACTACCGGCTCGTGCCCTTCGGCCAGCAACATCGCCGTCATATTGCTGCCGATATATCCCGCTCCGCCACAAACAAGTACTCTCATATTTCGTATCTCGTATTTCGCTTGCCTCTGCAACTCTCGTCGCTCGCACCTGCGGTTACGCGAGTGCAGGCGCAAGACGAGGCAGCAGGTGAAGCGTATCTTGTATCTCTCTTCATGCTTTATTCCTCACTATCCAGGCGATCTTCAATACGTTTCAAAATTTTTGCCGCGAGTTCCCTATCTTGTCCCAGGTCAATCCACTCCATCTTTGCCCGCTGCTCAGGATTAAGTCTCAGCCTCTGCATTGATTCTGTGCTTTCTGAGAACATGCGGTATGCCCGTGCGCTACTTGTAACTTCGTACTCCGGTATGCTTAGCCTTTCGGTTTTCACCTCGCAGTCAATACACAGTTCTCGACCCTCTGTGCCTATCTTCAATTCCACTATCCTTCGGATGCTGTGCAGATTTGCCTCAGTGGTGTTGTAACGTCCTACATTATCGCTGCGCCATAACTCGAAAGACTGCGCTGCAGGTAATGGTTTGGTTCTTATTAAGCCGACCTCACTATCGGCCTTATCAATAACGAAGTGCATATCACCAAGGACATCTTCAGCTATATTCATCGCTTCTCTTACATCCGTCCCTGCAACACAGATCGGGACTACTGCCACTTCGGACCGATGCTCAGGAACACAGCCTGTTACCTGTGGCAGAGCTAGAAGCAGCGCCACGCTCACTGAAAAAAGTACCGACTTAACATCCATTTGTCGTTAACTACCTGGTTGAATTTAATAAAAGGCTTAGCCTTAAAAGTTTACCGAATTATATATCCGGCCCACGTGTCGGACAAGAACCATCTGTTTTTTGGAATGTAACATCCCTCACGCCAGGCTATCCTGAGGGTAAGCAGTTTAGTTCACGAGTGGCTGGTACTACTTGGGTCTGTCGGGTTTGTCCGGCGGCGAGAAACAAAGAGCCGACCGTATGCAAAAGAACTGTGTGTTGATTGGCACGGTATTAGCCAGGCTTGGTTAGATTCTTCCCGTTCACCAACTTTATAGCAAAAACCGCCAGCGGTAGAGTGAACAAATAAAACAGCCCCGCAAAAAACATACGATCCTCTGTGAGCATAAGTGCTGCCAGAGCGAAGCTTCCAGCCAGAAGTGCCAATACAAAAAGATGCGGCTGAAAACTCCCTGCGGTTGCGTAATCCAGTGAAGTGCCGACAAGTACAGGTGCCGCACTGGCAATCAGGAATTTCGGCCGAGTGGCCTGGAAAAGGATGATCAATCTTTCACGCAGAGAACCAAGCACGATAACACTAATTCTACCTACAAACCGCACGACGTTGAATGGTTTTTTCTTGACTGCTACGCCAGGCGGTACTATCTTGTCATTCGCGAGAATGAGAGACAATTTACAAGGAGGCAAAAATCATGTTTATCTCGCTAAGAGTGTTGCTTGTTCTATTATGTATCAGCTTAATTCCCGGTTGCTACGAAGACGTAGCCGAGATTACGTTGAATCCCGACGGCAGCGGTACTATAAAACATAAGCTAATTTTATCAGAAAGACTGGTTGTTGCCACCTCCGACGATCCCGGCCGAAGAAATATTCCACCTGCTACGAAAGAGAAGGTGCTTGAAGAGATCGGATCGGCCATCGACATAATCTCAATCAAGCAGACAGATCTACGCGACGGTAAAAGGATTATCGAGTTTGAGGGAACGTTCAACACACCGGAGCAATTATTTCTTTCTGATTTTTGCCGGGACACTCTCAAACTAAGACTTGCACCTGCTGGTGAAGACAAAGCTGCGATCTATTGCGATATGGGAAAATCCGGTGCTGGCGGGATGAATCTTACCCGAATGTATGGCGCCGCAAAAGGATTATATATTAAGCGAATGGTTCATCTACCAACGGAGATTGAAAAGACAAACGGATATTATGATAAGGTCAGTAATATGGTTAGCTGGGATACAGACCTGCGTGACAAGCATGGACTTGCCAAAACAAAAGTGTTCGTTGAAGGGCCGGATCAAGGGAAAGGATATGTTGTTTTCGATGCTTCGACACTGAAATTTGCACTACCTCTTAAAGTTTTAGCTTCACAGCAGAAAACCGCCGAAGAGGAAAATTTCCAGAAGCAACCGACCGGACTTACTGCGAAAGTCGCCTGGATTTCAGTGCAGAGAGCTACAAAGGCCGATGGCACAGATATGCCTGACAAGTCATACACAGAGATCGGAGTTGAACTTAGCTGGAATGAAGGATTTCATCCGGTTAGGTGCGAGGAACCTATATTGCTGACTCTATTAGATTACAATGACAATGACCTGATCACGGGTCAGGAACAGCCATTTATGCAGCTAAAGATCAGCAGCAGGCATCAAAAAAAGAAGGAATTGAGACTAAGGGCAAAAGTTCCATCTCAGAATTCTAGGAAATTGAGGAATCTGGAAGGTTATGTAAAGGTTGTCTCAGATGTTGCTACGGAAGTAGTTATTCTGGAAGATATTAAAAGTCTAATCGGAAAAGATTCCACAGGAAATCCTACGCTTGATAAGTTGAATTTCAAGGTAGCTGGCATTCGGGGTCATAGTCTTACGATTAAGATTGATGGAGGAGATAATACAATAGTATCATTGGCGATAATAAAAGACGACGGTAGTAGGATTAAAAAAATAGGAAGCTTTGGTGGGGGTAACGAATATTCATATGATTTTAAGGAAGACATATCAGGACTGACTAAATGCGAGCTGGAGGTAGTGGTGTCAAAGAAGATAGAAAAGGTACCATTCGGCCTTGAAGAAATGCTATTGCCCTGAATGCGTAGCAGTTATCCTGCTAAAGCAAGATTCTGATCTCCTCGTCAGTAGTCATCCTGCCAGGCTGGCAGAGCGGGTCGGCCCGGCTGCAGTTTTGCCAGTACTCGCTCAACACAAATCAGTTGACGCAAGCCTCTCTGCCGTAAATGCTTATGTATAGACCAGCCGACGTCTAACCGTTTGGCACAACATTTGCACTTATACAAAAGGGGAAAATATAACTATGGTTGCCAGACGGCCACAATTTGATGAGGTCAATGTATTGATCAGCGAGGCAGACTGGGCTTGGCCCGATGCTGTACGCAGGATATTCCAACCCAGAGGGGTCAACCTGCTTATGGCTGAGAGTGTGGACCAGTTTATCACTATTATCGAAAGAAAGCGTATCCACACCACAATCGTAGATATGGACTCTGAGAAATCCAACGGCCTGGCGACTATCAAGATTATAAGGATGGAATATCCGTTACTGCCGTGTATCCTTTTGGCAAGCGAAGCGACTCAAGATATTCTTTGCAAAGCATTGGAACTCGATGTGTTCGGCGTAATCGACAAGCCAGTAGATATGGCAGTTCTGCAACAAGTCCTGAACAGGCTTTTTCAAAAGAAATACAACAATGATGTTTTTGCCTTATAAGGCAGAAATACTGATAAAGGGTTAAGTTTTACTGTGAAAGGAGTAAGGATAAGATGAAGATTCGACCATTGGCAGATAAGGTGCTCGTTGAGCGAGTAGAGGCGGAGGCTAAAACAGCGGGTGGAATAGTCCTGCCAGACACAGCCAAAGAGAAACCACAAAGGGGGAAAATTGTCAGTGTAGGGCCCGGTAAGGTACTTGAGGACGGCACACGTAAGGAGATGCAGGTCAAAAAAGGTGATTTAGTACTTTTCACCAGCTATGCAGGCATGGAAGTAAAGATAAACGGCAAAGAATATCTTATCATGGATGAATCCGACATTATGGCGGTAATCGAGAAATGAGAGAGGACAGAATTGGATTACAGATTATAGAAGGAGAAAGATAAACATGGCGGCAAAAAAAATTGCTTTTGGTACTGATGCACGCGGGGCTATCCGGGAAGGGGTCAAAAAGCTCGCCAGTGCAGTCAAGATTACGCTTGGACCCTGCGGTAGGAACGTAGTTTTGGAAAAGTCATTCGGCTCGCCGACGGTTACGAAAGACGGTGTCACAGTCGCCAAGGAGATTGAGCTGGAGGACTCGTATGAGAATATGGGCGCCCAAATGGTTAAGGAGGTGGCCTCAAAGACATCGAGTGTTGCTGGGGATGGAACAACCACAGCAACCATTCTGGCTGAAAGTATTTATGATGAGGGGCTGAAAAACATCACGGCCGGCGCCAATGCTATGCAGGTAAAACGTGGCATCGATATGGCAGTCGATGCGATTGTCTCAGAGCTGCATAAAATGAGCATACCCGTCGAATCAAGTAAACAGATAGAACAGGTCGCTACCTGCTCAGCGAATCAGGACGTTGAGATCGGCAAAAAGCTGGCTGAGGCCATGGATAAAGTCGGCAAAGACGGTGTCATCACTGTTGAGGAAGGCCAATCGCTGGAGACAGTAGTTGAGCTAGTCGAGGGTATGCAGTTCGACAGAGGGTATTTGAGCCCGCACTTTGTCAATAACATAGAGAATATGACTGTTGTGCTTGATAAGCCCTACTTCCTTGTGCACGAAAAGAAGATAAGCTCAGTCAAATCACTTGTCCCACTATTGGAAAAAGTAGCAAAGCAAGGCAAACCACTGTTGATTGTGGCTGAGGATGTAGAGGGTGAGGCCCTTGCGACATTGGTCGTCAATAAGCTCCGGGGTGTATTGCAATGTGCTGCGGTCAAAGCTCCTGGTTTTGGTGACAGACGGAAGGCTTTGCTCAGTGATATTGCGGTTCTCACCGGTGCTGATGCTATATTCGAGGACTTGGGACTTGAATTAGAGAACATTGAATTGCGCCAGCTTGGCAGAGCTAAACAGGTAAAGATTGATAAAGATACAACGACCATTATCGAAGGAGCAGGCAGCACAGAAGCCATCAAGAGTAGAATTGAGCAGATCAAAACCGAGATTGAGAACTCCACGAGTGACTACGATATTGAAAAGCTGCAGGAAAGATTGGCAAAATTGGCCGGTGGTGTTGCCCAGATAAACGTTGGTGCCGCGACTGAAGCAGAAATGAAAGAGAAAAAGGCCCGCGTCGAAGATGCGCTGCATGCCTGCCGAGCTGCGGTAGAGGAAGGCATTTTAGCAGGGGGAGGTGTTGCGGTGCTTAGATCACTGCCTGCCCTGGAAAAAATCAAAGCGAATGGCGATGAAAAAATCGGCGTTGATATTGTCCGCAGGGCAGTGCTGGCGCCCATCAAACAGATTGTCGAAAATGCAGGACTGGACGGCTCGATCGTAGCTCAGAAGGTACTGGAAAGCAAAGACAAGAACTTCGGCTACGATGCACTGCGCAAGGAATATGGCGATATGATTAAATTTGGCGTGATTGTGCCGACAAAAGTCGAAAGAATTGCATTGCAGAACGGTGCTTCAATCGCGTCGCTGTTGCTAACAACTGATGCGATAGTCAGTGAGATTCCGGAAAAGAAGGAGGCACCTACAGGGCCCCCTGGCGGCGGAATGTATTAGTAGGTCGGCAAAAAGCGGGCTCCTTTTGGAGCCCGCTTTTTAGCTTGCCCATAAGGGGCGAGTTTGGAAGAAGGAGCTTTTTGAATGAGTTTTCGTTATTATACAAACATGATTTCACAAGCCTCCCGAAGAGTGGCTGCAGTAATATTTATCGTAGGACTGATGCTAATCGGTTTTGGAGTCATTATCTTAGCATTGCCCGAGATTTTTGCATTTCTTGCCGCTGCGGTGTTCTTCATTGCAGGGATCGGCTGCGGGACTGTTGCCATAAAGATTTTTCTGGCGCAAAGACAATTGGACAAACTAAGCTCCGATGATTCTAAAGCCTACAGGCACAACGTGCGAGTCCGCAGCGAAGAATACTACGATTAGTAGTCCTGGCCTACAAGAGCAACGAACCAACCCCGCTCCGCCAAAGCGCTTCGCGGAGGCGAGTAGCTCGCCCCTCAGGGGCAATCTATAAAACTACAACGCAATGAATATGTGGGAAAGTTATTTTTTGCGAAGAAGTTATTCAAAAACAGAAACATCCAAGCTCTTTTTAAGTAGCGTGGACTGCTTGCTGTCTCTGCTTGAGCACGGAATCAAGGACGTCTTGGACGCTGATGATGCCGACTAGTTTTCCGTTTGATGTGATGGGGACTCTTCTGAAGATATTCTTCGTCAAGAAATCACATACCGCCAGCAGACTTTCATTTTCCTCAAAGAATACTGGGTGATGGGTCATGAAGTCGTCTACGGTTTTACTCGCATCATCCTTGTTTGTATAGAACAATACAACTGCGTCTTTCTCTGAGAGAATGCCCGCGATAGTCAGATCGTCGTTGACCACGGGTAGGCCTGAAACACTATTTGATACCATAAGTTCAACTGCTTCAAAAATGTGCGTGTCTTTCTTGACGCTAATTACATTCCTGTTCATAACATCTCTTGCTCTGAGCATCATTGTCTCCTCATCCAAGATTTTACCTAAAATAGAGCACAGCGTATTGTTCGAAAACAACAGTGTTGGTCAATTGCACGACACCTGATTGGCATCAGCATAGTCATAACATAGCAATATGACCGATAATTTTTACGGACAAGAAAAAAAGCGAAGCCCCCAAGGAAACTTCGCTGATCATGGACCATGAATCCGCAGGTCCCTGGTCGACAGTCACTAGCAAAACTATCATATCGGCCCACATCTGGTAGTTCTTTAGGGGGCAGGCATAAGAAAATAAAAAATCTAAATGTAAAATGTAAAATTAAGGTAGTCATTGCCGCTCTGCGGCAATTCCACAATTTTTATTTTTGAACTTTGATATTTGCACTTTATTAGTGGCACGATTATCGGATTTTGAGGGTGGCCAGAGCCAGAGCAGCAAATGCTGCGGCCATAAGCCAGAATCTCACGACTACCTGTGGTTCGCTCCAGCCTGCTAAATGGAAATGATGATGAAGCGGTGCACATCTAAAAAGGCGCTTGCCGCCGGTATATTTGAAATAACCAACTTGCATAACCACGCTGAGAAGCTCGACGACAAATACGCCTCCAATGACCAACAGAAGAATTTCATTTCTTGTCACCAATGCACCGTAGCCCATTGCTGCACCTAACGGCAATGATCCAACGTCACCCATAAATGTTTGAGCTGGGTAACAGTTGAACCATAAAAAACCAAGGACGGCACCGAGGATGGCCGAGTAGAAAATACTCAGCTCCCCGGCCTGTGGTATATGCGGCAGTAACAGATAACTGGCCCAAGTGACAGGTGTTGTTCGGGACATGGTTTCGGAGGCAACATAGCATAGCACAGCAAGAACAAGACTAACCATGCCGACAAGGCCTGCGGCCAGACCATCCATACCGTCGGCAAGGTTCACCGAATTGCTTGTGGCTGATATATAAAAAATCGCTATCAGGACAAATGTCCAGTTAGCCAAAGACAGACCATGCTTATAGAATGGCAGCCAAAACAGTCTGCCATCATCGATGTTAACAAAATCAAAGAATAAAAAGGACGCTATTAGCACAGCTCCGGCAATCTGGAAGATGAGCTTTTCCCACGGGTACAAGCCATCCCTGCTTCTGTGGCGGGTACCAGCGGTAAGTTTCAGCCAATCATCGACACCACCCAATACCGAAAACCACGCTATTACAAAGATTGCTTTCTGAACAAAGGGATTGTTCAGTTTTGCCCATAGCAAGGTACTGAGAACGGCAGAGAAAATTATGATTAGACCACCCATTGTGGGTGTATTTGCTTTTTCTTTTGTCAACTCATTAAGGGCGGCATGATAAAACTCGGGCCGATCTCCAATCTTTTTTCGTATCAGCCAGCGGATAATCTTCGGGCCAATCAGAATCGCAATTAGCAGACTTGTCAATATTGCCATTACCGAGCGAAACATCACATAGCGGTAAGCATAGAAATGCAATGTTTCGGCGATGAAATCGCTAAAATGTCGTAAAAGGTGGTATATCATTTGTCTTCTGCTTTTCAATGGACTGAGCTGGCTTCTGTGCTGCCGAAACTCGCAGCTCCTGAACAACGTATGGAGCTTTCGGCGCCTTGAAAAGCTCCCTTAGCTTGTCCACGACCATCTCCAATTTAACCGTACGTGAACCTTTGACTAGTATTATATCGTGATCCTCTATGAACTCGTGTAGTTTATTGCAAACCATTTGTGTGTCGTTAAAAGAGATCGTCTGCAGATTATGTTCGGCCAGATGTTTTGCGTTGATGGCGGTTAACCTGGCGAGTTTGCCGACGGTTAACAAAAGTTGCACACGAGTCTGTACAACTGCTGTGGCAAGTTCAGCGTGCAGTTGCTCGCTTTGTTCGCCGAGTTCGGCCATATCGCCACAAATGAAAATACGTCGGCGTTGCTCCGTCGGGTCCAGGCCTGCAAGTATCTGCAGTGCATTTTCCATAGAGGCCGAGTTTGCGTTGTAGCAATCATTCAATACGGTCAGTGTGCCGATTTGCAGTGGTTCTGCTCGCATAGTAACGGGCGGCAGAGTATCCACAGCCTGAGCAAAATCATTGGCGCTTACGCCAAATTGGCTGCAAACAGCGTAAGCAGCGATGGCGTTTTCGATGTTCCCCCAACCGGGCAGTGGCAGCCGTACCTCAACATCATCGACCATAAATCTGCTGCTGAGAGGCTCACGGATGACACTCTTGAGTTGATAATCAGCTCTCTGAGATTTACCGAAGGTGAAAAATTTTAGACCCTTGGCTGTGCAAGTTTCCACAAGTCGGGTGTTATCTGCATTAATTATCAAGATGCCATTATGTGAAATTCCCTCGGATATGGATAGTTTCTCCTGCATTATTGTCCGCAGGTTACCAAAGCCCTGCAGGTGAGCGGCGTGCACATTTGTTATGACCGCAACGTCTGGTAATGCAATCTTGGTCAAATACGCAATTTCACCGGGGTGATTGCTGCCGAGTTCGGTGACAACAATTTCGTCTTCTGCGTCAGCGCCAAGCAGCGTCAAAGGCAGCCCTATAGTGTTATTAAAATTCTTTGGTGCTGCAAAAACCCGGTGGTACTTACTTAGGACATGGCTAACGATTTGCCTCGTTGTCGTCTTACCCACTGAGCCTGTAATGGCAATTACCTTAAAACCACACTGCCGGCGATAGTAGCGGGCAAGATCACCGAGGGCATTTATCGTGTTTTTAACCTTGAATACAACTTTATCACCTAATCTTGGAGCCTCAATATTCTGGCTGACCACCGCACAGGCGGCGCCTTTGGCAAAGGCATCCGGTACATAGTCGTGGCCGTTGAAGCTCTCGCCAGTAATCGCAAAAAAGCAGTCACCAGGTCTTGTGGTCCGTGAGTCTGTGCTTATTCCAGTGAAACATGACTCGTGGCTCGTGACTGATACGGGCTGTGCATCCGTGACCTTTGCCAGAGATGTAATTGAAAATATCTTCATTATCTGCCTTTGTGTTGGTTACTGTATACACAGAAAAACAACCAAGCTAAAGACAACTTTAGCCGCGCAGTATATGCGTACCGCGGTTATAAATCAAGTTTATGCGTGCCGAAGTATCTGGTCCAACAATTGTACGGATTTTTCAGTGAACAAATTGTTATGGTTTCACGACCAACTGGAACATAAGTTGTTTGGCCGGAACTCGCCAACCACAGAACTTGGGGTAGCCACCGCACCGACTGTTAGTTCTTGTTCCAAAAATTACGCTATGATTCTATAGATAGCCGATGTCGATGTATTTTACGGAGATATACAGAAGTACATGATTCTGAGGGACTTCCAACTTTCGCAAAAAATATCACAAATTTTAGAAAAAACATTTGACTTATAACGTTATGCGTTATAATATTTAATTAGGATATGATTAAAACCTTCAAATGTAAAGAAACACAGAAAATCTTTCACCGGCAATATTCCAAAAAGTTGCCTCGTGATATTCAAAAAGTTGCTTTTAGAAAACTGCGTATGATTGACCGCAGTATTACATTAAATGATTTGAAAGTCCCGCCGGCTAATAGGTTAGAGAAGTTATCAGGTGAAAGGAAAGGGCAATATAGCATTCGCATTAATGACCAATGGCGCATTTGTTTTAAATGGATAGATAATAACGCTTTAGAGGTAGAAACTACAGATTATCATTGAGGTGAAAGAATGGCAAAAAAGAAAATTCCTCCTTTGCATCCTGGCGAGATTCTTTTCGAAGAATTCTTAAAGCCTATGAACATAAGCCAAAATCAGCTTGGTCGAGATTTGGGAGTGTCAGCTCGAAGAATAAATGAAATTATTCATGGCAAGAGAAGTATAACAGCAGACACGGCACTTCGTTTAGCCCGCTATTTCGGCAATTCGCCACAGTTTTGGCTGGGCCTGCAGATGGATTATGATTTGGACGTGGAGACAGACAAGCTTTCGCATCGTATAGAAAAGGAGGTGAAAAAGTTAGCCTATGCATAGCCGAAAGGACGGGGTTAAATGCTTCTAACTTAGCCCGTTCACTTTGGGTGGCATGCTTAAGCGTAGCTTGGGCATGATATAGACCTGGAATGAGCGTGTGCTACAAAATTACCGTCCCTCCATATCGCTTGGTAGCCCCTAAATCGTTGTCCGCCGTTCCCTCAGGAGCAACTCCTGGGCTACTTCCTTATCGCTGAAATGGAATCTTTGGCTTCCGATTATCTGATAGTTTTCATGGCCTTTGCCGGCGATTAGGACGATATCATCTCTGGTAGCAATTCGTATCGCCAGTTCAATTGCCATTTTTCTGTCAGGCTCAATAGTGGTCTTGTGGTTTGTGGTTCGTGACTCGTGACTCGATTCACGATTCACCATACACGATTCACGACTATCAAAGCCTGCGATTATTTCATCTATGATGGCTTGTGGATTTTCGGTTCGCGGATTATCGCTGGTTACAATGACAATATCAGCTAAATCTTCGGCGACTTTTGCCATACGCGGCCGTTTGGTTCTGTCTCTGTCGCCGCCACAGCCAAAGACTAAGATTAGCCGGCCCCTGCATAAAGGCTTCAATGTTTCCAGGACATTTTTCAAAGCATCATCGGTGTGGGCATAATCAATAAATACGTGGCTCGTGGCTCGTGGCCCGCGACCAGAATAACTAATTTTCTCCAATCGGCCGGGTATGGCCTGCAGTGCGGAAAGGCCGGTGGCGATTGTATCCAAGTCGAATCCTGCGGCAAGACACAATCCTGCGGCGGCGAGATGATTGCTCACATTGTATCGACCAAGTAGCGGGGTGGTCACCCGTGACCCGTGACCCGTGACCCGTGACTCAGAAAACTTCACAGCAAAAATTGTTCCGCTTATATTCATAGATTCAATGTGAGCACTGATGTCAGCAGGTTCATCGACGGCATACCACAGGATCTTTGCGCGTGTGCGTCGAGCAATGTATTGTGCCTGCGGCGATTGCTTGTTTAGTACAGCTACGGCGTTGGGTGAAAGTTTCTCGAAAAGTTTTGTTTTAGCAGCGAGGTAATCTTCTTTTGTTTTGTGGTAATCGAGGTGGTCGCCAGAAAGGTTGGTAAATGCAGTGGCCTTAAAATCAATTCCTGCCAGACGATCCTGCGCCAGGGAGTGACTGCTTGCCTCGATAATCATATATTTCGAACCTGCCTTAACCATCTGGTCTTGTACGCGAGCAACATCAAGACAACTGGGTGTAGTAAGGCACGCTTCGCTAACGCTGCTGCCTGTGTCATAGATTATGGTGCCGATAAGGCCGCACTTCTGGCTGGCCTGCTGGATTACCGACCGGACGAGGAACGCAATGGTTGTCTTGCCGTTTGTGCCGGTGACAGCAAGATTAGTCAGCTTGGAGGCTGGATAGCCCTTGCTTGCCTGTGTGAGTAGCGCCGCAGCTTCAGAAGAATTGCCGACGATAACGGTCTCGTGACTCGTGACTCGTGACTCGTGGCTCGATTCAAGATTTTGGCAAACAATATATTTGGCGCCGTTGGCGACAGCTTCGTCGATAAATTCGTGACCATCATGAATTGTGCCAGGGACAGCTATAAAAACATCGCCTGCTTTGACCAGGCGCGAATCGAGGCGGATGTTTGGGGCTTTGCCTGAAGAGACCAGTTCCAATAGCTCATCGAAGGTCATAAGTTTGCGTGTTTTGTTTTGGATTTGGCCCATAACAGTGGAGCTATTTTATTACAAAGGCTGAAATAGTCAACCAAGGCAAAAAACAACGCCGCCAACAATTCTAATGAAAATCCAAGTGCCTTTGTTTATAATCGGCGACACTAAAGCTATTGCTTGAAACATACGTATTTGTAGAGGGCACATTACTTGCTTTGCAAAGCCTCTATGGAGGAATTTGAGGATGAAGATTCGAAGTTTATTTGGCGTTTACTTAGGATTGGCGCTATCTATTTATCCGGCCACCGTATCAGGCCAGATTGATTATTTCGCGTTGTTTATGGAGGGTAAAAAAGTAGGCCACAGTGTCCAGAGCAGAGTCGTCTCCGATGACAAAGTAACCACAAGTGAGACGGTTAGTATTACAATAAGTCGGCTGGGCATTCCACTTACAATTGAGATGGCCGAAAGCAGCATTGAAACAGTTGACGGAAAGCCGATAGGTTTCGAAGTCGTTCAGCAACTGGGGATATTGACAACAAAAACAACCGGCACCATCGGTGCCGATGGGACGGTATATTTGACAACCACATCGCCTGATAGCGAGCAAAAATCGACCTTTGAATGGCCCAAAGGGGCTGTCATGTCAGAAGGACTTCGTTTGCTCACGCTCAAGCACGGCCTAAAGCAAGGGCTGGAGTATTCGACAAAAATGTTTAGCCCGGGAATGTTGCAGGCCGTAGATGCGAAGGTACGTATCGGTGCCATGCAAAAGGTCGATCTTTTAGGACGTGTTGTTCCTCTTACTGAGGTGATGACCCTGCTAAGTATGCCGGGAACAGGAGAAATTCCCAGTATAAGTTACGTGGATGAGGAGCTTCGTCCTCAAAAAACGATAACAAACATAGCAGGAATGCAGATGGAAATGATTGCCTGTGCGAAAGAATTTGCACTCGGCGAGAACGATGTGTTGGAGCTAATCGACAAGATGTTTGTGACAAGTCCTGAGCCACTTGGCGATCTGAGAAGAATCTCAGCGGTTAGTTATCTGTTAGCTCCGATTGAAGATGCCAATCTGGTAATACCCGAAAGTGACAATCAAAAGGTGCGTCGCCTTGAGGATGGCAAAGTGATAGTGACGGTAAGACCTGTCGCTGCTCCAGCAGGAGTGAAGTTTCCATACAAGGGAAAAGATAAGAGAATTCTTGCTGCATTGGAGCCCGGCAGGTATGTGCAGAGCGACCACAAACAGATAATCGAGCTTGGCCGAAAGGCAATTGGCAACGCTAAAGATGTTGCTGAGGCAATAAAGAGAATCGAATCGTTTGTGGCCGACTATATTGAGAACAAGAGTCTATCTGTTGGATACGCCTCAGCGGCAGAGGTTGCGACAAGCCGTGAAGGTGATTGCAGCGAGTTTGCGGTGCTGACTGCTGCATTGTGCCGTGCAGTTGGAATACCTGCGCAGGTGGTTGTTGGTATTGCTTATGTTGCTGATTTTAGCGGTTTCGAAGGATTTGGTGGACACGCCTGGGTTCAGGCATACGCTGGTGACAGGTGGATCGGATTGGATGCGGCATTTAAGAGCGCGGGACTGGGCGGCTATGATGCCGGGCACATTGCTCTTGCGGTCGGTAATGGTGAGCCGGCAGATTTTCTCAATATTGCAAGTGTGCTCGGACAATTCAAAATCGAAAAGGTTGTAGTGGAGTGAGAACCTAAATATTTAGCCTGCGGTTTTACCGCAGGTTTTTACCCCTATTCGAACTGAACATCGCTTAGGATGAATTCGACATTGCTGTTGCCATTGTAGGTATTTATCTGAGGACGATATGCGACATTGAACAATTCGTGGTCGAGCAGTTTTTTCTCAAGTTTTCCCATTCCAAAACCCACACAACGAACTGCGTTTATTTTGTTGGTGATGACAAGTTGGAGGTGGTCGGCGCGTGCGCCCACTCTTCTGGGCGGCGCAGCCAAATGGACGGCTTTTGTAGCAAAGACGGGCTCAGGGTTGCCCTGACCGAATGGGCCGAGCATCTGCAATTGATAGACGCATTCTCGTGTAAACTCGCTAAGAGGTGCCTCGGCGTCGATATGGAGCTTTGCGGTGACATCGTCGTCCGTTAAATTCTGAACTGCGTATGCCTCGAAGTCGGCAGTAAACTGTTCTATGCTCTCAGGTTTAATGGTTATACCTGCTGCCATTTTGTGACCGCCAAAGGTTATCAGATGGTCCGAGCAGGCCTTTATCGCGCTGAGAAGGCAAAATCCGGGAATGGATCTTCCGGAGCCTTGTGCAGCACCGTTTTCTGTGCCGGAATTTATCATAATCGTTGGACGATGAAATTTGTCAACTAAGCGGGAAGCTACGATGCCAAGCACACCGCCGTGCCAGTCGCTGTTTGCAAGAACAACGCTTCTTCTGTCGGGATGGTTAAGTCCCTGATTGAAGATCATTTCACAGGCCTGTTGAAACATCTTTCGCTCACACTGCTGGCGTTGGCTGTTTTGTTGCTTGAGGTATTCAGCTATCTGTGTTGAGCGAGTTTCGCGGTCGCTGGTCAGCAGTTCCACGGCCAGTCGCGCGTGTCCCATTCGTCCTGCTGCGTTGAGCATTGGGGCCAGGCGAAAACCTATGTGGAAGCTATCCAGGCCTTGCCCGGTCAGGCCGGCAGATTCGATCAATGCCTGTATCCCGGTGAGCTTGCATTCGGGCAGAGCCTTAAGGCCATAGCAGGTCAGAATCCTGTTTTCACCACGCAAATCGACAATATCCGCGATGGTTCCCATGGCCGCGAGGCTGGTGGCATTGAGCATAAAATCGCGAAGTTCAGGATTCAGCCTTTCTGCCGGGTTAAATTCGTTTGCCAGAGCCCAGGCTAGTTTGAATGCGACCATAGCGCCGGCTGAGTCGGGGTTAGGATATGACGGCTCAAGGCCGGGGTGCACAATGGCGGCTGCTTTGGGCAATTTAGACTCGGGCTGGTGGTGGTCGGTTATTATCAGTTCAATACCGCATTGTTCAGCAAGCTGAGCTGAGTCAAAAGCCGTAATACCACAATCGACGGTCACAAGCAGTTGCGTACCAGTCCTGGCTAAGGACTGGATTGCGGCGCCGTTCAGACCGTAACCTTCCTCGATGCGGTGAGGGATGTAATAATCGACATTAGCGCCAAGAAGTTTAAGAAGCTGCCATAGAATTGCTACGCCGGTTATGCCATCAACATCGTAGTCGCCGTAAAGTGTGATTTTTTCTCGGCTTTCGATAGCGCATCTCAATCGGGCAACCGCCGGTTCAACTCCTGGCATCTTTTCAGGGCGAATAAGTTCGGCGAGCTTTGGTCTGAGAAAAGCGTGGCCGTCGTTGGTGGTTCTTATGCCGCGATTAGCCAGAACCTGCGCGATCAAAGGCGAGACCTTCAAGGATTTTGCCAGATGGTCAGAGTATTCGCTGGCGGGATGTATCACCCATCTTCTTTTTAGCGTCCTTGCTGAAACAGGCATTCGAACGTCTGTCCTTTCCGGTGTTTTTTACATTTGCCTAATGCCGGAACATTTTATACCAGAAGCGAGCCTTTGCAGGCAAGTGAGAAACCACACGTAAAATGTGGGGCTGACCGCAGTTTTACGCGTTGTTGAAAGCAAGGTCAATCGACGCTGGGCAAGATTGTTCGCACTAGGGTTTCGATTGAGCCCATTTTTGCTTTGTAGGGCCGAATTCGCAGACGCCATACGTAAGGCTTGGCATATAGCATATACTCCGGATGCGTTCGGGCACCCCAGCTATCATCACCACCGACACCCATCTGTTTGTAGTCCAGGTTGACAGTGATGTTCTCTCGCGTCGGCAGCTCATGGATGTGCTTAGCTTTACCCAAGTCTTCCATCGTGAAGGGCCATGCGCTTACGCTCAAGAGAGGCCTACCAATCGCCAGTAGTCCTGTGCCATCACCGTCCATTAGCGCTACCCATCGCACATCGGTCTTATTACCGTTTTCCTGCGGCCGCACGTAAAGATGTATCTGCTCCTGAACCGCGCCTGAGTACAAACCGACAGCAGCTCCTGTCTTGCGGTCCCAATAGGTCTCGTGCGGACCCCGGCCATACCAGGTCATAGTGGAATATCGTCCTGGTATTTCCATTTGCATTCCAAGGCGCGGTATCTCAGGAATGTTCTCGCCGGAAGGCTCAATACTATTCTCGATAAGCACATCACCGCTGCCGTAGATATTGTAAACGATTTGATACTTCGACTCTGTCCCAACAGGCAAAGTTGCATTCACCGTGATGCGCACAAGCTGCTGTTTTATCTGCTTTGCCTTGACGCTCGTTATCTTTCGATTTGGCCCTGCCTGTTGCCATACGCCGTGACGCCTGGGCATTCCGTTGCCTCTGTCGTTGTCTATTGGTACTCGCCAGAAATTAGGAACCAGAGGTGACACAATTAGCTGGGTTTTTTCGTATATAAATGACTCGATAGCACCGCTGTTTTTGCTGACGATTAGTTCAAAGTTCTGATCGGTGACAGTGATGGTCTTATCCGATTCCTTCAACTTTAACTCGCCCATCTCAGTAAGCTCAGCAACAGATCCGCTGGGCACATCGAACGGCACCTTGAACTGGTCCCACGCCACAATGTGGCCTTGCGACGCCCACAATGTATCATCACCAAGCACAAATGATACCTTCAGAAAATATTCAGCCCCCGGCTGAAGCTGTGGCTTATCAAACGGAATGCGAACCTCTTGTATGGCTCCTGCAGGCAAAGACAATCTATCAAGTTTTCCTTTTTGAAGGATTTTTCCATCCTCGGTTAGCTGCCACAAAATATCTACAAAACTCAGATCCAGAAAATCGTATTCATTACGGATGGACACAGTACCACGGACTAAATCAACCGGCTCAACCCATATTCGCTGATAGATTTTTTTGACCTCGTGCAGCGATGGATTCGGCTTGCGGTCAGGCTGGACGATACCATTGCAGCAGAAGTTACCGTCATTGGGAAAATCGCCGAAATCACCGCCGTAAGCCCAGAACATTTTGCCTTCCGCTGAGAACTTGCGCAGGCCCTGATCCGCCCAGTCCCAGATAAAGGCGCCGATAAGTCGCTTGTGTGACCGAATGGCATCCCAGTATTCTTTTAGGTTACCTACTGAATTGCCCATCGCATGTGCATATTCGCAAAGCACCATCGGTCGGGTGTCTACAGGATCGTTAGCGATGCGAATAATTTCCGGAATCCTCGCGTACATTCTGCTGATGACATCGACGTATGGCCAGTCTTTCGGGCGCCCTACGACGCCCTCATAGTGCACATACCGCGTTGGGTCATAATCATGAATCCATCCCGCCATAGCAGCATGATTCGGACCGCAGCCTGCTTCATTGCCGAGCGACCAGAAAATAACCGATGGATGGTTTTTATCCCGCTCCACCATTCTTATTGCCCGCTCGACAAATGCAGTATGCCACGTTGCCTGATTCGAAAAGTACCCCCCCACCCCATGCGTTTCGAGATTCGCCTCATCAATCAAATATATCCCATACTCATCACATAGCTCATACCACTGGGGATCATCAGGATAATGTGACGTCCTCACTGCATTGATGTTGTTCTGCTTGAGAATCTTGACATCTTGTATCATTCTCTCCAAGGGTATCGCTCGTCCATGATCCGGATCGTGCTCATGCCGATTGACACCGAACAGTTTGACAGAGATGCCATTGATGAAAAGTTGCCCGTCTTTTATTTCTATCCTTCGAAAGCCAACTTTGCAGCTCTCTGCCTCGATCACTTTGCCCTGCGCATCCTCAAGCGTCAGTACAAGTGTATACAAGTTTGGCGTCTCCGCAGACCACCTTTTTACATTGGGTACCTTCGCCTGTAGAAGTGCAAACCGCACGTTGTCCCTTTGCGGATACCGCTCATTGATTATCGGAGGTGCATATGCCTTAAGGTCCTCGCTTAGAACCGCTCGCTCACCATCATAGATTTGCGCCCGCACATACCAGCCCTTAATGTCCTGATCACCGTATTTCGCCAGCTTCGGTCGAATCATCAGGACTCCGTCCTGGTAGTTATTTTCAAGGTCGGCACGAACAAAAAAGTCACGAATGTGTACATTCGGCGTCGAGAACAGATACACGTTGCGATAGATGCCGCTCAACCGCCACATATCCTGATCTTCAAGGTAACTGCCATCCGACCAGCGATACACTTGGATAGCTATTGTGTTAGTACCCTCCTTCAGATACTTGGTGATGTTGAATTCGGCCGGAGTCATACTATCCTGACTATAGCCAGTCTCCTGGCCGTTCACCCAAACATAGAAGGCGCTCTTGACACCATCGAAGTGCAGGAAAATCTGCCTGCCTTTCCACTCGATTGGTATCGTGAATTCCCTTCGATAGGAGCCGACCGGATTGTAATTGTGCGGAATATAAGGGGGATTCACCGGAAAAGGATATCGCACATTCAGATATATTGGCCTGCCGTAGCCGTGCATCTGCCAGTTCGATGGCACGGGGATTTCCTTCCAGCCGCTAACGTCGTAATCGACATTATGGAAATCAATTGGCCTGTCCGCAGGCTTTTCAACCCAGTTGAACTTCCATGGTCCATTCAGCGACGTGTAAAATCGCGACTGCTCGCGTTTGCACTGAATCGCTGCCTGGGCATCGGCATACGGCATTAAAGTACAATGCCCCGGCTCCTTGTTCCTGCCGACAACTTCCGGGTTCTCCCAATCATTGACCCCTTCACCAGCGAGCACCACCGGCAATGCACTAACACATAAAATACCCGCAAAAACCGCGACTCTGACGACGGCAACCGAAGACTTCAAGTATGAACACAGCATATTTCCTACCTCACTAATAATTGACCGATTATCAAAACACATCCCAGCGTGAGCCATATTATTTCCTACTCAGAAACACCACGCTCAACCACCCACAGCTCTTTCGCTGCATAGCCGTGTCTCAATATATCGAAAAAACCTCTGCTTGCAAGTACTTGCACAATAAACCACCATTCCCAACAATCTGTTCCCTTTTCCTTCGCACGTTCCGTTCATACGGCTACACAAATCATAATTTCTTGACGCCTTTGTTCTGAGGCCGCTATAATCCTAAATGTGGTTTGTGGGACACACTTGCTGATTAGGACGTTTCGAGCTTCTCGCATAGTTCAAGTCGCATGGACTTAAGCCCATGTGAATTGTTTGAATTGAACCAGAGGCTATACACGGCCATAACTATGTGGCACCGGCAAGCTTGGTCGTTGGCAAGGATGAAAAAGCATGTATTTTTATCTTACGCGTAAGACAGTTGAGCCTCTGTTGACCATAGTCTGTCCAACTCTTGTGTGTATTCTTATGGGCCTGCTCACATTCGGCACTCAGGTCTTTCATCTAAAGGCACCGCCATTCCAATTTGTCACGATTGGACTGGCTGTCGGTATCCTTGTGCTTGCTGCTCAGAGACTCGTGCTAATTCAGTTTGTTGGTGTCACCATTCTGCTAATCATTGTCATGATCGCGGCTACAGGTTCTTGGTCACCTCAACTTATTCCTCATGTGATTGCCATGTTATTCCTGGCTGGTGCAGCTCTTCTGAACGTTAAGATTCTGGTTAAGATTCCATTGACCAACGTAATTGGTCAGTTCCTAACTTGGAGCATCGTTTTTATCTTAGCGTACTTACTACATGGAGTGATTCTTCTGGTGATTTTCCGTCCTGCAAAAACAACAATCTATTTTCGCTTCTATTGGCGATATGCCGTGCTTATCGGCATCGGCTTGGGGATTGGTTTCAAGGTAAAAGACTGGCTGATACAAAAATTATATGTGGATAAGTCCAAACACATCTCTGGAGGGGACGACGTGTAACACCGATCCTCAATCAATCGTCATAAGAACTGAAATAGCCTCTTATTTCCGCCATTTGAGTTTCTTCACGCTGCCGTGCATTGTTGTATTGCCTGCGATTACATGCAGTATAAATTCTCCCCCGTGGGTTGCCAAACGAGCCTCTACCCAGCCGACAGGGATAGTGTCAGCGAAGCTGTAACTGGTTGCCGGAATATTGATAAGGTGAATTCCTTCATATTGTCCAAACGCATATTCATGAGAATGACCGTATAAGATAGCCTTTACCTTGCGTATCGGCTTTATGATCTCAAACAGACGTGGCACATCGAGAAGGTCTCCGTCACGATCTTGCAGCGTATGGTGAACACACAAAATTATGGGCTTATCATCGCACTTATTCAAATAATCTTGCAACCAATCACGCTGGGCTTTTCCCAGAAGCCCTGGAATTTTATTAACGTAAAAAAGTGAATCCAGAAGGATCACACGAACAGGTGGTGTGTGAATAATGGTAACATATTTGTCTGCAATTGGCGGTTTTTCGCCGGGCAGGTCGGTGAAAGTACGCAGGAAATTGTCCCGGTTGTCGTGGTTGCCCAGCGCCATATACACAGGCACTTTTACAGCCAGTGGCGCCAGCAATTCCTTGAGATTAGCATAGTCATCCAACTTGCCCTCCAGCCGTGCCAAATCACCTGCGACCGCAACTGCATCCGGTAAGTCAGAGAGAATATCGGAAACAACCTTTTGTAGATTTCGGTATGGATAGAAGCCACGGTAGTTATCATTAACATCTGCGGCAATATGCGTATCTGAAAAAAAGGCCCAGCGAGCGACCTGTTCTTTGTTTTCAGCGGAACAGAATCTCGTGCTAGCGCCAACGGCAAGCACGATACTGAGGATAGTCAGAGTACGCTTGATGAAATCTCGTCTGTTCATTTGTTTTAGTTATGCAAACCCGCTGTAAAACCGCAGGTTAAATACTTACCATCCGCCGGGCGCAAGTGAGTCGCTGACCGGTTCGCTCCACCAGTCGGGGTTTCTGAAATATTCTTTGAGCATCATAGCAGCGACGACGCCATCCGCTACCGCTGTAGCCAACTGCATAGTAGCACCGATTCTGCAATCGCCCGCGACGAAGACGCCGGGGACACTTGTACGAAGATACGCACAGTCGCACCTGATAAAGCCCTTGTCGGTAAGGTTCACAAAGCCTTTGAGAAAATCGGTGTTCGGTACCATCCCCACAAAGATAAATACCCCGTCACAGGGATAGTCTTCTTCTTCGTTTGTTTTGACATTTTTAAGTTTGACCGATTGTACTTTTCCCTCACCTTGAATGGCAGTAGCAACGGTGCTGTATTTGATAATCAGATTTGAATTTGGTTCGTTGGCTTTTTGGCGAATCTCTTCCGCGAGGACTTTAGTTGCTCGAAATTCATCTCGTCGGTGAATAAGAGTAACCTTAGCGGCGTATTTTGTAAGATGCAGCGTCTCTTCCACTGCGGTATTGCCACCGCCCACAGCAACGACTTGCTTATCCTTAAAAAACGGTGCATCGCAGGTCCCGCAATAGCTTACGCCCGCACCGGCATTGCGAAACTCATCTTCGCCGGGTATGCCGAGCTTGCGGTAGCTGCTGCCGGGTGAGAGGATTACCGTCCGCGCAACGTATTTTTCCTCGTCACAATATACAGCTATGTTGCCATCCTGGAGTTTTTCCAGTTTTGTCACTTCACAGCCGGTTTTTATCTCGGCATCGAAATTTTCAACCTGCTTTTGCATATTTTGAATAAGACCTGGCCCGTCGATGCGTTCAATGCCGGGATAGTTTTCGATTCTGTTAGTATTTATGATCTGCCCTCCGGGCATCAGTTTTTCGAGCACAAGCGTCTTGAGTCTGTCACGCGAGGTGTAAAGTGCGGCTCCAAATCCCGCAGGCCCTGCACCAACAATAATTACATCATATACACCGTTGCTCATTTTGTGATTGTCCCTGCTTTAGCCCAGATGAGGCTCGATCTTTTTCTTAAGACTCGCTTCATAGTTGGGCGTCACGCCCGTAACTTGGTCCACAACCTGCCCATCTTTGAAGACATGTAGCGTGGGTATGCTCATAATCCCGTACTTGATTGCCGTGTCGCGATGCTCGTCTATATTTAGTTTGCAGACCTTTAATTTCCCCGCGTATTCGCCGGCGATTTTCTCCAGCACCGGCGCAGCCATTATGCAGGGTCCGCACCACGGCGCCCAGTAATCCACCACCACGGGAATGTCGGATTTTATCACATTATTTTCAAAGTCAGCGTCAGTAACTTCGATCGGCTTTACTTGTTCCATAATGAGCCTCCATGTGAAGGAATATCAAGCATCAAAATGCAAAAATCAAAATGAGATATTAAAGGGCGGAACGGTCAATGTCAATAGCGTTTGTTTTTCTTTTATTGCAGGTGCAAACCCGCAGTAAAACTGCGGGCTAAATATTTAGCCCCGCGTTTCACGCGGGGTTTTGACTTTGCACGTATTTGATCCTTCGTCTCAAATCGTCTTCGGTAAAACAAAACCTCTTGTCATAGCCGCGTGTCCACACTTTTCCCGTGCGTTCCAGAGCCCTTAGCGCAAGTCGTGAAGTGCTCTTGTAAAGGGCGACAATTTTGCTTAACGGTTCTTATGTGTAATCCACAACGATGTGAACATGGTTGGGTTGGACAGATATCGCATATATTTTCTGACCACGGGTTTTGGCTTCATTGATGATTGCTTCTCGCACGAGCTGCCGCTCAGCAGTTGATAGCAGAATAGCGTCCTGTAGTTGCAATTGTTTATTGCTTTGCATTAATGCCTTGTTTGCTGGATAGATTTTGCCTTCCTTCACATATCCGCGCTCATCGCCTTGCAGCCATGTACCGTAGGTTGTGAACGTAATCATATATCCTAACGTCCTTGCCACACAAGCTCCCCTATTTAGCCCCGCGCTCGTCCGGCGTAGCCGTGCCGGAGTCGGATTTTACGTGGGATTTACTTGCTCATTTTTGTTTTCGCCTTGGATTTGTTCGAGTTGCAGGCCGAAGCGTTCGGGCTTCTTTTGGCTGTCTTTGTTTTTGCTCTCAAATTTTCGTCTTTTGCTTAGGGACTTTCTTCGTTATCGTTATTACGAATTCCCTTGTAATCCCTATACAATTTCTTTATCTCTGCATTTTGTCGTATCTTTTCTCTATCACTCCACTTATCCTCATAATTCTGCCTTTGTTCGATTTCTGTTAGGAACTGTTTGTCAATCTTCAGCTGGTCATGCAGCCAGTTAATATCCCTCTTTTCTATCCTTTCTATCCATTCAGAGACATATTCCTCAAAATCATCATTTGTAAAGAAATCTACCACTAACCATCGTTTTTTATGATGGGGGAACCCAACCATTTTGTCCCCAAAAGGAAGGTCAAAATATATGAAATCTTTAACTCTCTCCCATAGCGAAGGCGAACCATTTGGTTTCAGAACTACTGAATAGAAAAGAGGTTGGTCTTCAAAAGTATTATAGGCGTAAGTTGACACTATAGTATCGCCAACTCGACGAAAAGATACCAGTTGAAAAGATTCCCAAAAATTTGCATAAGTATCATTAACAGGAGTAGAATACTGTAACTGGTCGATCTGTTTATGAATCTCTTTGTCTCCCCATGTCTTCATATGTGTTGCATTTCTAGTCATGTAGCTATAAGAGAATGCTTTGGAAACTCTAAATGGATCCTCATACTCACTTCGAATGTAGTTATCCATTATAAAGATGAGACATGGGACGCCAATTATTGCACAAAGAATTATAAGTAATTTTCTCATACTATATCGTGTCGACTTGTGTTGTTTTTCAATTACGGTTTTCTTCGTTTTCTGCCTCGATTTAGTCGAGCTGTAGGCCGAAACGGTCGAGTTTCTTCTTACACGGCGTAGCTGAGGACTTCAAGCTCCGCTGTTTCGTCTGCCCTGCTGAGGATACTATCTACATTTTGCATAACATCATCTTCGATTACGTACTCGCTGCAATTGCGGCACTGCAGGACAGACAGCTTCTTGATAATAACAATACGGTTGCAGTCAATCTTAAAAGGTAAACTTGTAATCAGTTTCTCTAACTTTTCACCGCAGTTTTTTGCAAATCATAACATTATACAAACATTTATAGAAGGTCAACTTTCGCACTTTTTAGGCGGCTGGTTTTAATGATTTATCAATACAAACA